>NZ_WSFT01000008.1 GCF_016820655.1 Anaeromonas frigoriresistens
TATTATTTCTCCTATATAAAAAAATAATAGGTGTGGACGAGCCAATGCAAAAAGTCGTTTCGGTAAGGGATATATTTGGCTTATATAACCTTTGTCGTCAGTGGGGAGGGGGAACGCCATACCCACTATAAAAAATCTTCGGTTCGGGGGAACAACACCTGTTGAGAACTAGAAGTCATCAGAGCGGGGGCGGTGATTCGCAAAGACTTCTGCTATGGCATGAAAAAACCTAGCTGTAAGCGAGTACTAAGAAACCTCAGTTAGTCCTAAATGGGCATATCTAAGTACACATGCTTTTATCAATAGAAGAGTGTACCAACCTACAAAACAAATTGTGTACCAATTTTGATAAAAATATAGAAGTGAGTTTTAAAGAATCAAAACTCTACTTCATTGCTAAGTCAGCCTGGCGGCTTTTAAAGCGATAGCTTTCACCATTAAAAGTTAATATTTTACTATTATGGATTAAATGATCAATTATAGTTGCAGTCATACGTTCATTATGAAAAATATTAACCCATTGACCAAATTGAAGATTTGTATTTATAATAATAGAACCTCTTTCATATATTTCTGAAAATATTTGGAATAATAGCTGTGTTGTTTTCTTAGATAGTGAGACATATCCTAGCACACCAATAATTAATAAATCAATTTTATTAATTTCTTAAGGAATTTACCAAGTTCTAATTTATCCTCTAGCTCTACAAGTAAATTACCAAGAGTTGCAGCTGTGTAGAATTGAACTGATTTACCCCTTTTACAAGCTTCTATACCTAAAGATATAGATAAATGTGTTTTCCCAGTACCTGGAGCACCTATAAATATAAGATTTTGATTTATATCAGTAAAATCTAACTTAAATAAATCAAAACTTCGGTTTTTCTTAAGAATGGTGCCTTAGAAAAATCAAACTGTTCTATAGTCTTACGTTTTTTTTAGTTTGAAGTCGATTCCAGCACTTATTCAGAAGCCAATTATTTAGTTCATTAAAACCTTTAAAATCTAAGTAAGGTAAGAAATAGTTGTTTCCTGTGTATTTCACTAGATTCTCTACAAGTACTTTTTCATTACCTTTAGCAGGTCCACAAAATTCATCTTGCAATATACGATCATTACCTTTTTCAACTTCTTTAACTGTTTGAGTTAAATTATCAAATATAAATTTCCTAGGGATGCCTCCAAAGAAGACAACGGCCTTATTAAGACCATCAAAGAAAAATTCACTACTTTGTCTTGGATATGCATGTATAAATTCTGCTTTTTCGGAAGAAAGTTTAGCACAGAACACCTGTACTTTTCTAGGTATTCCATTATCTTTTACAATCATCTCCCCAAAGTTAACTTGTAAAACGCCCTTCGGGTGATCTAATTTAGGGAAGGCTTCTTTTGTAGAAAGGTTTAGTTCTTCTTCGATTTTCTAACTAGGTAAGTGAATGCAGAATAAGACCCTGTATATCCTTCTTCAGTAATGAGTTCATACATCCTATTTTTAGTTAATTTATGCTTTCTAGGTTTATTATAGTTAGCTTAAACCATAATTGTAATCCTATCTTTATATGGACCATTAACAGGCTGTTTATTTTCAACCGTTAGGTTGTAGCTGTTATCTTCATTTTCAATTGCTCTTGTAACTGTATTTCTATGCACATTTACTCTTTTTGCAATCTCTCGCTTTGAGAGTCCTTCATTAAAATATAAAAATCTGATATAATCATATTGTACCAATTTAATCACCTCGTAACCCCCTGTAAAAAATGTTTGACCTACATTAATTATACGGGAAGAGTTGATTGAAGTGGTATATTTTTTGTTTAGCAAAGGGTTAAATTTGGTACACTTTTATTTTAGCACTAGCATGAAACTCCTAACAAATGAATTATATATGAGAAATATAGAAATTGTATTTTAAATATTATAAGAGGAAATAAAAAATTTATTAATAATATAAATGAAGATGATTTATTATATAAATATCATATATTTAACTATTTTTTAAAGAAAGAATTTAGGGTTTACAAAATAAGCTAGAGTAGAAGATTCTTTATTTCTTGATTTTCTATTTTAAAAATAAATTAGATATTACTATTTTGTGTACACAAACAAGTAATTAATATTAATGAGTTATTAGGAAAGACAGGTGAAGACATGGGCAACCAAATAGAAGAAATGACAGCATATTTTAGAAGTGCAATTGCCTCACAGAGCAATCAAGCAATCAACTTTAAAGAAGATAATTATTGTATTTTTTCAAGTGAAGAATTAATTGATGGAAAGATTCATGAGAGTATATATCAAGTCTTATTAGAAGCCAATAAAGATAATAAATGCACAGATAATATTAAAGTAATAATTGTTGCCAAAACAATAAAAACTATTTTTGATTCTCAAGAAAAGATAAATAGTGACTTAGAGGATTTAACTGGTATATATTATATACCAGCTATTCTTAAAGAAGATGGAACTTTATCCTATGCAACGGGTAAATTACCATGGATACCTAGAGACTATCTTCAACCGATAGTTGAAGAAACTTTATCAATTGGTCACATTGAAGATTTTAATAATTATATGAGTAAAAGTATTGGATTAATTCATAATATAAAAACTTGGGGAGATTATATTGACTTTTCTCAAAAACTATATGAATTTGTGACAAAATCTAAATTTGATGACCTTCATTTGAAAGAATTAGAAATAGAAGACCAAGTATATATATTAAAGGATAATACTATAAATGCTACAACTTCAATATTAAAATTATATGATGATTTACTTAAAGAATATAAAGGCTCAAAGCTATATGAGAACTTTATAAATTTAAAATACAAAGATATATCTCCTTTAGTAAAAAACGAAATAAATGAGATGAAAAGACATTCTGGACAAATGGGAGGAGAGTACCCCTTATCACCTTCACAAAGAGAAAGTATAAATCACTTTAGTCTTATGGAAGAAGGCGAAATATTAGCAATAAATGGTCCTCCTGGTACTGGAAAAACTACCTTACTTCAATCTATTGTGGGGGATTTATACGTGGAAAAAGCATTAGAGAAAGAAAAACCACCACTGATAGTTGCTACCTCCACAAATAATCAAGCAGTAACTAATATAATAGAATCTTTTGGAAAGATTGAACCAATAGGTTATAGAAATCTTGAAGAACGATGGATTGAAGGGGTCAATAGCTTTGCTACTTACTTCCCATCATCATTAAAAGAGAAAATGGCTCAAAAAAAGGGGTATCACTTCACTAACATAAAAGGTGAATACTTCGTATCTGATATTGAGAGTGATGAGAATATACGGAAATCAAAGCATAAATTTATGACCAATTATAACTTATATTTCAATGAAAATATTTCTAATTTAGAAGATTGTGAAAATAAAATACATAATGTATTATGTGAAGTTAATGAGATTAAAAAGAATATATTAGATATAGCAAATAAATTAGAAAAATATAATACTGAGCATAAAAATATAAGAGAACTTTCTGATTCTCTTAGAATAAAAATAAATGACCATAAAGAAGAGATATCAAATATTTATATAAGGATTAAAGAATGGCAGAACCACTTTAAAAATATGCCACTCTTATACAAATTACTTAAATTTATAAGCCCTTTTAAAAGAAAAATACATAACATGAATAGAATGTTTATTGAGCCTAATGAAACTTTTTTAAATGAAGAGATGAGCTTAATAGAAATAGAAGAGGAATATAGTTATTTAATCAAAAATATTAAAAAACAAGTACATGCTATAACAAGGATATATGATGAGATACAGTCATTAATAAAAGATTATGATAGAAATATTTTAGATTTAAAAGAATTAAATATAGATGTTATTAAAGAAGATGTTATATATAATTTGAATTTAGAGGAAATTAATAAACTTTTGGATACTACTTTAAGGTATATACAATTTTGGTTAGCTGTGCATTATTATGAATGTAGATGGTTAAAGGGAGAAGATATGTTAACTGAGAAACAAAAAGGTACAAATTATCCAAATGTTGTAGAGCGGTTATATAATAGATTAAGCATGATAACTCCATGTTATGTAATGACCTTTTACCAGTTGCCACGTAATTTTTTATGCTACGAGGGAGGTAATAAAACTAATTATCTTTATAATCATATAGATTTATTAATAGTAGATGAAGCTGGACAAGTATCACCTGAGATAGGGGCATGTTCTTTTTCTTTAGCAAAAAAGGCTGTAATTGTTGGTGATATACATCAGATTGAACCAGTATGGGGAGTTAGTAGAGCTTTAGATAAGTCACTAGCTATAGAGAATAATGTAATTGAAAACAAGGAGCACTATGAGTTACTGGAGGAATTAGGTTTAAATGCTTCTAACTCTAGTATAATGAAAGTTGCTTCAAAAGCTTGTAAGTATAAAAAATTTAATCGACGGGGCTTGTTTCTAAGTGAACATAGAAGGTGTTATAATGAAATAATTTCTTATTGTAATGAATTAGTATATGAAGGAAATTTAAAACCGATGCGAGGATTAGGAGAACTCGATGAAAACTATCAACTTAAAAATATACCATATTTTGGTTATAAACAAGTTGATAGTGATTACTCATACAAAAGTGGAACTAGTAGATTTAATAAAAATGAAGCTAATGAAATTGCTAATTGGCTATCAATAAATTTTCAAACAATAAAAAAAGCTTATATACACGAAGAGGTTAGAAGTTTAGTTGGGATTATAACACCTTTTAAAGCTCAGGCAAAATATATAGAAAAAGAGCTTAAGAAGAAAATACCGCATATAAATGAATATATAAGTGTTGGAACTGTTCATACCTTTCAAGGTGCAGAGAGAAGGATTGTTATAATGTCATCAGTATATGGTAAAGATGATGGATGTTATTTTATAGATACCAATCGAAGTATGTTAAATGTTGCTGTATCAAGAGCAAAGGATAGTTTTTTAGTATTTGGAGACATTCGGAGTTTCAGCAATAGCAAGACGACTGCAAGTGGATTACTTAGTAGTTTTATAAGAAATCAAAGTATTTAATAAGAGTATTTATTATGTTTAGGTGTAAGTTTAAAATATTACTAATTCTAAAATAGATAATAATAGATATTGTAAAACTTCTAACATGAATAGTTAGGAGTTTTTTATTTCGTCATAAAATTATAATATATAACATATTAGACAAATATTTAAAATTAATAAAGGAAATAGGAAAAGAAAATAGAATTAATATAGTGAAGGAAAGTAGGATACATATTACTTTTTAAAATAGGAGGGGATATCATGGAATTTAATTTTGTTCCAATGAATTTAGACTATGCAAAGGAAATGATAGATAATTGGAAGTATGGAGAAGAGTATCAGGTATATGATTATGTGAATGAAACAGAGTTATTATTGGATGAAGAAAATTGGGGACATGGAAAATTTGCAGTCTTAGACGAAAAAGATGAACTTGTTGGAGAATTTACTATAGAGTTTTTCAAAGAAGGAGAGGAAGATTCAGAAGATGAAGGATATGTTGAGCATAGAGTAGTAAGAAGCAATCCTAAGAGTACATATGAAATGTGGGTAGGGTGGGGACTAAAACCTGAACTATGTGGAAAAGGACTTGGGGAAAAATTTGTGGCATCATGTATTGATTTCGCAATAGAAGAGTACAACTACAAAGGAGAATATGTTCATTTCGGAGTAGCTTCATTTAATAAAAGAGCAATTAAAGTATATGAGAGATTAGGGTTTGAAACATTCCGAACATGTGAAGGTGAAATCTCAAATGAAAAATTTGAAATTTATCAGATGAGAAGAAAAAAAGATAATAATTAGTAAATATATTTTTTTATATTGTTTAAGAAGGGGATGTTCGATGAATATTACATTCAAGACTATAAATAAAGAAAATTGGCTTGAATGTGTAAATTTAGAAGAGCCAGAAGAACAAGAAGACTTGTATTGAATAATACATTTTCTATACTTTAATCCTATTATGAAGAAGGAAATCATTTATGTAGAGTATATAAAGATGATACTATGGTTGGATTTTAATGTATTTTTATGATGAGTATTTCTAAGCATATAGATTAAGGAGATTTATAATTAATGTGGATTTTCAGGAACAAGGATACGGTAAAACATCACTTTTAAAATTAATTAATTTCATAAAATATGATCATAATGGAAAACAGCTCTATACTAGTGTGAAGCCTCAAAACAAGATAGCTAAAACTCTATATGAATCTGTTGGATTTAGAAAAACTGGGGAGATTAAGTGGAATGAAGAGATATTGGTAGTGGATATTTAAGTAGATATAATTTTTATTTTACAGTGGTTATAGCTGTATAAGTATAATAGAATAGATATTGTCAAAACTTCTAACATAAATAGTTAGAAGTTTTTTCTATACCTTCAAAGAGAACATATTTTCCTATATAATAGAAGGTAGAGTGAATTTTGGTTTTGAGAGAGGAGCATATGATAAATGAATTTTTTAGATGGACTTAATGATAAACAGAGGGAAGCAGTAAAGACCACTGATGGACCCTTATTAGTATTAGCAGGAGCGGGGTCTGGTAAAACGAGAGTTCTAACTCACAGAATAGCATATTTAATAAAAGAGAAGGATATATTCCCGGATAATATATTATCCATTACATTTACAAATAAAGCAGCTAATGAAATGAAGGATAGAATACAAAGATTAGTAGATACACGAGTTCAAGATATGTGGGTGGGTACATTTCACTCCATGTGTGTGAGAATGCTAAGAAGAGACATAGATAAAATGGGATATAATAGAAGCTTTGTTATATTTGATGGATCAGATCAAAACACGGTAATAAAGGATACGATTAAAGAACTTAATGTAAATGAGAAGATGTATGATCCTAAGTCTATGTTGCATTTTATAAGCAGTCAAAAAGATAAGCTTATTGATCCAGATACATATGTAAAGGATAACTATAATGATTTTAGAGAAAGACAAAAGGGTGAAATATATAAACTTTATCAAAAAAAGCTTCAAAGTAATAATGCTCTAGATTTTGATGATCTAATAATAAAGACTATAGAATTATTCCGTACAAATCCTGATATATTAAAATTCTATCAAAAGAAGTTTAAATATATTTTAGTAGATGAGTATCAAGATACAAATAGAGCACAGTATGAATTAGTTAAATTATTAGGCAGTCATCACAGAAATGTATGTGTAGTTGGCGATGATGACCAGTGTGTACTTCCTGATATGAAAATTAAAACCAGTGAAGGATACAAAGATATGAAATCTTTAGAAGAAGAAACTAGTATAGTATCTGCTGGAGGATGGGGAAAAGTATTACAAGGTAATGTTAATAAAAAATCTGAGAAATATTATAATGGAGCTATAGTTGAAATAAAGACCAGAAAAGGAAAGACTATAAAAACAACGCCTAATCACATTATGTTTGGGAAAATGAATGTGGAAGAATCAGAAAAAGCAACATATATTGATTTCTTTGGAAGTGAAGAAAAAAGTAGCAATGAACATTATAAACACTCAATTCAATTTAATGGTAAAGTAGAAGCTGTTGAAGAATATGATGAAGCTCGTACTTATGCTAAAAAAATAATATCCTTAGAAGAAGATATTGAAATAGTAAAGAGAGCTAGACTTACAGAAGAAACTACATTTAATTATATGCCGGCATCCCATATTAGACCTAGTATGTCAATTCCAGTATATGAGAATGGAGAAATAGTAGAGGACATTGTAAAAGAGGTTAATGTATTAGATTATGAAGGATATGTTTATGATATATCTATACCTAACTTAAGACAGTATATATGTGAAGATGTGGTAGTGCATAACTCCATCTATGGATGGCGCGGGGCGGATATAAGAAACATCTTAGACTTCGAGGATGACTATCCAGAGGCTAAAGTAATCAAACTTGAGCAGAATTATCGTTCAACTAAAAATATACTAGATGCGGCTAATAAAGTCATTGATAATAACATGGGAAGAAAAGGCAAAAAGCTTTGGACATCTCAAGAAGAGGGAACTCCTATTGGTGTATATAGAGGACAAAATGAACATGATGAATCTAGCTTTATATCTGCTAAAATAAAAGAAATAAGAGAAACCTACAGCAAGAATTATTCTGACTTTGCTATTCTATATAGAACTAATGCCCAATCCCGTGTATTAGAAGAAGCATTGGTGAAATCAAATATTCCTTATAAAATTGTAGGAGGACTTAAATTCTATGATAGAAAAGAAATAAAGGATATCATTGCATATTTAAGACTTATACAGAACCCAGTAGATAATATTTCTTTAAAGAGAATAATTAATGTTCCTAAAAGAGGTATAGGAAAAAGGACCGTAGAGAAGTTAGAAGAATATAGCATAGAAAAGGGAGAGAGTATCTATAGTGTGATATTAGATATAGATGAGATGGGTTCTCTATCCCATAGGGCTAAAAGTAAAGTTAAGGATTTTGTATCTATGATAAATAAATTCATAGCTATGAAAGAAATTTTGAGTGTAAAGGAACTTATTGAAAATGTTATAGATTCTATTGGGTACATTAAAGAGTTAAAGGCTGAAGATACATTGGAGGCCAAAAGTAGAATAGAAAATATAGAAGAGTTCATTTCTGTAGCGATAGATTTTGAAATAACTAGTGACGAAAAAACATTAGAAGAGTTCTTAGCGAACATATCCTTATTATCTGATATAGATAGAGTAGATGATGAAAATAATGATTCTGTAACCTTAATGACTCTTCATAGTGCAAAGGGACTAGAATATCCAGTGGTATTTCTAACAGGTATGGAAGAAGGGATCTTCCCAATATCTAGAGCTATGACCAGTGAGGATGATTTAGAAGAAGAAAGAAGATTATGCTATGTAGGTATAACTAGGGCTGAAGAAAAACTATTTATGACTTATACTACTCTTAGAACGATCTATGGTAAAACATCTTATAATAGTGTTTCGAGGTTTATTGGAGAAATCCCTGAAGGTTTAGTAGATGAAATAAACAATAGATTTGAACCAAAGAAAAAAAGAATGAGTAAAGAACCCCAAAAATATTTTACTGGATATACCTATGAAAATACTTCTACTGAAAAAAAAGGAGATGTGAAAATAAATATAGGTGACAAAGTAAAACACAAAAGTTGGGGAATAGGTACAGTAGTATCTATGCAAGGCAGCGGAGATAGTAAAGAAGCTACTATTGCCTTTAAGGACAAAGGAATTAAGAAGCTATTAGTATCCCTAGCTCCTATAGAGAAAGTATAAGAGAGGTGATATCGTGGATAAGAATCAAAGAATGGAAGAACTAGTAGAAAAACTTAATGAGCTGAATTATTATTATTATACTTTAGATGAGCCTAAGGTAAGTGATAAGGAGTATGATGAGCTTTACAATGAATTAACTAAATTAGAAGAAGAAACAGGAGAAGTTTTCCCTAATTCTCCTACTGGGAGAGTTGGAGGGGAAGTTTTAGATAAATTTCAAAAACATAGACATCTTTCTCCCCTTTGGAGTTTAGATAAATCCCAAAGTTATGAAGAATTGAGATCCTGGGAAAATAGAGTGGAAAGATTGATAAATGAATATAATAATAGTCATGAGGATCAGTTACCTAAACCCAAATATGTAATGGAGTATAAATTTGATGGTCTTACTATTAACCTTACTTATAATAACGGGGAACTAGTTCAAGGGGCTACTAGAGGAAATGGTGAGATAGGAGAGGCTATCTTACCTCAAATAAAGACTATAAAATCTATTCCTTTATTAATTCCTCATAAAGGTAGGATGGAAATACAAGGGGAAGGTCTTATGCCCCTATCTGTACTAGAAGAATATAACAAAAAAGCTGAGGAGCCTCTTAAAAATGCTCGAAATGCTGCAGCAGGAGCATTAAGAAATCTTAATCCAAAGGTAACAGCTAAGAGAAATTTAATCGGATATTTTTATAATATAGGATATATGGAAGGGATTAGCTTTGACACTCATTTAGAAATGTTAGATTTTCTAAAGGAAAATAGACTTCCTGTAAATAATTATATAAAAACCTTTGACAATATAGAGGATATGATAGCAGAAATTGAGAGGGTAGATGAAGAAAGGCATACCTTAGATGTATTAACAGATGGATTGGTTATAAAAATAAATGATATGAAAACTAGGGAAGTCTTGGGTTATACTCAGAAATTTCCTAGATGGGCAATAGCATATAAATTTAAAGCAGAAGAAGTAACTACTGAATTAATGAGTGTAAACTGGAATGTGGGAAGAACAGGAAAAGTAACCCCCTCTGCAATATTAGAACCAGTAGATATTGGTGGAGTTACTGTTGGAAGAGCTACATTAAATAACTGGGATGATATCAAAAGAAAGAATGTAGCCTTAGGATGTAGAGTCTGGCTTAGAAGATCTAATGATGTAATCCCGGAGATAATGGGAATAGTAGAGGATAGTTGTGAGGAAAGAAGAGAAATAGAAAAGCCAGAAGAGTGTCCAGCCTGTGGAACAGAGCTTATCCAAGAAGGAGTTCATATATTCTGTCCTAACTCTATGAGTTGTAAACCTCAATTAGTTTCAAGGGTTGAGCATTTTTCCAGTCGAGATGCAATGAATATAGAAGGATTTAGTGAAAAGACTGCCGAGCAATTATTTGAAGAGTTAGATCTCAAGGAATTACCTCAATTATACGAACTTAACTACGATGATTTAATAAATTTAGAGAGATTTGGCAAAAAGAAAACAGAGAATCTTTTAAAGGCTATAGAAGAAAGTAAAAATTGTACTTTATCTGCATTCATATATGCCTTAGGAATACCAAATGTAGGAAGAAAAACAGCCTCTGACTTGGCTAATACTTATAAATCCTTTGATAAATTAAAAGAAGCTACCCATGAAGAATTAATATCTATCCCAGATATAGGGGATATAGTTGCTAGAGAAATAGTAGAGTTTTTTAATGACGAGGAAATCATGGAGAATATAGATAGATTATTTGAACTTGGAGTAAAACCTCATCATGAACAAGAAGAAGCAGCTTCCGATACTATATTTACCGATAAAAAGATAGTTATAACAGGTAGTATAGAAGGAGTTTCTAGAAAAGAAGCTAAGGCTATTGTAGAAAAAATGGGTGGAAGGATAACAGGAAGTGTAAGCAAGAATACTGATTTTGTTATATTAGGAGAAGATCCAGGAAGTAAGTATACTAAAGCTCAAGAGTTAGGTGTTGAGATTATAGATTCTGATAGGTTTAAAGAGATAATAGAAGGCTAGTTTACAAGAGATACTTAAGTATTGTATTATATTATCATTATATGTTTAAAAAGGAGGTAGAAAAATGTCTATTACTAAAGAACAAATTAAACATGTGGCAAAACTATCTAGATTAGAATTTGATGAGGAGAGTATTGAAGTTTTTACAGAAAAATTTTCATCAGTTATAGATTATGTAGAGAAACTTAGAGAAGTGGATACTGAGGGAGTAAAACCTACATATCATCCTCACCCATCTATAAGAAATGTGATGAGAGAAGATGAAGTAAAAGAATCTCTCGATAGAGAAGAAGTAATGAAAAATGCTCCAGAGAATGAAAATGGATATGTAAAAATACCTAAGGTATTAGATTAACGAAAGAGGTGAAATAATGGGACTATTTAAACTTACTATTCATGAACTTAGAGATAAGCTAAATACACGCGAAATTACATCAGAGGAATTAGTAAATGAGTTCTTTAATAGAATAGAAGCAACTGATGAATATATAAAAAGTTTTCTTTTATTAGATAAAGAAAATGCTATAAAAGAGGCAAAAAACATTGATGAAAGAAGAGTTAACGGAGAAAAATTAGGAGATTTAGCAGGAATCCCAGTGGCAATTAAAGATAATATATCTACAGAAGGATTAAAGACTACCTGTGGTTCTAAAATATTGAGTAATTATACTGCTCCCTACGATGCAACAGTAATAAAAAATCTTAAAGAAGCAGGAGCTATAATAGTAGGAAAAACAAACTTAGATGAATTTGCAATGGGTTCATCCACTGAAAACTCAGCTTTCCATACTACAAGAAATCCTTGGGATTTAGAGAGGGTGCCAGGAGGATCTAGTGGTGGTTCTGCAGCTGCAGTTGCAGCATATCAAGCTCCCTTTTCTTTAGGTTCAGAAACTGGTGGATCAGTTAGACAACCTGCTGCATTCTGTGGTGTAGTAGGACTTAAACCAACCTATGGATTAATATCTAGATATGGACTTGTTGCTTTTGCATCCTCATTAGATCAAATAGGACCTTTTACTAGGGATGTAGAAGATTGTGCAATAGTTATGAATACATTAGCCAGTCATGATAAGTTGGACTCTACTTCAGTAGAAATAGAAAAAGTAGATTATACAAAGAATCTTAAAAAAGATATTAAAGGTTTGAAAATTGGTGTACCTAAGGAATACATGGGTGAAGGAATAAGTGAAGATGTTAGAGAGAATATAAAAAATGTAATTGAAACATTTAAAACTTTAGGAGCAGAAGTAGAAGAGATGAGTCTTCCTTATTCTGAATATGGTTTAGAAACCTACTATATATTAGCTCCTTCAGAAGCCAGTTCAAATTTAGCTCGTTTTGATGGAGTGAGATATGGTAATAGAGCAGAAAATTATAATTCTGTAGAAGAACTATTTACTAAGACTAGAAGTGAAGGATTTGGAGAAGAAGTTAAAAGAAGAATAATGATGGGAACATATTGCCTGAGTTCTGGTTATTATGATGCTTATTATAAGAAGGCTCAAAAGGTTAGAACTCTTATTAAAGAGGATTTTGATAAGGCCTTTGATGAGTATGATGTTATAATATCACCAACTACACCATCTACTGCCTTTAAAATTGGAGAAAAAAGTGATAATCCATTAGATATGTATGCATCGGATGTCCTTACTGTAGCGGTTAATATAGCCGGAATTCCAGCTATATCAATACCTTGTGGTACATCTAAAGGTCTTCCAGTGGGATTACAGATTATTGGAAAATCCTTTGATGAATCAAAGATTTTAAATGTAGCATATAATATTGAACAAAAATTGAATTTCAACGAAACTCCTGAAATTGGAGGTGTAAAATAATGGGGTACAAAACTATAATAGGTTTAGAAATACATTCAGAATTATTAACAGATTCTAAGATCTTCTGTGGCTGTAGCACTGAATTTGGAGGGGACGTAAATACTCACTGCTGTCCAGTATGTTTAGGGCTTCCTGGAGCATTGCCAGTATTAAATAAAAAAGTAGTAGAATATGGTATCAGAGCAGGATTAGCCTTTAATTGTGACATCTCTAATCATACAAAAATGGATAGAAAAAATTATTATTATCCAGACTTAGTAAAAGGATATCAAATATCCCAGTATGATTTACCGTTATGTGAAGAGGGTTACACTGAGTTAGATACAGAAGAAGGAAAAAAGAAAGTTAAACTGATTAGAATTCATATAGAAGAAGACACAGGAAAATCAATCCATTCAACAGATGGAGGGACTTTATTAGATTATAATAGATCCGGTGTACCATTAATAGAGATAGTTACTTATCCTGACATGAATTCTCCAGAAGAAGCTAAAAACTTCTTAGACAAATTAAAATCTATATTGCAATACATTGAAGTTTCTGACTGTAAAATGGAAGAAGGTTCTTTAAGGTGTGATGTAAATATAAATGTTGTAGATGAAGAAACAGGAGAAAAAACAATGGTAACTGAGATTAAGAATCTAAACTCTTTTAAAGCTGCAGTGAAGGCAATGGAATATGAAGAAAAAAGACATATTGCTCTATTAGAAAAAGGAGAAAATACCATAAGAGAAACTAGAAGATGGGATGATACTAAAAATGAAACCATTTCTATGAGAG
Source organism: Anaeromonas frigoriresistens (assembly GCF_016820655.1). Lineage (GTDB taxonomy): Bacteria > Bacillota > Clostridia > Tissierellales > SIT17 > Anaeromonas > Anaeromonas frigoriresistens. Next base: position 13,917 of record NZ_WSFT01000008.1, read on the forward strand.
TTAAAGAAGATGCCAGTGACTATAGATACTTCCCAGAACCTGATATTGTAGATATGGATATCAGTAATGATTGGATAGAAAATATAAAAAATAATCTTCCTGAGCTTCCACAAGCTAAGATGGAAAGATTTATGAAGGCGTATAATCTTCCAGAATACGATGCTTCTATTCTTACATCAACTAGAGCCTTAGCTAATTTCTATGAAAAAACAGTAGAATACTCTAATGATCCAAAACAAGTAAGTAATTGGATAATGGGGGATATATTAAGAAGGCTTAAAGATGAAGATATGGAAATTGAGGATATGAGATTTGGAGCAAAAGAATTAGCTAATCTTCTTAAGTTAATAGAAGAAGGTAAGATCAGTAATAATATAGGTAAAAAAGTCCTTAGAACAATGTTTGAAGAAGGCGGAGATCCAAATAGTATAGTAAAAGAAAAAGGCTTAATTCAAATTAATGATGAAGATGAAATAAAGAAAATGGTATCAGAAATCATTGAAAAGAATCCTCAATCTATAGAGGATTATAAGAATGGAAAAGACAGAGCCCTAGGATTTTTAGTAGGTCAAGTTATGAAAGCAACAAGAGGAAAAGCAAATCCTCAAATGGTAAATAAAATGATACTTGAAGAATTAAATAAGTAAAATTACTACCCTTAAGGACTTAGAACCTTAAGGGTAGTAAAAAATTAAAATTAATTAATATAATTTTCTGAATATTACTTTGTAATATATAATAATATGTAATATAATTTTACTTGTCCTATTTTTTTGAAAATTGTATTTGTATAGAATTGCATCTAAATTCATAATTCACTTAATTATCTGTGAATTATGAATAAAATGTAATAATTTATTAAAACTTATGTAATTGTAAAGTTAACGTAAAAACTATAATATAGTTATATACTACAATAGCACTTTTCTACATAAGAATAGGATTTTCTATTCTGTATGGATTTCTCCTTGATTTATAATGATGCTTATATCTATTCTTTTTAAAGCATTTAATTTTTTGATGGTTATTTTTCTGAAAATTATAATCATTTCTAATTTTTTGTTATTATTAAAATTTATTATAACTCTATCGTGGGAGGTGGATCTATAGTAAAGATATTTTTGTAAGATCTGTACTAATGTATCGTTTTTATCTTAAAATTTTATGGAGGTGTGTTAAATGGGAAGGTATATTATTAAACGTTTAATCTTTATGTTTATCAGTTTATGGCTTATTGCGACTATTACGTTTTTCCTAATGCATCAGTTGCCAGGTGATCCATTCTCTGATGGTAAAAAAGTCCAACCAGAAATTCTTAAAAATCTAGAGGCGAAATATGGATTGGACAAACCTTTGATTGTGCAATATGGTACATTCTTAAAAAATACTGCTAAAGGAGACTTAGGACTATCATTAAAATACAGAACTAGAACAGTTAACTCTATGATAGCTCAAGGATTTCCTAAATCATTAACATTAGGACTGTGGGCTGTAGCTGTAGGTCTAGTATTTGGATTGTCCTTCGGAATTATAGCCGCCCTGAATAATAAAGGATTTTTTGATTATTTTGTTATTATATTAGCTGTTTTAGGGGTTTCGGTTCCAAACTTTGTTTTTGCTTCGATATTCCAGTATTTCTTTGCACGGGAGTTCGGATGGTTCCCCGTAGCAGGATGGAAAGGTCCTATGTACATGGTATTACCAGTACTTGCCCTAGGACTTAGACTTATAGCATTCCAGGCTAGAATGATGAAGACGAACATGATTGAGATAATGGGATCTGATTATGTTAAAACTGCTAAAGCAAAAGGATTATCAAAAACTTCTGTTGTAATAAAGCATGTTATTAGAAATGCTATCCTACCAATCGTAACTATGCTTGGACCATTGATTGCTGGTATTGTTACAGGCTCATTCGTTATAGAGCAGATATTTGCAGTTCCAGGAATGGGTAAATTCTTCGTAGATGCTGTTAACCAATATGACTTTACATTAATATTAGGTACTACGTTATTCTATGCAGGATTACTAATATTCATGGTATTCTTAGTAGACATTTTATATGGATTCATTGATCCAAGAATAAGATTAGATGATTAGGAGGGTATATAATGGCAGAATTAAGTAAAGATAAATTTGTTATAGAAGGTAAGCGTACCTCCGATGCTGAGTCCATAGTTAGACCCAGTTTAACCTATTGGGCTGATGCATGGAGAAGATTAAAAACTAATAAAATGGCAATAACCGCAATGGTTATTTTGATTATTGTAACTTTATTTGCAATATTTGCACCAATTTTAAGTGAATTTGACTATCGTACTGGTGATTTATTAGAAGTTAACCGCCAACCAGATGCAGAGCATTGGTTCGGAACAGACGAGCTTGGTAGAGACTTATATGTAAGGGTTTGGGAAGGTACTAGAATTTCATTATTTATTGGTATTGTAACAGCTATGCTTAACTTCACTATCGGAGTTTTATATGGTGGTATATCAGGATATGTTGGTGGAAATATAGATAATATTATGATGCGTATAGTTGAGATATTATTCTCTATTCCATATTTATTATGGGTTATTATGTTAACGACAGTTATGGGATCAGGATTATTTACCATAATAGTAGCATTATCCATAGCCGGTTGGGGTGGTATGGCCCGTCTAGTTCGTGGTCAGATACTTCAAATTAAAGAGATGGAATTTGTTATGGCAGCTAAAACATTAGGAGCAGATGCTGGTAGAATTATTACTAAACACCTTATACCAAATACAATTGGTGTTATTATAATCAGTGTAACATTTGCTATACCAACTGCTATATTTGCAGAAGCATTCTTAAGCTTTATCGGACTAGGAATTAAAGTACCTTATGCAAGTCTTGGTTCTTTATCTAAGGATGGTACTCGTATGCTATTAGTACATCCATATCAATTAGTATTTCCATCTATAGTAATAAGTTTAATCATGCTTTCATTCCAGATTTTTGGAGATGGTTTGAGAGATGCACTAGATCCAAGATTAAGACAATAAAGGAGGTATAGTAATGGCCAGAGATAAAAGTAGAGTATTATTAGATGTTAAAGATTTAAGGGTATCCTTTGACACATATGCAGGAGAAGTTCAAGCTGTTAGGGGAGTATCTTTTTACGTAAATAAAGGTGAGGCACTTGCTATAGTTGGAGAGTCTGGATGTGGAAAGTCTGTTACAGCTCAATCCACAATGCAGCTTATACCTATGCCTCCAGGAAGAATAAAAGATGGATCTGTTATGTTTAATGGAAAGGACCTTACTAAACTTACAGATAGACAAATGGAGTCAGTTCGTGGTAGTGAGATAAGTATGATATTCCAAGATCCAATGACTTCACTAAACCCTACTATGAAAGTAGGAAAACAAATAATGGAAGGACTTATTAAACACCAAAGAATGTCTAAGTCCGAAGCAAAGAAAAAAGCTATCGAAATGTTAGATGTGGTTGGTATACCTAACCCAGATAAGCGTGTAGAACAATATCCCCATGAATTTAGTGGTGGTATGAGACAAAGAGCTATGATAGCTATAGCCCTAGCATGTAATCCGAAGCTTCTTATTGCTGATGAGCCAACTACTGCACTAGATGTTACAATTCAAGCTCAGATATTAGACTTAATGAAAGGTCTACAAAGAGACTTTGATACTTCAATTATATTAATAACTCATGACTTGGGTGTTGTAGCAGATATGGCACAAAGAGTAGTAGTTATGTATGCAGGTAAAGTAATAGAGTCAGGTACATTAGATGAGATATTCTATGATGGTCAACATCCATATACTTGGGGACTATTAAACTCTGTACCTAGACTAGATACTAATGCTAAAGAGAAATTGATCCCAATAGAGGGAACACCTCCAGATTTATTCTCACCACCAAAGGGATGTCCTTTTGCAGCGAGATGTGACTATGCAATGCCTATATGTAGAGAAGAGATGCCAGAAGAAACCTTCCTAACTGAGGACCATTTCGTCAAATGTTGGTTACAACATGAGATGGCACCAAATATAGAGAATCCTACTAAGATTAAAAGGGGAGGGAAATAAGAATGTCTGAAAAGAATTTAAAGGATAGAAAAAATTTAATTGAAGTTAAAAATCTAAAAAAACACTTTAAAGTTGGAAGAAATCAAATACTAAAAGCTGTAGATGGTATATCTTTTAATATTAGAGAAGGAGAGACTCTTGGTCTTGTTGGAGAGTCAGGATGTGGTAAATCTACTACTGGTAGAACATTAATTAGATTATATGAAGCTACTGACGGAGATGTTATATTTGATGGTATGAATATACACAAATTAAATAGAAAAGAAATGAAGAACTTCGCTAAACAAGTTCAAATGATATTCCAGGATCCTTATGCATCTCTTAATCCTCGTATGACTGTAGGAGATATAATTGGAGAAGGTATGGATATCCATAATATTAGAAAAGGTAAAGAAAGAACAGCAAAGATTTATGAACTTCTTGAGACTGTTGGTCTTAATAGAGAGCATGCCAGCAGATTCCCTCATGAGTTTAGTGGTGGTCAGAGACAACGTATAGGTATAGCAAGAGCTTTATCTATAGAGCCAAAATTCATTGTATGTGATGAACCTATTTCCGCTCTTGATGTATCTATTCAAGCTCAGGTAGTAAACCTTCTTGAAGATTTACAGGAAAAGATGGGATTAACATATCTATTTATTGCCCATGACCTTTCTATGGTTAAGCATATATCAGATAGAATAGCAGTTATGTATCTTGGTGCTATAATGGAGATTACAACAAGTAAGCACCTTTATGAGGAGCCTTTACATCCATATACACAAGCATTACTTTCAGCTATACCTATTCCTGACCCAGATATTGAAAGAAGTAGAAATAGAATCATTCTTGAAGGAGATGTTCCAAGTCCTATTAACCCTCCAGAAGGATGTAAATTCCAAAAAAGATGTAAATATGCTAAAGACATATGTAGAGAAAAAGCACCAGAATTAAGAGAAGTGAAACCTGATCACTTTGTTGCATGTCATTTAGTTAAATAATATATTAAGCCTTGAATCTTAGATTCAAGGCTTTTTTATGCTTAATGAAAGTTAATTTAATAGAATTTCTAGACTATTGATAAATGCAATTATAGAAGGCTTCAGAAAATAATGGAAGCAATAAAAAATAGGAGGTATAGGGGATGTGCAAAAGCACACATTATGTAACATTGATTGTTGATTATAGAGTGTAATAAATATAGACGTAAATGATGGGGAAATAAAGAGATAAAAAATAGGTAGTGATAGTGAGTTCTTAAGAGATTTACAAAGCCTAGAATGGAATCTAATAGCTTTAAGATATAGGTTTATATATAAATATTTAAAGATTATAGGAAGGGATTCAATCACCTAAAGGCTAGTATTACTCACTTTTTTACGTTTTCTTAACATATTCCCTGTGAGATTTAAGTTAAGAAATGGTTACAAAAAACAAAAAAACAATGTAATAATAGAGTTATTCATTTTGTAATAAAAGATATTATTTTGAATATTCACAATATTAAGAATATTAAAACGAAGAATATTACCTATATTCAATATATCCTCTGATTGTAATTATTTAGAAATATATATACTGAAAACTGTAATAGATTTGCCTTATTAAAAATGTTAAGGAATGTTCAAATTTACAGGTCTTGATAATCATTTAAAACTTTTCTATAATCAAATTAATCAATCACATACATAATATCTTAGTCAGGTAGTCAATAGATTAAGTGAAAGTTGACTTAGTAGAAGCTTTATATTCAAAATATACAGAATATTTTGAATATAACTAAAAACACAATACATTGAAATGATTTATATTTTAATGATTATTAAGGAGGTGAATGTTTTTTAACTTTATTAGAAACAAAACAATAAATAAGTTAGAAAAATATGAAAGGGGAAGTTGTAATGAAAAAAAGTAAAATTTTAATAATGCTATTAGTATTTGCTATGGTATTTACCCTTGCATTAGCTGGATGTAGTGGTGAAGAAGATGCAAATGAACCAGAAGAAAAAGAAACACCAGCAAATGAAGGTCAATCTTCTGAGGATTCAGGAGAAGAAAAATTAGCTGAAGAGCAAGTTTTAAGAGTGAATTGGCAATCTGAACCTCCAAGTTTAGATCCACAACTTACTCAGGATCATACTTCTTCTAATATATTAAATGATGCATTAGAAGGAATAATTAGATTGGATGAAGATGGTGTACCTAAACAAGGGTCAGGTATGGCAGAATCTTGGGAAGAAAGTGAAGATGGAACTAAGATTACTTTCAAGTTAAGAGATGCAAAATGGTCAGATGGTGAGCCTGTAACAGCTAATGACTTTGAATTTACTTGGAAGAGAGCATTAAATCCAGATACAGCTTCTACTTACGCATTTATGGCATATGGAATCAAAAATGGTGAAGCATATAACACTGGCGAAATAACTAATGCTGATGAAGTTGGAGTTAAGGCTATAGATGATAAAACTCTTGAAGTTACATTAGAAAGACCAGACCCAACATTTATTAGCAAATTACAGAATAGTACATTATTCCCTATAAGAGAAGATTTAGTAGAAAAGTGGGGAGATAAGTATGGCTCAGAAGTTGATTATATGGTATTTAATGGACCATTCGTTATAACTGAATGGGAGCACGAATCTCAATTAAATATGGAAAAGAATCCTGATTATTGGAATGTTGAAAATGTTAAATTAGACAGAATAGAAGGTATTATGGTTAGGGATTCTAATACAAGAATGAATCTTTATGAAACTGGAGAATTAGATATAGTAGAAGTGCCAGATCAATATTTAGAGCAATATAAAGATAAGTTAAATACTTATCCAGAAGCTTCTACATTCTACTATACATTTAATGTAGAAAATGAATTCTTCTCTAATCAGAAGATAAGAAATGCATTTGCAATGGCTGTTGATAGAATTAAGATTCAAGAGGCAAGAACTCAAGGTATTCAACCTCCAGCATGGGCATTTGTACCTCCTGGAATGCCAGGACCTGAAGGGAAGACTTTCAGAGAAGCAAATGGTGAGTTAATTAAAGATGTTGGAAATGGTACTACAACGGAAGAAGTTAAATCATTATTTGAAGAAGGATTAGAAGAAATAGGTAAAACAGCTGAAGATATGAATGGAATTAAAT
>NZ_WSFT01000016.1 GCF_016820655.1 Anaeromonas frigoriresistens
TCCTCTAATTCTTCTTCATCTATTTCTCCTGTGGGTTCCTCTAATTCTTCTTCATCTATTTCTTCTGTAGATTCTTCTAACTCATCATCCTCTATTTCTTCCGTTGGGTTTTCTGCTGGTTTTTTTTTATCCTTTTCCATGACGCCCACCCCTTTTTATTTACAACTCCACATTCCATTTTATGTATTAACCTCCATATTTAAAACAAGTTTTTTGATGTGATTTTATAAGATAACTATAATACGTTGTAGTACATTGATTTTATGCAAAAAAATACTACTCCATTTTTAAAACTAAAGAGCAGTATTTTATCTGATAAAATTTTTCAATTTCAACCTAATCATTTATAGAATGGAGTAATTTATTGAAATATCAATTCTATATTTTAGATTAATAAAAGTTCCCTCAGACATATATGTCTGAGGGAACTTTTATTAATCTACTAAATTTATAATCCATTCTTAAAGATTATATTTTACTTATTTTACAATCAGAACATAAGAGGGTATGATTACATCTCACATTCTACCATTTGTACACAATCGGATATACCTTTATCCATGTGTTGAGCACATTGTACAACATGTTGTCCACCTTTACTAACTGCCATATTTGAAATATTATTTGCTGCAAATACAGAATTACTTGAAGCCATTAATACTATTCCAACAATAGCTATTGATAATAATTTTTTCATGCTTTCTCCTCCTGTCATAGGATCTAATATATTTTAATTTTTAAAACCTTTATTAAGTATAAATAAATTTTATGAAAAAAATGTGAAGATGAGAATATATTTTTAATATATTAATATTACTTTTACCTTTTACCAAAAACCACTTTTCCATTTTCAATTACTAACTTTGCCTCAAAGGTTCCTCCATTTTTATAGGAAAACCCTTGAATTACAGAAGTTTCTCCCTTTTCAACTAAATCCTTTACTTCAGTTTTATTTAATTTTTTTCCTGCTATAAATGCACCAATAAAAAATTTACAGGAATTCACATACTCACTACATCCATACCCCTTTGAATTTTGAGTAATATTCCCTTTTTTACAAAGAGGGCAAACTCCAATTACTGGCCTTTGTCTTGTGGCTTTTCCTCTTCTTTTTCTTTTAAATGATGTAGCCATATCCCCTTCTATCTCTATAGTTCTACTTTTTCCTGCCTCTGTAACAATAAATGTAGCAAAATTATTGATACTCTCCATAAATCTCTCTGGAGAAAATTTATCCTTTGCTATATTATTTAGAGCCTTTTCCCATTTTCCTGTTAATTCAGGAGACTTCAGTTCATTAGGAATTGTACTTATAATAGATATTCCTTTTACTGTAGGTACAAGGGATTTCTTTTCTCTTTTTATATAACCTACTTGAATAATTCTTTCAATAATAGATGCCCTTGTAGCAGGGGTTCCTAATCCACTACCTTTCAATTGCTCTCTTAGTTCTTCACTATCTATAAGTCTTCCTGCATTCTCCATAGCACTTAATAATGTGCTTTCTGTATACTGCTTTGGAGGTTTAGTTTGTTTTTTTATAATCTCTGTATCTTTAAACAGAAGATTTTCTCCTTTCTTTAAGGAAGGAAGTTGTTGTTCAGAATCTTTTTCCTTTTTTTCATCATTCATATAAATAAGCTTCCAACCCCAATCTGTTACTACCTTTCCTTTTGATACAAAGTCTTCCCCTTGATTTTCTACTACAATAGTAGTAGTTTCATATTTATACCTAGGAAAGAATACAGTTATCAATCTTTTTACAATGAGATTATATATATTCTTTTCCTTTATATTCAATCTTTGTATATTAGGAGTTTTAGGGGTAGGAATACATGCATGGTGATCAGTTATTTTCTTATCATTAATAATTCGTGACGTAAATTTCAGTTTATCAATAATTTTAGATATGTATTGCTCATATGGATTAATCCTTAGCTTTTCTAATGTTTCCTTTACAATACTCTTCATATCTTTAGACAAATATCTGCTATCAGTACGAGGATAAGTTATTAGTTTATGCTTTTCATAGAGACTTTGAGCAATATTTAAAGTTTCTTTAGCTGTATATCCAAAATACTTATTACCATCTCTTTGTAATTCCGTTAAGTCATAGAGCAATGGAGCAGGTTGGCTTTTCTTCTCCTTTTTTATGTCAATGACTTCTCCTGTACTTCCTTTTACCTTATTGGCAATGGTTTTGGCATTTTCTTCACTAGATATTTTACTGCTATTTTCTTTTATATCTGTCCATAAACCTTGAAAATTATCATAGATACTTTTTACTTCCCAATAGTCTTGAGGCTTAAAGTTTTTAATCTCCATATCTCTATTAACAATCATCGCTAAAGTAGGGGTCTGAACTCTACCTATACTAAAAAGTATATTATTCTTTATGGTATAAGCCCTAGTACCATTCATACCAATTAGCCAGTCTGCTTCACTTCTACAACGAGCTGATTGATACAAAGCATCATATTCTGTACCATCTTTTAATTCATCAAATCCTTTTTTTATGGCCTCTTCAGTCATAGAGCTAATCCATAATCTTTTGAAAGTTGTATTACAGTTTGCCAGTTGATAAATATATCTAAAAATTAGTTCTCCCTCTCGCCCTGAGTCTGTGGCGCATATTATACCTTCTACTTCTTTACTATTCATGAGTTTCTTTACGATATCAAATTGTTTTTTCGTTTTAGATGATGGTTTTAGTATAAATTCTTCTGGTATAATGGGTAAATCTACCATATTCCACTTTTTATATTTCTCATCATAATGATCTGGTTCGCAAAGGGTTACTAAGTGTCCTATTGCCCAGGTAATTATGTATTTTTTTCCTTCAATATATCCAGTTTTTGAAGAACTGGGTCCCTTTATAATTACTGATGCAATATCTCTTGCTACACTTGGTTTTTCTGCTACTATTAATGTTTTTGTCATAAAAAAGCATCCTTTTCATTCTTATTATTAATAATCCTCCTATATTTTATCATTAATTTGGTCTATTTGCAGAATAAAGTAAGTTATCTCCCCAGATTCTCCATTACAAATCCATAACTAAACTTTTCTACATATACTGGTGCTCTAAAATATAAAAACCCCCAAATCAATCAGTTTGAGGGAATTTATAATATAATTTAAATTTTATATGTTAGCTATACATAGATTTCTATATCAAGTACCACAAAAAGTTCGATAAGGAAGACTTGATGGAGGTGGTAGTTCGGAATACTCATTCTGTTCAGTGGTATAGGCATAAGGCTTAGAAAGAATATCAAGAAGTCTCTCCATTATACTGTAATCTCCTCTTTTTTCCGCTGATTCTAGAGCTGCTTCTACTCTGTGATTGCGAGGAATTACTGCTGGATTATTATTTTTCATCAATTTCTGAGAAGATTCCTTTGATTCTTCCTGTCTACTTAATCTATCTTGCCATCGACCATACCAGGTTTTAAAATCAGAAGCCTTAAACAATTCCATATCTTCTAACTTATTAAGAGTTAATGCACGAAAAGTGTTAGTATAATCTGATTTATGTTTATGCATAATACTGAAAAGGTCTTCAATAAGAGATTCGTCCTGTTCCTCTTGATTAAATATCCCCAGTTTCGCTCTCATTCCTCCAAGCCAATTACAGCGATACAACTCACTAAATTTTGAAAGTGTGTTTTCAGCCAATTTAATAGCTTGTTCCTCCTCATCATCTAATAAGGGCAATAATGTTTCAGCAAACCTGGCAAGATTCCAAGCCGCCATGGAAGGTTGATTACCATAGGCATAACGTCCATTAATATCAATTGAACTAAATACTGTTGATGGATCATATTGATCCATAAAAGCACAAGGACCATAATCAATTGTTTCTCCACTAATAGTCATATTATCGGTATTCATTACCCCATGAATAAATCCAACCAATTGCCATCTTGCAATTAATTTAGCTTGAACTTTGATCACTTCTTGAAGCAAGAAAACATAAGGATTACTCTCCTTTTTATAACCTGGAAAATGTCTTTCTAATGTGTAATCAGCCAAGGTACGAAGCTCTTCAACATTTCCCCAGTTTGAGACGTATTGAAAGGTACCTACTCGAATATGACTGGCAGCTACTCTGGTAAGAATTGCACCTGGTAACTTAGTTTGACGAGTTACTGATTCACCAGTTGTGACAACTGCTAGACTCCGTGTAGTAGGTATACCAAGGGCATACATAGCCTCACTTATGATGTACTCCCTAAGCATAGGTCCAAGAGTTGCTCGACCATCTCCCCCCCGGGAATAAGGAGTTCTGCCAGAACCTTTTAGCTGAATATCAAATCGTTCTCCTTTAGAGCTGATTTGTTCACCAATCAGTATAGCTCGACCATCTCCTAGCATCGTAAAACGACCAAATTGATGTCCTGCATAAGCTTGAGAAAGAGGCACTGCCCCCTCAGGAACTCGATTTCCAGCAAATACTTCTACTTCATCCTTTTCCTTTAATCCCTTATCATTCAGTCCTAGGGATGTTGCTAAGGTACGATTAAGAACTACTAACTTAGATGATGATACGGGAGTGGGTTTAAGTCTAGTGAAAAATAATTCTGGTAAACGGGCATAACTATTGTCAAAATTCCATCCTGTTTTTATTATTAAATTTTTATTTGTCATCATATCTCCTTCTCTTCTGATATCTTTTTATCTTAAAATTTTCTTTTATATAAAGCATTCTACATTCTCTTTTAGTGTTTTCTCCTACCACTTTATTATACTTTTTTACCCAAATATATATTTCTTTAAATAATTAGATATAATTAAATTTAAAAATATTAGAATGTAAAAAATATATAATTGCTATTTATAAAATATAGCGGTGATCAGAAAATTAGTTCCATATATTTCATTCTTAACTAATCCATTCTCAGACCATTTTCCAAATCCTGCTTCTATAGCTAAAGGTCTTAAATCTCCATACACAGAAAATACTCCTTTTGTCCAAATTTTATTATATCCATAAATTTTTATAATTTTCTTTATTTCCTTTAAATTCTTACTTGCAAGCCGATGCACTTTAAAAATATCACTAGTAACGTTAAAAAAATCCTTATAAAACAATGTACTCTTACAATAATGAGCAAAAAGTATACAGTTAACATCTCCATTTATCATAAGATTCCCTTTTAATATAACTTTATATTTATCACTAATTTCATAGGCCTTATTAATTAAATCCCTATTATTCATATAAACCTCCCGCTTTCCTGTTATTTTATATTTAGGATTGACTTGTAAGGAAACTTTAATTCATATGAGTATATTGAAAAAGCAGAAGGAACCGTCCCCTCTGCTTTTTACACCACTGGTATAGTAAAACTAATCTTTGTACCTTTATTCAGTTGACTTTTGACAAATATTTTCCCACCATGTTTACTTATTATCTCTTTACATATAGCAAGACCTAATCCTACGCCTTCATAATCTGATTCCTTTGATGTCTTTCCTTGATAATAATAATCAAATATATATGGTAAATCTCTAGACTCAATACCTTCTCCATTATCTTCAACAGAAATTAACAATTCATTTTCCTGTCTGTATCCTTCTATTTTTATTGTGCCATCATCCGATGTATGTTTAATCGCATTATTATAAAAATTTAAAATAACTTGTTCAATTCTAATAATATCCACATTAATCATGCACTTAGGTATATTATTACTGATAATGATTTCTCTTTTACGATCTTTATTAAAAATAGGTTTTAATATGTTGTGAAAAACATCGTCTGCATATACTTCTTGAAAATTATATTTAAACTGATTCATATCATATTGAGCATATTTAAATAAATCATTTACTTGATTCATTAAACTATTCATTTTGCTCTGTATAATTGTGTGATAATTATTTATTGTTTTCTCATCTTTTGCTACTCCACTAACTAATCCTTCGATATAAGCATTAATAGTTGCTATAGGTGTTTTTAGTTCGTGGCTAATAGTTGTCAAAAAACTCTTTCTCTTTCCCTCATAGGATTGTTGTTTTTTCATTAAATATGATAGTTCTTCTACCATACGATTATAGCTAATATATATATCTTGTTCTTTAGATTCTTTAGGCACTTTTAATGGTTTAAAGATACCTTTTGACACGTGATTTAGTCCATCAATAAGCTGACTAAAACCATTAGATAACTCCTTTTTATACCCAATTATTGTTACAATAATACTTATTATCCATAATATACTTAGTAATATGATGGTAAATAACCACTGGAAGGGCATATAGTTCTCATCTCTTATACTCTCTATAATCGTCTCGAATATAGTAAATCCTACAACAGTTCCTTGATTATATATAGGTAAACTTAATAAGTATTTCTTATTGTTTCTAATCTCATAACTATTGTCAAAATACAAATGCTCTGTTATGTCAATTTTACTACCCAATTTAAACTGACTATCAAATTCATAAAGAACTCTACCCTCTAAATCAATAATAGTACTAGTTACTCCATTACTTTCAAAACTGTTATCTAAAATTTTTTTAACATCTGAAGATAAAGGCCAGTTCTCAAGTATAACATTATATTCAGGATTTACTTTAACTCGCATTTTATTTATAATATTTGGACTTTCTTTTTCTTTATATGTATTCAATCCAATGATTAAAGTTATAATAATACCAATTGTACATAAGATAGTACTTATATAGCCTATTTTATAAAATCTACCCATCATCAAACTTATATCCCACTCCCCATATAGTCTTTATATATATTGGATGAGCAGGATCTGCTTCTATTTTAGTTCTTAGTTTCCTTATATGAACAGTTACAGTACCTATTTCTCCAAACTCATCCACACCCCATACTTCATCATATATTTGTTCTTTTGTAAAAACTGTACCTGCATTAGAAGCTAATAGCCATAATATTTCGAATTCTTTATGTACAAGTTCAATCTGTTTATCATCTACTTCCACTAAGTGCTTTTTAAGGTTAATCTTCATATTTTTAATAAATAAACCATCTTCATCTTCAGACTTTCTATTTGTTGACATATATCTTCTTAATTGAGCTTTTACATGAGCTACAACTACCGCTGGACTAAATGGCTTTGTTAAGTAATCGTCCGCACCTAGTCCTAGAGAAATTATTTTATCAATGTCTGTATCCTTTGCACTTAACATAATGATAGGAATATCTGATTCATTACGGATACGCCTACATATCTCCATACCATCATTATCCGGGAGCATAATATCTAATATAACAAGAGATGGAGAGAAACTTTTAAATTTCTCATAAGCCTCTCCCCCATTATAAGCAGTCATAGCTTCCATACCTTCAGTTGTTATGAAGTCCCTTAGTATGTCTGCAATTTCCTTTTCATCATCTACAATAAGCACTCGTCTCTTATTCATATAAAACACCTCGATTTATTCAGTAATCAAATCCTTTGGTGAAATACTAGCAATTTTTTTTGTGGGTATAAGAGTAGCTATTAATGCTATTACACAATATAGTAAGACAATCAATATACCTTGACTGTGGATAAAACTTACTGGTAATTTAATTGATCTATATGGCGTTACAGCAAACATAGTCGTCATTACTTTATCTATAGTCAACAAACATAGAATATATCCAGCGAAGACTCCCATCACTGTCAATGTTAATGACTTAACTATTAGTAAAATCCTCATTTGTTTATTGCTAAAGCCTGTGGCTTTTAATATTCCATATACCTTTGTTGATTTACTAATGTCAATAAGAGTCCAATTAAATATAATAATTCCACATACAATTAAGAAAATACCTAGTATCATATTGGTTACTAATGGTAGTGTTTTTACTGTGTTAATTATCTGTAGTGAATCACTATCATATTCGGATACAGCCACCTCATTTCCCAATACACCAACAACATTTGCTTCTATTTCTTCCATTATAACATTTTCTGTACTCATATATAACCAATAAAATCCATTTTCAATGTCTAAATCTGAAGGAATGTTTTTTTCAACAGTCACATAGGATAATCCTGAATGCATAACTGATTCATATATTCCTGTAATTAAATATTTTTTATCTTTACTTGTATTTTTAATTACGATATAATCTCCAATTGTTTTACCAGCCTTCTGTGATACTAGTGAACTGATAACAATTTCATTACTATTAACTGGTCCTCTACCTTCTACTAATACAATGGTGTTTTTATCTAAATCACCATATAGAGTTGCACCTAACAAAGGAATATTTTCCCTTCCATCTTTAGAGAGGGTACTAACCGATAATTCTTTTGTATTAAATACTGCACTTTCAACACTTTCGATGCCCTCTAGTTTATTTATAACTTCTGTAATGGATTTGTTACTAGAATCAGTTACTGAAACCTCTCCTGCCGTAATACCTATTAAATATTTTGAGAAATGTCTAGGATTTGACATAGATCCAGAAATATTACTAATTGTCAAACTCACAAATGCAATAATCATTATAGAAACTATACTTACCACTGTCTTTCTTTTATCCATAAGTATTTGCTTTATAGCTAGAACAAAACTTAATGGAGCTTTTTGTAATTGAGATACACTGAACTTGGATCTTTTTACTTTATTCTGTGGCATACCGTATTTTATAGCTTGAATTGGCTTAATTTTATTTGCTTTACTGGCAGTGAGAAATACAAATAATAGCAATAATACCAATATTATTCCTATAGTAATAAAGAAATACTGACCTAAGGTAGTATTAGCCCGAACCTTCATATCTCTTGTTAATATTTCTTCTAACATATTTCTTACTGGAACTCCTAATAATGCGCCGAGAGATGATGCAATTATGCCAATTATTATATACATATATATAAAGATTTGCATAATTTGCTTCTTACTATATCCAATTACTTTTCTTACTCCTATAGTTTTATACTGCTGTAAAATTTGATTTCTAATTGTAACCCGTATAATAAATATAACAATGATAAACATAAAAATTGATACTAATAATAAAGCTGATGCAATAATATTTCCAATCATATTATAGGCAGCATTAATATCTGAATATTTTATAAAGGATGGTTGGACCTTATTAAGCATATAAGTACCAAAGTCCTTTTTAAAAACCTTTTCTTTTTCAGTACTAAAATCTTTATATTTAATACCTAATAATGTTATATTTGAACTAATATTCTTTTCTTCAAAAAAATCCTCAGCTACAAAACACCTAAAGGGGGACATAAATCCATTGTTAAATTGGGGGTCCACAACAAGTTTAGCCACTATAAGTTCATAGATGTTATTATCCAAATTAACCTTTAATGTATCTCCAACTTCTATTTCATTATTACTAGCAAAATTATTTGGTATATATATCTCATTACCATTTGGTTCTGTAGCTATTTCATTTTCATCAATATATACTATATCTTGTTTGCTATCTTCTATAAATTCTGTTAATAATATGGTATTATTAACTTTTTCATCATCTTTCATATATTCAACATTAACATCGTAGGAGCTAAACTCGCTGACACTCTTTACCGTGTTATAATCCTCGACCCACCTTTTGATGTCATCTACATCACTTACACTAGAGTCTAAATATAACAAACTCTCTGATGCATTCGCCCGACTATACATCTCATCAAATGGAGCTGTTTGATTAATTAAAGATAATCCTATATATATCAATAATGATGTCAGCATAATTATTAACCCAATTAGAAAGCTTTGCATTTTCTTTCTTCTTAACATAGCTATTGCTGATTTTAATCCAATCATAATATTACCACCCCTTACTCATAATAAAGTCAAATATATATTTTTCCCTCTCTTCCAAGCTATCAACCATAAACTGATCTAGATTTAATTCTCCATCGATCTTACCATCCTTAATATAAAGAATTCTATTACCTCTACATGCAGCTTTTAAGTCATGGGTAACCATCAATATTGTTTGACCTGAACCATTAATATTTGATAGCAAATCTAAAGCCTGTTTGCTTTGTTTAGCATTAAGAGCCCCTGTGGGTTCATCCGCAAATACTATATTTGGATTATTAATTAGACTTCTAGCAATGGCTACACGCTGTTTTTGTCCTCCTGATAATTGTGAAGGATATTTATTTTTATGTTCTATCATATCGATTTTTTCTAGCAATTCATCTGTGTTCCTGTGGACTTCTTTTCGATTTTTTGTTCCTAAATATCCTGTTATAATAATATTTTCATATACTGAAAAATCATCTATAAGATTTGGCTCTTGAAATACAAATCCAATTTGATTTCTTCTAATATCTATCATTTTATTCTCTTTCAAATTATCAATTCTTTTTTCATTTAAATACATTTCTCCAGATGTAATATCATCTATACCACTTAACAAATACAATAGTGTAGATTTACCTGCCCCTGAAGTCCCCATAATAACTGTAAAATCCCCTTGATAAACCTCAACATCTAAGTTCCTTATAACATTAGCTGATACTTCTCCATTAGTAAATGTTTTACAAAGACTTTTCCCTTCTAATACAATTGATTTCATTTTTCCATTCCCCTCTACTTTTCAATAAATAATATTTATTAATTTTTATTTTTCAGAATCTTTATATAAGATTTATTATCCTTTTGATAAACTTCATTATCTGTTATCTATATAGTAATATAAGGATGACCTTTAAATCCTTAACTATTTATTAACTGATTATTAAAGAATCATGAAATGCTATTAATATATAAATAAAAAAACCTCAAACTTACTCGTCTGAGGGAAAATCTATTTTTATTGGAAGCAAAAAGATCCGTCTTCTTTGCTTCTATCCTATTATTTCTAGTTCCTTGTTAGCTTTATTGAGAACTTCACATCCATCTTCTGTTACCAAGACAAGATCTTCTATTCTCACTCCAACCTTCCCCGGGATATATATTCCTGGTTCAATTGAAAATATCATTCCAGGTTCTAACACATCAGTGTTTACAGAGGATACATCTCCAAAGTCATGAACTTCTATTCCTATAGAATGCCCCGTCCTATGGGTAAAATACTCTCCATATCCCATTGACTCTATATAATCTCTTGCAGCAAGGTCTATATCACAGAATCTAACTCCTGGTTTAACTTTAGCTATAGCTTTTTTGTTTGCTTCTAAAACTATATTAAATACTTCTTTAGACTTTTCATCTACTTCTTTAAAGAATACTGTTCTAGTCATGTCAGAACAATATGAATCCTTTACACAACCTATATCTAATATAATACTGTCACCCTTCTTTGGCGTACTAAGTCCATTTTCATGGTGAGGATTTGCAGCATTTGGTCCATAGGCTATTATAGGATTAAATGAGAAGCCTTCAGCTCCAATCTCTTTATATATAGAAAGTAAAACTTGAGTCATATCTTTTTCAGTATATCCTTCAAGAACTGCCTCTTTTAGTTTCTCAATTGCCATATCATTTAACCTTGATGTATTTCTCATTAGCTCTATTTCTTCACTATCCTTTATCATTCTAGCTCTATCTACTATGAAAGATCCATTAACATAAGCCCTTGCTCCATTAAGTTCCATAAGTCTTATAAGAAAACTAGAAGGCCAGTTTTTATCTATTCCAACAGTCTGGTCATTCATTAAGCTCTCAGAAAGAATTTTTACGCAATCATCAGTATCATCAAAGGAAACTATTTCTACCCCTAGGTCTTCCCTTATAGGGAATAGTTTATTTACAAATAATTTGTGACCTCCCTTAGTGTTTAAATAAAGAGCAAGCATCCTTTCCCCTGGATGTATCCACTCTCCTGCAAGATAAAATATAGAAGCTGGATCCGAAATTATAAGTTGATTTAGATTATTATCTTTCATTGATTTAAGTACTTTATTTAGTCTATTAGATTTCAATGTTATTCCTCCTTCTTTTTTCTAATTATTATTTTAAAATTAATACAATACGATACTACTTATATTAATATTAAAGCTATTTATTTACATATTCTGATTTTTAATAAATATTATCTATCATTTATACTATACTTTATCATCATATTTATATGCAAGAACTAGGCAAATTATTTTTACTTTTCATAAGAAAAAACATTAGAAAAAGACTAGCTATTGATGTTAATATCCTATTTAATAAAACTAATACATTATAGTAATAAACTAGTTGTCACAATCTTATTTATGTATCCACTCAGTTGCTGTTGCAAATGGTCTAAGTCCAATATTATAGTAAAATTGTTGTGATGAGCCTACTAAAATTTTCTTTGCCCCCAGTTCTCCAACACGACGAATGCCTTCTATAACTGCAGCCTTACCTAATCCCATTTTTCTATAATCAGGATCTGTTGCCACAGGTTCTATAACTGCATAGTCCCCCTCCTCATCGTACCACATTCCACAATAAGAAACAAAATTACCATCTGGAGCTACCACAGCTACTTTTAAATTCAAGTCTACATTAGGACGTTTCATCTGATTATTTCCTTCTTCTTCTGTCTCTTTTGAAAAGGTAAATTCTCCTTCTCCATTTAATTCATGATTAAATCCTTTCCATAAAACACGGTAGTATTGATATAGGTCATACGTATCCTTCATAGTAGTAATTTTAAATCCTTCTGGTAAAGAATAATCTGTAGATGTTTTATCTAAATAAAAAATAGCATCACTTTCTTTATCCTCAGTAGCCACAAATCCAAGCTCAGCAGCGATATCTTGAAAATACCTATCTGAATCTGAAATCACTACACCAAACTTTCCATCTTTAAATAAATTATCTTTTGCATATAATAGCATATCTTTTTTTAAGTACTCATATTCTGGAAAAGACAAGCAATATGCAGTACCAGGTTGAACATCAAATGTGGCTATACCTACTATCTTATTAGAATCCTCCCATAAACCAATCTTTCCTACTGAATTCTTATCTAAGTAACCATGGGTTATCATCCAATCCCATCTCGCATAGGTAAATTCCCTATAACCTAAATTTATAAAAAAATCTCTTACTTTAAAATAATCATCTGTAATACCTGCTTTCGAGGTATAATTTCTAAATTTAATAGACATAAGCATATCCCCCTTTATTGCTATTATAAACTTATATCAATCTAATAAAAATACCAACTTTATATATAATTTTTCTTTACCCAAACATAACAAGAGCTTTAAAATAACCATTCTGATAATATTAAAAAATAAAAAAGCAGAAAGAACTAACCCTTCTACTTTTACGTCTCCTTTACTATTGAAATACCTTTTTTTGATATACTTAAATTTAATGGACTAATATTAACTGCCTTCCATGCTCTATATAACTCTTCTTTTTGATTATCACTTTTCAGAAAAGCAATTCCACAGTCTCCTCCTCCAGCTCCTGATGATTTGCCACTTCCAAATGCTTCAGCAATATCACATAAAGTTTTTAGTTCGGCTGTTTCGATAGTAATACCGGTCATTTCATCAAGTTTTTGAAGTGTTTTCCTATTTTGTGCTAAACTATTGATGGCCTCTTTACAATCATTTTTCTCAAAACTATTAATCAATTGTTCTACTGAAATATAGCTTTCCCTTAGAAACCCATTGTAATCATCTATATTACTATCACGAAAATTTTTAACCCTCTTGATCATAGGTGCTGTTGCTGCTGCTTCCTTTGTCCATCCAACAACTAATTCAAGGGATGATGGAGGAGTTAATGACTTGATCACCAAATTAGGCCAGGATGTATATATCAGCTCTATTATACCTTTACCTTCCTCTAACTCATTTAATATCCACTCTGAACTAAAAGCAGTATACTCAAGCCAACCTCCATAAACAGCTGCAGCAATATCAGCTCCTGAACCATTTCCTTGAGTTTTTAAATGTGCAATAGCAGAAAGTTTAAAAATTTGTTCTTTTATAGGATATTCACCCTCTTCAGTATGGTACCTTAAAACAGCAGAAATAACAGCGACCACAATAGCTGCACTAGAGCCAAGTCCATATTTTTTCCCTGTCAAAGGATCATTAAGTTCACTTTTAATTTGTATCTTAAAGGGTTGAAGTTTTACTGATTTTTCTTGTAAAAATCTTATCGCCACCGTAATGGAATTTTGGATAAATTTCAATCGTGAATCTGATACACCAAACTGTATCCTTTCATCATTCATTTCCCATGTAATACCTTCTATTTTCCACTGGGGAATAGAAATCTGATTTTTTTTATCTGGTTCTATATAAGCAGTTACATAACGATCTACAGCTATAACCACTGACTTCTGCTTAGGTTCTAGTACAGCATACTCACCAGCAATCATTAGCTTTCCTGGAATTTTCACACTATAGCTTGAATAGGTCATTACTATTCCTCTCCTTAACTATAAAATCGATAACATTTTAATAATCCATGGTGCTGAATATAAAGTCATAAATAGAACACCATAATTAACTCCCAATCTAAATAATACCCCTGATACAATCCCTATTAAAAGAACACCAGCGATATTAATCCATCCTGCATCTATAAAAGCTAACAATAATACTAAACTAAAAAATAGACCTAACATTGCTTCATGGGGTATTCTTTTAAACACAAAGGTACAAATTTCCTGGGAATACTTAACTGCAATATAGAATGTAAAGACTGAAGCAATCACAGCTCCAATAAGAGTTGCCCAAACAAAATCTGAAGTTGATAATAGATGGTGCATATTATTCTCTAAGTTATAAACCGGTGGAGCATTAAATAACGGATTAGCTGGTCCAATAGCCATAGGTGATAAGGGTATCCCTAAAGCAATAAGTGGAATTAATGTTCCAGAAATATAGGTTGCCTGAGCTAAGGCTTCCATGGTAGATACTGCAATTGATGCCTTCTCAACTGGGTCCTTTGTACCGCTAGCAAACAACTCTCCAAAGAAAGTAGTCATACCAACAGGACTTAATATAAAGGTAACAGATCCAATAAGGGAAGCTAATGCACTATAACCAACCTCTTTCTTTGTTAAAATCTTAAATGGATTTGGAAATTTATTGATTTTATCTCCCTTTTTTAAATAAATTGTTTTCTTATCAAATCGTGGCATACTGTCTCTTTTATCTTTATTTAACATTTCAAATAAGGTTAAAATCACAGGGCCAATAGTAATACCTAAGAAAAAAGAAATAAATACATTAGTTCCTTCTGGTACTACTCCAATTCCCCAATACATATAACGAAGTCCTTGAATTAATATTGCAAAGGGTAGTATTGAAGCTAGGGCTATCCATCTTTTCTTACTCATGAGGGCTAATAATACAGCCCCAATAAAAAACACTGGATCTCCATACTTTTTAATAACCATTGCAAAGGGAATCAAGGCTTGAGCTAGAAATAAACTTACTGGTATAGAAATAATAGTTCCTATAATAGCTCCTGAAGCAATTTTTCGAATACTAGTGTCTGTTAGACCATTTTTTTTCAAGATCATAGCATGTTCTACCATCGGCGTAGACATAACACCAGCAGGAATCCCTGCTATTGAAACAGGAACTGCATCAATCAATTTACATGCTATAATAGCTGAAATAAAGAAGGCCAGTATTACAGCAGGCTGTATTCCTGATAAAACTAATACTAAAGTTATTGGTGCTATAGTTGCAGTTTCATCTGCTCCTGGAGCAGCACCAATAATAGTATACATAACCGCTGCAATAGCAGCGGCAATAATCATCTGTAAAATTAAACTAATATCCATATTAATCCTCCTGATTTGCTTCTATAAATAACCTTTTAGGTTTAATAAAAATAGTACAGATAATAAATCCAATAATTGCACCAGTTAAACCAAAAAATAGTGGCTTAGGAGGTTCTTGAGGTGCAATGAAATATCCTCCAAGGGTTGTACTACTACAAACAATAAGAGATATAACCAGATGTTTAATGTTGACTATATCCTCCCAAATTTCAATATTCTCTTTTAAATCCATTCTCTCACTTTCTTCTAGTGACTCATGTATTATATTCATTCACTCAACTCCTATATTTAAATTTTTATAAATAGGTAATTCCTTCACCTGGATGACAAGTAATAACCTCTTTAACAGAAGGTAGGCTTAATAAAGATTCATAAATACGCTTCTCGTCAGTTGGCAAACAAAGAACCTTTACATTTGGACCAGCATCTATAGTAAGATAAACAGGAATACCAGATAGCCTTAGACTTTGAATATAATGAATTACCTCCATCGTTCCACTTTGCCAATACAAAACTGGAGGTTCAGCTCCTAACATGGTAGCATGCATTTTTAATGCATTCCCTTCAACTACTTCTCCAAGTCTTTCAAAATCCTGTGCATTTATTGCTTCTCTTACCATTACCAAATCTTTTTCTACAGTACTTAGCCAGCCAGAATAAAAAGGAGAAGTCTCAATTGTACGTTTCATTCCTTCTCTACTTGATACATTTTTTTCTTTCGAAGCTACAACAACTGATAATATACTAATATTCCAATCCTTTTCTGATAATAGTGGTTTAGCAAAGGAATCTTGTCCATCTTTTTGTATTCCCTTTTGCCACTCTACAAATCCTCCATAGATAGAACGACTAGCAGATCCTGACCCTTGACGAGCTAGAATTGATATATCTTTCTTATCTAAATCTAAATTAAGAGATTTCGATGCTGCAGCTGCTAAGGCAGCAAATCCAGATGCAGAGGAAGCAAACCCTGCAGCTGTAGGTACTTTATTTTCCGAAATAATTTCTGCATGTAAGTTAGTTCCTGTCCTTTTTCTTATGCGATCAAGAAATCTAGAAACCTTATCTCTCTCACTATTACTTTCTATATTCTTGTTTAAAATAAAAATATCACTATCCAGTTTTTCTTTGAATTCTACAGTAGTTATAGTATAAAACTTATCAAGAGTAATAGATATACTACTATTCATAGGTAAAAACAAGTTCTCATCACGTTTTCCCCAATATTTTATCAATGCAATATTGGTATTTGCTTTTGCTGTAGCTTTCATTTACTTATCCTCCTAATCATTCAGTGATACATAGAGTCTTTCATTTTCAGTTGAAAAATACCAGCTCTTCTCAACTCCTGATTTTACTAATTCATCTGCTACTACTTTAGAATGCTCTAGATCTCGACCAAGGGCTATAATACAACCTCCTAGTCCTCCTCCTGTTAATTTAGCTCCCAATGCACCAGCATTTATTGCTACATTAATTAGTTTATTAAGGTTATCATCGCTAACACCTAAGTTTATAAGTTCCTGCTGATTTAAATTCATTAATTTTCCTAACAAGTTATTATCTCCATTCACCAAGGCATATTTAGATTCGTCAGCAATTCTCTCAATTTTAGCTAATGATTTCTGTATATTACTTTTCTCTAAATCATATCTCTTTTTGACATTTGTAACTGCCCTTCTAGTATTGCCAGTTCTTCCAGTATCAGCAACAACAATATGAAATGGTTCCCTAATCTTAATGGTCATGGACTCTTTACCTTTTTTAAACCATATTGGATATTCACTGGATGAAGCAATCATATCCAATCCACTGGGATTTCCATGGGCATAGGTTTCAGCTACTGTAACAAGAGAAAATAATATATCCTTGGATAACTTCTGTCGATAGAATGAAAATAAACTCCTGACAATAGTAATTGAAATTGCAGCACTGGATCCTAATCCCCTTCCAATTGGGATAAGTGAATCAATTGTAATGTGTAAATCTCTAATAGGTTTATTTAAATAATTTAAGGTTTCTTTAATACACTCTTCTATTCCTCTCATTTCATTAGGCATTTCATATATATATCCTCTATAAAGAGAAGATTTAAATTTAATTGGACCTTTAGATTCCTTTACTGTTGCTCTTACTTTTAAAGGAAAGGGCATAGCTATAGCAGGTTTCCCATAAACAACTGCATGTTCTCCAACTAATATCAATTTACTATGAGACTCTCCTATTGCTTTTTTATTACTCTTCAAACTCATTTTGCACCATCCAATAATTCCTTAAGTTCTCCTTTTATCCTATAGGGAACATTTTTTAACTCCCCTATGTTCTTTTTACCTAATAAAAGCATAATAACTTTGGACTTATAAATAATATTCTGTAGATATTTTTCTGCACTTTCATATCCTTCATCTACAAATTTCTTTAAAACAGGTCCACTGATTCCTATTATATCTGCTCCAACACATAATGCCTTAACTACCTCATTAGCAGTTCTCATTCCCCCTGTGCTGATTATATTTAAATCATTACTTATGGCCCTAGTTTCTATAAGACTTAGAGCAGTTGGAATTCCCCATTCAAATAATTCATAAAAGTCAAATTCTTCGTTTCTTGCATTCTCTACTTTAATGAAATTTGTTCCTCCATGACCCCCTACATCTATATATTTAACTCCTATACTTCTTAATCTTGTTGCCACATCCTTTGAGATACCAAATCCAACTTCCTTCACAATAACAGGTTTATCAATTTTTTTAACCATATCCTCAATATTGTTTAATACACCTTTAAAGTCTCTATCTCCTTCAGGCATACATATTTCCTGAGCTGGATTCAAATGAATCTGAATAGCATCTGCCTGTATCATCTCCATAGCTCGACGAGCTTCATCAACACTCACAAAGGCATTTACATTTGATATAACAACTCCATCCTTTAATACTTCCCTAACAATTTTAAAGGATGCTTCATAATTTTTATCCTTTATTGCAATTGTCTGAGAACCAACTGCCATAGGTATATTTAATTCCCTTGCTATTTTAGCAAGGTTGCTGTTTATTTCTACTGCCTTATCAAAACCTCCTGTCATTGCATTTATCATTACAGGAAAGCTTATATCCTTACCTAAAAAACTAGATTTTGTGCTTATTTCAGCAAAATCCAGTTCTGGTAAAGAGTTATGTTCTAAATATATATCTTTAAAGTAATTATCACTCTCAAAATTATCTTTTAAAATATGATTAACATGATCTTTTTTTCTTGAGCTTCTAATTTTACTCTTTGAGTTTAATTCTTCCAATGTTGTCTTTCCTCCTATAATTTTTTTAAATTATATATATTAAATATTATTTTTATACTTCAGTCTACAAAAATGATACCATAGTGATACGAATTTGTAAATGATAAACGTTATCAATAAAAAATATAAACTATATAAGTATTCAACAGAAATAAGAAATACAAAACACCCTTGAAAAGGCTAAATACTATTATGTAGTAAAGATGCAAAGAAAGATTAAGGAGGAAAATGAAGTTATTATACTTTATAATACTGGTAATCACTCTGATTCATAATATGCTGTTGACAATACTATTAATAAAAAAGTTAATATTACTAAATAGTCAATTTAAAATATATTAAATAATAAAGCACCGCATTTCTTTATGCGGTGCTTACTTTAATTTCAATTGATTTCTATTCATTTCCATATACTGGTATTGCTGTAGAAACTGCATATACTTAAAATAATACTCTATATTTCCTGTCTAACTGGAATCATATGAACTTCTTTATAATTCTCTTTAATATTACACTTTACTTTTTGCAATAGAATCAAATTCATCTTGAATTTCTTGAGAAGGCTCTTTACCTAAAAGACTCACTATGACAATTATAATACATGCTAAGAAGAAAGCAGGAACCATTTCATATAATTCAAAAATACCACCTGTTAATTTGCCCCATATAAATACTGTAGCTCCTCCTACTATCATTCCTGCTACTGCACTTGTCTTTGTCATCCTTTTCCAAAATAGCGAGAATAAAACCACAGGCCCAAAGGCTGATCCAAATCCAGCCCATGCATTAGATACTATATCTAGTACAGAACTATTTGGATTCAATGCAATGATATATGCAATAATAGCTATAGCTAAAACTGTAATTCTACTCACCATCAAAAGCTGCTTCTGTGATGCATTTTTATTAATTAGTGGTTTATAAAGATCCTCTGAAAAAGCTGATGCAGTAACCAATAGCTGTGAATCAGCAGTACTCATAATTGCAGCTAAGACAGCAGCTAAGAATACCCCTGCTACGATTGATGGAAGTAATCCATCTATCAGAACCATAAATACTTGTTCAGAGTCTCCTAATACTCCTGGGATGATTATTCTTCCTACCATACCAACAACAAGAGCCGCCACTAAACTTACAATAACCCAAGTCATAGCAATTCTTTTTGATGTCTTAATTTGGGAAGAAGATTTTATTGCCATAAAACGTACTAAAATGTGAGGTTGTCCAAAATATCCTAAACACCAAGCAAAGGATGATAAAATCACTAACAATCCTAGACTATTCCCCGCTGCATCTGTCAATGGATTTAAAAGTTCTGTATTAAATCCTCTAATACTATCTAAAGTAGCAGATGGTCCTCCATTTGTAGAGATACCAATAATCGGTACAACTACAACAGCAATAAACATTATAATTCCTTGAATAAAATCAGTAGTACTCACTGCCATAAATCCACCTAAAAAAGTATATCCTACTATAACGATAGCTCCTATGGTAAGAGCTATAGTATAATCTAGTCCGAATACTGTTCCAAAAAGTTTTCCACCTGCTACAAACCCTGATGCTGTATAAACAGCAAAATAAAATACAATAATTATAGATGATACCATTCTCAATGTATTGTTATCGTCTCTAAATCTATTTCCAAAGTAGGATGAAAGAGTTAAGGAATTTCCTGCTATCTCAGTATATTTTCTGAGCCTCGTTGCAACAAACTGCCAATTTAAAAATGTTCCAATTCCTAAACCTAATGCTAACCATAGAGATCCTAGTCCTGAAAGATAAGCTGCCCCTGGAAGTCCCATCAAAAGCCATGCACTCATATCTGATGCTTGTGCACTCATTGCAGTTACCCAACTTCCTAATCCTCTTCCTCCTAACACATAATCAGATAGGTCTGCTGTTTTCATGTAATAATAAATACCTATTCCTAACATAACCCCTAAGTATAATACAAATGCTACTAATATTGCTAAATTACCCTCTAACATAATTTCTCTCCTTTTAGTTTTATTTATCTCAATTTAATTATAGTCTTTTACAAATTTTCATTTTAACAATGAATCCAATTTACTATGTACATTTATTTTTTTGCAAAAAAAAATAAAAACGTCGAACGTTTTTATTTGTAGGGTGTGATCACAACCGTTATTTAGTATAACCTTTATCTGTTAACTTGTCAAATGTTCGTAAAATTCATAAGTTTTATATTAAAAAACTTCTAAAACTTACTATAAAAAGTAAAAAAACTAATTGATAAATCTTAATTTCAGCTTAATTAAATCAATATTATAATTCTTATTCTTTTATAACTATTCTTCCAATTAAAAAATAACTAAATGTATGATTCCTCTCAACACAATACCTATAATTGCAGCTTTAAATGCTGGTTTAGTAACTGAAGCTACCCTCGTTCCTGCTGATATTAATAATGCTACACCTACAGGATCCAGTGGATTTATAGAAAATCCTGCTATTCTATTTAACTCAACCGCTGTCATACTACCTTCCGATATTAAGTCCATCACTATTGCCATCATTGCAGTTCCACCTGCTATATACTTTGTAGCAATTGGTAATATAGCTACTCCAGGTATACCAACCCTAGTCAATGCAGGAGCTAATAGCTTTTCTAAAAAGTCTATAACGTTAATCTCTCTTAATATATTAACCATAAATAGTGCTAATATCAAAGGTACTATTGATTTTTTTGCAATTTCTAAACCTTCTTCTCCTCCCCTAAATAAGAGAGAAATTATTTTCTTTTTTTCTACCTCTTTATCATCTTTTACAGAAATCTCTTCTTGAGGTAATTTATCAGATTCATCCTCTCCATGGAATCTATAAGCAAGATATGCTGCTATTAATCCCCCAATTATTGAAGTTAATATAATTATAGGCATATTTAAACCTACAACTGCCAAGGGCAGGATAGCATTTCCTTGAGACATTACTAATACAGCAGCTAAAGTAGCAGCAATTTGTCTATTAGATATATGTTTATCATACTCCATTATCTTGAATGTAGCTATCGGTGCCGCAAAACTTATAAACTGAACTTGCAACAAAGCAAATACACCTAAGCCAGGTAATCCAAAAAAAGCTAGTATAGGTGATAATTTAGCAGCAATAGCACCCAATACACCTTTATTTTCAAGTACTCGCATAACGGCCATCATCACAACTAGTATAGGGAGTATTAAATATAAGGCTAAATTAATAGCTGTCTCTCCTGAATTGATTATTATTTCAACTAATGTGTGCAAACTTCTCCCCTCCTATCAAAAAAAATGGTGTCCATACTTAATCCTGAATAAAACACAAAGTATATTATACATTAATTTGTTTAAAAAGTCTTTTGTTGATTGAAATTACAATTATTCTTTTCGGTCTGAAATTGTATATTCTTTAATTAAAAATGCCTTCAAATAATAATAATTAGGAAATTTTTTATCCTGAGATTAGTTTTATGGTTCAATATGTAATTAGTCTGACAACTTATTTTAAAAAATAATATAAAATAAGGAAACTTCAGAATTTAAATAAATAAGTTTTTTGTAGAAGTACACCCCATAAAAATACTTCCCCAACCATCTCTGAGGAAGTATAAAATTGACTATTTAATTAATCAAAAATGTTAGAAAAGCTTGAAATCAATCTATTTCTTCTCTATCAGCACAACTGTCTCAACTGTTACTTGCTACCAATCAAAATTTCGCTGCCCTCATTTTATGGGCAAGTCTAGCATGAGGCATACATCTGCTTCTTCATCTAGTTGGAGTTCATTTAAAATCTAAACTCTTACAGGTTCACAGAAACCTAGAGAAGTATATTAAGGTTCTGTTCCATTATGTATTCACCTATCTTATTATCATAACCAACCACAATTACTACTACATACTAATCAAAAAAATAAATCCAGAAGAATAGAAAAGTCATTTAATATTCTTCTGGGTCATTCATAAAATAATATTAATTTTTAATCTTATATTATATTGTTTTATCTTTCATATTTTCTAATAATTTTAAAATTCCTTCTTCGATTTTATTGAAATCCTCTGACTTTGGAGCTCCTTCAAATTCAACCATTTCTACAAAATCCCATTTCATTCTATTTCTCTCAATTATTTCTTTGAGTTCCCTTTCAGCTCCACCTGACCATCCATAAGATCCAAAGCGGAAAGCTACTTTATTGGTAATTTTTTTTCTTCCCAATTCCTCTATGGCTGCTGCTACAGGTGGAAACATTTTATATTCATAGGTAGGAGCAGCAATTATTACTCCAGCTGATTTAAAAACAGTGGCAACCATTTCACTTTCACTTTCTAAAGGCATTTCAAGACTATTTACTTTTAACCCTTCTCTTTCCAAGACTGTTTCTGCAAAATCAACTGCTTTTTTAGTCATTCCATACATAGATCCCCATAATATAGTTATTTCTTTTTTCCCGGATCCTGATGAATATTTACAAAACCTTGAATAATCACTCATTATTTTTTGTGGGTTTTGTCTATATATAGGTCCATGACCCGGAGCTATAATATCTATATCCAATTCTTTAGATTTTTTTATTGCCTTTTTTACCATAGGTGCAAATGTGCCCATAACATTCGAAAAATACCTTATACCTTCATCTTCAAAAAATTCAATTTCCTCATCAGTCATCTCATCATCAAAATGATGCTCATCCATTTTCCCAAAGGCTCCATACATATCGCAGGAGAATAGAGTTTTAGTGTCTGACTCATAAGTATACATAGTATCCGGCCAATGTACATTTGGAACTGGATGGAAACTTAATTTTTTTCCTTTACCTAAGTTTAAGGTATCTCCCTCTTTAACTACTCTTATATTTTCTTCATCCCCATAAAAAGAAGTTACTAATTTAGCGGCTTTATCTGTGCATACAATAGTAAAATCATCATTGATTTTTTTAAAACTCTCAATCCATCCAGAATGATCTGGCTCCATATGGTTTACTATCAAATAATCTATTTCTTTAGGATCTACATCAATTTCTCCAAGGATTTTATACAAAGTTTCTGGTACTCCATCCCAACCTATAACTCCATCTATAATAGCAGTTTTATCTCCCTTTACTATATAAGAATTTAATGTAACGCCATTAGCTATCTCCCATATTCCTTCAAAAAGCATATCTTCTACATTCATGGACAACATATGTATTCCATCTGCTATCTTTATTTTTTTCATAATTAAACCTCCTTATTTATAAATCAATATAATATTTACCCTTTTTCATTAAAATTAATTATATATGATTATATTTTTTAATTAAGTTCAAATAGGTATTTTATATAGTGAACCTAATCCAGTTTCTAACTTTGTGTTATTTCTCATTTTTCAAAAAAATGTATGTATTTTCATCTGATAGATGCTCCACAAAATTATAATCTAGTCTATTAAAGCTTTTGATAACTTCTACATTTTCAATCTGTTTTTCTGCCATAAATCTTACCATTTCACCTCTTGCCATCTTTGCTAATGTACCCTTTTCAACTATCTTTTTTCCAATCAATTCACCAAAAACACAAGTAATAAATTGTATTTTTTTATCCACATATTTAGAAATACATTTGCTATACTCTTTAGATGCCAGATTTATAATGCACTGACTTTCCGAAATAAGTTGATCAGCTAATTTTTTATTCCAGAATTTATAGAGTGAGTTTATATCATCATCTCCCAGTTTTGCTTGCATTTCTAACCTATAAGGAACCACACCATCAAAAGGACGTAAGATACCATAAAACCCAGATAAAATACGCAAATGCATTTCAATATATTCAAATTCCTTGGTTGTAAACACTCCTGGGCCCATGTACTTATACTGAAGCCCCTCAAATGAAAGGAGGGCAGGAGTTAAGTTACTATATAAATCCATCTTATGGATACGCTCATAATTTAGAGTAGCTATTTTATCACTACATTTCCATATAGATTTTAATTTTTCATAACTTAATCTTTTAAAATATGATAGCAAAACTTCTGTATCATCTATAAACTGAGGAAGTTGATTATAATCTAATGAATCTATATCTATTTTCATCTTCTTGGCAGGTGAAATAATAATTCTCATAATGACCTCCTTGTATAATAAATCTGTAGTCAAGCACAGGTTCATTAGAATTTATTATATCATATCCAAATTTTTTCTTACTAATTAAATATACCTTATCCACATCTAGTATCCATCATAAAGAACTCTCAAATAAGAAGTAAAAATAAGCCTACCAAGGTGATTTCACCCTAGTCGGCTTATTCTGCTACTATTATTCAATTTCCCATTCAATCTCTGTTACATCTAATAATATCACAATCAACCTCTCATAATAAGCTAAAGCTATAATATTACTTTTTAGCATAGATTTTTTCAATTTTTTCATACTTTGACTTTAAAAATGTACATTCTTTAATGCATACTGTGCACCCATATTGTTTTGAAAACGGACCAGAACATTTTTTATAATCTATATGCTGTTCACTTCCATCTTCAAAAACGATAGGCTTTTCATAAATTGCCTTTGCAGGACATTTTCTTACGCAATTGTTACATGAATCACAAAAGTTTTGTATCCAATCGTGATTTAGTTGATGATTCAAAGGGAGATTTTCGATATCCGTAAGTATTGCAGCAAGACGTACACTTGGACCAAAATCCTGTGTAATTAAAAGCCCATTTTTACCAAAACCACCAAGCCCTGCATCCCTCGCCATAACTGAAAGATTTAGATTGCTACCAATCGCTGGAATTGGCTGTGCATTAAAACCTTTACTTCTAAGGAAGTCAGATATAAAATTTACTGCTCTTCCAAGTTCATAATAAGTTCTGAAAACTTCTTTAATAGTTCTTTTAGATGGCGCATGTTCTATCTCTGTTTTTTTCATCTCCATTGTAAAGACTATAGCATTCTTAAATATAACAATTGACTCCCTAAACATATGACTTTCCTTTACTTCTGTGTATCCTATACCTGATATGCCAAGGGATCTTGCGAAAGCTTCCAGTTCTGTCAATACCTCCGCGGTTATAGTTTTGTTTCCAGTATACGGATTCTTTTCAATGGATTTGACAGTCTTATTCAATTCTCGAAGTGAACCAATTAAATACTTTGCATGAGACGGCATTGTTTTAACTTTTGATAATAAGCTGCCGTACTTCACACTAATCTCTGGGACTATTAATCCTTTTTTAAAATGCGGTTCTCCATACCAAACTTTATCAATTGGTCTGATGTGTTTATATTCTCTAGGCATTGGGAATTTCATTCTAATCCTCCTCAATCTTCGAATCAATATTTGCTACTAGCGCCTCCGAGTTAAGATGAAGTAGTGACAAATACTCATAAAATACTTGTTTGTCTTCACCCTTAAACCCTTTAAAGAGTTCTTTCTCAGCATTGGTTTTTACATGAATTAAATCATCTACTATCATTTCGCCTTTTTCTGTTACATAACACAAGGTATTTCTTTTATCTTTTTCATCTGATACTCTCCTAATAAAACCATCACCTTCAAGAATTATAAGTGCTTTAGTAACACTAGCTTTTCCAACATTTTTAAGCCTTGCAAGCTCAAGTTGATTAATTCCAGGACTGCTATAAATCAAAAGAAAATACTCGAATTGACCTTGCTTTATTCCATATTTATCGATTTTTGAACCGATATAATAATTTATATTTGAAGTAATTGTCCTAATCAATTTTCCGAAATTCTGTATTTCCATATCAAATTCCTCACTTCTTTGTTTTTTTATTGGTTTTTAAGAATGCCTCTTTTATTTTTTCATAATTACCGGTTGTAAATGGACATACCTTAATGCAAATACCACAACCGTAGTTTATAAACCCCTCACAACATTTTTCGTAATCAATACGGGTTGGATTAATTCCATCCAATGCTACGGGTTCTTGTAGGATTGCACCAGATGGACATTTACGAATACACTTTCCACACTTCTTGCAGAATTCTCTTATCCATCTGATATCCTCAGTATTACGATTAATAAATTCGTCCAGATTCTCAATATTTGTGTAGACAACTGATAATCTATGACAATGACCATGCTTTTTTGTTATGACCATACTGTGTCTACCTATAATAGCGATACCTGCCCACTCAGCTGCCATAGAATAATCTAACTGCCCATCCATAGAATGATTGGGACTCGCTCCAAATCCTTTCTTTTGTAGGAACTCTGCAACCTTGTTGGCAATATTCCCTGTCTGTCCATATACTTTGGCCACTTCTAGCTAACACTCTATACTTGGGGCTGTTCCAAATGCAGTTTTATCCATAGCTCATGAAAATACCAGAGCATATTTATGGGGAACCCCACATTCCTTGAATATTTTCTCAGGTGTAACTTCAAAAAAACCATATTCATCTACTTGAAGAGAATTTAGTAGTTGATCTAATTCTTCAAAGCTTACCCTTGACATATGTCTCTTTGTGGTTGAAGTATCTTCCTTTATCAGCTTCACTGTCTTATTTATTGAATATGGGAGCTTGTAAATATTTTTTATATTTTTCAATATATGAAATACATCATTCCTATTAAACTTTGGTTTGCGCCCTTCAACATACAATCTTTTTGATGGAGATTTTTCTTTAGAAAATACACTTGCTTTTTCATTTAATTCAATAGTTTGTGGTTTGACCATCTTATTTAAACTTAAACCCATAGTTTTGCTCACTCCCTTCAAGTTAGTAATATCACAATTAGTTCACCAGTATACCATTAGGTTTACTATACACTATTTTAGTTAACCAGTCAACTATTATTTTAAGGTTAACAATTATAACTTATTTGAAATTCATGAATTATGTTTATGTTATTACAGAAAATTATGAGTAGCAAGGCTATTAGAAGCAAGAAAAATTTTGGAGTTAATTCACTTAACTTTTTCTCTAAATTCATCTTTTTATGTGAGATTGTAAATTATGCGTGAAAGTGAGACCCCCATAAATAAAAACTTCCCCAAACATACATCTGAGGAAGCACATATTTTACTATTAAATTCACTTATAACCTATTATAAACCATTCCCAGATATCAATCTCCTATAAGATGTTTTGCAATCTGGAGAATTAGTTCTTGTCTGTTAGTTGGAAGTTGCTTAATATAGTTTTCTAAGTATAATCGTACTACCTGTTCCGTATCTGATAAATCTACAGCTTGAATGTCCGACTCAAACGGGTGTCTTTTAATCATTGCTGCAATTTCAACATCTCCGAGAGTATTAAACAGAGAAATAAATTCCTCTTCTTCTAATTGTGCATCAAGTAATATATCTTCAAGATCATCAAAAGATTTTACTCTTTCCTTTATAAGTTCTAACTTATCAGATGAAAATCTACATCTAAGCAATTCTTCTATTAACCTTCTATATTCTTCATCATCCATTTTAACACTGGATTCAAAGTGGATTTTAGGTTCTAGATTTGGATTAATTGAGGTTATGAATACTTTACTGAGGGTATTTAATTTTAGTGCATTTTCTATATTAGTTGTAATCTTCGATAAACTTTTTTCAATATATTTTTGGAGAGAAAGGTTTGTAATATTTAACTCTTCAAATATATCTTTAGTCGCCTTATGAATATTTAACATAAGTGTATGATTATCATATCTTAGTAATTTTTCAAATAAACGTTGAATATCTTCTCCCGTAATATTGAGTTCTCTAATGTTACGGTTAGCGAGAGAACATCCCAAAGCCGTTGTTAATAATTGTTCAAAAATATTAATCAATAATTCCGTGTACCCTTTATCATATCCATAAAGTAGATAATGAATGTTCTCTGCTGCAAAATTCATGCAAAATTCGTTCTCAAGGTATAAATTCTCAAGGTATTTTTGAATAAATTCTACTCCTGCCAAATCATTAACAGGATTGCAAAGCTGATAGTCAATAGAAGCAGGAGAATCATGGGCCTCATACTCTAAGTTGTATGACTTAAAGAAAATCCCAATTCCATTTTCACTAAGTGTCGAATTATAAGAATGATTTAGTGTATCTAGTTTATTCTTTTGCACCATATTATAGATACGCTTTGTTACTTGAAATCTAGTATTAACTAATTTTCTGCCTTTCTCATATAGATCAGAAATCCTTACTGTTTTTAGCTCTTTTACAGCATAGTCTGGATCTGGTAAAGACTTTAAGTATAGACCTATTGAATAAATATTAGATTTCATAATGCTTTCAGCAGTCTCAACTCTTATAGAACTGCTTTCAGCCTTATTATATCTCTCACTTTTATATGATAAGAGACTAATACATTGTAGCTGAATATTTTCTAAATCAGACTCATTTAATAGTCCAGAGGTATATGCCTCTTGTAAAATATTATTAAAATAGAATTCATCACTCAAATTATGACTATTAATGATATGTCGCTTTTCAATATTCTCCATCTGCATCCTCCTCTTCACATTCATTATCCTCTGAATAATCAGGAGCATATCCATATCGTAAATTACGAGCCATTTTATCAAGTTCTCGTCCTGATAACAATTCTAATGATCCTTGGCATTTGCCATCAAAGGAATTTTTCATAAACTTTATGAGTTCATCATCACTTATTAAATCGAGAGTTTCATTTTTATAAAAATAAAAAATTTCAATTAACTCATGAAGTGTTTCTACATAGTTATGCATAGAAATATAAGGAGAATCACAAAACTCCTTGATTATTTTATCAATTACGCCACCTCCAAATTCAATACGTCCATTATTTTTTAGTGAAAAAGTTCTTGTTTCAACTAATTCAATGGCATCTTGGTGAGATAAAGTTAACCCAAATCTAAAAGTATAATCATTACATTTTTCAATTTCATCAACTGCTTGTTTTTGTATCAAGGATGAAAATACATTCATAATCTCAAATGACAATAGGATCACCTCCAAAAGAAAAACAAATATATTTTTCAAAATAACGCTTGACATTTGATTTGTAATATGCTATAATTAAATTGATACTATTTATTATAATTTGATTCGGCCATAAATTATATTATACCATTAAATTTTAATAAAAGCAATACTATAAAAACAAAAAGCCAACGTTTATATACTAATATAATCGTTGGCTATCTTTATATTTATATTTCAACATCAATAACGACTTCAGACTTAAACCCTATAATTAGCTTATCATTAAAGACTGTTACTTTTTCAATAAGCCACCTTACCAGGTGCTCATCACATTCCTCCAGTTCATAGGACTGTTCATTCAAGAACTCTGTCATTTCAGCTATTCACTGCCTTCTTCCTTAATGTTCTGCATTTTCTATAATCAATTGATATATTCACATCAATTCTATCTCCTCAACCCTATAAATTCATCCACTCTTTCAACTCAACCCTACCTATTTTTATGTTCAAATTTTGCCCCAAAATATACCCTCGATATGTTCCTGAGAACACATTTCGAGGGCTAAAGTCAAATGGAAAGAACTACTTTCATTTTATAAAACCCAGTATCTATAAGGCTTTCAGAGCTTTACTTTCTCGTTATCAAAACCACCGTCTCCACGTGCGTGGAGTAATCTTAAAAACATGTCAAATTGCCCTCTTTTTTATTCAATAATCGTTTCATTTGTAATTAATATTAAGAACTGTACTTTCTACCATATATATATCTAATTATCTGTTTATTCTATTTTAATTTGCCTGCCAGCAAGTATTTTCCCTATTGCAAAAAACAAACTTTAGTATTCTTGATCGAATTCCATAAATCTGGATTTTCATTTATCTCAAGATGTTCTTTCATTAGATCTTCTTCACTCAGGCATTTATTAAAATCTTCCATTTGATTGCGTTCTGCAAGCAAAATCACAACATAAATGGCAGTTAATCAAATCCAAGCTATATTAATGCTAGTATCAAAAATCGTGTCGATCAATTTCAGCTTTACAGTATTCATATCCTTTAGCTCTGAAGCCAAAACTGCTGTATATATCATCAACACAGGATCAATCATTCCCCATGTCAATTCATCCACATTAATATTTCTTTTCAATTCCTTTGAATATAGAAATGGGTGAGTTGGTTTTGAATATCCACCTTTTCGTACATATTCCACCAATAAACCAATAAACCAATAAGTAAGGTAAAAATTCCTGTTGCAATAATCAAAATGCGATTTAATCCTGAATAATACCTAATAGCAAAAAAAATAGAGAAAAACCCAGTCAAAAATAAAATTATAACACTAAAAATCATTCCATACATCAATGGTATTTTCTTCATATATACTGACACTTCTTTCTTCCTAAACTTTTTTTCTACCTAGCATACTATTCATTCTACATGGATTTAATAATCATATCACCATGTCAAATTTTTGTTCTGATCAAGCGTCAACAAGTTTCCACATGTGTCGTCTGCGTAATAGGAATACACAACATCCTTATTATTGCCATGTATTCCTTTAGTCTTTTTTACAGATACGTCCTCCTCTAATTCCATCCCTGCCTTGAATACAAAAGTGACTGAATAAGGATTTACCTTACCACTTTCATCCGTTTTACCTATAATAACTTTATCAATTGAATTCTCGAAAACCTCACGATCAAATACTTCTAATAATTCATTGTTGTCAAATGCTTTTCTAAAAGATTTAAGCTTATCTTTTAAAAGCTTTTCTTGCTCATGGGTTCCATCTAAAGAATTAGCTTCTTCTTTTAGTTCTTCCAATCTTTTC
Organism: Anaeromonas frigoriresistens; assembly: GCF_016820655.1. Lineage (GTDB taxonomy): Bacteria > Bacillota > Clostridia > Tissierellales > SIT17 > Anaeromonas > Anaeromonas frigoriresistens. The sequence goes on from NZ_WSFT01000016.1 coordinate 31,725, forward strand.
GTAGTCGCATGATATTTTTCTTCATAGGTCTCTTTATTGATGATGCCTTCAAGATTCATTTCTGCAAGCTTACTTAATTTATAATTCGTATGCTCAATATCTGACAAAACGTGCTAGTGCATCTTCAAGCTGGAATCTACCAGGTTCCTCCACTGGGAAGTGACCGCATCCCTCCAGTACAACTATCTCTTTCTTGCTCTTTATCCGATCAAAGAATTTCATGGAAAGTTCGAGAGGTGTCCAGGGGTCAACGGCAGGGTGAGCTAGCAGAACAGGACAAACATTAAAATCTTCCGGTTCAATGGCCGGTTTTGCATTCATCAAGCTCCTAAGGAATCCCATTGTTACTGTCGTTCCTCCTGCAAGTCTATCTTTAATAAAAACTCTACTAACCTCAGGATCATTTGTAATAAGTTCCATTGGGGCAAGCCATTTCATTGGCAATCTGATTGGATCAATCAACGGTCCGAGGAGCTTTGCAAACAAGAATCCCCCTCCTCCTAAGAGTGAATTCCGCCCAACCTTTGCCATTGTTTTTATACTGCGGGTATCTGCTAATGTGGTTGCAATAAGACCATCCACTTTCTTGTTTTCAGCCGCTGCCATATATGCCAACAATCCACCTATAGAAAGCCCCCACACTATAACAGGTAAACCATCTTTCTTTCTCTCTGCATCAATTAGAGCTGATCCAATTTTACTCCAAAGGGCATAGGTAGGCTTTGTCTTTGAGGATCTTACGGTTAAACCGTATCCTGGAAAGTCCGGTGCTACCACTTCACACCCTGCTCTCATTGCCATCCTGGCAAAGGCACCTAGGACTCTGCCATTTCCTCCTCCACCATGGAAAAGAAGCATTTTTGCCTTAGGATTATTTACAATATATCTATCGAGGTGAATTTGGTGTTCTTCAAAATCCCACCACTCCTCATTTGGTATATATTCTCCTTGTAGTCGAAGATCCTCCGGCAGATATTTTTGGTACCAGCGCCACTCAGGACGATTTAGATAATATTGCTTTTCACCATTTCGGGGAATTCTTAATAATCCTCTAAAGTTCATAAATCTCAGACCTCCTTAAATATTATTATCCATATACACTATGGTCTTTATTAATCAAATCATTTAAAACCATATCTAGAGCTATTTCAGCAGTTTGACAACTAATGCTTTTAGCTCCTCTGAAGCTTCATCTATAGTAAAAGGGGTTTCTTCAATAATCGCCCGTTCCAAAACTTCATGAATCGTGATCACTAAAAAATAGGCCATAAAGTTTGAATTATCAATATATAATTCGCCTTTTAATCGTCCTTTTTCTATCCAAACAGTAAGCCATTCTATCCACTTGTTTACTGACTTACTTTCCATATTATGAAATCCGATGAAAGTAAAAAATCTCACATGATGCATTAATTTTAATAGTGTATTGTGCTTTTTTAGAAAAAAAACGATGTAGGAAATAATTCTCTCAATATCCTCTTTTTCATAGCCTTCTACATCTAATTTAGCAAGATACTTATTTAAACCACTTAGTTTAGTGTCAATAAAATGCCAAACTAAAGCTTCCTTTGAATCAAAATATAAGTAAAAGGTTCCTTTTGCTATACCAGCACGTTGAACGATATCATTTATTGTAACTTTGCTAACACTTTTTTCCATAAACAATTGTTCCGACGCTTCGAGTATTTGATTTCTAGTTTCTTCTCCTTTTTTTGTAATCATAAAGCCCTCCTAATATGCGCATATTAGTTTCATTAGATTTGTTTTAACGTATATGACCAGTCTTCATAAATTAATTATAACAGTACCTCTCATTGATTTATATGGTCACTTCTACTGATTTGGTCAGTTTTATATCTGTCTAATAAGATATTTAGTAAATAAAAAAACCGAGCAATAATGAATTAGTTTTATCCATACACTCGGCTTCCTTCTATTTAAAATACATATCTGCTTTTAAGCAATTCGCAAAGCGATTCAAATTTCAAGCTTGCCAACAGGCACTTTATTTCGGAAATCTTCTCCATCTCTGATGAATTGAAAATCATCTGTAACCATTGTAAACACAGCTATTTCATAGATTCCACCCTTTGTATTCCTACTACGCACTCAACATGGCTTGAGAGTACAGCATAAATGTCTTTCAATCTGTCGGTTCTCGAAAACATATCCACGGCATTTTTTGCACTATCGGTAGTCGGGAACATATCCACAGCCAATATCGCCAATAAAAATATATCTGCCCGTATAAATGATATCTTTTATTTGAGCCTTTAGTAAAATCTATCCCAAAAGGGATCATACTTAACGACCCTCATATATTTTATTTTTATACTGTCTAATTAAGTTTACAGCCATTAGAAAAGCAATATATAGCGGAATCATAACTAACAATATTGCATAAAAATCCCGTGTCGCAGTATATGATGAAGTTGTAAATCCTTTAATAATCAAATGACCTAATAGGTAGGATACCGGTAAAAAGAAAACTTTCATTGTAAAATTAAGCACTTTTTTATTACGATACAATATAAGCATAATTAATCCACAAGTTGCAGCAAATACTATAGCAATAAGTGCGTAATAGGATAAAAATAGTCTTGGTAATGTAACAATCCCGCCGTTTGGATTTATATCTTTACCATACATCAATATATCTTCACTTCCATCTGTATGGTAATAATATACAGAAACAACATTTTCATCATTTGGATTTAAAATAGTATTATTTGTATTAGATTTTTTTATATTTCTATTCCATATGCTATTCCATGTAATAATGTGATAGACATAACCAGTGTTGTCATCTGTAGGATATCTATTGATGTCATATCCATATACGGTATCCTCAAATTGAGCGAGCACCGACCCATTACCAATCTCATTTATTGTTACACTTCTTTCGCTATATGGAATATACTCTGGAGCGGTCAAGAAAGCAATTGTTATAACAAAAATCATAATTGAAAACATCATTGAGAATATTGCCGTCTGAATTTTCTTCTTGCGTAATGTTGATTTTATCTTTAGTAAAGGTGAGGTATTCCTATCTACTGGCATTTCATTAAAATTGCGCATCTCATTAAGACAATTCTTGCATTCCTGACACTGCTCAATATGTTCTTCAACCATAATACACGAGTCATCACTAAGCATATTTTCTAAATATAGAGGCAACACATCTTTAATAACATTACAAGTGACTTTCATCAATAATCCCTCATTTCTTCTCTAATCTTATTTCTAGCTCGATGAAAAGTGACACAAGCCCAATTATCTGTTTTACCAAACAAACTGCCAATCTGCCTAAAGCTCAGTTCTCCAAAAACTCTTAGAGAAAACACTTCCTTATATGGCTCAGATAAGTTATGGAGAATTTCATGAGTTTTCATCGACTCTTCAGATGAAATTACCGATCTTTCTATATCAAAATCATCTTTCTTTTCAGGCACTGAGTCTAGCTCTATCAAAGTCTTATGTTTTCTTATATATGAATAATATGAGTTTTTGGCTATTTGAAATAACCACACCTTGATATCACAATTTCCTTTAAAGCTTTCAATGGACTTTATCGCTTTTATAAATGTTTCAGATGTCAAATCTTCTGCTATATGTTTATCTTTTGATAGACTATATATGAAGAAGTAAACATCCTTAAAATAGTTATTATAAATCTCCTCAAGCTCTGTCACTTTTTCACCTCCTATCTATAAGACGCACGGGATTTAATAATCTTACAATAAATTATAAAAAAATCTCAAAGTTTAAGTAATCCTTGAGATTTAAAAATATTTTAGAGATAAACACTTACATCTATTCTATCTCCACAACCCTAAGGATGTTATCTGTTCTGTCCACTCAAACCTACTTCCCTTTTTAATTCAATTTCTATCACTCGATATGTTCCCCCAAACGTAAAAACTTACTTTCGGTCGAGTAAACAAGATAAATGTACTCATTCAAACCCAGTATAATCATGGGTTACACTCTCGACATCAATACTACCGTCTCGACGTGAACTGTATGTGGAAACATATCTACTGGTTGTATTTCTAATGTTTTGTATCCATTTTCATTTAAGTATTTTAGATCTCTTGCTAATGTAGCTGGATTACAGGATACGTATACAACTTTTTTAGGATTCATTTCTATTATTGTATCTAGTACTTTTTGCTCACAGCCTTTTCTTGGCGGATCTACAACTACAACATCTGCCCTTATACCTTGTTTATACAGCTTAGGAAATACTTCTTCTGCTTTTCCTGTAAAAAACTCTGCGTTTGTTATTTTATTTATTTTTGCATTTTTCTTAGCATCTTCTATAGCTAGTTTAACTACCTCTATCCCGTATACCTTTTTAGCCTTTTTAGCTAAAAATAAAGATATACTTCCTATTCCACAGTAGAGATCAAATACTGTCTCATCCCCTTGTAAATCTGCATACTCTAGAGCTTTATTATATAAAACTTCTGTCTGTATAGGGTTGACTTGAAAAAAGGATAATGGAGATATATTAAATTTTATATCATCAATATAATCCACTATTTTATCTTCTCCATATAAATTTATAGTTTTATGTCCTAATATAACATTATTTCTTCTAGTATTAATATTCTGAACTATACTTTTTACTCCCTCAATATTTGAAGTTAGTTCGGTAATTAACTCTTCTTTATATGGGAGCTTTTCTCCATTTGTTATTAGTACTATCATCAAATCCCCTGTTCTAAAGGATGTTTTAGTTAAAATATGTCTTATTATTCCTTTTTCCTTTTTTTCATCATAAGCTTTTACATTGTATTTCTTCATAAAGCTTCTTACTACTTTTATTATTTTATCTGTTATTGAGTGTTGTATTATACAACTATTAGTATCTACAATATCATGGGTCCCTCTTCTATAGAATCCTATTTTAACGAAGTCTTCTCCAGGAGATAGAGGAAATTGAGCTTTATTTCTATATCCAAAAGGATCTTTCATTCCTAAAGTATCATGAATCTTTATATCCTCCATTCCTCCGATTCTTTTCATATCATTTATAACTCTTTCTTTTTTTATCTTTAACTGTTTATCATAATCTATCTTTTGAATTTGACAACCTCCACACTCATCTACTACATGACAAGGAGCATCTATTCTCCATTCTGAAGGACTACTAATATTTACAAATTCTCCAATACCATAATTCTTTTTTACTGTATGTATTTTAAGATTTCCTTTATCTCCAGGAATGCCATCATCGATAAAAATTGCAAATCCATCTATTTTAGCTACACCTTGTCCTCGATGATTTAAATCTATTACTTCTGCTTCATATATATCTCCTTCTATTACTGGGGGTTTCATAAGTATCTCTCCTTTAACAATTTCCTTCTCTCTTTATAACTATAAAGAAACTAATAATTTTTTTCAAGGTATTTTCTAATTTATGTTCTATATATATTATTCCCTACATACAAATATATTAAAAGACAAGCTTCTTAGGAGGGGATAAAATGCTTAAAGCTATAAGAAATCTCTTGATAATAATATTGATATGTTTTACTGCTTTGGGAATTTCAATTAATGCTACGCCTTTGGTACAATTATTTTAGTAGAAAATCAATTTATTTATAAAAAAATGGCACACCCTAAGGTGTGCCTAAAAAATTGAGAATCGGTTGCCAATTTCTCATTCTATAGAAATTGTTGACTTAAATAAATATTTTATTCAAGTCAACAATATTTCTACCCAAATTTTACTAATTAATCTCTTCGATTATAATAAAAATGTACTTGACCTTCTTTTATCATACTTTCAAATTTGCTTTTAATGTATGCTTTAAATATTGTTCTAGTCATTGGTATAACTAAACTAAAACCTACTACATCTGTTAATATTCCTGGAGTTAATAAAAATGCTCCTCCTATAAGAACACACAAACCATTTATTAACTCATTTCCTGGCATTCTACCTTGATTTATTTCAGTTTTTATTCTTGTTATTATTATCTTACCTTCACTTTTAGCAAGATAGGCCCCTGCAATTCCAGTTAATAATACCAGTAATAATGTTGCTGAAAAACTGGTTACTTTTGCAATTTGAAATAATATATATAGTTCAACTATAGGTGTCAATGTAAATAATAGTATAAGTTTTCCTAACATATGCTCTCCCCCTATTCCATGGTTTCGTATAGTTTACTCCATAAATCATTATACTTTTTTTTGAAATTTACTGGTTTTAAGTCCTTATCTACAAAAGCGTGAATGGTATGCCCTTCTGCTAATAGAGCATTATCACTTTTTCTAATAATATTATAATTAAATTCTATTCGAACACCTTTCATTTTATCAATCCACGTTTCTATTATTACTTCATCATCATACTTAGCTGATATTTTGTATTTACAACCTACATCTATTACTGGTAAAAGTATTCCTAATTCTTCCAATTGTTTATAGCTATATCCTAAGTTTTTAAAAAACTCTGTCCTTCCTACTTCAAACCAATTAAAATAATTTGCATGATATATAATACCCATTTGATCTGTTTCACTGTATCTAGCTCTTATTGTAGTTTTATATGACATGATATCCTCCATTTATATAATATATAATAATTATATCAAATTTGTTTGCACAGAGAAAGTTAAGTATATAATTAAAAATGTCGAGGTTTATATAAACCTCGACATTTTTAGTTATTATAATACTCTTGCTTTTCCTCTATAAATAAAACCTCTTATACTATCTACTGTAATAAGTTCCCCATCCTTTAGTTCTGTAGTAGCTTTATCTACTCCTACTATTACAGGCTTTTCTATATTAAGACCTACTACTGCTGCATGGGAAGTAAGTCCGCCTTTTTCTGTGATTATTGCTGAGGATCTTTCCATAAAAGGTACAATATCTCTATCTGTATTTATGGCAACTAATACGTCACCATCTTCAAACTTAGCTTCTGCATCTTCTTTGCTGGATACTATGCATACATTTCCTATAGCACTTCTATCTCCAATCCCAGTTCCTTTTAATACAACTTCTCCTACTGTATGAACCTTTAGTAAGTTAGTTGAACCAGCTTTTCCTACAGGTACTCCTGCTGTTATTACTACTAAATCCCCATTTTCTATATATCCATTTTCTAAAGATATAGATACTGAATCGTCTATTATATCATCTGTTGATGAAGATTGTCTTGAAAGTAAAGAATTAACTCCCCATACTAACCCAAGTTTTCTCCTAACTTTTTCTGATGTAGTGACTGCTATAATTGGTGCAGCTGGTCTAAATTTAGATACAGCCCGTGCCGTATATCCTGTACTAGTAGCTGTTATAATAGCTTGAGCTTCCAAATCTTGAGCAGTTGTACACGTTGCATGACTTATAGCATTTGTAACACTTATTTCCTGTAAACGAGCTCTAGAGAATAATAGTCCTTCGTAGTCTAAAGATCCTTCTGTTTTCATAGCTATATTCGCCATTGTTTGTACAGATTCTATAGGGTATTTACCTGCTGCTGTTTCTCCTGATAACATTATTGCATCAGTACCATCTAATATAGCATTAGCTACATCTGTAACTTCTGCTCTTGTTGGTCTAGGGTTTCTAATCATTGAATCAAGCATTTGAGTAGCTGTTATTACTGGCTTTCCTGCTAAATTACATTTTTTAATTATCATTTTTTGAACTAAAGGTACTTCTTCTGCTGGTATCTCTACTCCTAAATCACCTCTAGCTACCATTATTCCATCAGAAACTTCTAATATTCGATCAATATTGTCGACACCCTCTTGATTTTCTATTTTAGAAATTATTTCGATATCTTCTGCATTATTTTCTTCAAGAATTTGTCTAATCTCTAATACATCAGAAGCCTTTCTTATGAATGAAGCTGCTATAAAATCTATACCATTTTTAATACCAAATTCTATATCACTTCTATCTTTTTCAGTTATAGCAGGAAGATTTATTTTAACTCCTGGTACATTTACACCCTTTTTATTTTTCACTTCTCCACTATTTTTAACTTTACATTTTATATCAGTATCATTAAGTACTTCTATAACTTCTAACCCTACTAACCCGTCATCTATTAGTATTGTATCCCCTTTATCTATATCCTTTGGTAGGTCTTTATAGGTTATAGGACATACCTCTTTGTCTCCTAATACATCTCTAGTAGTTATAATATACTCTTGATCTTCTTCTAGTATTACACTGCTTTCTTTAAAATCTCCTGTTCTTATCTCTGGGCCTTTTGTGTCTAACATAATTGCTACTGGAGTATTTAACTTTTCTCTAACCTTCTTTATTAAATCCATTCGTTGTTTATGTTCTTCGTGATTTCCATGGGAAAAATTCTGTCTAGCCACATTTAATCCATTATTTATTAGTTCGGTTAAAAGTTCTTCTGTTTCTGATGCTGGTCCTAATGTACATACAATTTTAGTTCTTTTCATAATACTTTTCACCCCTATTATATAGATAATATTTTTGTTAATTCATACATATCTTTATCTAGATTATTATTTATCTTTAATGCTTCATTTATGTTCATGTTAATTATTTTATTTCCCTGAATACCAACCACTTTACCGGATTCACCCTTTATAAGTAGTCTTACAGATTCTGCACCCATTTTACTTGCTAGTATTCTATCAAAGGCAGTGGGACTTCCTCCCCTTTGAATATGTCCTAAAACTGTAACCCTCGTTTCGATACCGGTTTTATCCTCTATTTCATCACTTAACTCATAGGCTCTACCTACACCTTCGGCAAGCATAATAATACTATGTAACTTACCTCTATTTCTACCCTTAATTAGCTTTTGACAAACTTCATCTACCTCGTATCCAACTTCAGGAACTATAACACTTTCAGCTCCTCCTGCTAATCCAGCATAAAGTGCAATATCACCACAATGTCTACCCATTACTTCTATTACATTGGCTCTTCCATGAGATGTAGAAGTATCTCTTATTTTACTTATAGCATCTATTACTGTATTAATTGCAGTATCAAATCCAATAGTATAATCACTATATCCTAAATCATTATCAATAGTTCCTGGAATACCAATAGTTGGAAACCCTTCATCGCTAAGTTTCTCAGCTCCTTTAAATGATCCATCTCCTCCTATTACTACTAATCCATCTATACCAAAAACTTTCATTACATTTAATGCTTTTTTTCTACCTTCTTCAGTTTTAAATTCCTCAGATCTTGCTGTTCTTAGTGTGGTACCGCCTCTATGTATTATATCAGCCACACTAGATAATCCCATTTCTTTTATATTACCATTAATCAGTCCATCATAACCTTGATTAACTCCCATAACTTTAATTCCATTATATATTGCTGTTCTTACTACAGCCCTTATAGCTGCATTCATCCCAGGGGCATCCCCTCCACTGGTAAGTACTCCAATAGTCTTCATTGTAATCCTCCTCACATTTCATCCACCATGGACTTCAAACGTCCCATAGCAATTAAAAATTAATATTTTTTATTTTTTATTATTAATATCCTAAATCCATTATTACACTATGAACATCCCTGGCCTCAAACTCTGGTGCCATTATTTTATATATTGTTATGTCCCCTTCTTTAGAAAAGGGTTTAAATCTTACTAAAAACCCTTCTTGAGTTAATTTATCCTTTAATTCCTTTGCTAGATCTTCTCCTTCGACCATATGAACTGCTGTCCACATTTAATTACCTCCAAATACTCTTTTAATAATAATTTATACAGAGTAATTATACCATAATTTAAAAATATATAAAATTATATACTAAGAAAGTTTCACATTTTCTCTCCCTAATAACTTATTTAATTCTTCTAATAATCCCTTATTACTAACATCTACCCAAAAATCTCTATCAGCCATCACAGTTTTTTTATTTTTCTCAAAATATACATATACAGGAATGTCTCCATTATAGTTTGAAAGAATACCCTTAATTTTATTTAGATTGTATTCCTTATCTGCTATTTTCAAATATAATTTACTTTTCTTATTTTTCATAAGTGGTCTTATTGAAGAACAAATTATTTTTGGTTCATCTTCTTCACTTATTGATAGTTTCCCTTCTACGATAACAATACTATCTTCTTCAATATATTTAGTATATCTATCATAAACCTTAGGGAATATAATAAGTTCTACAACTCCAAATAAATCCTCTAAAGTGGCAAAAGCCATCATATTATTATTCTTAGTTATTTTATTCTTCTTTGAAATGATTATACCGCCAATTTTAATTTGACTTCCATCCCTATGAACTAAATCACTATTACCTTCTTTTATACTATTATTTACTTCTATAATTTCACTAGTATTTAGTGTAGATATTGTATTTAATTCTTCTTCAAGGCTAGAAAGAGGGTGACCACTTATATATATTCCTAACATTTCCTTTTCCATAGATAACAAAGTTCTATCAGGAAAATCTTTTATATTAGGCAATACATCTTCTTTTATATTATTACCTTCTTTTGAGGCTATATCCTGAAACATATTGAACTGTCCTTGAATATTCCTCTTTTTATCCTGTTGTACCCCTTCTAAAACTCTTTCATATATAGCTAATAATTGAGCTCTATTTCCTTTTACAGAATCAAATGCTCCAGCCTTTATAAGACTTTCTATTGCTCTTTTATTTAAAGATTGACTTTCAACTCTACTACAAAAGTCTGTAAGACTGCTAAATTTCTCACCGATAACCCTTGCTTTTATTATTGAATTTATTAATCCTACTCCTACATTTTTTACAGCAGCTAATCCATATCTAATTCTTCCCTTAGATACGGTAAATTTTGCATAACTTTCATTCACATCAGGAGGTAATACTTCTACTCCTAGCTTTTTACTTTCTTGAATATATAAAGACACACTGTTTGTACTGCCCATTACACTAGTAAGTAAAGCCGCCATAAATTCTACAGGATAATAATATTTTAGCCAAGCTGTTTCATAAGCTAATACTGCATAGGCGGCGGAATGAGATTTATTAAAAGCATATTTAGCAAAATCTATCATTTCATCATATATTTTATTTGCAGATTTTTCATCCACTCCATTTCTAATAGCTCCAGCAATTTCAATATTACCTTCTTCATCCTCTTTTCCATAGATAAAATGTCTTCTCTCTCTTTCCATAACATCCATTTTCTTTTTACCCATAGCTCTTCTTACTAGGTCGGATCTTCCCATTGAATATCCACCCACATCTCTAACTATTTGCATTACTTGTTCTTGATATACCATACAACCATAGGTAACTTTCAATATAGGTTCTAAAATTGGATGGGTATAATCAATTTTTTCTGGATGATTTTTATTTTCAATATATCTAGGAATTTGCCTCATAGGTCCTGGTCTAAATAAAGAGTTAGCAGCCACTATATTCTCAAACTCAGTAGGCTTAAGCTCTTTTAAGAATTGTCTCATACCAGCACTTTCAAATTGAAATACTCCTAAGGTTTCCCCTTTACTAAACATCTTATATACTTTAGGATCATCATAGTCTGAATTAGAAAGGTCTATCTTTTTATTATAATTTTGTTTTATTAGGGTCTTTGCATCTCTTATAACAGTAAGATTTCTCAATCCTAAAAAATCCATTTTTAATAATCCTAATTCTTCTAACTCTGTCATTGTAAATTGGGTAATTATTGAGTCATTATTTCTTCCTAAAGGAACATATTCTGTAACAGGAAGCTTAGAAATAACTACCCCTGCTGCATGAGTAGATGTATGCCGCGGCATACCTTCAACGTCTTTGGCTGTATCTATGAGACTTTTCACAGTATTATCTTCCTCATAGGATTCCATTAATTTATTATTAACACTCAAAGCCTTATCTATAGTCATTCCTAGCTCCATAGGGATTTGTTTAGCTATATAGTCTACCTCTCCATAAGAAATATCTAATGCTCTCCCTACATCCCTTATAGCACCTCTCGCAGCCATAGTACCGAAGGTAACTATCTGAGCTACTCTATCATCCCCATATTTTTTTATAACATAATCTATAACTTCTTCTCTTCTTTCATAACAGAAATCTATATCAATATCAGGCATGGTAACTCTCTCTGGATTTAAAAACCTTTCAAAGATAAGGTTATATTTGATAGGGTCAATGTCTATTATTCCTAAGGTATATGATACTAAACTTCCAGCAGCAGAACCTCTTCCTGGTCCCACCATAATTCCATTATCCTTAGCATATTTGATAAAATCCCATACAATTAAAAAATAATCTACATATCCCATATCTTCAATAACTTTTATTTCATATTTAAGTCTCTCTTGTATTTCCTGGGTGATATTTTCATACCTTTCTTCTAATCCTTTATAGCATAATTCTTCAAAGTATGTCTCATTAGTATATCCTTCTGGTATATTAAATTCTGGTAAATGAAGAGTGTCAAAATCAAGCTCAACATTACATCTATCTGCTATTTTTGCAGTATTATCCAATGCATCTAACCTATGAGGAAATACTTTTGACATTTCTTCATAGGTTTTTAAATAGAATTCAGTAGAAGGAAATTTCATTCTATTTTCTTCATTTATTGTTTTTCCAGTTTGTATACATAATAATACATCATGAAATTTGGAATCTTCCTTATTAGTATAATGAACATCATTTGTTGCAACTAATTCTATATCTAACTCTTCACTTAGTCTTATTAATTTTTCATTCACTAATTTTTGTTCCTTAATACCATGGTCTTGAATTTCTAAAAAATAATTTTTCTTTCCAAAGGTATCTTTATATTTTTTGGCTATATTTTTTGCTTTATCATAATTATCATTAAGTAAATTCTGTTGGAGTTCTCCACCAAGACAGCCACTTAATACAATTATACCTTCTTTGTACTTTTCTAATATGGTAAAATCTACTCTTGGCTTATAATAAAACCCATTTACAAACCCTTCTGATACTATTTTAATCAAGTTTTTATATCCTATATTATTCTCAGCTAATAAAACTAAATGATATTGGCTTTTATCCTTACTAGGATCTTTCCTAGTATATTCTCCCATAGAAACATATACTTCACATCCTAATATAGGTTTTATTCCTTTTTTTACAGCAGATTTATAAAAATTCACAACCCCATACATTACTCCATGATCTGTTATGGCTACACTATCCATTCCTTGTGCTTTAACTCTATCCATAAGTTTATCTACTCTAGAAGCACCATCTAAAAGACTATATTCCGTATGAAGATGTAAATGTGTGAATCTTGACATTCTGATCTACTCCTTAAAAAAATGTTTTATCTAATATTCAACAATAAGTTAAAAAAATAGATAGTGATATATCACTATCTATTTATATATTTTATCATATTTAATTCTATAACAATTAAATAGTTTTTAATCAATAACTTTGATAATAATTATACATATTCTTCTTCTAATTTATTGATCAAAAGATTTTCTAAATGATCAATTGCTTTTTTTTCATCCTCACCGGTAGCAAACATCGTTATTTCGTCCCCTTGACATACACCTAAAGCCATTATTCCCATTATACTTTTTGCATTTACTTTTTTTCCTGCCTTCTCTATAGATATATTACTTAAGAACTTGCTGGCTGTCTGAACAAATAAAGCTGCTGGTCGTGCATGAAGACCTATCTTATTATTTACAGTAACCTTTCTAGACTCCACTATAAATCACCTCTCTCCTTTTTCAAATCCTCTGCTATCTTCTCTATTTTTCTTAATCTGTGATTAACTCCTGATTTACCTATAGTAGGTATTAACATATCTCCTAATTCCTTCAGACTAGCTTCTTTATTTATCAATCTCAATTGTGCTATTTCTTGTAAATTCTCTGGTAATTCATCAATGCCTATTGTATTTTCAATATATTTTATATTTTCTGCCTGTCTGAGAGAAGCATTTATAGTCTTGCTCAGATTTGCCGTTTCACAATTTACTATCCTATTTATATTGTTTCTTATATCCTTTAGAACTCTAATATTCTCCAATTCTAATAAAGAAGTATGGGCACCAATAATATTTAACAAATCAACTATTTGTTCTCCCTCTTTAATATATACTACATAATAATCCTTTCTTATTACAATCTTAGAATTTAAATCAAAAGAATTTATAATTTTTGATAAATCATTAGCATGTTCTTCATTATGCGTTACAAATTCTAAATGATAAGTTTTTTCAGGATCACTTAAAGAACCCCCACCAAGGAATGCTCCTCTAATATATGCTCGTCTACAACACCTATTCTTTATAATGTCCCTAGGTACTCTATAATTAATATTTAATATATTTTTATCATCAGATGTAAAAAGTCCAGTATCCCTTACTATTTTATCCACACTATGGGGATCATGGATAATCATTAAATAACTATTATTCTTTTTTAATTGCTTATTCTTTCTAACCATAACTTCTGTGTGGGCATTATGAAGCGTCTTTATTAAAGTGAATATACGTCTAGCAATGGCAGCGTTTTCAGTAGAAAATTTTAAATTTATCCTACCACTTCCAGTAAATTGAATAGTACCACTCATTCTTACCAATGCTGCCAATTCTGCTTTTGGACAACAAGAATCTTTTATTTCTAGTCTTGATAATCTATTTTTTGTTTTAGATGAAAATGACATTTCTATCTACTCCTAATTTGAACTAATCTCATTAATTGCTTTTTTAATTATTTTTCGCTCATCTTCATATTTAGCAATCATTACTGCTCTTTCAATATGAACAAATCTAGCTTCTACAAATCCTTCATTTTTCTGAGGAGCACAATTCATGCTTTTAGTATCCATTAGATACCAGTGAACTGTCTTTTTTACTAATTCATTATTATATCCTCTATTATTTCTAAAGCAATAGTTTATATTACCTATATATTTAATAACATTTCCTCTAACATTTCCTTCTTCATATACTTCTCTGACAGCAGCATGTAATAAACTTTCGTTATCTTCTACTCTTCCCTTTGGAAGAACCCAATCTCCATTATATTTTTTTAATAATAGTATGGCATTCCCAAATATAACGACGCCCCCTGAACTTATCTCTTCTCTCATATAATCACACTCCTGTTTATATACTCAAGAGTTGTATCATTTATTTTCCCACTAAAACTTTATTATATTATACCATAAGTTTTACTACTTAAAATAGTTGAATTAAATAATAATTATATTATACAATGATAGTATAGTCAAAAAATTCTAAAAATGAGGTGTTGTTTATGGTTATTGATACAAATTACATGAAGTATATATTAGATAAACTTCTAACTACTCCTAGTCCTACTGGTTATACAGATGATGTTATGAAATTAATGCTAAATGAGTTTAGTTCTCTTAACATCGATACATATTTTACCGAAAAAGGAGCATTAATTGCTACTATACCTGGAATTAATGATGACAAGCATAGAACTTTATCAGCTCATGTAGATACTCTAGGTGGTATGGTAAAGGAAATACAGTCAAATGGTAGGCTTAAATTAACTCAAATTGGTGGTTATGATTGGCATTCAATCGAGGGAGAACATTGTACAATTATAACTTCTACTGAAGCTAAATATACTGGTACTATTGTTTTGAATAAGGCTTCAGTTCATGTTCATGGTAGTAAATCTGATAAGTCTGATAGAGATGAAGACTCTTTAGAGGTTAGAATTGATGAAAAGGTAAAATCTGAGGAAGATGTTAAAAAGTTAGGTATTGGTGTAGGAGATTTTGTTAGTTTCGACCCTAGAACAGTTATTACAGAAAATGGTTTTGTAAAATCAAGACATTTAGATGATAAGGCTGGTGTTGCAGTACTATTAGGTATTGCTAAATTTCTTAAAGATAAGGACGTTACTCCTAAATATACAACACATTTCTTTATAAGTAACTATGAAGAAGTAGGTCATGGTTCTAGTGCTTCTATACCTTCAAAAACTTTTGAATTTATAGCAATAGATATGGCAGCTGTAGGTGATGGTCAGACTTCAGATGAATATAAAGTCACTATATGTGCTAAAGATTCTAGTGGCCCTTATGACTATCATTTAAAAAAACATTTAGTTAAATTAGCTGAGAAAAATAATATAGACTATACTGTAGATATTTATCCTCACTATGGATCTGATGCCAGTGCAGCATTAAGAGCTGGTTGGGAATTTAAACATGGATTAATAGGCCCTGGTGTTGATAGCTCTCACGCTCATGAAAGATGTCATATGGATTCTATAGAAAACACTATAAAATTAGGAATTGCTTATACAATAGAATAGAAGTAAAAAAGATGGGCTAGTAGCCCATCTTTTTTACTTCTATTCTATTGGTTTTAATTTAGCTATAAAATGTCTTAATACTTTTGGCTCATAGGTAAAGTCATAGCCTTTTAATTGGTCTTTTCTTTCATTAATATTTTTAAAAGCTTCCACTATAACATCCATATGATTATTAGTGTACACTCTTCTAGGTATAGTTAACCTCAATAATTCTAATGGTGACTCTAATTGTTCATTAGTGTCTGGATCTCTACCTAGAAGGAATGATCCTATTTCTACTGCTCTTATTCCTGCTTCTTTATATAATTCTACACATAGAGCCTGGGCTGGGAATTGGTGATATGGTATATGAGGAAGCATCTTCTTTGCATCTACAAATACAGCATGACCTCCCACAGGCTTTTGAATAGGTATACCCGCTTCGTCTAATTTTCTACCTAGATATTCTACTTGACCTATTCTAGACTGTAAATAATCTTCTTGTACTACCTCTCTAAGTCCTCTAGACAATGCTTCCATATCTCGACCCGAAAGTCCACCATAGGTAGGAAATCCTTCTATTGGGATAACATTTTGTCTTACTCCTTCAAATAGCTCTTCATCTTCCTTTAGAGCAATCATACCCCCCATATTTACTATTCCATCCTTCTTAGCACTCATAGTAAGTCCTTCACCATAGGAAAACATTTCTTTTATTATTTCTTTTATTTCTTTATTTTCATATCCTTTTTCTCTTTTCTTAATAAAATATGCATTCTCTGCAAATCTAGCAGCATCAAAGAAAACTCTTAATCCATATTTATCTGCTACTTTTTTAACCTCTTTAATATTTTTCATTGATACAGGCTGTCCTCCAGCACTATTACAAGTAACTGTTATAATTATGAAAGCACAATTTTCAACACCCTTATCTTCAATAAAGCTTGTTAGTTTATCTATATCAAAATCGCCTTTAAAAGGATGCTCTTTTTGAGTATCATATGCATCATCAATAACTAAATTAACGGCTCTACCGCCTTTTAGTTCAATATGAGCTTTAGTAGTATCAAAATGCATATTTCCTAATACATACTGTCCTTCTTTTATTAATAAAGGGAAAAGTACATTTTCGGCTCCTCTACCTTGATGGGTAGGAACAAAATAATTATATCCTATTATATCCTTTATACTATCTTTAAGGTTATAATAATTTTTACTACCAGCATAGGATTCATCTCCTAGCATAAGTCCTGCCCACTGATTATCACTCATAGCACCAGTACCACTATCAGTCAACAGATCAATGAAAATATCTTCGCTTTTTAAACCAAATTGATTATATCCTACTTCTTCTATTCTCTTTTCTCTTTCTTCCTTTGGTATTAGTTTAATAGTTTCTACCATTTTAATCCTATATGGCTCTGCCATTTTTTCATACATTTAAATGCCCCCTTTATATTAATTTCTAAAATATTTTATTATTTAAAATATTTTGACTATATATTGTTATTCTATAATTCTTAGAAAATACCTTCATTTTTTCTTAGTTTATATCAGAGAATTCTATGTTAGTTATATGCTCTAACTCTTTTTTTGTTCTCTTCATACTAGATCTATCTTTATTTTTTATTTTTTTATCTGGCAAACATATACTAAATTCTGTTCCTTCTCCTTCCACACTGTTGACTACAATATTTCCATCCATTTTTTCAATAAGTATCTTTACTAAGTTTAGTCCTAATCCTGTACCTTCACTTACTCTTGATAATGAACTATCTATTATGGTAAATTTTTCAAATATTTTATCTAGTTTATCTTCTGCAATTCCTATCCCACTATCTTTAACCGAAATACATATTCTATCTTCCTTTTGAAAAATATTAACTATTATTTGTCCCCCTTCTGGAGTAAACTTAGTAGCATTAGATAATAAATTCAGCAGTATTCTTTCATATTTTTCAATATCTAAAGAAATTATCTTTTCTTCAAATTCTGTATCAAAAATCACCTCAATACCTTTACTATCAGTTAGATGAGTAATAGAATTAGTTATTTCTTCAGAAAAAGATATTATATCAAAATTACCCTTAGTTAATTCTAAGTACCCTGCTTCTGATTTTTGTATATCTAAGAAGTTATTTATAAGCCTCAATAATCTATAAGAATTAATCTTAATTTTTTCTATATGACTTATTGCATTTAAACTTAATTCTTCTCTATATTTATCAGTTAATAGCAATTGAGATGCAGCTATAATAATATTTGCTGGAGATCTTAATTCATGTGATATTATTGAGAAAAATTGATCTTTGGCTTTTAAAAATTTTAACTCTTGAGTTATATCCACACCAGCCATAACCACGGACTTCAAATTACCGTCATCATATAATGGAGTATCTGTAACTTTTAATGTTACATTAGATTTATCCTTTAATTTCATGTCTAATTGTTTCGAATCTAGGAATACTTTATTTTCCAATCTATATATCATATAATCAACTTCACTATCTATATTGTTAATATCTCTGAGTTCATATAATGTTTTACCCTGCATCTCCTTAATCGTTAATTTTTCACCTATAAATTTATTTATCAGTTCATTTCCATATTTATTTATATATTTAATATTTAAATCTGGATATTTTAATAAAGCTACAGGAATATGAAATCTATCTAATATATCTGTAAACAATTTATCTCTTTCTCTAATCTTTTTTTGCACTCTTTTTATTTTTGTAATATCACTAATGGTTTCTACCCATCCCATAATTTCATTATTCCTTTTGATTGGCTCTACATTTATATTATAAAATTTAATTTTGCCTTGTTTAGGTATAACAACTTCTTGTAAATTACCTTTTGTCCCTGTCTCTTTTCTCTTTTCCCAAAAATCGTATATTCGTTGCTTTTGTTTCCATGATTTATTAGTTAATTTTAAAATACTTTTACCTATTATATCCCTAGTTCCTGAAACGCCTTCAACTATATCTCTGTATTTATCATTAGCATCTAATATTATATTTCCATCATTAGAATAATAAGCCGTTCCTATATCCTGTTGATCGAAAATTGCCTTTAATAAAAGACGTCTATTTAGATACCTTTGATTTAGTTCTATAAACTTTTCATTAACAAAAGCATCATCCTCTATTGATCTTTTACATTGATTTTTTATAGAATTTGTGTCTATGAAATTCATCCTCTTTAATTCTCTCTCTACTCCATTACATACCATTAATAAAGCCTTATAATAATATTGGACGTTTAATTTATCAGGAATAGTCATATCTAAAATACAAAATAAATTCCCTACAGTATC
Organism: Anaeromonas frigoriresistens; assembly: GCF_016820655.1. Taxonomy (GTDB): domain Bacteria; phylum Bacillota; class Clostridia; order Tissierellales; family SIT17; genus Anaeromonas; species Anaeromonas frigoriresistens. The sequence goes on from NZ_WSFT01000016.1 coordinate 51,291, forward strand.
ATGAATAGGAATAGATATCTGAGCTATACCTTTCCTATTAATTAAATAATGCTCATATCCTTCAATAATAATAGTTTTATCTAGTAAGTATGCTTCTCCAGGACCATTAGTTCCCATATATTTATTTTTCCAACAAACTCCTTTTTTAAGCCCGATTTTTTCTAAAGTTAAACTATATTCCTTATTTCCCCATTGATGTATCAAATGACACTTCCTATCAAATACATTAATAATCATTTCATTATCTTCAAGTGAGTTAATTAATAATATATTTGCATAGGATCCTATAATTTCTAATACTTCAGTATACTGTTTTAAAATTGCTTCAAACTCTTCTTTTTCGTACTTTATTGTCACACCTGAAGCATTTGGTTTAATTTCATAGGATTGAGATCTTGACCAACTTTTTTTAACTAAAGGATTTAATCTTTTACCGTTACTCATTGCTGTATATATTTCATCCCTTTGTTCCTCATCAAAATTCATATAAGCCCCCCTTATCATCCATATTATTAATTAAACATAAAAAGATAAAAATCCTTTTTTGTAGACAGAATTTTTGAAATATTTTAAAATAAAAAAAGATATTAGCTTTTACTAATATCTTTTCTACTATTTAGGAATTCTAAAATAGGTAGTTTATGATTTTGAGATAATGAAGTAATAATTTGACTTAACCTTATAGCATCATGTCTTATATAATCTTTTTTTATATCAATCAGATTATCTTCTATAACTGTTATTCCCTTTATAATTAAATAATCATTGTCCTCTTCATTTAATAAAACAGGAGTTGCCCCATCCTCAGAGTACTTCTGTAATACATTAGCTGGTAACTTTTCATTATTAGTAATTACATAATCAATTATTTTTTCACTACTGTGCTTAATAATAGCCCTTACATGATCACTTACTGAGTATCCATCAGTTTCTCCCGGCTGGGTCATAACATTACTTATATATATTTTAGTAGCTTTAGTATTTTCCAACTCTTTAACTATATTTTTTATTAATAAATTTGGTATTACACTAGTATATAAACTACCAGGACCTAGTAATACAATATCTGCTTCTCTAATTCTATCAATAGTTTCAACTAAAGGATTAAGATTTTGTGGTTTTAAAAAAACTTTTTCTATTTTACTTTTTATTTCTTCATTTACTACAGAAACATTTGATTCCCCTTTGATAACTTTACCATTTTCCAATTTTGCATATAATGTTACATCTTCTAAAGTCATTGGTAAAACTTCTCCAGATACAGCTAAAACATTAGCCATCTCTTTTATTGCAAATTCAAAATTGTCATATATACCATTCATAGCGGCTATAAATAGATTTCCAAAACTTTGGCCCTTCAAATTTCCTTCAGTAAATCTATATTGAAGTAATTTTTCCATTGTAGGTTCTGTATCCGCTAATGCTAAAATACAAGATCTAATATCTCCCGGAGGCAACATACCTAAATCCTCTCTCAGAATACCTGAACCACCACCATCATCTGCAACTGTTACTACAGCTGTAATATTTGATGTATAATTTTTCAACCCTCTTAGAAGGACAGAAAGTCCAGTTCCCCCTCCTAATACTACAACCTTGGGACCTTTATCTAATACTTTTTTCTTATTTATCATATTAGAAACTGAGTTTTTACTTAAATCAACTTCATATTTATACTTATTAATTACTCCTAGCAATGTACCAAGTCCATACTTTAAAGAAATAAATAAAAAGATAGTACCTACAATTATCATAATAATATAAATATACGGTTCATCAATTGTAAAATTAATGTACTTATATATAGGAGATAATCCTAGAGAAAATAAAATAATCCCTATTCCCCCTAATACAATCCACCGTTTTATTCCTATTTTTATTTTCATTTTATTAATTTTCATTGGATCCCTTCTTAATATTTATATTACTATCTCTATGTTTTATCATTCCTTTGAATTTATTATTCTTTAAATAATGAAACAATTCATTGGCAATAGTTACTGATCTATGTTTCCCTCCAGTACAGCCTATTGCAACAATTAGTTGACTTTTACCTTCTTTTATATAAAAAGGAATCAAGAAACTAATCATATCATTTAATTTATTTAAAAACTCTTTAGACTGATCCCAGTTCATTACATAGTCTCTTACCCTCTTATCATTTCCTGTAAACTCTCTTAATTCATCTATATAATGAGGATTAGGAAGAAATCTTACATCAAATACTAAATCTGCATCTAAAGGTATACCATGTTTAAATCCAAAAGATACTACAGATATAGTAAAATTATCTTTTTTTTCTCCTTCTAGGAATAAACTTTTTATTTTCTCTTTTAAATTTCCAATTGTGTAATTAGTAGTATCTATTAGATAATCAGATTTCTGTCTTATCTCAGTTAATATATCTCTTTCCTTTGATATTCCATCAATTATTTGTCCATCAGGAGATAACGGATGGGGTCTTCTAAGTTCTTTATATCTCTTAATTAGCACTTCATTTGATGCATCTAAGAACATTATTTTATAATTGTATCCATAATCTTTGAGTTTACTTAAGTTCTCAAATAAATCATCAAAGAATTCTCCACCCCTTATATCTACCACTAAAGCTACTCTTTTTACCTTTCCCATGGATTGATAACATAGTTCAGCAAATTTAGGAAGTAATGAAGGTGGTAGGTTGTCCATACAATAAAAGCCTATGTCTTCCATCACTTTTATAGCTTGACTTTTCCCCGCTCCAGATAATCCTGTAACTATAACAAATTCCATATTATCGCCTCCTAAGGATATTATTCTTCTCCTACTATTAATACTTCTCTTTGAAGCTCTACTCCATGTCTATCTTTCACTGTTTTTTGTATAGTTTTTATCAAAGTTAATACATCTTCACATGTAGCATTACCTAAGTTAACTACAAATCCACAATGCTTTTCAGATACTTGAGCATCTTTATATCTAAATCCTCTTAATCCTGATACATCTATTAACCTACCTGCATAATCTCCTTCAGGTCTTTTAAATGTACTTCCTGCGCTAGGAAGCTGTATCGGTTGTTTTGTATTCCTTCTTTCAGTATAATCATCCATAGAGTTTTTAATATCATCATAATTCCCTTTTTCCATTTCCATTTCGACTTCAACTACTAATAGTTTTTCTTCATGCACTCTACTATGTCTATATCCAAAATGCATTTCTTCTTTGGAATATTCTTTAATATCTCCGTTTTCATCTATGCATTTTACTTTAGTAATAACATCTTTAAGTTCAGTTCCATAAGCACCAGCATTCATTGCTACTCCTCCACCTAATGACCCGGGGATACCACTAGCACCTTCTAATCCTGTAAGAGAATTTTTTAAAGCCATCTTCGCAACTCTGGATACCTTTGCTCCAGCTTCTGCTATTATTTTATTACATTCAACTTTAATGTCATTTAAATTATCGTCAACTTTAATAACTAATCCTCTTATTCCTTTATCTCTAACTAATAGATTTGTTCCATTGCCAAGGACAAAGTAATCTATATTATTATTATTACAAAACTTAATTAACCTTGATACATCATTAATATTCTGTGGATAAGCCATTACATCTGCAGGCCCACCTATTTTAAAATATGTGTGTTCTTTCATTAGTACATCTTTTTCTAATTTAATATTACTAAATTCTTCATTTATTAATTCATAAATTTCATTTTTTTTCAACTACACCAACTCCTGTACAAAAAAATATATTTCTTATAATTATACCCATACCTCATTATTGTACCATAGAATTTATATATTAATTTGATAAAAGTATATTAATTTGTTTATTAGCTTCATTTAAAGCTTCTTTTGATGATTTTTCACCAATGATGGCTAACCTTATTTGATTTTGCATAATTCTATCTATTTCATTCCATTTTTTATGTTTAGGAACATTTTTAGAGTATTTAATATAGTTATTCAATTTTTTCATTTGAGGATTGTCAGGATATAATTCCTCTATATCTTTTCTTATAGAGAATACTCCCATGTTTTTAAGTTTCATCTGATTCTCTTTTCTTATTATAGACTTTAATAGTTCCACACATAATTCTAGTTTCTTTTCATTTTCTTGTTGTGTTATTCCATAGGCAGCTACAGAGTTATTTAATAAATTAGGTATTTTATTATCTCCAAGTGGATAGTTAGCAACCATATAGTTAAAACCTTCACCAGAGTCTTTTAGTTTATCTAATACACTAACTGCCCAAGACCCTGTAGGATAAACAGCTACTGATTTATCTTTATAAAATTTAGTCCAACTTACATTTTCACTATCACTTCCAAAACTTTCTGGAGTTACTTTATATTTATATTTTAAATCTACTACCTTATTTATTCCAGAAAGAGCTTTATCCCCATTAAATACATATTTATCTTGTTTTGTGTTTAATATATTAGCTCCATCTGATAGTATAATTCCCCATAAATTATATTTATTAGGCTCTATAAAAGAAGTAAATCCATAATGATCAATTTCACCATTTCCATCTTCATCATAAGTAAGCTTTTGCATACTCTCTATAAATTCATCATAAGTCCAATTTCCTTCTTTTGGAGGTTCTACTCCTCTTTGAGTAAAAAGATCTAAGTTAATATACATGCAATAGGTAGTCATCATAAATGGCATACCATATATATTCTCATTATTAGTTACCGCTTCTAAGGTTTGATATTTAAATATTTGTTTTTCCTTTTCAGTTATATAATCATTTAGAGGTTCTAATATCTTATCATTCATATATTCATATTCGGTTGCTACTGGAGCTATGTCTGGTAACGTAGAAGTATTTAATGCAGCTTCTAATTTTATTGGTCCTTTATCCCAATCTAATGGTTGAAAATTTATATATACTCCAGGATGGTCTTTCTCAAATTCTTTTATTATACCCATAATCCAATTATACCTAGTACCTTTTTCAATATCTAATCTGGGATAATCCCACATTGTTATTATCCCCCTCCATTGTTCTTCTTCTTTGTTTAGTTCTTTATTATTCTTTATTAAAAATAAATAAATAGGCCAAACTATTATAAAAAGTATTATTAGTAGTCTAGATACTTTTTTAGTCCACTTCATTACGCCACCCCCCATAGTATAAATATTCCCTTGCTATAGAGATTATGAAAAAGAAAAAAGGATGATGAAATTAATCATCATCCTTAATATTAAATTAGTATTTCATTTCAGCCATTCTTCTATAATTAGCATATCTTTCTTTAGCATCTTCCTCAGCATGGTCGAATAATTCTTCTGCAACCTCTGGGAAAGTGTTAGATAAAGTAGTATATCTTACTTCACTCATTAAGAAATCTTTAAATGAAGCAGTTGGCTCTTTAGAATCTAATACAAATGGATTCTTTCCTTCTCCTTTAAGCTCTGGGTTATATCTATATAAATGCCAGTATCCAGCTTCTACAGCATTCTTTTGTTGTTCTTGAGCTTTACCCATACCAGCTTTGATACCATGACTAATACATGGTGCATAAGCTATGATTAGTGAAGGTCCTTTGTAGCTTTCGGCTTCAACTAATGCCTTCATAAATTGATTTTTATTAGCTCCCATTGCAACTTGAGCTACATATACATATCCATAAGTTGTTGCTATCATACCTAAGTCTTTCTTCTTAGTTCTCTTACCTGAAGCAGCGAATTGAGCTACTGCTGCCGTTGGAGTTGCTTTTGAAGACTGTCCACCAGTATTTGAGTAAATTTCAGTATCAAATACTAATACATTAACATCTTCTCCTGAAGCTAGTACATGGTCTAATCCACCGTAACCGATATCATATGCCCAACCGTCTCCACCAACGATCCATACTGACTTTTTGATAAGATAGTCTTTATTTTCTTCTATTTCTGCTAATAGTTCTTTTGCTCTCTCATCTGTAACATTATTAGATTTAAGCATTGGAAGTATTTTTGCTGTTGTTTGCTTAGAAATTTCAGCATCTTCTTTTCCTTCAATCCATTCATTCATTACAGTATTAATATCATCAGAAACATTCAGTTCAATTAATTCTTTCATTACAAGTTCTAATTTATTTCTTAATTGGTTAACTGCTACAGCCATACCATATCCATACTCTGCATTATCTTCAAATAAAGAGTTTGCCCAAGCAGGTCCTTTACCTTCTGAGTTTACACAGTAAGGAGTTGATGGTGCTGAACCACCCCAAATTGATGAACACCCAGTAGCATTAGCTATAATCATTCTATCTCCGTACAATTGTGTTACTGCTTTAGCATAAGGAGTCTCTCCACAACCAGCACAAGCCCCTGAGAACTCTAATAATGGTTGAGCAAACTGACTTCCTTTTACAGTATTTATATTCATTCTATCCTTCTTCTCAGAAACTGTCATTGCAAAATCCCAGTTTGGAACTTCTTTTTCTGTTTGAGTTTCAATAGGCTCCATTACTAATGCCTTCTCTTTAGCAGGACAAATATCAGCACAGTTTCCACATCCAGTACAATCTAGAGTCGAAATTTGTATTTTATATTTAAGTCCACTGAATTGCTTACCCATTGCATCTAATGTTTCAAAATCTTCTGGTGCTCTTTCCATTTCTTCTTCATCTATAAGAATTGGTCTTATAGTTGCATGAGGACAAACAAAAGAACATTGATTACATTGAATACAATTTTCTGGTATCCATTCTGGTACATTTACAGCGATACCACGTTTTTCAAATTTAGCACTTCCATTTTGGAATGTTCCATCTTCTGCTTCTAAGAATGTACTTACAGGAAGTAAATCTCCTTCTTGTCTATTAACTGGCTCAAGAATATTTTTAATGAAATCTGGTGTTTCAACTCCTGCTGCTACTTGACTTTCAACAGTTTCCTCTACCCACTCTTCTGGTACATCTATCTTAACTAAGGACTCTATTCCTTTTTGAACAGCATCTTGATTCATCTTAACTATCTTTTCACCTTTTTTACCATAGGATTTAACAATTGCACCATTTAAGTACTCAATAGCTTCATCTAAGTCGATCACTTCAGCTAATTTAAAGAATGCAGATTGCATTATCATGTTTGTTCTATGGCCTAATCCTATCTCTTGAGCTATCTCAGTAGCATTTATTGTATAGAATTTAATTTCGTTATCAGCTATAAACTTCTTCATTGATGCTGGAAGTTTATTTTCTAATTCTTCTGGAGACCATAATGTGTTTAATAAGAATGTTCCACCCTTTTTAAGTCCCTTTAATAGATCATATTTATCAACATAAGATTGAGTTGAGCAAGAAATGAAATCTGCTTGATCAATTAAGTAAGTTGATTTAATTGGCTGCTTACCAAATCTTAAGTGAGATACTGTAACTCCACCTGATTTCTTAGAGTCATATGAGAAGTATCCTTGAGCATATAAGTCAGTATTGTCACCAATGATTTTTATAGCATTTTTATTAGCCCCAACAGTTCCATCTGATCCTAATCCCCAGAACTTACATCTAATAGTACCTTCTGGAATAGTGTTAATGCTCTCCTCTATACTTAATGATGTATGGGTAACATCATCATTAATTCCAATTGTAAATCCATTCTTTGGATTTTCTTTGTTTAATTCATCAAATACTCTCTTTATTTGTGAAGGTGTAGTATCTTTAGAACCTAATCCATATCTTCCACCTATTATAAGAGGTTTAACTTCCTCATCATAGAATAAAGTTCTAACATCTTGATATAATGGTTCCCCTAATGATCCTGGTTCTTTAGTTCTATCTAATACAGCTATTTTATTAACTGTCTTTGGTAATACATTGAAGAAGAAGTCTTTGCAGAAAGGTCTATAAAGGTGTACTTTTATAACCCCTACTTTTTCTCCTTTAGAAACTAAGTAATCTACTGTTTCTTCTATTGTTTCTGTAACAGATCCCATAGCTATTATTACTTTTTCAGCATCTTCTGCTCCATAATAATTGAAAGGTTTATATTCTCTTCCAACTACCTTTGATATTTCTTTCATGTATTCTTCTACTATTGCTGGTAATTCATTGTAGAATCTATTTGAAGATTCTCTAGCTTGGAAGAATATATCAGGGTTTTGTGCTGTACCTCTTGTTACAGGACGCTCTGGATTTAATGATCTTTTTCTAAAAGCTTTTACCGAATCATAATCTACTAATTTAGCAAATTCATCATAATCTACTACTTCTATCTTTTGAACTTCATGAGAGGTTCTAAATCCATCAAAGAAATGTAAGAAAGGTATTCTAGACTTTATAGAAGCTAAGTGAGCAACTCCACCTAAATCCATAACTTCTTGAACACTACCGGATGCTAATAATGCAAACCCAGTTTGTCTTGCTGCCATAACATCTGAATGATCTCCGAATATTGATAATGCATGACTCGCTACAGCACGAGCACTTACATGAAACACTCCTGGTAAAAGTTCTCCAGCGATTTTATACATATTAGGTATCATTAGTAATAAACCTTGAGAGGCAGTGAAAGTGGTAGTTAATGCTCCACCTTGTAAAGCTCCATGAACTGCTCCAGATGCTCCTCCCTCTGATTGTAATTCAGTTACCTTAACAGGCTGTCCAAAAATATTATTCTTACCATGTGCAGACCAATCATCAGCATATTCAGCCATTGGTGATGAAGGTGTTATAGGATAAATAGCAGCAACATCTGTAAATGCATATGATACATAAGCTGCAGCAGTATTTCCATCCATAGTTTTCATTACTTTTGCCATATGTAATTACCCCCTTATATTTTATATAAATTAATCAACAAAATTGTTCAAATTAAGTATATTAAACAATTCTATGAAAGTCAATATGATACAATTTTTTGGTATCTTTCAACATTTGTGTGAAAGATATGATTTTTCAAATTATTGTATACAATATAATTTTACTTATATTCTGAAATCAAGGCAGCACCAATAATTCCTGCGTCATTACCCAATTGAGACAACTTTATTTCAGTAGTTGAACCTTCTTTAAATATTACATAATTGATAAATTCTCTATTTATTTTTTCTATCAAATATTTTCCTGCTTTTGATACTCCACCGCCTATAGCAATTATATCTGGATTTAATATATTTATAAAATTGCCAATGCCAATAGATAAGTATTTTACCATCCTATCTATGGATTTTAATGCCAATTCATTATTTTTTTTCGCCATATCAAAGATAAACTTTGTATCCATTACTCCATCTTTACTTCTTAAAGCTTCCATAAACTCTTCATCCAGGAAACCTTCATCTATCAATTTTTGTGTATATCTAACTATGGCTGTAGCTGATGCAAAGGTTTCTAGGCATCCATTATTCCCACAGTTACAATCATAAAAGTTCTCACCAATAATCATATGTCCTATCTCGGAGCCTTTATTATGAGTTCCACTATACACTTTTCTATTTATTATTATTCCACCTCCAACCCCTGTACCTAGAGTTAAAAATACTGAGTTTTCGCTACCCTTTGTTATACCTTTTACACTCTCAGCTATAGCAGCTACTGTAGCATCATTATCAATATAAATAGGTAGTCCATATCTAGATTTTAAATCTTTACCTAATGGGGCATCTTTCCAATTCAAATTAGTACAGTATATTACATTATCACTTTGAGGATCTGCTATTCCAGGAACTCCTATTCCTATAGAATCTATTCTATAATTCTCTTGTTTTGAATATTGAATCGCCTTATTTATAAGAGTAATCATGTCTTCCCTTACCGCTTCATATCCTAAACTTGCTCTTGTACCAATTGTATCCTTATATAAAATATTTCCTTTATAATCTACTATACCTGCCTTAATACTTGTTCCTCCCACATCAATTCCAATATACACTTTAATACCTCCTATCACTATACAGCAATTACCTGTTCTATCTATTTTCCATTTGATCCATTAGCTTATTGTTCAATTCTAATGCAGCATTATATCCCATTTTCTTTTGTCTATGATTTCTAGCAGCTACTTCTACAATCATAGCAAGATTTCTACCAGATTTTACTGGTATCACAATTTTAGGCATTTTAGTATCTAATATATCCGTACACTCTTCATCTAGTCCTATTCTGTCATATTCCTTTTTTTCATCCCAATACTCTAATTCTACTACTAAATCTATTCCTTTAGCATTTCTAACTGCTCCTACACCGTAAAGTCTTTTAATGTCAAGTATACCAATACCTCTAATCTCTAGAAAATGTCTAATTAATTCTGGAGCTTTTCCTTTTAAAACTCCTTCATCTCTTTTTGTAATCTCAACAGCATCATCTGCAACCAATCTATGTCCTCTCTTTATTAATTCTAAAGCAGTTTCACTTTTTCCTACTCCACTTTTACCTACTATTAATACACCTACCCCATATATATCTACTAGTACCCCATGCATAGTAGTACTAGGAGCTAACATATCATCTAAATAATTTATTAATCCATTAATGAACTTTGTTGTAGAAAGACTTGTTCTCAACACAGTCCTATCATATTTTTTTGCTAAATCCAGGGCTTCATCTGTAATTTCTAAATCTCTACTTATTATTACAGCAGGAATAGGATGCTTGAAAAAATAATTTAATCTTTTCATTTTGGTATCCTCATCTAATGTTTGTAAATAGTGCCATTCTACTTTACCAATAATTTGTAATCTTTCATAAGCAAAGTAATCCTCATATCCAGCTAATTGGAGCCCAGGTCTGTTTATATCGCTTTTTATTATTTTTATATTATTGTCTTTACTTTGATAAATAACTTCAACATCTAAATCTTTTATTAATCTTTTTATTGATACTGAATCCATTTTAACTCTCCTTTCATTTCTGTATGATATTAAAGCATCCCAGATTAGACTCACTTTTTCCTGAAAAAATTATATACTGCTTCAGCTGATATAATATTCATACCTTCTACATCTTGTAATTCCTTAGTACTTGCTGTTTTTATATTATCAATTGAACCCAATGTTCTAAGCAATGCTTTCTTCCTTTTATCACCAATGCCTGATATATCATCCAATACTGATTTAAATAATTTTTTATCTCTTAGACTTCTATGGTAGCTTATTGCAAACCTATGGGCTTCATCCTGTATTCGTGTAATTAATTTAAAAACTTCAGTATTCTTAGCAATAGTAATTTCTTTATTATTATATATTAACCCTCTAGTTTTATGGAAATCATCTTTTATCATACCGCAAACAGGTATGTTTAAATTGAATTGTTCTATAACCTTTAGTGCAATATTTACTTGACCTTTTCCTCCATCCATCATTATTAAATCAGGTAATATGGAAAAACTTTCTATTCCAACTTTATTTTCCTTTATAAGTTTACTTTCTTCTATTGCTCTTTTAAATCTTCTCCAAAGTATTTCTTCCATACTACCATAATCATTTGGACCTTCTATAGATTTTATTTTAAATCTTCTATAGTCACTACTTTTCTTATTTCCTTCTTCAAATACAACCATAGATCCAACTGATTCTACTCCTTGGATATTGGATATATCAAAGGCTTCAATCCTATTTGGTATATGTTCTAATCCTAATACTTCTTTCAAAGCCATTAAAGTACTTTTATTTTCATTCATATTTCGTTTTATTCTGTCACTGTATTGGTTTAGCGCCTGTAATGCATTTTTTCGTACCATTTCCATCAGATGATTTTTTTCCCCTCGTTTTGGCATCTTAATATACACCTTAGATCCTCTTTTTTCAGATAACCATCTAGCTACTAAAGCCATATCTTCAAATTCTTCTTCTATTAATATTTCTTTAGGAATATATGAGCTTCCCATATAAAACTGCTTAGTAAAAGAAGCTAAAATTTCTTCTCGTGACTGTCCCTCAATATCAGATATTATAAAATGTTCTCTTCCAATTAATTTACCATTTCTAACAAAGAATGTTTGGACAATTGCATCTTCCATACCTTTAGCCATTCCAATAATATCCTGATCCATGGTAGTAGTGGATATAATTTTTTGTTTTTCTAAAATATGTTGTAGCGATACTAGCTGGTCTCTATATCTAGCAGCTTCTTCAAAGTCTAAATTCTTAGAGGCTTCACTCATTTTTTCTTTAATAATTTCTATTAATTTTTCTTCTCTACCATTCAAGAACATTACTATCTCATTTATCATTTCCATATAATTACCATGGTTAACATTTCCCATGCAAGGCCCCTGACATTTTCCAATGAAATAATTCAGACAAGGCCTTTCTCTAACTTTTTTACCTTCTTCAAGTTTTAATTTGCAAGTTCTAATAGGATAAAGGTCTCTGATGATATTTAAAGTATCATTCACTGCCCCAGTACTAGTATAAGGCCCAAAATACTTAGATCCATCTTTTAATACTTTACGTGTTTTTATAACCCTAGGATATGACTCATTTACTGTCACTTTTATATAGGGGTATTGTTTATCATCCCTTAAAAGCACATTATACTTTGGCTTATGTTTTTTTATAAGATTAGACTCTAATATTAATGCTTCTATCTCTGAATCTGTTAGTATATATTCAAACTCTGATATATGACTTACCATAGTTTTTACTTTTGTGGATTTGGATGATGAGGACTGAAAATATTGTCTTACTCTCTTTTTCAAGCTATTTGCTTTCCCCACATAGATAATTTGTCCTTTTTCATCTTTCATCAAATAAACTCCTGGACTATCAGGTAATTTTTTTAGTTCTTCTTGTATATCAAAATGCATAAATATCATCCTTTAAAATATGTTTTATATAATATCATGATATCATAATTGAAGTAGTTAATAAATTTAGTTATAATAATCTTAAGAAGGAATTTAAGGAGGTTTGAATTTGTCAGGAACTAAACGTACTATTCTATTTTTCTCATCATTTTTTTTAACTATACTTTTTATGTCTATAGTAGGAATTATATTATCACCTATTATCAATACTATTAGTGATTATGTTTATTATAATATATTTTCACCTATACTATTTACAATCTATCTTTTTATTTTTATGTTAATTGAAGGCTTTCTAAGAAAGATATATACAAATAAATATTTAAAAGACAACCAATTGTTAATCAAAGTAAAAGCTAAAGAATTCGAGTTAAGCGGAAGATTATTAGTATATTTAATTATTTTATTAATATACTTCACACCTTTATTGAGGGATTTTTCTATGGATTTATTAACTATTCCTCGAGTTCTTTTATTTATTTTCTCAATAATTATATCAGAATTACTATTGAGAATTTCAAGTAAATCAATTTATGGATACTTAACAAAAGATTATGTAATAATATCTGGACTAGATTTAAGGATTGGCTTACCGATAATATATGGATCAAATATATTTAATGACTCCGAAGTATATACTTATAATGATATTAAAGAATACTTTGTATTTCCTGAAACTATTGAATTATATCTAGTTGCAGACCAGGGGAAATTAGTGTTTGATACAGATAATGAAGTATCCCGTCAATTTATTGGAATATTAACACAAAAGAAAATACCAATGAAGAAATTTAATTAGTTTTATATGGAGGTGTAAATATGGATATTAACTGGTTAGAATGGTTAGGTTATATAGCATCATTTATTGTATTAGTTTCGTTACTCATGTCTTCTGTTATTAAGCTTAGATGGATAAATTTATTAGGTTCTTCTATATTTGCTCTATATGGATTCTTGATAGGGGCATTACCTGTAGCTGTCATGAATCTAGGAATAGTTGTTATAAATATTTACTATCTATTTAAGATGTATAAATCTAAAGATTATTTTAAAATATTACCTATCGATATGGATTCTAAGTATTTTAATTATTTTTTAGATTTCTATAAGGAAGATATACTTACTTATTTTTCTAAATCTAAATTTGATATCAAAGATTCTATTATAAGTATTTATGTATTAAGAAATATGGTACCAGCTGGAGTTTTTATAGCAACTGAATATGATTCCAATACATTAAAAATAGAATTGGATTATGTTATCTCAGAATATAGAGATTTCAAAATAGGTAACTACATTTTTGAAAGTGAAAAAAATTACTTCTTAGATAAAGGATATAATAGATTCATAAGTCTATCCTTAAATAATAAGCATGATAGATATTTAGAAAAAATGGGATTTACAAAAATAACAGAAGATGGAAATGACTATTTTGTTAAAGAAATAAATTAATGAGTATACCTAAAATGGTATACTCATTTTTTATTTCTTTAATATTTTATTTAAAAAGTGACCTGTATATGATCCTTCTACTTTAGCTACTTCCTCGGGAGTTCCTTCAGTTACAATGGTTCCTCCATTGTCTCCCCCTTCTGGACCTAAGTCAATAATATGATCTGCTACTTTTATTACATCAAGATTATGTTCGATAACCAGTACCGTGTTACCACCTTCTACTAATTTATCTAATACTTGTATAAGCTTATGAATATCAGCAAAATGCAATCCAGTAGTTGGTTCATCTAGAATATATAGAGTTTTACCAGTACTTCTTTTGCTTAATTCTGTAGCTAATTTTATTCTTTGGGCTTCTCCTCCAGATAATTGAGTTGATGGCTGACCTAAATGAATATAACCCAAGCCTACATCATTCATTGTCTTTAGTTTTCTTTTAATCTTAGGTATATTGTCAAAAAACTCTAATGCTTCCTCTACAGTCATTTCCAAAACATCGGATATTGTTTTACCTTTATACTTTACTTGTAGAGTTTCCCTATTATATCTTTTACCTTTACATACTTCACATGGAACATATACATCCGGTAAGAAGTGCATCTCAATTTTGATTATACCATCACCACTACAAGCTTCACATCTTCCACCCTTAACATTAAAGCTAAATCTTCCTTTCTTATACCCTTTCATTTTGGCTTCAGTTGTCATTGCAAATAAATCTCTTATATAATCAAATAAACCAGTATAAGTAGCTGGATTAGATCGTGGAGTTCTACCAATTGGAGATTGATCTATATCAATTACCTTATCAATATTCTCAATACCTTCTATATCTTTATGAGATCCTGGTTTATATTTTCCTCTATGCAATTCTTGACCTAATCTCTTATAAAGGATTTCATTTACTAAAGTACTTTTACCTGATCCAGATACTCCAGTTACACAACTAAATACACCTATAGGTATATTTACATCAATATTTTTTAAATTATTCTCAGAAGCACCTATTATTTTAATTTTATTGCCATTAGTTTCTCTTCTTTTATTTGGAATTTCAATCTTTTTTTCTCCTGTGAGATATTGCCCTGTTATAGACTCTTTACAGTCCATTATTTCTTCTACAGTACCTTGAGAAACTATCTCACCACCATGAACTCCAGCACCTGGTCCGATGTCTACGATATGATCAGCAGTAAACATTGTATCTTCATCATGCTCTACTACTAAAAGGGTGTTACCCAATTCTGTAAGATTTCTTAGTGTCTTTAATAATCTATCATTATCTCTTTGATGGAGACCAATACTAGGTTCATCTAATACATATAACACACCTACAAGACTTGAACCTATTTGAGTTGCTAACCTTATTCTCTGAGATTCACCCCCTGATAAAGTTCCAGCACTTCTTGATAAGGTTAAATATTCTAACCCCACATCACTTAAGAATCCAAGCCTACCATTTATCTCCTTTAGTATTTGATGAGCTATAAATGCTTCTCTTTCAGTAAGTTCTAGATTTTTAAAAAATTCTAAGCTATCTTTTATAGACATTTCCGTTACCTGGGAAATATTCTTATCATCTATTGTTACAGCTAAACTTTCATCTCTTAATCTTGCTCCACTACAGTCTCCACAGGGTATAATACCCATATAATTTTCAATTTTATCTCTCATATAATCAGAATTTGTTTCTCTATATCTTCTTTCTAAGTTATTTATAACTCCTTCAAAAGGTCCATTATAATTCTTATTACCACTGTATCTACTATCAAATTTAAACTTAATACTTCTTCCCTTTGTCCCATATAATAACTCTTTTATCATTTCATTTGGAGCATCTTTTAGTGGAGTATTCATATCAAAGTCATGCTCCTCTGCAATAGCTTTAAACACTTGATAATAATAAGTGTCCTCTGCAGCTCCACTATAAGGAGCAATCGCCCCTTGACTTAATGATAAATTCTTATTAGGTATTACTAATTCTTCATCTACTTTTTTATGATTACCTAGTCCATTACATGTAGGACACATACCAAAAGGACTATTAAATGAAAACATTCTTGGAGATATCTCCTCTAATGCTATCCCGCAGTCCACACAAGCAAAGTTCTGACTAAAAAGCATATCTTCCCCATCAATTATATTTACTATAACTAACCCTTCAGCTAATTCTAAGGCTGTTTCAATTGAATCTGTCAGTCTCTTTTCTATATCTTTCTTTACTATAATTCTATCTACAACTATTTCAATAGTATGCTTTTTGTTTTTTTCTAAGTCATCTAATTCGTTTATATCATATATTTTCCCATCTATTCTAACTCTAACAAATCCTTCTTTCCTTATACTCTCTAATAATTTTTTATGCTGTCCTTTCTTCCCTCTAATGATTGGTGATAATATTTGAATTTTAGTTCTTTCTTCTAACTCCAATACCTTATCTACCATTTGATCAATTGTTTGAGAAGTGATTTCCTGTCCACACTTAGGACAATGGGGTGTTCCTATTCGAGCAAATAATAATCTAAAATAATCATAAATCTCTGTAACAGTACCTACTGTTGACCTAGGATTTCTATTGGTAGTTTTTTGATCAATTGAAATAGCAGGAGACAATCCCTCTATATATTCCACATTTGGTTTCTCCATCTGACCTAAAAACTGTCTAGCATAAGCTGAAAGACTTTCTACATATCTTCGTTGACCTTCAGCATATATTGTATCAAATGCTAGGGAAGATTTACCCGAGCCACTTAATCCTGTAAGAACTATAAATTTATCTCGAGGCAATTCTATATCAATATTTTTAAGGTTATGTTCCTTAGCTCCTTTAACTACAATTTTATCTTTTTGCATTTTATCCCTCTTTCTCATGAATATTAAATAGATTTTTCTTATTTTTCATCTAATTTTCGCTGAAGTTCTGTTATTTTATCCCTTAACTCCGCTGCTCTTTCAAATTGTAAATTTTCTGCTGCTTCCATCATATCTGTTTCTAATCCAATGAGAATATTCTCTATTTCCTCTTTAGACATACCCTTATCTACATTATAATTTCCCTCTTCTTCTGCTGCTTTAGTTGCCTCTATCACATCTCTTACAGCTTTTTTGATAGTCATAGGCGTTATATTATGTTCATCATTATATTCTATCTGAATACTTCTTCTTCTATTAGTTTCACTTATAGCTCTATTCATAGAATTTGTTATTTTATCTGCATACATTATTACTTTACCCTCTGAGTTTCTAGCTGCTCTTCCAATTGTTTGTATCATTGATGTTTCTGATCTTAAAAATCCTTCTTTATCTGCATCTAATATAGCCACTAAAGAAACCTCTGGTAAATCCAACCCTTCTCTTAGTAAGTTAATTCCTACTAATACGTCAAATTTCCCTAATCTTAAGTCCCTTATTATTTCCATTCTTTCAATTGTTTTTATATCTGAATGAAGATAATTAACTTTTATTCCTATCTCTTTAAAATAATTAGTCAAATCCTCAGACATCTTTTTAGTTAAAGTAGTCACTAATACCCTTTGATTTTTCTCTGCCCTATCCTTTATTTCTTTAACTAAATTATCTATCTGATGCTCTGTAGGTCTTACTTCTACTTGAGGATCTAATAATCCAGTAGGTCTTATAATTTGTTCAACTATCTCTTGAGAATGTTCAGCTTCATAAGGACCTGGAGTTGCACTAACAAATACAATTTGATTAATAAGTTCTTCAAATTCATTAAATCTTAAAGGTCTGTTGTCCATAGCTGATGGTAACCTAAAGCCATGATCTACTAATGTTTGTTTTCTTGATCTATCTCCTGCATACATTCCTCTTATCTGAGGGATGCTGACATGAGACTCATCTGCTACTATCAAAAAATCCTTTGGAAAATAATCTATTAAAGTATAAGGTTTACTCCCTGCAGGTCTACCGCTAAGATGTCTTGAATAATTCTCTATTCCATTGCAATATCCCATTTCTCTAAGCATTTCTATGTCATACATAGTACGTTGTTGTAATCTTTGAGCTTCTAATAGCTTGTCTTCACTTCTTAACTCCTTTAATCTTTCCTCTAACTCTTCTTCTATAATCCCAATTGCTCCTTCTATCTTGTCTTGGGATGTAGCAAAGTGAGAGGCTGGAAATATAGATACATGATTCCTTCTACCAATTATTTCTCCTGTTAATGAATTAACTTCAGTAATTCTATCGATTTCATCACCGAAGAACTCTACTCTTATAGCATTCTCACTAGAAGATGCAGGAAATATCTCTACAATATCTCCTCTAACCCTAAAAGTACCTCTAATGAAATTAATGTCATTTCTCTCATATTGAATGTCTACAAGTTTTTTAATTATTTCATCTCTATCCTTTATCATTCCAGGTCTTAAGGATACAACTAAGTTTTCATAATCTATTGGATCTCCTAAGCCATATATACATGATACACTAGCTACAATTATTACATCTTCTCTTTCATATAAAGAAGCAGTGGCTGAATGTCGTAGTTTATCTATTTCATCATTTATCGATGCATCTTTTTCTATATAAGTATCAGAACCAGGAACGTAGGCTTCTGGTTGATAATAATCATAGTAACTTACAAAATACTCTACCGCATTATCAGGAAAAAACTCTCTAAATTCACTAGCTAATTGTGCTGCTAATGTTTTATTATGGGCTATTACTAAAGTTGGTTTTTGTACATTCTCAATTATATTTGCCATAGTGAAAGTCTTACCTGATCCAGTAACTCCTAATAATGTTTGGAACTTTTTCCCTTTATCTATTCCTTCAGTTAATTTCTTTATAGCCCTTGGTTGGTCTCCCGTAGGCTTAAATTCTGATTTTATTTTAAATTTTCCCATATCATCACCTCAATACAATCTTCTCAGGAACGTCTGTTCGTTTTTATTATATGTTTACTTTACTATTAAGTCAATACATGTATTAATATTTATTCCCTATTTATCATAAATCCTAACAATATTCTTTGATGGTATCTTATAATCTAAATTTATCAGTATATGCGATTATATTAGGATTGTTAATTAAAGGTACTATATTAAGTTTGCAAGAATTTATATTCAATTTCTTTATATTATCTTTTTCATCAGTATATTTCACCTCATAAAATTTACCATATATAAAAATGATTCTCTTAATATCATCTATATTTTGCACTTTATGATTATTGATTTCAATTATAGTATCTAGAGGTTTAAAAAAGATATTTTCATCTAATACATCTAATACTCTCACTCCATTTTTTGAACATAAATATCTATTATCTCTCCAATTATGAGTATTAATTTTTATGATTAATTCATGGATAACTATAGAATATAAACACAATAAAAAAAGTAATACTTTATTATCTTGGATTAAAAATAAAAATAAAACAATACTACTCCCATATAATATTGAATTAATAGCTGATTTCTTAGTTCTGAATTTTATATCTCCACTAGTAATTAAATTTTTATATCCTAATAAAAATGGAAATAATATAAAAAATCCTTCTACACTTGTTATTATAGGAATTACCCATATAGAATCAAAATAATATCCAGCTTTGATTTCACCATTTTCTTCCAGATATAATGGCATTCTATTTTTATAACTATTAATATATATAATTATTCCTTCAGCTAAATGAAAGATCCCGATTAGATACAAGATATTTTTAGAATTATTAATATCACTAAGCAATATAAATACTATTGATAATATACTACCTCCATAACTCATACAAATAAACCTTTTATCTATAAATGATAAGATTATCGATATTATATAAATATATAATATATAGATATCTATTTCTACTCCTATAAGAGTTATAAATAAACTAGTCAGTATACCCACTAATATTCCAATGGAGATATTAGTATAGATTACCTTTTTTGTATTTCTTATTTCCTTTCCAAATAAAATCACTTCATTTTTTCTCTTTTTTTCTTCTTTATAATAGATAATGAATGTGGCTATTATAAAGAATGGATTAAATAGTAATAAGTATTCTATAGGTAACACCTCCTATGTTGAGTATTGACCTATAGAATAAATAAATATCAATATTAAAGGAAAAGATATAGGTTTTAACCTACATCTTTTCCTTTAATATTTCTATAGCTTTCTGAAGTTGAATATCTTTATCTATATTATCTATTCCACCTTGAACATCTTCAGGTAATTCTATTTCTACATCTGGTTTAATACCTGTACCATGGATATTAGTACCACTTGGTGTAAAATACTCAGAAACAGTAATCTTAAATCCAGAGCCATCATTTAATTGCTGAATTCTTTGTACAATTCCCTTTCCAAATGTAGTTGTTCCTACTATAGTACCTGTATTAGTATCTTTGATCGCTCCTGATAAAATCTCTGATGCACTAGCACTACCTTCGTTTACTAAAACAACCAATGGAAGTCCTAGTTTATCTTCATCTGACTTATAGTAGTCTCGTTCTCCATTTTTTGTCTCAGTATAAACTATATCTGATTCACCTATTAATAAATCCGCTATTTTAGCAGTTTTGTCTAATAGTCCTCCTGGATTATTTCTTAAATCAATCACTAGACTTTCCATACCTTTATCTTGTAATTCAGAAAGGTGTTTTTTAAAATCATCATATACCAGTTCATCAAATTGTATTATTCTTATATATCCAATATTTCCTTCAATCATTTGAGATTTAACGCTTATTAAGCGAATTTGCTTCCTTGTTAATGTTACTGTTATTTCCTCTGGTTCTTTTCCTTCTAACTCTCTTAATATAGTAAGACTAACATCTGTTCCAGGTTCCCCCTTCATAACATCTACTGCCTCATCCATATTTTTTGCAAAAAATTCTTTATCATTTACTTTAATTATTTTATCTCCTGGTTTTATCCCTGCCTTTTCTCCAGGTGTATCTTCTATTGGAGAGACTACTGTAATAAAATTGTCATCTCCTGGTGTAACAATAACCCCTATACCTCCATAGCTACCTTCAGTTTGATCCATGAAGTCATCAAATTCGCTTTTTGTCATATAAACTGAATATGGATCATCTAAGGAGTCAAATAATCCTTTTAATTGTCCATCTAACATTTCTTCTTCTGTAACTTCATTTAAATAGTTCTGTTTTATATATTGTTCAAGATATGCAACTTTGCTCTCATTATCCAATTGATTTTTAGGTATTATTACCTTAGATCCAATTGTTAATTGAACCATGTTATCCAATGCGAATGTAGTTGCAGCTGTTAATAATACTAGTACTAATCCTATAGCAATAGCTTTCTTTTTTGATATCATCAAATTCACCTCAAGATAAATATTCTAATAATTAAGTCTATTAAATACATGATAACATTATACCACTTAGCATTTATCATTTCAATTTACTATTAAGCTTAATAAAAAACAGAGTACTAAGTACTCTGTTTCTAAACTATTTTAAATATGATAATGGATTTACATATTGTCCATTCTTTCTTACCTCAAAGTGTAAATGTGGTCCAGTAGAATTCCCTGAACTTCCTCCACGGGCTATTGCTTGCCCAGCATTTACATTTTGTCCTACACTTACTAGTAAGGATTGATTATGAGCATATAATGTAACCATTTGTCCTCCATGATCCACCATCACAGTATTTCCATATCCATTTTTCCATCCAGCAAAAATAACTGTTCCACTATTAGCAGCTACAACAGTAGGACCATATTGTCCTCCATAGCTTATATCTATACCAGTATGCATTTTTCTAGTTCCAAAGATAGGGTGTATTCTATATCCAAAAGGAGAGCTTACTCTATATTTTCCAGGTACTGGCCATTTATAAACTCCACCAACATATTCTTTTGTGGGACTTTGTAACTTTTTAATATCATTTGTAACCTTATTCGCTTCATTATTTAATTGATCTTCTAATTTCTCAAGTTTAGAGTGTTCTTTCTTTAATTTATTCATTTGATTTTGCTTAGATCTATTCGCCAGTTTCAACTTATCTTTCTGTATCTTAACTTCATTTTGCTGATGATCCAGTAATTTTTTTTGTCTTTCAAGATCTTCTTTTTTGTCTTCAATTATATCTCTTTGTTCTTGCATATATCTTAATAATTCAACATCTTGATCTGCAATTCTTTGAACTAAGTCTAATCTACTTAGTAAATCAGTAAAACTTTCTGCACCAAATAGTACTTCTAAGTAACTAGCATTTCCGTTTTTATACATAACTCTTAATCTAGCATTTAAAGTATCATTCTTAATGTCTATATTTTTTTGAGCTTCCACTAATTCTTCTTCTGTCTTATCTATATCTCCTAGTACTTTAGAAATTCTTTCTTCTACTTCTTTAATTCTTTTCGAAGCTTCATTAATTTCAGTATCTAGTTTTTCTATCTCTTTTTTCACTGCAGACATTTCACCTTCTTTATCTGCCAATTTATCTTTTGTCTCTTTTAACTCAGATTTTACTTCCTTTTGTTTTTCCTTTAAACTATCAACATCACCCGCATATGCAAATCCTACATTTGAAAAGATCGCTAATGCAATTAATAATGACAATATCTTCTCTTTTTTCAATATAGAGCCCCCCTAAACTTTTAAGAATCTTCTCAATGATACTACACTACCAATTACCCCAATTCCAACTCCAATAGAAATGAACATAATTACTATATCACTAAAAAGACTATAGTACGGTATCATATACACTGTGGCAAAAACATATAGTTTTTGACTAGCTACTTCAAATAAATACTTATATCCGAACCCTATTATACTGATAGCAACAATAGAACCTATAATTCCTAACAATACTCCTTCTACTATGAAAGGTCCTCTTATAAAACCATTAGTTGCTCCTACATATTTCATAATACTTATTTCTTTTTGTCTAGCTGCTACTGTTATTTTAATTGTATTTGAGATAATAAATATTGATATTAATATCAATATACCTATTACAATCAAACCACCATTTCTAACTAAAGTTGATATAGTTAACATTCGTTCTACTATATCCCTAAAGTATTTAATGTCTTCTATGCCTTCCATTTCGTTAATACTACTTACTACAGCTTCTGAATCCTCAAGGTTATCTACTCTTATTATGAAGGAATCAGGAAATGGATTTTCTTCTAAATCTTCTAGAAGATATGATTTATCTTCCCACTGATCTTGCATGGTCTCTAGTGCATCTTCTTTAGACTTATAAACAATCTCTACGATACCGTCGGTATTTTCTAAACTACTTTTTAAACTATTCACTTGTTCTTCTGTAGCATCCTCTGATATAAACACTTCAATCTCATCAAATTCTTGTTTTAGCATAATAGCAAGATTATTTACATTTAAAACCATTATCAAAATGATTCCTAATATTATTAAAGTGGATGTAACAGAACCAATAGAAGCTAAACTCATCATTCTATTACGCCATATACCTATAAACCCTTGCTTCAGGGTATATAAGATTGTTCTAAAATTCATATCCGTAAACACCCTTCCTGTCATCTCTAGTAACTTTTCCTTCTGATAAGGCAATTACTCTTTTTTGCATTACATCAACTATGTCTTTTGCATGGGTTGCCATTAGCACAGTTGTCCCTCTTCTATTTATATCTTTTAATACATTCATTATTTCCCAGGCAGTATCTGGATCAAGGTTACCTGTAGGCTCATCTGCAATTAACACAGTAGGATTGTTTACAATTGCCCTTGCAATAGAAACCCTTTGCTGTTCTCCTCCTGATAATTGATTTGGAAAACTATCAGCCTTATGACTTAGTCCTACTAAGTTTAATACCTTAGGTACTTGTCTTCTGATTTCCTTTGCTGACTGTCCAATAATCTCCATTGCGAAAGCAATATTTTCATAAACAGTTTTATTTTGTAATAATCTAAAGTCCTGAAAAACCATACCAATAAGACGTCTTATTTCTGGGATACTCCTATTCGTTACTTTAGTTATATCTTTATTTGCTAAATATAATTTACCTTTATCAGGATCAATTTCTTTCATAAGTAACTTTATCAAGGTAGATTTACCAGCTCCACTAGATCCTACTAGAAATACAAAATCCCCTTTTTCTATGTGAATATTAACATCATTTAATGCCTTAACACCATTCTTATATTCTTTTACTACATTCTGTAGACGTATCATTATGCTTCACTCCCGTCTAAGTTTTATATTCTACAGTAATCTTAATTTTCCTTTTAAATATGTTGATTTTCTAATAATGTTTTTTTATTTATTAAATACTAAATAATTATTTAATATCAACAGTACTCTAAATTTTAGAGCATCTTCAAAGTTCCTTAAATCTAGACTTGTATTCTTCTGTATTTTATCTAACCTGTATATTAATGTATTTCTGTGTATATATAGATTTCTTGCTGCTTCACTTATATTTAAATCACAAGATAAAAATACTATTCCAGTTCTTATATCTTCCTCATCCAAAGATTTAATTCCATAGTTATATACCTCAGCAACTATATCATTCATATCATCCACTGATATCTTAGATAAAATTCTATAAATTAGTAGCTCATCATAACGATGAATATTATGAGGTAATTTGAAGCCTTCTGCTATATTAATTGATTCTACACTTTGTTGATAGGTAGTTTTCATTTCCACAGCTTTTTTAGATGAACTGATACCTATTTTAACCTTTTCTAATATCTCTACCTCTATTAATTCTACAATTAACTTTGCAAAATCAATTGCTTGGTTCAATTCTTTTTCAGTAAATATAGTTATTATATTTTCTTCAGTTTTAGTTATATATTTTATTTCTTCTAGATTTAATAATATCTCAAATACATCTTCAATCCTATCTACATTGTATATTTTCAATGTTATAGATATAAATGAACTCTTTATATCTATATTTAAACTATTAAGGTACTCCTGAATTTCGATTTTATTTAAATCCTCTTTCAAAATTCTGTTTATAGCATCATTTCTATGGGTAGTCTTATAATAGTTAGAAAATTTTTGTGAAATTAAAAATTCTAATAGTTCTTTTTCATTATTGGTAATATTATTTATTTGAGTATATACGTAATAATGAATTTTATTAGATTTAAATTGATATACTAAATTTTCTTTTCCATCAATTTTTTCTGTCATATATAGATTATAAGATGTTGATGAATTAATATTTCTCAACATTTTTTCCATGTCTTTTTTTGTTAACATAATATCACCTAAATACTATTATAATGAATTTATACTAAGAATAAAAGGGTAAATTGAAATTATTTTGTAACCTTCTAGAAATATTCTACCATATTCCTATATAAATTGTAATCTAAATGTAATAAAACTATCAATTAATTATATTTAATATTTTTAATCTTTATGTTTAAATATATTTTAACTCACCAATATATATTATCATAATTATTCTCTAACTTACAATTGTTGAATAGTACTATTTTTTAGTGAACTGAATTTTACAATATATATAACAAAAAGTAGAAGATATATATTTCTTCTACTTTTTGTTATATATATTAAATTAAATGAGAAGAGTAATTTTAGAATATTGTTTCTTCACTTTCTTTATCGAATAGATGTATTCTATTCTTATCGAAAGCCAATTTAGCTGTATCTCCAGCTTTTGCTTTATTTCTGGCATCTACTCTAGCAATAGCATTCTTTCCGAATATATTTAAATATAAATACGTCTCAGAACCCATCATCTCTGTAACATCTACTATAGCTTCAAAACTACTATCCTTAGAACTTTCTACAAATATCTTTTCATCATGAATATCTTCAGGCCTTATTCCCATTATTACTGGTTTTCCAAAGTGATTGCCTTCTTTTAATAATTTAGCTCTACCTTCAGGTAATTTAACCTTTATATTGCTATTTTCTAATAATAAATAACAATTATCAATATCAGTAGCTTCTATTTCACCCTCAAAGAAGTTCATTTGAGGACTTCCTATAAAACCTGCAACAAATACATTTGATGGATGTTCATAAACATTTTGTGGTGTATCTGCTTGTTGGATTATTCCATCCTTCATTATTACTATTCTATCTCCCATTGTCATAGCTTCTGTTTGATCATGAGTTACATAAATAAATGTAGTTTGAAGCTTTTTATGAAGCTTTGAAATCTCAGTTCTAGTCTGAACTCTTAGTTTTGCATCAAGATTAGATAATGGTTCATCCATAAGAAATACCTTTGGATTTCTTACTATAGCTCTTCCTAAAGCCACCCTTTGTCTCTGTCCACCAGATAATGCTTTTGGCTTTCTCTCTAAAAGATTTTCGATACCTAGTATCTGTGCAGCTTCTTTTACCTTTTCATCTATTTCATTTTTAGGTGTTTTTCTCAATTTCAATCCAAAAGCCATATTATCATATACAGTCATGTGAGGATATAAGGCATAGTTTTGAAACACCATTGCTATATCTCTATTTTTAGGTGGTATATCATTCACTAATTTTTCACCTATATATAATTCACCATTTGAAATTTCTTCTAATCCTGCAACCATTCTCAATGTAGTAGATTTACCACATCCCGAAGGACCTACTAAAACAATAAACTCTTTATCCTTTATTTCTAAATTAAAATCATCTACAGCTTTCACATTTCCAGGATAAATTTTTTCTATATTTTTAAAAGTTAAACCAGCCATTAAAATCCTCCTTATTGTTATTATTAATTTTAAATTATTTCTATTAGTATAATTATATTTTATCTAAATGTTAGTTTTATATCTATTGACATATCATACAATTTTTCTTGTGTATTTTAATTAATGTGAACAAACACAAAATAAAACTCCCTTTAGGGAGTTCTATTCGTACTCTTTATTATATTGAGCAAAACTATCTAACTTCTTTTCTACAAAATAATAGATGGTATCTTTAGGATAATTTCCTTCTTCATTTAACTTTCCAGCTGACATTCCTGTTAATATCTCTATTCCTTCATCTACATTCTTTATTGAATATATAGTAAATACGCCATTTTTTACTGCCTCTATAACTTCTTGAGAAAGCATAAGATTATTTACATTTTGGTATGGTATTATAACCCCTTCATCTCCATTGAATCCTTTAGCTTTACATACCTTAAAATATCCTTCTATCTTTTCATTCGCTCCCCCTATAGGTTGTATCTTTCCTTTTTGATTAATTGATCCAGTCACTGCTATTGCTTGGTTAATTGGAATCTCAGATAAACTAGATAATAAAGCATATAATTCTGTACTAGAAGCACTATCTCCATCAATTATGTCATAGGATTGTTCAAAGGTGATGCTAGCTGATAAAGATAATGGTCTATCTTTTGCAAATTTATCTCCTATATAACCATTTAATATTAAAACTCCTTTATCATAACTACTGCCACTTTGATCAACTTCTCTTTCAATTGATATAATTCCATCTTCTCCTACAAAAGTAGAAACCGTTATTTTATTAGGTCTACCAAATGAATATTGTCCTGAATCCATAACGGCTAGCCCATTTATTTGTCCTATTTCATATCCATTAGTTTGTAAAAGTAAAGTCTCATCTTCAAATAATTCATGTAATTTTGTTTCATATTTATTATTTCTATACATTTTATGTTGTAACGCCTTCTCTATGTGGTATTCCGTAACGATTGATGATTTCTCTGACCTCCCCAATGCATCAGCCTCATATAACAATTCTACAATATAATTAAATCTACAGGTAAGTTTTCTCTGATCCTCGGCTAGCTTAGATGAGTATTCTACTATTTTCCCAATACTTTTTTTATCAAAGGGTAATAAATCATCCTTTTTACAATGATGAGAGACAAATTTTGCAATTAACATCATATTTTCTTCTGTTCTTTTCATTTCAACATCAAAATCCGCTCTAATGCGAAATAATTTCTTAAAATCATCATCATTTGTGTATAATAGTTGATATAAATAATAGTCCCCAATGATTATTATTTTAATGTCTAAGGGAATGGCTTCTGGTCTAAGGCTTTCCGAAATTAAACTTTCTTTTGAGACATTCTCTATTCTTATCTCATCTGACATAAGACATCTTTTTAATCCTTCCCATACGTAAGGACTTTTAAGAATATCCTTTGCTTGCACAATTAAATATCCACCGTTAGCTTCATGTATTGCTCCTGGTTTTATTCTAGTATGATCAGTTTTTAATACTCCCAATTGATTTATATATTCAATTTTGCCTAACAAATTATAATAATTAGGATTTATTTCTTTTATTACTGGTCCACCATTTAAATTACTATTATCAATAAAAAGATTAACTTCATATCGAGTGAAAAAATCTTTGTCATCTACTTTTTTTTGCAATAACTTCAATTGATTATCTTCACTTTCCTCTTCCTTGAATTTCTCATAATTCTCTATAATATCTGTTTTGACTTCGTCTAAATACCTTATTACTTCTTCATTACTACTTAGGATAGATTTTATTGGATTAATATTAAATTCTATAGTTTGTTTAACAATCTCTTTGTTCAATTTTTCAATTTTATTTGACAAGTTATTCTCTTCATTCTTTAGCTTTTTAATAGTATCAAAGGTATCAGATTGTAATTTACTTGATTCCTCTTTTAATAATTTTATGCTTTCAGAGTCTAATTTCTCCAATTGTTGTTTAGACATTGGTTTACCGTCTACCAAAGGATATGTTACTAACCCACCATCAATATATTCAAATTCAAAATTATATTCAATCGCAGTTTTATTTAATTCATCTACAGTTTTTTCAATGATAAATTCATACTCTTTATAAATATCATCAATTTTTTCCTCATGAGTTTTTGAGCTTAACACTTTTGGTATTTCATTCTGAAGACTAGTTATTAGTTTCTCTAATTCTTTTTTTAAAATTATTCCTTGACCTTTTTCTAATCCTACTGATTTGGGACTTTCTGGCTTAATAAAATTATACACATAACACCAATCTTTGCACTTTCCTTTGTCTTTAGAGAATTCCTTAGCTAAAGAATAAGAGTAACTATTCCTTCCTGTACCAGTCAATCCAGAAACATATATATTGTAACCTTTTCTATTTATAGAAAGTCCAAACTTCAGAGCTTCCATTGCTCTTTCTTGTCCTATAAGGCCTTCCCAATCTTCTACTTCTTCAGTAGTATTAAAGTCGAACAGACTAAGATCGCACTCTTTTTTTAATTGATTAATACTAATTTTATAGTTATCCATGCCTTCCCCCCTAAACTTTATATATTTTAATATATATACCCGACTCATAAAAATAATCACCAGAATTTCTGGTGATTATTCTAAATAATTTGTTTTCAAATAAATTCTCTCAGGTAATAATTCTAATTCTGTAATAGCTACTACAGTAGGATAAGTAATAACCTGAGGTACTATCTCATCTGGTTTAGGGTCTTTATAGTCAGCATATACTATTAAATCAAATTTATCTTCATTAGGCTTTTTTTCAATTTTATCTATTGTAACCTTATAACCATCAGTTCTTTGTTCCCCTCTTGTAACAATAATATATATTTTCCCATCTACCTTACAAGCAAGAGCTCTTTCTTCCTGTTGATATTTTGGCAATAACTGATTTACTTTTTCAGGTATACCATCTTTTTCAACGATTTTAAAAGCCACTTTTTCATCCCCCCTATTTAATAAAAGTTTAGGGATAAAAATAACACCTAAGATAATTATTAAAATAATAATAATTATCCACAACTTCTTCATATAACCCCCCCTATTTTTATATCCTCTAGCTAAAAGATTTAATTCCTTTTAACCTAGTCCTTTTCTATACATGATATTCCATATTCAGGGGGATTATTCTTATATATTGATTTCTCCAAGAATAATTAATTACTCTTTATTTCTTTAAAGCCTTCTCCTAATACCTCATGAATATCTGTTACCATAACAAAAGCTCTATTATCTAATCTATGAATTAACTCTTTAAGTTTTATTATCTCCGCTCTGTTTACTACACATAATAGGGTATCTCTATCTAGGCCTGTATACATCCCTTTACCTTTTAATATTGTTGCCCCTCTATCAATCTCATTTAATATAGCTTCTCCTATCTCCTGTGGCTTTTCAGATATTATTAAGAAAGCTTTAGTGTAACTAAGACCTTCCATTATCTGATCAATTACTTTTACTAAAATATATAAAGCTATTATTGAATACAATGCGGTATCAAGTTTTCTATCTACTAATCCAGCAAAGATAACTACCATTAAATCTATAAACATCATTAGTTTTGCTATACTAAAACTAGGTATATATTTATGTAATATAGCACCCCCTAAGTCAGTTCCACCTGTAGTGCCTCCAAATTTAAATACCATACCTATTCCAATACCTATAAGAACTCCACCAAATATGGAAGCTAAAAGCAAGTTAGTTGTTGCAACATTATGGGGCAAAATTCTTATAAAGAAGGATAACCCAAATGTGGCATATAGTGTTTTCGCTCCAAAGGCCTTTCCTAAAGTGAGTACACCAACTATAAACAAAGGAACATTAATCAATAGATTAGTAACATCAATTTTCAAAAAACCATTTGTTAGTTTTTGAATTACTATTGCAAGTCCTGTAACTCCCCCAGGAGCAATCATATTTGGTTCTAAAAACATATTCAACGATATCGCCATAATAACAGTACCTATTGTTATTGCTATATAATCTATTAAATATTTATACCATTGTTTGTTATTCATAAAAAATCTCCTTTCATTGAATAATTAGAATTTAATATAGTCAATATATCATTTTATAAATTTAGATGTAAAGACATCTATTATTTTATACCATTATTACTTAAGAACAAACTAATTTTCTGTCATAATTAGAAAATAAGAATATTTCCTAGGAAATTTGTCGAATTTCTTATACTGAATTACCCTTTAACTTTTCTATACAATAAAAAAGCTAGAAATTATTACATTTCTAACTTTACTTACATACCATAATAAAATTTTTAAAATTCTACAAGGCCCGTACTTATTTTCAAACAGTCATTCACTTTTCCCATCATCTCTTCATCAAAATGTCCTACTTTTTCTCTTAATCGTTTTTTATCTATTGTCCTTATTTGTTCTAATAAAACTACAGAGTCTTTAGTTAACCCATATTCTGATGCATTTATTTCTATATGAGTAGGTAATTTTGCTTTATTAATTTGAGATGTAATAGCAGCAATAATTATAGTAGGACTATATTTATTGCCTACATCATTTTGTATTACTAATACAGGTCTAACTCCTCCTTGTTCAGAACCAATAACAGGACTCAAATCAGCATAAAATATATCTCCTCTTTTAATAATCAACATCACTCACATCCTGTCAACTGTGCTTCATAATCACAGAGTTCATGATGATCTTCTTCTATACCAATCTCAGCTATAGTCAGGTTTATATTGCCCATTTCTCTATAGCCTATCTTCATTCGCTCTCTGATTTGTACTCTCTTTCGTTCTCTAATATAAAGCTTCATAGCTTCTCTAATAAATTCACTTCTGTTTTTCTTTTCAATAGATACGATTCCATCAATTTCTTTCAATAATGTGTCAGGCATACTGATCATTATTCTTTTTGTTTCGGCCATCAGAGCACCTCCGAACAGTAATTATTAAGATGTTATTATTCCAAATATACACTTATATATATTATATTCGTATACATAGAAGTATATACTAGATTATATATTAGGAATTGTATATTTTCAATCAATTAATTTAAATAATGAAAATCTGGTTATTTATGTAAATTATAATCTTTTATCTTAATAATGTTAGTCTCTCTTACAAATACTCTAGGCACTCTTTTAGCCACCATACATACGATCTCATAATTAATAGTACCCAAATTTTCTGCAACTTCATCAATATGTACAGTATTATTATCTCCATTACTAAATAATGTTATAGTGTCTCCTACATCTACATCATCTATATGACTTAGATCAATCATACATTGATCCATGCAAATTCTTCCTACTATTTTTGCTCTTTTATTATTAATACTTCCTTCTACTTTTCCACTTAACAATCTAGTAAAGCCATCAGCATATCCTATTGGTAAAGTACCTATTTTGGAAGCCTTATCTGTAGTATATATATGACCATAACTTAACCCTACCTTCTCAGGTACTTTTTTTAAATAAGATAATTTAGCTTTCAAACTCATAGCAGGCTTTAAATTCACATTACTCTTATTCACTTCTTTAGAGGGATATAGACCATATAACATAATCCCAGCTCTAACCATATCAAGATTATACTCAGGTAAATCAATAATAGCTGCACTATTAGAGACATGTTTTATTGGAATATTAAGTCCTCGTTTTTCCAACCCATCTGTTATTTGTTTAAATTTATTAAATTGTATTTTAGTAAATTCTTTATTTTTTTCATCAGCTCTTGCAAAATGAGTAAATATACCCTCTATTTCTATATTGGTCAATTCTGAAATTTTCATTATAGTATCTATTGGATTATCATCACTTCTAAGCCCTAATCTTCCCATACCAGTATCTATTTTAATATGTACTTTAGCTATTTGATTCTTAATTGATGCTAATTTGGATATTTCTTTCCCTTGATTTAGAGAATATATTGTAGAAGTAATATTATAATTAAGTAAATCTTCTGCTTGAGAATTTGGTGTATAGCCTAATATTAGAATAGGCTCTTCTGTAATTCCTCCTTCTCTTAGCTCTATTGCTTCTGATAAAGTAGCAACTGCTAACCTATCAGCCCCATTTGACAAAAATACCTTTGATACTTCTACAGCATCATGTCCATATCCATTTGCCTTTACTACTGCAGTCACTATTGATTCTTCTCTTGTAACTCTTCGCACTTCTCTTATGTTGTTAGCTAAATTCTCTAGGTTTATCTCTGCCCAAACAGGCCTTGTTTTTTCTAAATCAAACATCTTTTTTCCCCCCATATTATGACTAGTTAAATAGTGTTTTTTCAGATAATTCTATATTATATTTGAATTCTTTATAATATACATTCACTTTTTCTTCACCTTGGTTATTTAATATTACCATTTTATAAGGTTTAAAGTCTTTTTTATCAAACCACATTTTCCCCTTAGTTCTATATATATTACTACCAGGTAAATCCACAGAGATGACTAAATAATCTTTTTCTTCTTCTTTTTCATTATCTAGTTCAAACTTTTCAGATGTTAAAAGTATCTCAAGAAAGTATCCCAGAAATAAATTCTTGTCTTCTTCTATTTCTTTGCTATCCTTTATCATAACTGATTTGTCTACCTCAGGATATATCAAATAGGTTCTTTTCCCATCATAACTGATAGTTTGTTTACCATCATGATATTGAATTTTATATTTATTAGGCTTCAAAAATGAATGAGTTGCTGAATATTCTGCAGGACTCTTATTTCCTATTACTGTGATTTCTGCCTCGCAACTATAGCTATCAATATCATTCATAGTTTTCTGTAGTTCATTAAAAAATTCTTCATTTGTTGGTTCTTCGTAATTACAGGAGGATAATATTATCACGCCTAAAACCATTAAACCAACAAATAATCTATTCAATTTTACTACTCCCTTCTTTCCTATAAGTGTTTTAATATATCTGATCTAGCAATGATACCTTTTAATTTTCCTTCTTTATCTATTACTGGCACTCTATTAATCCTTCTATCTAACATCATATTCACTACTTTTCTTACCTCATCCTCTTCGTATACCTTTATAACAGGAGTAGACATCACATCTTTAACCTTATATGCTGCTACTTTTTTTAATTGTTTTTCAAATTTTTTGACACTTTCTAATAAAATAAATCCTCCTAGTAATGGTACATAGGATGGGATATGTACATCTTTATCTTTAAAAATTAAGTCTGTTTCTGTGACGATTCCAACTACTTCGTTATCCTCATTAATAACTGGCACTCCACTAATTTTATTTTTAATAAGTAATTCCGTTACATTCTCAATAGTTTCATCCTCTAAAACTGTAATAACTTCTGTAGTCATTATATCTTTAGCCTTCATCATCATTCCTCCTTATATATTTTATTGCTTCTGATAAGTTATTAATGATATCAGTAGCAATCATACTATATTCTCCCATTTTTCCCTTAGCATAATCACCAGCTAAACCATGGGTGTATACTGAAGCTTTACAAGAATTAAATACCTCAACTCCTTGAGCTATATATGCTGCTATAATTCCAGTAAGAACATCTCCACTTCCTGCAGTAGCCATTCCAGGATTACCAGTTTGATTTATATATGTTTTTTCCCCATCAGTTACAATCGTATTATGCCCCTTTAATACTGTTATTACATCTAATCTTTTAGAAGTTTCAATAGCATACTCAATTCTTTTTTTTTGAATTTCATTAACATCTACCTTTATTAGTCTAGATAACTCTCCTGGATGAGGGGTTATTATTGTTATACCCTTTTGACCCTTCAATATATCAGTATCATCTACTAAAAGATTGATAGCATCTGCATCTACTACTAAATTTCCTTTATATTTATTTATAACATTAATAATAAACTCCTTAGTTTCTTGTTTTTGTCCGATTCCTGGTCCTATTACAAGTACATCAAGATTACTTAAGTCATTAATGTCCTGATAACTTTTTTTAATAAAGAATCCTTTATTATCATCTTCTAAAGGTATTGTTATCGCTTCAACCGTTTTTGTTTCTAAAATAGTATTTAAAGATTTAGGTGTATAAAGATACACTAAACCACTTCCTGCTCTTAATGCTGCCATAGATGCTAAATATGAAGCTCCTGTCATGCCGATACTCCCTGCTATTATACCTACCCTTCCATATGTACCTTTATGACTGTTATTTTCTCTTTTAGGTAATAGTCCTTTGATTTCTTCTGGGATGTAAGTACTCATATTATTAGTATCTTCACCTATTGCTATTGCAACAGAATAACTCTTTTCATGAGATATTGTTAAACTTATGTTTTTTATACCTTTAGTTTCTGCTATAGATTTTGCCATTCTCTGTAACTGAACATAGGGTTTATTTAAATCATCATGCAAAATAATAATATCTTTCCATTTAAAATCCCTTATCCCTGTACCTAGCATTTTAGATACAGCTTCTTTTGCAGAAAACATACCTGCTATAGTAGTAATACTATTATTTTTATCATTTATGTAATTTATTTCATCTTTTGAAAATATTCGATGTAATAATTTGTTTTTATCAAATTTATTTATCCTATCTATATTTAATATATCTATTCCTGTTCCTCTAATCATTATTACTCACCTAATTATTATATATTATTTAACTAAATTTCTAATTACATCTAAAATATTTTTATCCATTGGAATACCTAACCAATTTCCTAAAACATATACTCCTTTATATAAAAAGTATATCGTGGAAATTAGAAATAGTATTACAAATATTAGCTTAATGGTTGTATCTAATTTACTTTCTTTAGAATTCTTTTTATCATTATTAATAATTTTATCTAAAGGTTTACTAATTATTCCAGTAAATACTTCTAATCCACTAACTATCATTACCAATAATAATGCTAAATCAAATGTCATAGTATTAGCCCTCTTTTCTATGTGTTATGTATTACTATTAACATTTTACTATAAATCCTAGATAAAGAAAAAGGAATGTTTAAAACATTCCCATTAATCATAAAAAATCTTTATCTAATTTTTCTATTTCTTTTTTTCCTATCATGCCATGAAGGAAGGTATATGTATCGTTTATTTTTTCTTCATAGTCATTTTTATCTTCTATTAATTCTTTTAATTTGATTCTAAATTCTTGTATCTCATCATTAATAGGGTTTAATTTGCTTTCCATTTCCTTTAAACCTTCGTATGCTACTGTAACTGTTACTTTTAATAACTCATAATTTGCTCTACGAATTTCTCTAGGGATAGTTTCTAATTCGAATCTAGTATCTTCTATTTTTTCATTAATGTTTATTATCTCATTTCTAGCATGTTCTAAACTCTTTAAAGATTTATCATCATCATTATTTACTCTATGAGATAAGTTAACTATATTAACCATAGCTTTTCTTTTGTCTTTTTGTAATTGTTTTAATTTAATATTATATTCTTTCTCTTTTTTTAATGAACTCAATAGTTTATTCTTTTCAGAATTGATATGTTTATTTTCTATGTTTCCAAATAACTTTTTCCATTCAGGATTATTTACAAGCAGTGGAATATTATTTTGGGAAATAATATTATAATCTATATCTATATTTTTAGAAAACAAATTAACCCCTCCCCTCTTATACAATTATACTAAATTTTTCTAAATGTAAAAATAGTATGGGATAACTATTTACAAATATTAATCATATATTATTATAGGGAGGGATTAAATATGGGTAATTTAGAAGAAGATGTCATAAAAATATTAGCTACCAGTACTTTTCAAAAAATAGCAAATAATGATGTAATTAAGATTGCTCAGTTAAATGCTACCGTATCTCTTCTAATAAAAAAAGGAATTCCTTTTGATATCGAGTTTTCTCCTGGTACTAGACGAATAGCTACTCAAGCAATTTTAACTATATATATTAAGCCTACAACTCAACTCACATTTATCATTTCCTTTGATGAGGGAGGTACTGGAGCTGACATATAAGTCTACTTTATTAATCCAGCGCAATTTTTACACTTTCTTGATGTTTAGTATCAGGCTTCCCATCCATACAATATTTTTAGGTATCTCCCAATATCAATCTCCAAATTCTCTAGGGATCATAAAAATCCTATATATAATTTTAGGTATAACCTTCACTTTTTTCTTCTATTATATTTTCATGGTAAAATTTAAACATCAATTATATAATTAATAAGAAATATTTATAATAGATTGATATAATTAAAGAAATAATAAATACAAGGTTAGGTGATAAAGTGAATTTACCAGAAAATTTCTTAAATATAATGAAAGATATTTTACAGGATGAGTATGATGATTTTTTAAAATCTTTTGAAATAGAGAATGTAAAAGGACTAAGAATTAACACACTAAAAATTGATAAATATAGTTTTATTGATAAAAATCTTTTTAATTTAGAGAGTATTCCTTGGTGCAATGAAGGCTTTTATATGAAAAATTATGATGAAGAAAGACCTGCTAAGCACCCCTATTATCATTGTGGTCTATACTATATCCAAGAACCTTCCGCAATGATTCCAGTAGAAGTATTAGATCCACAACCAGGAGATAAGGTTCTTGATATAGCCGCAGCTCCGGGAGGAAAAACAACTCAAATCGCTGCAAAACTTCAAAATAAGGGTGTTATAGTTTCAAATGATATCAGTCCCAAGCGAGTGAGGGCTTTAGAAAAAAATATTAACCTTTTCGGTATAAAAAATTCTATTATATTGAATGATAGCCCAGAAAATATTAAGAATAATTTTAATAATTATTTTGACAAAATATTAATCGATGCTCCATGTTCTGGTGAAGGAATGTTTAAAAGAGATAAAAAGGCACTATCTGATTGGGATGAAAAAAATAATAACCAGTTATCTATATTACAAAGAGACATACTATCAAATACAGCTTCAATGCTCAAACCTGGCGGTAGATTAGTATACTCTACCTGTACATTTTCATTAATTGAAAATGAAGGAACTATTGATTGGTTCCTTAAAGAATTTCCTGAGTTTAAAGTACTAGATATAGAAGGTTTACACTCCTTAAGTGCAGGTATGCCCCACTTAATTGGAGCTTCAGAATACATAAGTAAAACTAGAAGAGCTTGGCCTCACAAAATCCATGGAGATGGTCATTTTATTGCTTTACTTCAAAAAAAGAATTCAGTTATAGAGGATATTCCCCAACCAATATTTCCAAACAAAAATAATTTCTCTTCTGATGAATTATCAATTATAAATCAATTTTTCATAGACACTCTTAATGTAGAAGAGAAAAATATTATAAAAATTAAAAATAAAGTCTATATACCTACTGATATAGATAGGAATATATCTGGTGTTAGAATAATTTCAAATGGAATTTACTTAGGTGAGTTAAAGAAAAATAGATTTATTCCTAGTCAACAATATGCAATGACACTAGAGATGAAAGATGCAAAAAATGTAGTTAATATTTCTTCAAAAGATATTAATTCATATAAATATCTTAAAGGTGAAACAATTATGCTAGAGAATAATAAAGGATGGAATTTAATCTGTATTGATAATTATCCTTGCGGTTGGGCTAAAGGTAATGGTGACTCTCTTAAAAATTATTATGAACCTAGTTGGAGAATGAGATAAAGAAGAGAATTTATTTTATTTATACCTAAAAATACATACTCCAATCACTTGAAAAGAACCTGGCCTATGGCCAGGTTCTTTTTTAATATAAACTAACTTTTTCTTCTTTGAACTGATTAGTATAAAGATTATAGTAATAACCTCTATTCTGAATTAATTGTTTATGGGTTCCTTCTTCTACTATCTTTCCTTTTTTAACCACAAGTATTCTATCAGAGTTTACTATCGTAGACAATCTGTGAGCAATTATAAAGCTAGTTCTACCCTTTAATACCTTTTGTATAGCATCTTGAATTTTCTTTTCAGTTTCTGTGTCAATAGATGAAGTGGCTTCATCTAAAACAAATATCTTAGGATTAGATACTATAGCTCTAGCAAAAGAAATTAATTGTTTCTGTCCTGTAGATAATTTCCCTCCTCCTTCGCCTACTTGTGTATCATATCCCTTTTCTAATTTAGTTATAAATTCATGAGCATTAACTAATTTAGCAGCTCTAATTACATCCATCTCAGTTGCATTTTTACTACCATATCTTATATTTTCTATTATCGTTCCACTAAATAGATGGGGGCTTTGTAAAACATATCCTATATTAGAATGAAGCCATGGTAATGATCTTTCTCTATAATCAATACCATCAATTAATACTTCTCCTTCGCTTGGCTCATAAAACCTACAAGCTAGATTAACTATTGTACTTTTACCCGATCCAGTTTCTCCTACCAAAGCAATGGTTTCTCCTGCTCTTATATTTAAATTAAAATTATCTAATACCTTTTCACCGCTTTCATATTTAAATGTAACATTTCTATACTCTATATCTCCTTTTATATCCTCCCAATTTTCATCCTTTGCATGGAGTATATCCCCATATTTTTCAATAACATCTTCTCTATCTTTTATAGTTGGCTCCATTTCTACTAAGGATAAAACTCTTTCAGCAGAAGCTTGAGCAGCTTGAAGCTCAGCAAATACTCTAGCCAATTCTCTAACAGGTTCAAAAAATAATGCTGTATAAGATAAAAACGCTACTAAAGTACCATAGGATATAGTATCTGTTAAGACACCCTTTCCACCAAACCATAAAGCCAATCCTGTACCTATACTTCCTAAGGTTAAAACTATAGGAAGAAATAAAGCTGAAAAAATTGCTGCTCTTATTGATACTAGTCTCATATTTCCAGTTAGATCTTTAAATTCATTTAAGTTTTCTTCTTCTCTAACTAAAGTTTTTGTGGTCTTAGCTCCACTTATTCCTTCACTGAAGCTTCCTGTGATTTGTGAGTTTATCTTTCTTACATCTCTATATGCTTTTAATATTTTCTTTTGAAAGTATATGCTAAGCATAGCCAATATCGGTACAACAGTTAGAGTAATAAGGGCCAACTTAAAATTAAGTATCAAAAGTACAACAGCAATACCAGACATAAATGTTAATCCCCAAGCTGAATCTACTAATCCCCAACTTATTGTTTCTCCTAATCTTCTAACATCCGATGTCATCCTTGCCATTATCCATCCTGTAGGAGTTTTATCATAGTATGTAAAAGATAACTCTTGTAATTTTTTAAATCCTAACTTCCTAATATCATATTGAATACCCATTTCAACTTTTCCAGCTAAAGCAATAAATGCCCATACATTTATTACTTGAATTATTATTAATACTCCATATATAATGGCAAATCTGCCTAATCCATCAATATTTCCTGGGACAACATAATTATCTATTGCCCTCCGAGTCATCAAAGGAAAAATTATATCAATCCCTGCAACACTTACCATTATAAATCCTAACATTATCAAATATTTCTTATATTTCTTCATGTATTTAAATATTTGTTTCCATACTCCTAAATCAAAATCATTATTATACTCTTGCTCTTTAAATCCTGTCATTCTGATCACTCCCCTCAGTCTATACTATTTTATCCATCTCTGTTTCTAGACTGTTTTGTATAGTCCACACTCTTTTATAAAGTCCTTTTCTTTTAATTAATTCTTCATGGTTACCAGATTGAACTATTTTCCCATTTTCCAAAACTATAATTTTATCAGCTCCAGCAATAGTGGATACTCTATGAGAAATTATAAAAGTCGTTACTCCACTTTTTCTTTTCTCTAATGCTTTTCTAATAGCTAAATCTGTCTCTGTATCTACAGCACTTAAAGAATCATCAAATATTAATATAGGACTATTATTTATTAATGTTCTAGCTATTGCTATTCTCTGTTTTTGTCCCCCAGATAATGTTACTCCCTTTTCTCCAACTTTAGTATCATATCCTCTTTCGAAATCTTCAATCACATTGTGAATAGCTGCTACTCTAGCAGATTCAATAATCTCTGCTTCTTTAGCTTCCAACTTTGCAAGGCTTATATTGTCTTTTATACTTCTTGAGAATAAAAATGGTTCTTGCAAAACTATTCCCACATGTTTTCTAATCCATTTTTTTTGTATATTCTTAAGCTCAATTCCATCAATTTTTATTGATCCAGAGTTATATTCATACAGCCTAGCCAAAAGATGGACTAGAGATGATTTACCCGACCCTGTTTGACCCATTATAGCTATAGTTTCTCCTTTATTTACTTCAAAAGAAATATTGTCTAGGGTTTTATTATCATTTTCATAACTAAAAGATACATTTTCAAATTTAATATTACCTTTTATCTCTGGAGTCAATTCATTAGATTCTATCTCTTCTCTAGGTTCATCCAGTATTTCTCCAATTCTCTCTAAAGATACCAGTGACTTCCCTAAATCAGTTAAAATACGTCCTAACTGCCTAACTGGCCACAATAGCATACCTTCATAACTAGTAAATACTACTAAAGTACCTAATGTAATAGCTCCTGTAGTTGCCCAATATACACCTAAAATCAGTACAGAACCTATCTGTATTAAGCATAATAAATCTGATAATGCCCAATAACCAGCTAGTAATCGAATTAATTTATAGGTTAAATATCTATAATTTTCATTTTTTTCTTCAAATTTATCGATCTCAAATTTTTCTTTTGAAAAAGCTCTAACTACTCTTACTCCACTTAAATTTTCTTGTAATACAGTAGACATCTCTGCCTCTGACTCATCTGATAGTTTAAAAGCTTTTTTTACTTTAAGAAAGAATATTACTGAAAAAGCAAATATAATCGGTACTACTGCCATTGATATAAGGGCCATTTTTACATTCAATGAAAACATAATAATAGCTACAAAAGATATCATAAATATAGCTCTACCTATTTCTACGAATTGTATAGCTAAGAATCTTCTTATTGTATCTACATCAGATGTACACCTTTGAATAAGATCTCCAGTCTCTGACTTTACATGATAATCATAAGGTTGATGCTGTAGATGATCATATACACTTTCTCTAATATTTTTTGCGATAGATTCTGCCGCTTGAGCAGACCATTTTCCTTTAAAATAAAGAAATATACCTTGAATCATAGTAAGTATAACTAAGACTATTGCACTTATCCATAAATTATTTTCTAAAAAATCTATGCCTCCAATTTTATTTATGCTATTCATAACAATACTAGGAGCTTTTAAAGCTTTATCCCCAATTACTGAATCAATTGATACTTTTAGTACCAATGGATTTATTATTGAAGCAAAGGTTGCAAGCCCAATGCTTAGTACTGCTCCAATATATATTAATCTATTTCCTTTCATAAACTTCCATAATAATTTTAATCTATTCATTTTAAATACCTCCTTTAATGTTAATGATTATATATGACTTTGTTAGGGATCATTTATATATCCTTTTCCCAGCATTAATACAGTTTTAGTTATTTTAATTTTCATATTTCTACCTCCCACTTTATTTTATTAGTTAATATCTAGTACTCTCTCATCAATACGTCTTACTAAACTATAAGTATATGGTGTAAAGTATTTAGTCCAAAAATAGCTTCCCAAATTGTTTATAGAC
Source organism: Anaeromonas frigoriresistens (assembly GCF_016820655.1). Lineage (GTDB taxonomy): Bacteria > Bacillota > Clostridia > Tissierellales > SIT17 > Anaeromonas > Anaeromonas frigoriresistens. The sequence goes on from NZ_WSFT01000016.1 coordinate 93,719, forward strand.
TCAAAATCTACACCACATAGAGGATAATCATTATCTATTAACCATTTTTGTATATTATTTAATATCATAGCTCCGGCCTTTGATCCCCTTTCCTCTTCAGTAGTATAAGCCCCTGTAATATTCATTATATTCTTGTGCTCAGAGATATAAGTTTCTCCTGTTGGTTCTAACATCATATAACCTATAGCTTTATTTTCCGTATAAGCAATCCATAAATGATGATTATCCTTACTTAACCAATTAATTAAATCTCTACTAGGATCCTCTTCATTTTTAGGAAAGAAAATAGGGGACTTTTTGTAGTACTTAATGTGTTCTCTGTGGATTTCTACTATATTAGAAATATCTGGTACATTTGCTTTTTTTACCTTAATGCTAGAATTATATACATCTATAACCTCAGCTTTTCTAATTGCATCTACACATCTAAATCCAAAACCTTGCCAAGTCCATGTCTCTATATTTCTCCTATCATGGGCAAAAAACGTTAATGCATGGGTCATATATCCTTCTTTCACCCATCGATCAGCTGCATATTGATATAGTCCTTTATATATTTGTTCTCTATATTCCTTTTTTGCTCCATGGGCATATAATGGACTATATATTCCCTTACATTTTCCAAACAGTTCATCTACTTTAAGCCCAGTTATAAACCCTACTAATTGATCATTTAAAAGAGCTATAAAACCTATTTCATTTAAAATTAATTGTGACATTAATTCCTTAATTTTATTTAATTCAATAATATTATCTGGAAGTATATTCGTCACTTTTCTTTCATCTTCATAAGATTCAATTACTAATTTGACAGCTTCATCTAAATGACTATTATTTAACTTATCATATTTAATATCTATAATAATTCCTCCTCACTTTCTTAACTAATAACATTTTCTCTTACATTAAAATATTTAAAATATTTGATTGTTTCCTGTAAATCTGCTTCATTTTCATAAATATTCATTATTTTTCCTAATTCTAGAGCAAAATCTACATATCCGCTAGCTTTTGCTGTTATTATGTTTCCATCCACCACTACATTTTCATCAACAAATTCACTTTCATTAAAATCTTTAAATTCTACTATTGGTAATGTTGTAGTATATTTTCTTCCTTTTAAAACTCCGGCCTTTGCTAAAGATAATGGTGCAGCACATATAGCCCCTATAGTTTTACCCTGACTATTTAATTTGTCAATCACTTCCATTAACTTCTTATCATTTATTAAGTGCTGAGGATCTCCTCCAGGTAGAATAAGTAAATCAACATCTTTAATATCTACTTCCTCTAATGTAATATGGGGCAAAGTTCTAAACCCTTCCCAAGATGTTACTTCTTTATTATTTAGCCCTACAGTTACTATTTCTCCTTTCGTCTTCATAAAATAATTAGATAAAACCACTTCAAATTGTACAAACCCTTCATAAATTAATACATAAGTTTTCATTGAATCACTCCTGTTATTTTTTTATTTATGTAATAAAAAAGCCATGGATTTATAAATCCATGGCTTAGAAAGCAAACTATTATCCTATTTTGTATAAATATATACTAAAAATAGACAATAAAAAACCATAGATATCTTAATACCTATGGTTAGTAATCAAGTTAAAAAACTATAAATAACTCCCATAGGTCGCACTCATATAACTGAATTTAGGTGATAAATTAGTTAATCCATTAATTAAAGTTTTCATTAATACGACCTCCTTTTTTGAGTTATTTTACTAATTAAGTATAATATATTTTTCAGAATATTTCAAGTCTTTTTTTAATAAATAATTTTCTGAAATAATAATTTTTGTTCTAAAAGCCTTTTCCCTTCTTCTATACTTAAATATAAAAGATATGAAAAAATCCAATAACATTATTTCATATCTTTTACTTCTATATATATTTCTAAAATATCACTTAATAATACTTTTTTCACTTGAAGCTTATAAGAATTCTCCTCAAATTTCATTATTCTATTATCTACAATTTCTGAAATAATATTTATATCAATATCTTTAACTTCTTTTCCTATTAGATTAATATATTTTTCTTTTATATGCTTTATTAATTCTATCTCGTCAATTTCATCATTAATGTTTTCTAATTTTATATTTATATCTTTTAGAATATATCTATTTTTATTTATAGATTCCTCTAATTTATTTAATTTTAAATCTTTTTCTTCAAGTAAAGTATAATATACATTTAATCTCTGATAATACTCATCTATCTTGTAAGATACAAATATTGTAACTGTAAGGCTTCCAATTATCATCCCAATTATCATACCCATTATCAAAGTTATAAAAAACTTATTAATCCCCTTTACTCTATCCATAATTCACTTATTCTCCTAAGATATTTTAATAATGCATATCCACAATTAGCCCCTATTAATGCAGAAACAATATATGCTATTTGTTTTATTAATGTCAGCAATTCTCTTCTCAATAGTCCTTGTTCTAAAATTTGAAAGGAGGAAAAGGTTCCTCCTAAAGATATTGCTATAGCCCATATCTTAATATTCTTCCCAATATCAATCATCGTTTTTAAAGGAGGATGATTTAATATTAAAGCTGCAAAGCCTGCAAAAAAACATGCCCCCAACATCACTCCAAAGGCAATAAAAAAATTATATGTAATCTTACTTAAAAATCCCATGATATCATCCTTATATTTTTTACTATTATTATGCAATTAAGATATTATTTAGAATAAAAAAGCGACGAATATTCGTCGCTTAATCTTATATAGTTAATAAATGATAATCTCCTAATATATAATTCGTTAGAGGTTGACCCATTGATTTAACTTCTATACCTATTTCCTCTAGTTTCTCAGACACATTGTAGTTATTAGCGCAAGCTCTGCAAGCCTCTAGTTTTATACCTTCTTCTTTCATTTTTTTCATATAATCTTGTAATTCTTCATCCCTAGATAGTAGCTTTGCAGATGGGCCCCATACTATTAGAGTTATATCTTCCCACCATCCTCTAATTTTAGAGTTAAGAGCATACATAAATAGCATATTAGTAGCTACCTCTTTATCTCCACTAGTCCATAATATAACTAGTTTCTCTTTATTGTCCGGCATATATAATCCTCCTATTAATTTAATTTTAAATAAATTACCCTATTATATATATTAATAATCATCATATTCTCTATTCATTACTTTAGAAATAGCCTTTTTTACAATATCATACTCAAACCCTTTATATGATAAATGCCTAGCGAGTTTTTGATATGTCTTCCTATCATCATCTTCTTTAATTTTCCTTATTTTTTTCTCAGCTAAAACAATAGCATTTTTTAATTCAACATCTTTATCTTCTAATCTATTAATTTCCTTTTGAGCTAATTTCTTATCTATACCTTTCTTTAGTAAATCATAATAAATTCTATTTTTACCAAATCTTTTTATCTTTCTTTTATCTTTTATAATACTTTCTGCCAATTGTTCATCGTTAACTAGATCATATTCTCTTAAGCTATCTAATACTCTATCTATTATATTTTTCTCAAATCCATAATTTTTAAGTTTTCTCTTTAAGTTACTTTCACTTTGAGACGCACCATTTATGATTTGAATAGCTTTATTTTTACATTTAATTATATCTTCCTTCAATATTATCTCTTCCAGCGTTTCTCTGTTAATTTCCTTACCGGGATATAAATTTAAATTAAAGCTAATTTCTCTTAAAGTTGATTTAAAGTACTCTCCATCTACATAAATATGAACTCTATTTATATCTTTTTGTGCATCTCTAATTTCAGTTATTTTAGCCATATACATCTCTCCTATATATTAATTATCCCATATATATAGGAGAATAAAAAGTATATATAAATTTAAATTATAAAAATTTACATAAATTTCTTATTGACAGAATATAATTATAGCAATATAATTGTAAACAATATATTTAAACTGAATATCGAAACTCTTATCCAGAGAGGTGGAGGGGCTGGCCCGATGAAACCCGGCAACCTATGCTATAAGCATAAGGTGCTAATTCCTGCGGTATATACCGACAGATGAGAGAGGAAACTATACATTTATCCTCTTTCATAGGGGATTTTTTTATTGCATAGAAAAATTAGCATCAATGAATCCTTGCTCTCTAGATATATAAAGTTTCAGTACACTAAAACTCATTAAATGATAAAGGAGGATTTAAATTGATAAAAATAAGAAACGTTTCTAAAGTATATAAATCTCAAGATAAAAGAATTATAGCTCTTAGAGATATTAATTTAGATATAAATAAAAAAGAAATTTTCGGAGTTATAGGATTAAGTGGTGCTGGTAAATCAACTCTTATCCGTACTATTAATAGGCTAGAAGAAGTTGATAAAGGCCAAATCATAGTTGATGGAGTAGATATTACATCATTAACCAAAAAAGAGCTATTAAATCAAAGAAAAAATATAGGTATGATTTTCCAACACTTTGATTTACTAAGTTCAAAAACTGTATTTGATAATATAGCATTTCCTTTACAGATTTCTAAAGTTAATAAACAAATTATTTATAAAAAAGTAAACGATCTATTAGAATTAGTAGGACTTAGTGATAAAAAATATGCATATCCATCTCAATTAAGCGGAGGACAAAAACAAAGAGTGGCTATCGCCAGAGCCTTAGCCAATGATCCTAACTTATTATTATGTGATGAAGCTACATCTGCCTTAGACCCAGAGACTACTAAATCAATATTACTACTTCTAAAAAATTTACAACAAACTCTAGGTTTAACAGTGGTTCTTATTACCCATGAAATGGAAGTTGTAAAGCGTATATGTGATAGAGTTGCTGTTATTAGTGATGGTTTAATTGTTGAGTCAGGAAAAGTAGATGATGTCTTCTTTAGTCCCCAAGCCGATATCACTAAACGGTTTATTGGAGCTATCCATAATGAAGATATTGATGAAATTAATATAAAGCTTAAGAAAAATTCCAAATTAGTTAAATTAAGCTTTATAGGAGACTCAGCTAAAAAACCTATAATTTCCCATCTGATTAGGAACTACAAAGTAGATATAAATATTCTATCAGGAAATATTGATAAGCTAACAACTACTAGTATAGGAAATCTAACTATACAAATTAATGGAGATATAAACGAAATCAACAGTTCTCTTACTCATCTTAGTGAGAATGGTGTCAAATGGGAGGTGATAGAAAATGTTTAGTATTTTAATAAATCCTCTGTTAGAAACTTTATATATGGTTTTATCATCAGCTATTATAGCTTTATTAATTGGTTTTCCTATTGGAGTTTTAATATATATTAGTGAAAAAGATAGTCTTTGGGAAAATAAAATAATCAATAATTCATTAAGTACAATAGTAAATATCGGAAGATCATTTCCATTTATTATACTTATGATAGTCTTATCACCTTTATCAAGATATGTTATAGGCACATCTATAGGAACTTCTGCAAGCATAGTTCCATTATCTATTGCAGCTGCTCCTTTTATTGCTAGAATAGTGGAAAGTTCGTTAAAAGAAGTCAGTCATGGAATTATTGAAGCGTCCTTATCAATGGGAGCTACTAATCTACAGATAATACTTAGAGTTCTAATACCAGAGGCTCTACCTTCTCTGATTTTAGGTATGACTTTAACTTTAATAAATTTAATAGGCTATTCAGCAATGGCAGGAGCGATAGGAGGAGGTGGTTTAGGCGACTTAGCAATTAGATATGGTTTTTATAGATTTCAGTCAGACATAATGATTTTGTCTGTTGTAGTAATAATACTATTAGTACAAGGAATTCAAGTTTTGGGCAACAAAATTGCATTTAATTTACTTAAAAATCGCTAGGAGGGTTTTAATTGAAAAAAATCATATTTATATTATTAATAATATTGTCAATTGTATTTACAGGTTGTAATGATGAGCAGTCATCAGATAATACATTAAAGGTAGGAGCTACTCCTATTCCCCATGGAGAAATATTAGAAATTGTAAAAGATAATTTAGCAGAGGAAGGAATAACTTTAGAAATTATTGAGTTCACTGATTATGTTAAACCTAATTTAGCTTTATCTGAAGGAGAAATAGATGCAAATTTCTTTCAACATGTTCCTTATCTAGAAAATTTCAATAAAAACAATAATACAGATATAGTTTCCTTAGGGCAAATTCACCTAGAGCCCCTAGGAATATATTCAAATACTATAAAAGAAATAAAAGATCTGAAGAAAGAAAGTAGTATAGCTATACCTAATGATCCTACAAATGGTGGAAGAGCTTTAATGCTTCTTGAAAAAAACGGCCTTATAAAGTTAGATAAAAATGCCGGACTACTAGCAACAGAAAAAGATGTAACCCATAATCCTAAGAACTTACAATTTAAAGCTCTTGAAGCTGCTCAAATTCCAAGATCTTTAGATGATGTGGATTTAGCTATTATAAATGGAAATTATGCTTTAGAGGCTAATTTAACTCCTACAGAAGATGCTCTAATTATAGAAGAAAAAGATTCTCCTTATGCTAATATAATTGCAATAAGAAAAGCGGACGAGAATAAAGAAAATTTAAAACTTCTTCTAAAAGTTTTACAAAGTAAAGAAGTTGAAGAATTTATTGCAAAAAAATATAACGGCAGTGTAATCCCCGGATTTTAAAAGACTCCCATTAATGGGAGTCTTCTTTTAGATATTATATTTAATAATAATATCTGGATCTAATACTCTAAATGTAAAAGATTCAGTTATAAAGAATTTCACTTTATTATTATCACTATTTTGATACCCTATAGATAAATCTTTACCTATTGTCATTTCTAAGTCGTCATGATCACAAGGTATTAGGAAAGCACCATCTACAACATGACTATATATAACTTCCATACCTAATAATTCTTCTAACCTTGCTAATAATGGATATCCCGTACAATTTGCATTAATTCTTTTATATGCTTCTTTTCCTACTATCAATGCATAAGGTTTACCAGCAAATGCATCTTGAAGTCTTAATATTCCTTCAGATACTGCTGCTAATATCTCATCACCATTCTTCCCAAAGTTCATAGTATTTTGTTCTGAGGAGCTTTTCAATCCTTCAATCATACCTTTTTCTAACCCATTATATATCGCATTCTCTTCAAATAAAGCAATTTTTCTTACTGCTTCTTCTAGATTCTCTAACTCTACATCCTTTGCTCCTCTTACTATATTGTCCATTTCCCATCTATCTAACTCAAATTCTACTCTACTTTCAACTAAAGGCTTTACTTTATATAGTCCAAAGTCAGTATCTGTTTTGTCATCTTTTACAGGCTCTATACGTCCTTCAGGAACTACAGTATATCCCCATCCCTTTGGACCAGTTACATTGACTACTTTTCTTGCGGATAAATAGTTTGAAAGAACTTCTTTAGCTCTGTCATCTATTTCTTCCCACATTTCCTCTGTTATAGGTGCTAAATTTCTCTTTAACATTTACATTCCCCTTCCTATAAATTTATTTCAATTTACCTATTCCTAAATCTCCATCATTATTATCCTCATCTTCTTCAGCTTTTTCTTCTACTTCAAGAATTGGATCTTCAGTAAATAAATATGTACGTAATTGCTCATCCCATCCTGGCATATTTCTCCTTAACCATTCCAGTGCCATACAAGCGTGCTCTATCTCTTCATTCCTATTGTGAGCCATTATAGCCTTTAATTGTTCATCTTTTGTAGCTACTACTCTTTGATGATACCAATCTACAGCTTCAACCTCTTCCATCAAACTGTGCAATGCTCTTACATAATTTCTAGACTCCTCATCTAGTAAGTCTATTGACTCATGATAATCATTCATACAAACTACCTCCCTTTAATTTCTCTGTCTTCTAAAATATTACCCTATATACTATAAATTAAACATAAGAAAAAGACTTCTACAGTAGAAGTCTTTTTCTTATTCGATATCCTCATTTATTAATCCCATTCTATATGCTGCTAACAATCTTTCTAAAGAGTTTACTCTTTCTTTTATTTCTTTTCCTTTATCTGTATCATAAATATACTCTCTTTTATCCATTTTTTCTAATAATTCTAATGTAGATAGTATATCTTTTTCTTCAACAATTGCTTTTTCTTTAGATTCAAATGGTTCATGGGATGCTAATCTTATACCATAGGAATTATATATTAACGTATAACCAGCTATTCCTGTCTTTGATTGATAAGCTTTAGAAAAACCTCCATCAATCACTAGTAATTTACCATTACCTTTGATTGGACTCTCTCCCTTTGATACTTTAACTGGGACATGTCCATTTATGATATGTGATTCATTAGGATTAAGACCAAATTCCTCTAATATTTTATTTAGTATATCCTCATTATCTCTAAATTTATAATAAGGATCTTTTATTTCTATATGAGTACTTTTATCATCAATAAAGTATCTTTCAAATGTAGTCATTCTATCTTTTCCAAACAACGGAGAATTTCCATTGCACCATAAATACCACATTATATCTTGTCCATAGAGCCCTTTATCTAATTCATTATTATTAAAATAAGTCATTCTAACTAGAAAATCTAATTTGTCAAAAAGTGATTTTCCATATAGAGACTCATTGCCTAATTTTACTTCTCTAAAGTTTCCATCTTCAGTCATAGGAATACAACTGTGGTATAAAAGATTTGAATTATATCTTAGATACATACTTCCATTAGAGTACAGGAACTTTATATGTTTTTGAAGTTTATCACTACCCATAAAACATTCTTTGATTCTATTTAAAATTCTTTCTTCTTCTTCAGTTAATCTATAAGGATCATTTATATCTATTGTTGGGAAATTTGTATCATTCATCAAATATTTCTTTCCATTAATCTCTATAGTATAATCTTGATAATTTATTTTATCTAATAACAATCTCTCTTCCATTTCATAATTTGGGCTATTTTCTATAAGTTGACCTTCTAACTTGAATTGTATGATAGATATTGCTTTGTGCATCTTTGATAATAATTCTAAGTCTTTTTCTTGATAATAGTTTTCTATTGGTTTTTTTGGAATAAAACTTCTTGATTTATCATCTTTATAAGTATTTAATGCAAAAGTAGCTAATGGTAATAAGTTTATCCCATATCCTTCTTCTAATGTGGCTAAATTAGCATATCTTAATGCTATTCTGACCACATTAGTTATACAAGCTAAAGATCCACTAGCTGCCCCCATCCATAAAATATCATGATTTCCCCATTGAATATCTACTGAGCTACTTCTTTCAATTAAGTCATCTATAATTTTATGAGCATAAGGTCCTCTATCATATATATCTCCTACTATATGAAGTCTATCTATTGCTAGTCTTTGAATTAACTTTGCTATAGCAATTATAAACTCATCCGATCTATCGATTCCTATTATAGTATCAATAATATTATTAAAATAGTCATGCTTATTTAATCTTTCTTCATCCTCGTGCAATAATTCCTCTATTATATATGAAAAATCCTTAGGCAATGTCTTCCGCACTCTGGATCTAGTATATTTAGAAGAAACTATCCTACATATTTTTATTAATTGTATTAAAGTAATTCTATACCACTCATTTAAATCATCAACTTCTTTTTTTATTAAATCAATTTTTTCTTCTGGATAATATAGTAATGTAGCTAATTTCTTTTTTTCATCAAGGTCTAAGCTATCATCAAAGATATCATCTATCTTTAATTTTAATACCCCAGATGCATTTCTTAATACATAACTAAAAGCTTCATACTCCCCATGAATATCTGTCAAAAAGTGTTCTGTACCTTTGGGAAGATTTAAAATAGCATTTAAATTTATGATTTCAGATGTAACTGAAGATATAGAAGGATAATCCTCTGATAATAGCTTTAAGTAATTAATATCCTTCATTAATTCATCAATAGTGACATTCTTCAATGTAATTCCCCCTGTTTAACATGTAATATACTCTTATAATATAACATATTTCAATATTTGTGAAAACAAAATAGATGGATAAATTCCATCTATTTTCTAAATAACTTCTTAAATATTCCTTTTTTCTTTTCTTTTCTTTGGAGAGAGTTCTGACTTTTTAAGAAAGGCCATTGTTCTTTGGCATACTCTTCTCCACCAATACAGGTGTTGCCCTCTATATAATATTCATTTCCATCCTTTTGGAGGGTTATATAGCAATTTCTTCCACAACCATCACATTGGAATTTATTATTTTTCATAAAATACCTCCCAATACTATATCCCATTAATTATAACATTTAACGACAGTTTATTAAAGAATGATAAAGTTTATGATCAATATTTTCTGGTAAATATATTATAAGAGGAGTTGGTATAATGTCTAATGAAAAACTTAATAAATATAATGAAAAAAGAAAATTCAGCTCTACACCAGAACCTAAAGGAAATTCAAGTAAGAACAGTGATAAACCAATTTTTGTAATACAAAAACATAATGCATCTAATCTACATTATGATTTCAGAATAGAAATAGATGGAGTTCTAAAATCATGGGCTATACCCAAAGGTCCTTCTACCGATCCAAGGAAAAGACGATTAGCTATGCCTACTGAAGATCATCCAATGAAATATGCAGACTTTGAGGGAGTTATCCCTAAAGGAAATTATGGTGCTGGTGAGGTTATTGTATGGGATAATGGAACTTATGAAAATCTTAAAGAAAACAACTCACCCACTGTAGAGGAATCATTAAAAGAGGGTCACTTAACCATATGGCTGAATGGCAAAAAATTGAAAGGTGGTTATGCTTTAATAAGGACAAGTAAAGGCAAGGACGAAAGATGGATATTAGTGAAAATGAAAGATGATGAGGCTGATGCTAGAAGAAATCCTACTAGCACAGAAAACAATTCTGTCCTTAGTGGTAAAACCATAGAAGAAGTAAAGGATGAGTAATATGCAGATATATGATAAGAAAATTGAAATTAAGAATACAGATAAAGTTCTATTCCCCAAAACTAATATTACCAAAGGAGATTTAATTGACTACTTTGATAAAATATCTAAATATATGTTACCTCACATTAAAAACCGACCTTTAACTATGCATAGGTTCCCAAATGGAATTGAGGATATAGACTTTTATGAAAAGCAAATTCCAAGCCACTTTCCTAGTTGGTTTAACCGAATAGATGTAAAAAACAAAAGTAAAGGATATACAATTTATCCACTATGTGATGATAAACTATCCTTAGTATACCTTGCCAATCAAGCATGTATATCTCATCATATATGGTTGACTACAAAGAATAGCTTAGAATGCCCAGATAAAATGATATTTGATTTAGATCCTCCAAAAAAGGGAAATTTTAGTATAGTAATAAAAGCAGCTAAATCATTAAAGAAAGTTTTAGAAGAAAAATCACTAGTACCATATGTAATGACAACTGGTTCATCCGGACTTCATATAGTTGTTCCAATAAAGCAAGAAAAGAGTTTTGATGAAATAAGAGAAATTGCTAAAGACATTTCTCAAGAAGTTGTTAATAAAGACGAAGATCTATACACCATTGAACAAAGAAAGGAAAAAAGAGAAAATAAAATATTTATAGATTATCTTCGAAATGCCTATGGACAAACTTCTATTGCTCCCTATAGCATTCGAAGTAAAGAACACGCCCCAGTAGCTACTCCTTTAGATTGGAATGAATTAGATGGTGATTTAACTCCTACAAAATATAATATAAAAAATATATTTAGACGCCTAGGACAAAAAGAAGATCCTTGGAAGGATATGTATCATAATAAAAGAACTATAAAAAAGATGGGTTAATTAACCCATCTTTTTGAATATACTACAGCCTTTACATTCTGAACATTTTTTTAAAAGTATATTATTACATCTTGGACACCTAATAAGATTAGGATCCTTTATTTTATTGTTACATTGAGAACATATTCTTACACCTTCTGTAGTATTACAATTCATATTTTCATCTCCTTAAGCAAACAGGCTCAATACTCTATATAATATTCCTCCAGTAATAAATGCTATAACCCAACTTGAGATCCAAATTGTCACTGCTTCTGTTTTACTTCTTTCTTTAAGCATAATTATCATGGCTGCAATACATGGAACAAATAGAGTAATAGTAACTAACGAAACAATTGTTTGATCAGCAGTCATAGTAAGTGAACTTAACCCTGCTGCTCCAAAGTCACGACGAACTATACCCATAATAAATGCTGTAGCAGTTTCTTTAGGTAGTCCTAACCACCCTACTGTTATTGGCTCTACTGCATTTTGTATAGCTACTAGTATACCACTGTATTGAAGTAAAGTTATTGCTATTGCACCTATAATAAATATAGGTCCAGCTTCTTTTATAAAGGATATTGATTTCATATATGTTTTTCTCAGCACATTACCTATTCTTGGTATTCTTAATGGTGGTAAGTCAATTAATAGATCAGTTGACTCTCCAGGTAGTATTTTATTTAATATAGTTCCTGATAACACATATACTATAAAGATGGTAATTGCATATATTATTAAATATTTTACTCCTAATGGAGCAATTAAACCTACAATAACACCTATCTGTGCTGAACAAGGTATTGCTAAGCCAAGTAAAAATACAGCAATTATTCTTTCTCTTTTAGATCCTAACATTCTAGTAGTTATTGTAGCCATTGTTACACAACCAAAACCTAATATCATTGGTATTACTGCCCTACCATTCAATCCAATAGAAGTTAATAATCTATCAACTAAAGCAGCTATTCTTGGTAAATACCCTGAGTCTTCTAATACTGATAAGAATAAATAGAAACCTACTACTAAGGGTAATAATAATCCTAAAGTATATGTTACTGACATAGTTAATATCCCAAATTCCCCTATAAGAATCTGACCTATAAAGGAAGATTCAGGAATAAAATTTTCTACTATTCCTCTAATGAAAGGTTCATAGGTTTCAATAAAAATAGTTTCTTCAGTTATTCCAACTACTGTTTGAGCAATAAATACTCCTACAAACTCATACAACAGATATAATGCTCCTAATAACATAGGGATTCCTGTTAATGGCTTAAGCATTAATCTTCCTAATTTTGTGCTAAAGCTTGTACTGTCCGTTGTTTCCGTTACTACTCTATCAATTATATTGTTAACTCTTTCTCTTCTATCTAAATACACTTGCTCTCTATAATCTATAACTTCAACATTATTTTTGGCGATAACATGAGGATCTCCCTCCATTATTAATACTGCTTCTGCTTTATTAGTTGATTTTTTTGTTATTTCTTCCAATTCTTTTGTAAGTTTTATACTACTATTTCCTATTTCAGCTAAGTGTAGAGAATTCTTCACCTTATCAAGACCCTCTCCCTTTGGAGCAATGGTCGGTATAACTGGCACACCTAATTCTTCACTTAATCTGTCTATATTAATTTGCAATCCATTCTTTTTGGCTTCATCCATCATATTAATAGCAACTATTGTAGGAATACCCATATCAATAATCTGTTGTGTTAAAAATAAATCCCTCTCTAAATGTACGGCATCTATTACGTTCACAACTAAATCTGCCGATGCTATAGCATCTCTAGCAACTATTTCTTCATCATTAAATGAAGAAACTCCATATACTCCAGGTGTATCTATTATTACATAGTCTCTAAATTTGCCTGAACTAATATCTAAAGTTGTTCCAGGAAAATTAGATACATCTACATATACTCCTGTAAATGAGTTAAAAAATATTGATTTTCCTACATTGGGATTACCAGCAAGTACTACTTTTCGTGCCCCTTCTGGAATATCTATCTGATGACTTATATTACAACAATCCATTCTGTCTCCTCCTATCTTGCTATAGCTGCTTCACCCACAGCTTCCTTTGATTGTATTTCATCGACCGTTATTTTATTTGCTAATTTTCTACCTACAGCAATTTCTTGTAAATTTTTTTTAAGAACTATTGGGCCACCGGGTATTTTCTCAATGCACTCAACTGTTGATCCTTCAGAAATTCCAAATCTTAAGGTTTTAGCCCTAATCATAGGATCAGGAATGTTAATTATTTTAAATTTGTCTCCTCTATTCACATCAGATAAATTCATCAATAATGCCTCCTCTATAATAATTATATTCATTGTCTGTTGAAATCTATTCTCATTATAGCATAAAAAAAATAATATGTAGTGATATTTATCACATATTTAATATTTAACTGATAATAGTTTTCATTTGGTGGTTTAATTATAAACTTTTGATATATTTTTGTCAATAGCTTTTACTATACTTTTATTTAATAAAACCCATGGAGTTATTTTCCATAGGTTTCATTAAAATATTTATATACCTTTTCAGATATGTTTCCAATAACTTTTCTACCATATATATTATCTATTCCGTCCCATGTTAACATACAAAATAGATACTCTCTATTATCTATTGACACTACCCCTGCATCATGATTTAAATTAGGTAAATCACCTGTTTTATGATATATTTTTGAATTGCTTTTATCTATATTCCTTGACATCATTCTATTATCTACTTGCTTACTCATTATATGCATCATTTCATCACAGTAACTTTCATCAATTAAATCTTTATAATAAATTTTCTTTAGAATATATGCGATATCTCTTACTGAAGTAGTGTTATCAAAGCCTTGTTTCTTTTTTTCAAAATCCATCATTTTTCTATTTATTACAGTTTCTTTTAATCCATGTTTATGTATAAAATCATTAATATTCTCCATGCCTAAAATATCTATAATTTCGTTAGTAGCAGTATTATCACTTAAATTCATCATTAAAAATATTAAATCTTTTATTGAAAAACAATAACTAGAAAGATTTCTTATAAGACTTCCTCCCACAATGTTTTCTCCATTTATGGTCACATTTTTTTCTAACATAAATTTATTCTGATAAACTTGATTAAATGCCTCTGCCATTATAAAAATTTTAATCATACTGGCAGCTGATACTGACTCTTCAGTGTTTATATCAAATATAATTTTATTATCTTTTAGATCTTCGACGTATAAGCTATATTTCAGTTTATCTTCATCTATAAGCTTATGAATATCAAACATTATTTCACTCCTTATTTTAAAAATTTAATGACATTGGATACTTGCATTGCAACTCCAATAGGTAAGCAATCTTCATCAATATTAAATCTATCATGATGTCCATCATAAATTATTCCATTTTCTTCGTTTCTACATCCTAGTCTATAGTAAGCTCCCTTTGCTTTGTTCAAGAAATATGCGAAATCTTCCACCCCTAAACTTGGTTCATTAATTATAATAATGTTTTCTTCACCTAGTAATTTTTCACCATTATGCTTTACTAAGTCCACCATATCATCATGATTGATCAATGCAGCGTAACCTTCCTCACGAATAAATTCTCCTCTCCCTCCTAAAGTTCTTGGTATACCTTCCACTATATTTTGGATTCTAGATAAAGCCATTTCTCTAGTTTTTGGAGTAAGAGTCCTTAAAGTCCCTCTTATTTGAACAGAATTCGCGATAATATTGTGCTGAGTACCCCCGTTTATTGTGCCTAATGACACCACTGCAGAATCAACGGGACTTATATTTCTACTTACAATAGACTGTAATGCATTAATAACTTGAGCTGTTATCATGATACTATCGATACCGCTTTGAGGATATGCACCATGGGTACTCTCACCCAATATTTTAATATTTAATGTATCAGAGGATGCATTCATTTTATCATATTTTATTCCAATTTTTCCAACAGGTATTTCTGGAGCAACATGAAGTCCAAATATAGCATCAACCTTTGGATTCTCCATAACTCCTGCTTCTATCATTGGTTGAGCCCCTCCAACTGTTTCTTCAGCTGGTTGAAATATTAGTTTAATATTCCCTTTTATATCACCCTTTATTTCATTTAATATTTTAGCTGTACCTAGAAGTATAGTCATATGAGCATCATGACCACAAGCATGCATTTTTCCATCTACTTTAGATTTGTATGATACATCATTTTTTTCCAAAATAGGTAGCGCATCCATATCAGCCCTAAGAGCTACAGTTTTACCTTTCTCAGCACCTTTTATTAGACCTACTACTCCTGTATTAGCAACTCCTCTTTGATATTCTATACCCATTTCATCTAATAAGTTGCATATTTTTTCTGAAGTTTTAAACTCTTCCATGCCTAATTCAGGACATATATGAAAATCTCTTCTTACTTTTATCAACCAGTCTTTAATATCTTTAGACTTATTCAATATATTATCCATCTATCGTTACTCGCTCCTTTATAATTAGTCTTCCTTCATCTCCGTTCACTTCAACTTTTGATCCAAATGGTAATGTAATATTAGGTGTACAATGGCCAGACTTTAGATTGTATATAATTGGTACTCTTAATGGTATCAATATATCCTCAAAAACTTCCATTAAAGATTGATCTTCTTTATCTTCTTGTACGCAGTTATTAAAATCTCCCAAAACTATCCCACGAACAGAATCTAGTTTCCCAGCTAATTTTAATTGCATCAACATTCTATCTATTCTAAATGTATACTCACCTATATCTTCTATAAAAAGTATTTTATCCTCTGTGTCAATCTCATATGGTGTACCAATAGTTCCAGAAATAAGAGCTAAGTTTCCGCCTATTAACTCTCCCTCTGCTATACCTTTAACTATGGATTTAATTTTTTCTCCCTCAGGATTATTAATCTCTAACGTATTTTCACTTGTCATTAGCACTTCTTTAAATGATTGCAAAGAGAAGCTATCTAATCCATCCCTCATATCACTTACTGTCATGGGGCCATGAAATGTTATTAGATTAGCTCTATTATTAATAGCTATATGTAATGCAGTAATATCACTATAACCCATGAATATTTTTGGATTTTCTTTAATTAAATCATAGTCTATTTTTTCTAGTATTCTATGAACTCCATAACCACCTCTTATACAAAATATTGCATCTACATCTTTATCTTTAAACATATCATTAATATTTTTTGCCCTTAACTCATCATCTCCTGCTAAATACCCTTTCTTACTATAGCAGCTGTCACTTACTTTTACTTTAAATCCTTGAGACTTTAAATACTCAATTGACTTATCTACCTTTTCTTTTGATGAATCGCTAGCAGGAGCTACTAATCCTATAGTATCTCCTTTTCTTAACATTTTAGGTTTAAACATATAATCTCTTCCTTTCTAAAAAAATAAGGGCATATGCCCTTATTTTTATTATTATTAAAACATTAAATTCGCCACTACTACTGCTGTTATTATTCCCACTGCATCAGCTATTAAGCCAGCCGGTAAAGCGTGCCTAGTTTTTCTAATTGAAACTGCTCCAAAGTATACTGCTAATACATAAAATGTAGTCTCTGTTGAACCCATCATTACGGAAGACATTCTTCCTATAATAGAATCCGGACCATGAGTTTCAAATAAGCTGTTCATTATACCAGAAGCTCCACCACCTGAAAGTGGTCTCATTAAAGCCATAGGTAATACTTCAGATGGCATACCTATAAGACTTGTTATAGGGTTTAATGCTTTAGTGAATAGTTCCATTGCTCCTGACGCTCTAAAAATACCTATTCCCACCAACATAGCTACTAAGTACGGTATTATCTTAACAGCTGTATAGAATCCATCTTTTGCCCCTTCTGTAAAGGCTTCATAAACTTTTACTTTTTTAAACATACCATAAGTTGGTATAGCAAGTAAAATAAATGGTATTGCATATTTTGAAATAACTTCCATTATTGTAATAAACATTTATAATCCCCCTTTATTATTTAGATTCTGCAGTCTTTTTATTTCTACTTGGATTTGTAGAAGAGAAAATCGGTAGTTTCTGTAAAGTTTTTACAGCTATTACAGCAGCAATAGTTGATGCAATAGTTGCTATTATTGCTGGCCCTATTATTTCAGTAGGATTAGCTGATCCTGCTGCAGATCTATAAGCTATTACTGTTGCAGGGATTAGTGTAACACTTGAGGTATTAATAGCTAAGAATGTACACATTGCATTTGAAGCTGTTTCTTTATCCTCGTTAATTTCATTTAATTCTTTCATTGCTTTAAGTCCTAATGGTGTTGCTGCATTACCTAACCCTAACACATTTGCAGCCATGTTCATAATCATTGCTCCCATTGCTGGATGATCAGCGGGTACTTCTGGGAATAGTCTAACCATTAAAGGTCTTAAAGCCCTAGCTAAAAGATTAACTAAACCAGATTCTTCAGCAATTTTCATAATACCTAACCAAAGAGCCATTACTCCAATAAGTCCTAAAGATAATTCTACAGCTAATTCTGCATTTTCAATAGCAGCATCAGTTACCGCTGAAATATCTCCAGTAAAAGTTGCTACAAGTATTCCTATTGCAATGAATAGAAACCAAATAATATTAATCATATAACCCCACTCCTTATATATTTTTTTTGAAAAATAACTCATCTTTTTAAAAAAATTATATAATACCCTTTACCTTAGATGGACTAATCTCCTTATTACTTAACATTTTAGGTATTCTTTCTCCCCTTAGTAAATCTTCATAACCTTGTCTTTCCACCATAACTTCAGCTTGACCGTTATTTATCAAAACTACTGCTGATCTTAGACTCCTGTTGTAATTGCTTGCCATAGAAAAATTATAAGCTCCAGTATTATATACTGCTAAAATATCACCAGGAACTATATGAGGCACTTCTAAATTCTTCATAAGAATATCTCCAGACTCACAACATTTACCTGCTATTGTAACTTCACAAACTTTTTCTTTATTCATCTTATTAGCTATATCTCCATAATATTTTGCTCCATAAAGGGAAGGTCTTGGATTATCTGTCATTCCTCCATCGATAGCTACATATGTCCTTAATCCTGGAATCTCTTTAATACTACCAATAGTATAAAGAGTAGTACCAGCTTCACCTACTATCCATCTACCTGGTTCTATCATAATCTCAGGCATAGAAAGATTATATTCAGAAATTTTCAAACTTATTCTGTCCATTAAAGGTTTGATAAAATATTTTAATGATCTTCTGATGTCATCTTTCAAGTGAGGAATCCCATATCCTCCTCCCGTATTTAATTCTTCTGTGATATACCCTAGGTCATCTTTTAATTCTTTCATTAATCTAATAGCTATATCCACAGCCTCAATATGGGATGTATTATCAAACAATTGGGAACCTACATGAAAGTGGAAACCTTTCATTCCTATACTTTCTGATGATAAGGCTTTTTTAACAGCATCTGTTATTATGTCTTTTTCTAATGGAATGCCAAATTTAGAATCTTTTTGTCCAGTAGTAATGTACTTATGAGTATCACTATTGACCCCTGGAGTTATTCTATATAGAATATTCACTTTTTTGTCTAACTTTAGAGCAATTTGTTCTATTAATTCAAACTCATAAAAGTTATCTACCACTATTCTTCCTATTTCATTTTCAATAGCCATATACAATTCTTCATAACTTTTATTGTTTCCATGAAATATTATTTTTTCAGTAGGAAAATCAGCTTTTAAAGCTGTATATAATTCTCCACCAGATACTACATCAAGACCTAAGCCCTCCTTTTCAACTATTTTACACATAGCCATTGTCAAAAAAGATTTACTAGCATATAGGGCTCTAGTATTTTTATACTCTGATAAGAACACCTTATATATCTCTCTACATCTTTCTTCTATTTTTTGCTGAGATACTACATAGAGAGGTGTTCCAAATTCTTTAGCCAGTTTAACGGTATCACATCCATCTATTATTAAATTACTATTTGCATTTTTATTAGTCATATTTATCCCTCTTTCATTTAACTTTATATGACTAATTATATTGCAATTAGTGTGCCAAGCCATAAGCTAGTAAAGTAGGAATATATACTAATATTAAGTTCAAATAATTCCGTAAAACTGAACCACTTTTTATATTGCACCTTACATCGTTGTATCTTTCTAGTGTTTATAGATTAAAAACTATTCCGTATCATCGGAACGATTCCGTCATTACGGAGTATTTATGCCATACTTTTTTAATTTATCGTAAAAACTTGTTTTCTTAATACCTAATAACTTCATTGCTTTCTTTTTATCTCCTTTAGTTATTCTTAATGTTTTAACTATATGATTCTTTTCAGCTTCTATAATAGCTTCTTTTAAATTTAATAAATCTTTATTTTTCTCATCAAATTCTA
The DNA here is from genome assembly GCF_016820655.1 of Anaeromonas frigoriresistens. Taxonomy (GTDB): domain Bacteria; phylum Bacillota; class Clostridia; order Tissierellales; family SIT17; genus Anaeromonas; species Anaeromonas frigoriresistens. Next base: position 113,910 of record NZ_WSFT01000016.1, read on the forward strand.
TATGAATATTCCGAGACATTATAGTATTACCATCAGTTAAATTAATAGCTCTTTCTAATATATTTTCTAATTCTCTTATATTACCTGGCCAGGAATAAGTTAATAATTTATTTAAAGCTTCGGAAGAAAGTCTCTTAATTTTAGTTCCAGCTTTATAACATACTTTGGGTAATAATTGATAGACTAATGAGTATATATCTTCTTTTCTTTCTCGTAAGGGAGGTATTCGTATAGGGAAAACATTAATTCTATAATATAAATCTTCTCTAAAGTTTCCCTTTAAAACCTCTTTTTCTAGATTTTTATTTGTTGCAGCTATTATTCTAACATCAACATGTATTTTTTTAGCTCCTCCAACTTTATAAAAACTTTTATTTTGAAGAACTTGTAGGAGTTTAACTTGCATTGCTGGAGATATCTCCCCGATTTCATCAAGAAATATTGTACCTTTATCAGCTAGTTCAAAATATCCTTTTTTCCCTTCAGATTTAGCTCCAGTAAAGGCTCCTTTTTCATATCCAAAAAGTTCACTTTCAAGTAAACTTTCTGGTATTCCTCCACAATTTACAGCTATAAAAGGGTTGTCCTTTCTATCACTTACATTATGAATTTCCTTTGCTAGAAGGCTTTTTCCAGTTCCACTTTCTCCAAATATCAGTAATGTTGAATTAGTTTTAGAAGCTTTATATGCTAATCTCTTTATATTTGTAATTTTTGAACTTTCTCCTATAATATTAGGAAAAATCTTTGACAAGTCTATTTCCCCTATAAATTTCTTTTGCATTGTTTCTATTTTAATTAAGGCATCATCTCTTTCTTTTATAACTCTTCTTATCTCAGAAAGATCTTCTACCTTGAGTAAGGCACCTACTCTTTTATTAGATTTATTGATAGGAATAAAAGTACAAGATGTAGGTCTACCATTAATTTCTATGAATTTGTCTGTGAAAGAAATATCTTTTTCTTCTGCAGATTTTATAAATTCTTTTATTTCCGGTATATACCCATGGATATCAAATATATTCTTACCAATTACCTCCACTAACTTACTCCCTTTACCTTTTTCCATAAACTTATTGCCTAAAAATATATCGTGAATACTTTCTTTTCTTATAGTATATCCTTTACCTTGATAAAACTTTATATCTTGAGTATTTCTATCTAATATAACCATATGACCAATAGCTTTAATATATTCCATTTCATACATATGTCCATTTATTTGAATCTTAGTAGCCTTATTATTAAAATCAATAGTTATTCTTATTTTATTTTTTAGAAATTCTGTATTTATCTCTAAATTTTTATGGTCATTATAACTTTTTAGAACTTTATATATAGGTTTGATTTTATCATCTTTATATACACCTATCCCAGCTATAGCATCTCCTAGCTCTATCTCTCCATCATTAATTCCTATATAGGATAGATCACTAGGCGTTAATTCACCATCATCTTGTCCTAAATTATTATTTGCAATTATGACAATATCTCCTTCTTTTATTTGGCCCCCTTTATGTCCTATCCCTGAATCGTATATTATTCCAAATATTTCCTTAGCTCTCTTATTATATAGTTGAATATCACCTTTATTATCAATAAAAATAAGTCCTTCGTTTGCTTCATCAGTAATAGAGTTAGTCAATTCTTTATTAAAAATCAATTTATTCACTCCTTATTAAAAAGGTGATCCCTTTTAGAATCACCTTTAATTATCTATATAAATAATAGTAAACTTAATGACATAACTATCATTCCAAGTATAAGACCGTATATCGAAATATGATGTTCTCCATATTTTTGAGCAGCAGGTAATAATTCATCTAATGAAATATACACCATTATTCCAGCGACCATTCCAAATAATATACCAAAGGTTAGATCATTAAAGAAACTTGATAACAACAGATATCCTACCAAAGCACCTAATGGCTCTGAAAGACCCGATGCAAAAGAATAATAAAATGCTTTTCTTTTATTTCCTGTGGCGTAATATAGAGGTATTGAAACAGCAATCCCCTCAGGAATATTATGAATTGCTACAGCTACAGCAATAGGTATACCTAATGTAGGATCTTTTAATGCAGCCGTAAAAGTTGCTAAACCTTCTGGAAAGTTATGTATTGCTATTGCTAATGCAGACATTAGTCCCATTCTTTTTAAACTATTTTTATTTTCTATATCTTTACTATCTGCATTATCTACAGCTTCTATAGTCTGAACATTATGAGGATTTTCGAAACTTGGTACTAATTTGTCTATTATAGCTATTAAAAATATACCTCCAAAAAATGATAATACCGTTATCCAACTTCCCGTCTTTAAACCAAGTACATCTACTAATGATTCTTTTGCTTTTACAAAGATTTCTACAAAAGAGACATATATCATCACTCCAGCAGAAAAACCCAAAGAAGCAGATAAAAATTTAGTGTTAGTTTTTTTAGTAAAAAAAGCTAGAGCACTACCTATACCAGTAGACAATCCTGCGAATACAGTAAGTCCAAATGCAAATAAAACAGGATTCATGATTTTCACCTCCTATTGTATAATATCTATAATCATATTATAGTATATACCAATTTTTTTTATTAATATAGCTATAATATAAAAACACTTTGTATTTTAAAATACAAAGTGTTTTTATATTATATGATTTTTTCTTTAGGATTTATTTCTTCTATATTAATATTATTTGATATTATTTTAGCCATAATCATAATAGAAATCACAGTTAAAATCCATCTTACTATCATAAATTTAAATCCAATAAATTTAATTTCATTAGCTAAAAGAGGGATCTTTATTACAGCCCAAGAGCTAATAATAATTACTATATTAGATATACTTGCTCCTTTTTTTAATAGAGCACTAGCCATAGGAAAAGCTGCATATATAGGTCCAGCAGATATACTTCCTAAGATAAAGGATAATAAAATACCTTTTTTACCAGAATTATCTCCTAATCTATCTATAATAACTTTTTTTGGTACCCACACATCTATTAGAGTTATTGCTATAAATATGATAGGCATTACCAGCAGCATCTCTTTGATATAGTAACTACTATTATTCAAAGATGTACTTGCTAAATTGATATTAAACAGAGTTATAATTAGATATATAGATATGATAAATATAAGAAACTTATTCTTCTTAAAGAATTTTAGTCCCCTCAAATAATCACCCCCATAACAATAGAGATAATAATAGCAAATCCAAAACTCAACAGATTTCTTTGTATAGAGAACTTAAAGCCAAATCTTTCTTTTTCTATTGGAAAAGTAACTACTCCTACCATAGTTAGAGTTGTAAGAAACCCTGCAATTGGAGCAATATTTGCTCCAGCATCTATTAGAGATCCAGCTAATGGAAAAGCAACAAAGGCTGGAATTAATGTTATACTACCTACAATAGTCGAGAATATCGTAGAAAGATAAATATTTGATTCTCCCATTATTTTCTTTATCATGTCTGGAGGTATTATTGCTAATATTAGTCCTATTAGCAATAATACACCAAATATACTACCAAACATATTTTTCATCATTTTCATATTTTTTTTCATGGATTTTAATGTTTTATCTTTATCCTTAATAAAAGATATTAGTAACCCTATTATTGAAATGATTAAAAATATAATACTAAATATATCCATATTCTTATCTCATATCACTAGGATTAGGGGCTTTTATTACGAATATCTCAAGTAATTCATCATTTTTGTTATTTACATTCATCAATGTTTTATATGGAATGTTTATTATACTTCCCTTGTCATGTTTCTGCTCTTCTTGATCATCTAATTGTAAAGATAATTCTCCTCTTATTACAATCATATATACATTAGAGTTGGCATTATGCTGAGGTAAGCCCTCTCCCTTTGGAAATATCATATGATTTAAATGAAGATTATCATCATTTACAATCTTTTCTACTGTCTTTTCCCTGCTATCACTAAATTTATAAATTTTTTCAATCATTAAAATTCCTCCTTTATATTTACTTTCATATTTATTATAATTATTTATATAACTTAAATCTGTAACCATGGTTACGAAAGGATGATTTTTTATTACTTCTAAATTGTATATTAACATTATCCAGTCAAATTCTTTATTTAAGAACTTATCAAAAGAAAAACTAGAAAAGTTATTTAATGAGGATGATCTTTCTATAAAAAAGTATTCAACAAATGAAATAATTTATTTTCAAAATGAGGAATGCAAATCCTTCGATATATTACTTTCTGGAAAGTTAGTAGTACAAAATCTAGATCAAAATGGAAATATATTAACTATCACTAATTTTTACCCTGGAGATTCTTTTGGAGGTCACTTGATATTTGCTGATAATAATTTTTATCCCATGAATGTAATTTCTAAGTCTGATTCAGTAATATTAAAAATGAAAAAATCATTAGTTTTGAAATTATGTCAGACAGATAGCAATTTCTTATCGGAAATTTTAAGATCTATTTCTAATAAAACTATTATTATAAGTAATAAAATTCATGATATATCATTAAAAACTATTAGGGCATGTATATTAGATTATTTGAAATATGAATATAACCTTCAAAATTCTTTAACATTAAAACTTAGTATGACTAAAAAAGAATGGGCAGAAAAAATAGGAGTACACAGACCTTCTCTTTCTAGAGAACTTATGAAAATGAAACGTGAAGGTTTAATTGATTATACAAGGAAATCAATAACAATAAAAAAAAGAGATATACTAAATTAATATAGAATATCTCCTTATCTTTTATTTACTATTAAGTATCGTCAATATTATTTCAGGTCTATTAAGTATTCTTTGAGGAAATATACTATTACCTAATCCTCTGCTTACTATGAGACGGGTTTTTCCTTCAAGATATACTCCACTATCATACTTAGGTAATAACCCTTGACCAGGAGATAATAGCCCTCCTATCACAGGCAACCTAATTTGTCCTCCATGAGCATGTCCTGAAAATACTAAATCAAAAGGATACTTACTATAATAATCTATATAGCTAGGTCTATGAGCTAATAAAATATTTATATCCTTTTCTTCCAATTGAAACTTAGATAATGTTGCAGATATATTTTCACCATATAACCCTTGAATAGAACTGTCTCTTAAACCAACAATACTCAACTCATAACCATTCTTTGAAACAGTCTTTTTACTATCTTCTAAAATATCAATATTTATTTTTTTAAGCTCCTTATATAGATCCAAATATCTCTCAGTTCTTTCCTCATGATTGCCAGTTATATAATATACTTCAGCTAACTTAGATGCCCTATCTAATAAAGCGATCCCATTATCTATGCCTTTTCTTCTACTATCTATCAAATCTCCTGTGAAAAATATAATATCTGGATTTAAATTCTCAAGTATCCTAATTATTTTATCTTGATTATCTCCAAACTTTTTATTGTGTAAATCAGATAAATGGACTATTCGATAGCCTTCAAATCCCCCTATATCTTTATCTAAGTCTACTTCTATCTTGGTTACTTCTATTAAATTATTTTCTAAATATAAAAACACTACTATTAGTATAAATATAATTACTCCTATAATAATCATAATTTGCTTCAATATTATCCTCCTTAAATTTGATCTATCTTATAACCATTTCTTTCTTTTAAAGAAGGTCACCATACCCCCACACACAATAATTGATATAACCCAAAATAGAGGATAACTCCATCTTTCATCTAATTCTGGCATATGTACAAAATTCATTCCATATACTCCTGTTATAAATGTTAAAGGGATAAAAATAGTAGAGTATAAAGTTAGTGTGGTCATTATCTCATTCATCCTATTGCTGGTAGCCGACATATTTGTATCAAATAAACCATTAATCGTTTCTCTATATATCATTATATAATCCATTATTTGAGCTACATGATCATTTACATCTTTAAAATATTCTTTCACATCAGATGTTATTAAAGAAACTCTGTTTATCAATTCAAAAAGGATATCTCTTATTGGCCACACTGATGTTTTAACCACCATTAACTCTTTTCTAAGTTTATATATATCCTTTAATTTATCATCGTAATTTTCCTCTATAATTGAGATTTCTACTTTATCTATCATAGTCTGTAATTCTTTTAATAATAAATAATTATTATCAACAATATTATCTATAAGAGAATATAATAAATAATCTGCTCCATATTTTTTAATATCAGAGTCTACACTCTCTATCCTATTTCTTACCTTATCAAATATATCCCCTTCTCTTTCTTGAAAGGTTAATAAAAAATTATCTTTTAATACAAAAGAAACCTGTTCCTCTTCAATTTTAAACTCTTCTTTATTAAAGGATAACATTTTTAAAACTATAAAAACATAGTTACTATTATAATCTATTTTAGGTCTTTGTCCTATACTTAATATATCTTCTAGTAATAAATTATTTATCTCAAATCTTTCCCCTATTTCATCAATCTGATTTGTATCATTTAATCCATATATATTTAACCAATTAATATCTTCTTTCATAAAAGAAATAGATTCAATATTATCCTGTCGTTCTTTCTTATAAGATTCATCATTATAGGTTATTAATTCCAATATAGTTTTATCTCTTGTTTTATTACCTGTATAAGTTAATGTTCCAGGGGCTTTACCAATTTTTTTTAAATTAAAATTAGATGGTCTCATAAATACCTCCAGTAGTTTTGTATTTTAGATTTATACCCTAAATGAGATAAAATAAAGAGTTTTAATCTCTAGAGATTAAAACTCTTTATTTTATCTCCCCTTTAATTATCAGCCTAGAAGAAGGATCAGTGCTATAATCACAAGTAATTAGTGTTATAGTTTTTCTATTTCTATCACCTTCAATAACCCATACATCATCAGGAGAAACTATAAGTTTTTCATATACTATGTATTTAAATTTTTCTTTCTCATTACTTAATTCCAATATGTCCCCTATATTAACTTCATCTAATCTATTAAAATTACTTCCATAGGTTCTACTATTATGTCCTGCAATAACATAATTACCTTCCTGTCCCATAGGGGCAGTATTATTCATTTTTGCTACCGATATATTTAAGTTACTTTTTGTTGCTCCTATTAATATAGGTTGATTAAAATCTATTTTCTTAATTTTTAGAACTCCATCAATATTTTTAGATATATATTCATTTCTTTTCTTATCTTCTATCATATTAGTTTCAATATTATTATTAACTTCTATTCTCGATAAATCTTCTTGCCATTGTTCTAAAATATCCTTTTGTTTATCTGTATAATAGTAGAATTTTAATTTAGGATACATAATAAAAGAAATACCTAATACTATTAACATTATCCCTAATATCCGTAACTTCACTTATACTTCCCCTTTAGTTTACTTTCTTCTTTTTAAAAAGTAAGAAAGCCCCTGTTCCTAATGCTAATACGCCTATAGTATATATTAAAATGGGAATATCTTCACCTGTTTTAGGCAGTACTCCACTATCTTTTGATTTTGCTGTAAATACCCAATTAAATTCTACTTCTTTATTTTGATATTCATTTCCAGTTTCAGGTCCTGGTAAATGAATTGTAGCTACTAATTCTTTAATTGTATCTATATCTAAATTACCTAAAGAAATACTCATATCTTCTAAATCAGACATCTTACCTATATATATTTGTTCACTGCCATAATTCAATGTCAATTCCAGTTGTTCAAATAAATCAATTTTCTGCTTCTTACCTACTCTTTCTAATCCTATAGATACCTCTAGAGGATCCTTACCATTATTTATTATAGTAAGCTTTGATTTCTCTGTATCTCCAGGTTTTAACGTAGTCAAATCAAAGGACTTAGTACTAGGTTCTACAATTAGTCCTTCTTTTTCTCTAATTATCTTAACGTCATCTGAAAATACTGTAGTAGTCAAAGTAGTAAAGAATAATACAATTACTAAAATTATAAGACCTATTTTTTTCTTTTTTACCATATAGAATGACCCACTTTCTCATTTATTCAATTTTTAAGATACATTTATGTTTTACTTCTATGATTATTAACATTACTTATATGTTTATACATCCCTTATTAATTCTATTACTTGTCCAGGGGATTTATTCTATATTTTTATATACTAAAAAAGATATAGGTTAACCTATATCTTTTTTAGTACTAAATTCTATAATTATACTTATCTAATATATCAAGGGGTATTTCCATCCGAGCTGTCTTTAGCGGATCTACTACTTGGCATATTTTTAAATTTCCAGCAACTGATAATAACATTGTAGCTTCATGTTTATCCAAACTTAATTCCTGTACTAAGAATTTGTGCATATTTCTAGTAGCTTGATTTGAAGCTTCATCTAATGTTAATGCAGAAGCTATTGTCATTACCTCTCTACCTTCAATTAATAAAGGCAAAGGTAAATGTTTCCCCTTTATAATCGAAACCTTAACTATGACTTCACCTGCTATTTCAACTCCAGATACAGAAATTTCTCCATCTCCCATTATAGCATGAAGATCTCCTAAAGCTAATAATCCTCCGTCTACATTAACAGGAAGATAAAGGGTAGACCCTTTAACTATTCTTTTACAATCCATATTTCCCCCATGGGCTTCAGGAGTCCCTGTAGGTATATCTTCACTTTTAGGAGCAGTGCCTATAACTCCGATCATAGGACGTATCTCAAAACTCAATTTTTTATTAAATATTGCTTTATTATTTTCTATGGGAATAATTTTTGTTTTTTCTTCATTAAATATATCACCTAAAACTCCAAATCCAGGAGCGATTGCCATTACTCCTTTACTATCAATTTTAATATCAATAATCTCTACTTTTAATATATCCCCTTGTTTAGCTTCATTTATGTATAGTGGTCCTGTAGCAGGGTTGACCTTATCCCACCCAACTGAGCTAAATAAATCTTCTTCTGTTTTCAAAGTATTACTAAAGCAATCAAAAGTTTCAAAAGAAACCATTTCCCCCGAATCAATACTTTCTACAGGTTTGTTCTTAGAAGACATTTTTAATACATGTGTTTTATTACTAATTTTTTTCATATAATCCCCCCTGTTTTACTATATCAAATTTTCTTATTTTTTACCTAATCTCTATTTTCATAAGGCTCAAAATGGGCTATTATTTGAATGCTATCATTAATTTCATTCCTCATATCTTCTTCTATAGTATGAATTAAATCATGGGATTCTTCTATTGTCATACTAGGATCAAGCATTATATGAAGGTCTAAATGAACATCATCTTCCCTTCCCCTACTTCTAATTTTATGCACATTCTTGACTTGGGGATATTTAAAAACTAGCTTTTTTACTTCATTAGAGTCTATTACTCCTTTATCTACTAATACTTGACTACTTGATATAAATATTTCATAAGCAGCATGTAATATAAACATTGATACAACTAATGATACTATTGGATCAATGATATAAGGTAATCCTAATTTTATTAGAATAAGTGTAGTTAAAACTCCTAAGGAAATAAATATATCACTCCTAGTATGAATTGAGTCTGATATAAGTATATGACTATTTAATTTCTTACCTTTCTTAAATTCTAAAGAAGATACTATTATATTTATCCCTAATGTAATAACTAAAGCTATCAAACTATAAAAGCTAACTTTTAATTCAACCGGATTAAGAAATCGTTGAAATGCATCAAATATAATCTTACCTGATATAAAAAATAACATTCCTGATATAAATAAACTAGATAACATTTCAAATTTTTTATGCCCATAGGGATGATCTTTATCTACCGGTTTAGAAGCAATCTTCACTCCAATTAATCCAGCTATATTTGATGAACCATCAGCAAAGGAATGAAACCCATCTGCTACCAAACTAGAACTATGTATCATGTTACCTACTACAATCTTTACAAGTGCTACTAAATAATTAGCAAATAAAATTATCCATAATATTTTAGTGACTTTTTTATAATTATCTGCCATTAATATACCTCCTTTTTTCTTCTCCCTCCCATTAAACTATATTCTAAATAGGAAAAACCTGTGACACTATAAAAAATAGTCCCACAGGTTTTATACCTGTTGCCTGTTAAGCCCGGCTGCAATGATATAACATTCGCCTGATCTATGTCGTATTAAATTATTAATTCATTTTATGCTAAGTATATTAATTTTGTTCCTTAAAATTTTTATGGATTTATTAGAACTTAAGAAATATCCTTAGCAAATTTCACTCCGAATTCTTTACATCTTTCTATTTGTTTATCATCTGGATTCCATAGTTCTTTTATACCATCGTTAACAATATCATATTTAGCCTCTTTAAATTGTTCATTTATTATTTTAACGCCTTCTCCGCTCCATCCATAACTTCCAAAGGATGCAAATTTTTTATTTTTAAATTTCATACCTTTCATCATCTCTAATAGACCTGCAATTGAATGTAATATCCCATTATTTATGGTAGAAGATCCAATTAATACAGCTTTAGATTTAAATACTTCTGTTAATATATCATTTTTGTCACTTTTAGCTGCATTATATAATTTTACTCTAGTATCCCTTTGTACCTCTTTAATACCTTCAGCTATTGCTTCGGCCATTCTTCTAGTTCCATGCCACATACTATCATATACTAAGGTGATTTGATTCTCTTGATAGTTATCGGCCCATTCTAAATACTTTTCAATTATTTGAATAGGGTTATCTCTCCAAATAACTCCATGACTGGTACATATCATATCTACTGGAAGATTAAAATCTAATACTTCATTAATCTTTTTTGTTACTAAAGGAGAAAATGGTGTTAGTATATTGGCATAATATTTAATTGATTCTTGATATAATTCTTCTTGATTAACTAAATCATTGAACATCGGATCTGCAGCATAATGCTGTCCAAAGGCATCATTACTGAATAGAATATTATCATTAGTCATATAAGTAAACATGCTATCAGGCCAATGTAACATCTTTGCCTCTACAAAAATTAATTTACTCTCTCCTATATTAAGTTCATCTCCAGTTTTAACCTCGACAAAATTCCAATCTTCATGATAATGACCTTTGATTGATTTCGTTGCTGCCTTAGTACAATATATAGGTGTATCCGGAATTTCTCTCATTAATTCTGGTAAAGCACCACTATGATCTATCTCTCCATGGTTTGCTATTATATAGTCAATTTCTTTTAAATCAATTTCTTTTTTTAATTTTTCCACATACTCTTTAGCAAACGGTCTCCATGCTGTATCTATAAGTACAGTTTTTTCATCTCTAATTAAATATGAATTATAAGATGTCCCCCTATTAGTTGAATATTCATCCCCATGAAATTCTCTAAGTTCCCAATCCTTTATACCTACCCAAGTTATCTTATCATTCACTTTAAAACTCATCAAAACCCCTCCTAATTTATTCTCTTTTAGAATATACCCATTATGTTATAGAAATAACAAGTTTTCTCTTATAAAAATAGATTCATTAAGAGATAAATATATTTATATTCAGTTGCTAATAATAGATTTAATAATGTATATTCATAATCTTATTATTAATTGGAGGACTATTAATGAATAGTAAAGGTTTATCAGTATTTGGACTTACAATGTTAGCATTAGGCACTGTAGTAGGAGGATCTTTTTTTCTAGGATCTGCTATTCCCATAAACTCTTCAGGGCCTGCAGTCATCCTTGCATATATTTTAGGTGGAGCTTTAGTATATCTTATACTGTTTGCACTTTCAGAGATGACAGTCCATGATCCCACTCCTGGTTCCTTTAGAACCTATGCAGAAAGAGCCTATGGAGCAGGTTTAGGTTTTGTAGTAGGTTGGGTTTATTGGACAGGGTTAGTATTAGCAATGTCTAGTGAAGCAGTAGCAGTATCAATATTACTTAAGGTTTGGCTTCCCAAAATTCCCATACCTATTACCGGTGCATTTATTATCACTGTTATAACAATAATGAACTTATTCGGCGCTGAAAAGCTTAGTAAATTAGAAAGTAGTTTAGCAGCCATAAAGCTATTAGCAATTATAGGGTTTATTATTTTAGCTATACTTTTAATTATAGGTATTGGATTTGATAATCCCGCTATAGGAAAGGGAGCTTTAGTAGATGAACCTTTCTTACCCAATGGCTTAAAAGGCATAGCCGGAAGTATGCTTATAGTTATTTTTACCTATGCGGGGTTTGAGATTATCGGTTTAGCTGCCTCAGAAACTTCTAATCCCCATAGAGACGTACCTAGAGCTATAAGATTTACAGTATTGGGATTAGTTGGGTTATATACTGTATCAATAATGTTTTTACTACCCCTTATTCCAACAGACCAACTAACAGAGGATATAAGTCCTTTTGTTGCTGCACTACAAGTGAATGGAGTAGATTGGGCGGCTAATCTCATAAATATAATTCTAATATCTGCAATTTTATCAACAATGCTGGCAGCTACTTTTGGATTAGGAAGAATGTTAAAATCTTTATGCGATGAAGGCTATGGTCCAAGATGGCTTAAAGAAAGGAAAAATACTCCATACAAAGGTATTATTTTTTCTGGATTAGCAATGCTTGTATTCTTCGGATTATCTTTTTTATTACCTAAGGAAGTATATCTATTTTTAGTTAGTTCTGGAGGATTTTCATTATTATTTACATACATTGTAATTATAATAAGCCATTACAAATTTAGAAAGAAAAATGGTTGTCCTCCTAGTGGAAAATGTCAACTTCCTGGATATCCATATACTTCATGGTTTGCATTAATATTTCTTATAGTCATAATAGCTAGTATGCCCCTAGTGCCCGGTCAAGGAAAAGGGCTAATTGCAGGTATTGTCCTTCTGTTATTATATTGGGTTATATACTTTTTAAATAATCTTAAAACAAAAAACAAATGAGGAATACCCTTTTAAAAGGGTATTCCTCATTTGTTTTTATACATCCACTTTTCCTAATACCAATACTTCTTCTCCATACTCTTCATCTAATAAATCTAGAAACTCAGACCTATGAACTCCCTCTTTAAATGGCATTTCCATTAGAGCTATCTTATAATTTTCTTCTAACTTTTTCTTGAATTCATCCCTAAACCAGTTTAAATAAATACATATCCTATTGTTCATATTAAATCCTCTTGTACAAAATTCATCAGTACTGTCTAAATCATCAATTGAATTAATATCCTTTATCGAATTTTTACATATTCTTTTAATAATTGTCTCTTCTACATCCCTATAGGCTACTGCTACAACTTTGTATTTAATCATAATATACCCCTTTCCCACTTATATATTATCATTATATACCTTTGTTATTATTTTGACAATATCATTTCGTTATTTTTATATCAATGATTTTTATCTTCTAAAAAACTCCTATAGTATAGGAGTTTTTTAGCATTAGTATTAATTTTTAGTCATTACAATGTCCGTGATGTTGATGCTCTCTACATATATTTCCAGTAGACTGAAGATCATTTTCATCCAGCTATTCTACCACTACTGCTGTTCCTGATGCAGTAACCATTAACATATTTCCATTTTGACCTAACACTTCATAGTCAATATCTACACCTATTACTGCATTAGCTCCTAGTGCTTGTGCTCTTTGCTCCATTTCAGCTAAAGCAGCTTCTCTTGCTTGAATCATCTCTCCTTCATAGGATTTTGACCGACCACCAAAGAAATTTGTTAATCCCGCTGCAAAATCTTTAATAAAGTCCATACCAGATATAACCTCTCCGAAAACTATTTCTTTGTACTCAATAATTCTTTTCCCTTCTATAGTTGGGGTTGTTGTAGATATCATATATATCCTCCTCTATATTATTAATTAAATATCCATCTCATTTAATATCTCTTTCAGCTTTCTTAATTCCTTCCCTGTTAAGGTTATTCCCTTACCCATTTTTTCATGTTCAGGAGCCCAGTCTCTTAGATCATATTTAGGTTCTCTATTATTCCAACTTATTAAGTTTAATTCCTTAGTCCATCCTTTATTTGAATCTGAGATTTCACCTATAGTTTTTAATATCTCATAGTTTATATTAGCCATTTTTATCCCATCCTTATGCATATATTTTTATCTATATATTTTCATTTCTATATTATATATAGATTTCCTTCTTTGATATATAAAACTTAACAAAAAAATAAAGTCTAGATATAACTAGACTTCTATTTTACTATTTTATTGTGTTTATTCTATATACCTTAATAATTAATAATACTAATGGTGCTAAAAGCATAAATATAGCGAAAATAATAAGTGAAGATAATTTAATACTATCAATGAATTTCATCGAATCGGCTCCCCATTAATCATTTATTATTATTGTATAATACCTATTCTGATTTCTTATATAAACACATCTTATATTGAATAAACATATACTTTAATGGGGTATAAGGTATATGTTTTTTAAAATTCCCTATTTCTATAAAATTTTAAAGATATCATAATAGAAATTGACTGAATTAATATCATTATCCCTATCATAACTAAAGAAATTACTATATCTGATTGTGTGTTTATAACAGAAAATACATGTAATAGGAATTCATTAGAAATTTTATTATTTACTAATAATGAAGAAAACGAACCAAATCCTACAAACATACCTATAAATAACAACATGCTAACTACTCTTGTCTTTAAATATCCTAGTTTAAAATATATAGGAAAATATATACTATTGATTAAAGTTATTGAAAACAAGACTCCTATAACCCCTTCAAGATTTATAGTGTAAAACTCAATATTTATATTCATAATATTTATTAAGTTAGATATTAAGAGATAACTTATTATCCCTATACTTGTATAAAAATATATAGTAATATATTTAGATAACACTATTTTAGATCTTTTTATAGGTAAGCTATTTAACATAATATCAGAGTTATTTTTATCATCATAGGCACAAGCCGTGGTAATTAAAATATATGTGCCACCTACTATTCCGACTACTGCCATATTTAACCCTGAACCTTGAAAAGCTAAGGCCATAGCAGGTATATATAATAATGCTAATATAAATCTCTTTTTTATCAAAAAAATATCCTTTAATATCAGATTATACATTTATACTCCTCCTTGTAAAATATAGCATTATTTCCTCTAAAGAGGGACGTTCTACTATTACATCATCATTAAATAATTTCTTAATTTTATATTTATCCTTAATTAGACCTTCAAAGCCGAATTTACTTTCCTTTAGACCAATAAACTCTTTTCTTACTTCATTGTTTAAAAGATCATTTGATCCTTTAATCAATCCATAATTCTCTATGATGTCGTCTTTAGCTTCACTAAAGACAATCTCTCCATCTTTTATAAAGGTTATATAATCTGCTATCTTATCTAAATCAGATGTAATATGAGTGGAAAAGAATACTCCTTTATTTTCATCTTGAATTACCTCGTATAAGATTTCTAATAGTTCATTTCTTACTATAGGGTCTAATCCAGAAGTAGGTTCATCCATTATTAATAATTCAGCATCATGAGATAAAGCTATTGCTAATGAAAACTTCATTTTCATACCTTTAGATAAATTCTTAATTTTTTTATTCCTTGGAAGGTTAAAATCTTTTATATATTTATTAAAAGTATTGTCATCCCATTTAGTATAATAAGAAGATATAATTTTCTTTATTTCATTTATATTTAGTTCATCATAGTAATAATTCTCATCCAATATAAAGCCTATTTTATCCTTTATTTTATTTTCATCTTTGATATTATCTAGACCTAACACTTTAACACTTCCGCTGTCTCGTTTGAGTAAATTTAATATCAATTTTATAGTAGTGCTTTTTCCTGCTCCATTGGGTCCTATAAACCCCATAACATAACCTTTATCCATTTTTAAATTTATATTGTTTAGCTTAAAATCTTTAAATTCCTTAGTTAGATTTCTTATTTCTAATATAGGTTCCATATTATACCTCCTCATAAAATAACTTAATCATTTTATATAATTCTTCTTCTCTAAGATCAATAGATTTAGCTGCCTCTACTGCTTCACTTAATTTCTCTTCTACTATTCGTATTCTCATTTCTCTTAATAACTCTTTGCTTTTCGCTGCCACAAAAGAGCCTTTACCTCTAACTGTAGATATATATCCATCTCTTTCTAACTCTTCATATGCTCTTTTAGTTGTTATTACACTTATCTGTAATTCTTTTGCTAAATTCCTAATAGATGGTAGCATTTCATTTGCTTCTAAATCTCCCTGAATAATTAAATTTTTTATTTGTTTTGCTATTTGTTCATATATGGGTGCATGAGATGAGTTAGATACTATAATATTCATTTGTTATCAATCCACCTCCTAGAATTGAAGTTTTTCCAATCATTACTGTACATATACATTATATACAGTAATAACAGTTCCGTCAATATATAAATAAAAAAAAGAGATATCTTCACGATATCTCTGTTAAATAAGAATAATTAAAGTTGTTCTTCTATAGATTTAGTTACATCTGTCTCTATATCACCAGTATGTTTTGTATTTTTCTTTTCTATTAACATTACAAGACACTCTTCATTAGCTACTGGCTTATGGTTAAGTCCTTTTTTTACTACATAATAATCGCCTTTATTTAAAGTTATTATTTCTTCTTCTAAATGTAAATCAAAACTTCCTTTAATAACATAAAATAATTCATCTTCATTTTCATGATTATGCCAAATAAAATCGCCTTTAAATTTAGCTAACTTAACATACTTATCACCTATCTCGGCAATTATTTTAGGTGACCAATAATCGGTTATACTATTCATATGGTTCAAAACAGATCCAATCTTCAACATAAACATTCTCCTTTTTAATATCTCTTTCAATTTTATCATTAATATAGTATCTGATTATATAATTATCTACTTTTTCGCTTATCTTAAGTATTATTTCTTTACTCATATTCATGTCAATGGCATTAGATAGAATATTCCTCCCTATTAATATTTGATCTTCTATTCTCACTGCATTACCTCCATATATTTAAAATACATATATAATTTTACATTATTAATTGACAATAAGCAAATATTAAGTATATGCAATAAGCAAATTTAAATATAGTTTAAAATCAGTTAAAGTATTAAGTAAGGTGAGGAGTTGTTTACATGAAAAATAATATAGATATAAATAATAAAAAAATTGGTCAAAGAATTAGAGATGAAAGAAAACAACTTAATATTTCTAGAGAAAATTTTGCTGAATTAATAAATCTTTCAGGATATTATATAGGTCAATTAGAACGAGGAGAGAGACAGATGAGTCTACCAACTATGATCAGTATAGCAAAACATCTCCACGTTTCTCTAGATTATCTCATTTTTGGTAATGAAATTCAAAATAGCGAATCAATAAATGAAATTTATGGTTTCTATGGTGAAGATGAAACAAAATATAAAGAAATATTAAAATTATTAAAAAAATGCTCTTCTCACGAGCTAGAGATGTTTAAAAAACTATTAATAACAATTCTTCCTTATCTACAATAAATAAAAAGATACCTATGTTAGGTATCTTTCTCTAATTCTACTTTATACTATCTAATTCTTTTCCATCAGTAGTTATTACCTTTATATCCTCAACCTCTTCTTCTATCTTGATAATTGTATAAGGATAAGTTAAAGCTTGAGTTACCATATCATCTGTTTTGGGCTGATATTCCATAATACTTATTTTAATAAAATTCTCTTCTCTTTCAACTTCTTCAACAGCAATATTATATCCACCAGTAGGTTTTTCACCGAGACCTATGTATATAAAGTTTCCTTTCTCTTCTGAATCTATTATTTTAAATCCTCTATTTTTTCGAATATCACTTACTATATTTTCTACATCTTGAGGTGCATTTTCCATAACTACATACTCGACTCCTTTAGCTTTATCATCTACTGGGCTATTTTCAGTATCATTTGAACAACCTATAAAAAATACTATACTACTAAATATTAAGATTAACCCTATTAATTTCTTCATTACTTTACCCCTCCAACTATATTTAATTTAATTCTCTTTTCTTACCCATTTAATCTATACCCTATAATAACTAAAAGAAAGGATTAATCCTTTCTTTTCTTTTTACTATATTTATATTTTTCCACATTCCATTTTTTCTCATTAGATTTCCAAGAAGACAAACCATAGAATATACCAGCTATAGAGAATATAATGAGTCTCCCTAAGAACTTATAGTAGAAATCATTATTATATAAAAATCCAAAACTATAATTTCCATCTAAAAGTTGTACTAAAATTTCACTTAAAATAGCTACTGGAATTCCCCAAAATATAACACCATATATCCATACGTACTTTGTCTTACCTTTTTCCCTTAATTCTGTCCACTTATGAAACTGCTTTTCTTTCATAATACCATCTCCCTACTACTCTTATCCTCTTATTTATATAAGTATATCATTGAGTCCTTTTTAGAGGAATGCCAATTTGTTATAATTCTTTTACTATTATTTTATGATTTAAAAATTATGATATCTTTCTAATTTCTATTCATATCCCATAGTACGTTTACTATGACCCATTTATCCTTCACCTTAGCTAAATGAAGATAATCAATATATTCTGATCTAGTAACTACGGATGCAATATTCTCTGATTTATCTAGAACTTCAACTTCTATTTCAAAGTTCTCTTTTGGTGCATTTACTCCCCCACCTCTCTTAGTACTATCCACCATACGAGAAGTATCTAGCTCAGTTAACTCTCCATTTTCAAAGCGTCTTTTAATCATCTCTGGATGTAGAGCTTCTTCCATTCTAGACTCATCCCCTTCATACCATCCTTCAATATAATTTAAAGCTGTTTCCATTATTTTTTCTTCATCCTTATCTAGAATTTCTGATGTTTCAGAAGTACACCCACTTATAAGCAGAAAAATAATTAGAATTGAACTATATATAATTTTTTTCATAAAAGTACTCCCCCATTTTTAAATTCTTATTAATATTTTATAGACATATTCAGTAAACTCCCTTCCTTCCTTTCTATTTATTATTTAATCTTTCAAAAAGAATTCCATCTTCCCATTTATTATTAATTCTTATTACATCTCTTGTTCTTCCAATAAATTGAAACCCATTCTTTATCAATACTATTTGTGAACCAATATTATTTGGTGAGGTTCCTGCCTCTATTCTATGTAAGTTATATTTATTAAATCCTTCATCTATAGCTAGTTCAACTGCCTTTGTGGCATATCCTTTTCCGTTATGCTTTTGTCCGATTCTATAGCCTATCTCAGCTTTTTCAAACATTCCTCTTACTACAGAAAATAAATTAACTCTACCTACTACCTTCCCCAATTCATTTCTAATGACATACATATAGCATTGCCCCTCTGTTTGTTCTTCAATAATCTCCTCAATTATTTCCATAAAAAATTCTTCTTCATAGTACTTATCTCCTCTAGATGGAAGAGTTGATTCAAAAAACTGTCTATTTTCTCTTTCAAACTCTAATACTTCTATTGCATTAGATCGAGAAATTAATTCAATAGTAATTTTTTCCATTATATATGTCCCCCTAGTCTATTAAAATATAAATTTAATTGTGTTTTTATTAATTCTCCTCTAATTTTTCCTTTCTCTTTTTAAACATTCTATCTTTATTTAATAATATAATTATACTTAGGAATAGTAACATGAAAAACAAAATACTAACTCCTCCCTTTAATGATGTGAATATTGGGAAAAGTCCTATAGATAAGTTACTCGTTGTATGGAATACTATTACTGCAAATACACTTCTATTTGTTTTAATAAATAAGTTAGTGATTAAAATTGATAGTATAATAGTAAATATCATATATCCTACAAAATTAATATCTTGCTGGACTGAGCCTTCAATAAAAAATAAGGGAATATGCCATATAGTCCATATAAATCCTAGTAAAATACTTGCCGTTACAGGTGTATATTTATCTAACAATCTATTTAGAGCAAAACCTCTCCATCCAAACTCTTCCCCTAGGGGCCCTCCTAAAATAAGTATATAAAAAAATACTACAATTAATAATAGTGGTTTCTGAAAAAGAGGGAGCTCAAATTTTAAATCCCAAGCATAGTTTGTAAATAGATAAGCAAAGAATAAAATACCAGGCATTAATAAAAACATATAAAAACATGAACCCATATTATATTTTCTATGTAGTCCACTTTTCAATAATCTTCTTACTTTATCCTTTCCTCCATAAATAGCAGTTAATATTATAGCTACAATAGATGGCCCATATGATCCAAGATAGATAAAAATTTTATATGAAGGTGAAAATTCCAATACACTATAAGATTTTAATATAGCTATACCCCATATACTCCAAGAGATTAAAAAAGTATATATAAAAAACCTTAATAATTCTTTTGATTTCAATTCATATCACATTCCTCTCAATAATCTACACGTATTATTAAAATTATTTAAAAACCTTAAATATAACTTTCTATATATATTCATATATATCCTTTAATATTTTTAGTCTTATTTTTATATATAAATAGATGACTAAGCATACTTAGCCATCTATTTATATTATTTTATTCATTATTTAATTCTCTTACAGGTCTTGCTTCGATATATCCTCTATATCCCATAGGCATTAATTGAAATCTAGGACCATCCTCTTCTGCCCATTTAAATCCATATATTTCAGGATTATAATTTTTCATAACTTCCCATAATTGGTAAATGGCATCTTCAAACTTTTCATCTTCAAAGGGTTCACCTTGAAAAACCATCATCTTACAAGATGGTAGGTCTATTAAGTCAAATCCTTCGGGTACTTCCCCAGTATAATCTTCTGGTACCTCCACTCCCTGGGCATAAGTAGAAGTGCCAGGTTCAATTAAATTATCAGGCAGCCACATACCAATTGGTTCATACATAGCTTCCTTTATACTTGTAAGGATACCCCACACCTCATCACATCCTATCTCCTCACAATATCCAAAATAATGTTTTGCTTTAATACCTCTTTTTAATATTAATTTTCTTTTAGGGCGATCTACCACTTGAACAAAAACAGTATCAGTATTACTTTCTCTGTTCATAGAATTCTCTCCTTTTTGTAAAGTAAGATAATAATCACGGATAGGATAAGGTATAAAAAGTTTCACTGGTGGTGTGTTTTTACTATAATAGGAAGGTGCCATTCCAAATTGTTTTGAAAATGCTCGAGTAAACCCTTCATGGGAATTAAATACAAAGTCAAATGCTACGTCAATTATCTTTTTATCCTCATCTCTCAGTTTAATTACTGCTTGAGAAAGTCTAAAGCACCGAATATATTCAAAGGGTGTTTTTCCTACTAATTCTTTAAAAATTCTTGCAGAATGCCACGGAGAATATCCGGCAGCTTGTGCTAGCATCTTTAAAGAGATTGGTTTAGTTATATTATCTTCTATAAATTCCTGCATCCTTTGAACTGCATTAATCTTTTCCCAACTTTCCATGATCTCACCTCCTACAATAAGTATAATGTTTTATATACACTAACTTCTTGACTTGTTTTGCTGAATAATATCTTTAACTCTTTTAAGACATTATTTAGTAAGTACTCTTATTTTTATTTTTCTTATATATCTGTGTTGGTTTCAATTTTTTTAGAAAAAATTAAGTCAGGTATT
This sequence comes from Anaeromonas frigoriresistens, assembly GCF_016820655.1. Lineage (GTDB taxonomy): Bacteria > Bacillota > Clostridia > Tissierellales > SIT17 > Anaeromonas > Anaeromonas frigoriresistens. The sequence goes on from NZ_WSFT01000016.1 coordinate 135,555, forward strand.
GTTTTAGTGAAGTCTTTTCTCAATAAAATAATTAGAGGAATAGCAATGAAAATATTCAAGAAATTAAACCATCCAAAAGGAATAATGCTTATATGAAAAACAATAGCTCCTAATAACCCAAGCTTTACAAAAACACCTTTACTAAGTAGTAATATTGCAAATATAATCTGAGAAACCATAAATAACAAAAGACCAATAAAATACATATATTCTGGTACACTACGTATAATTTCCCCGAGCAATGGTATTAAAGCCGTATCAGCTAATGAGAAAATCATTTCATAGGATGTTAATGCAATAATTAAATTAATGATACTTGTACAAATATACATTATTGAATATAATAATCTAATTATATTTGATTTTCCCATATTCTCACTCTTTTCTTATAAAAATAAAATATTATTTTATGATGCCTTTATTAACGATTAATGTATAACTTATTAGAATGTAATCTGCCCAATAATCTCTTTTGCTCTTTCATAGACAGCCTTATCCACTAGTATATCAGTTCTAAAGGGTGCAGAATCACCACTAATTATTCTCATGTGTCCGCCTGCTCCATGATCCTTAACGATGTATGGAATATCGTTATCACCTAATATACCTTTTAGAATGGCCATTTCAATATTATTATTTACAGTCTTTAGGACTACAAGTTCTATTTGATTTGTATCATCTTTCTTTTTGGTTCCTTTTTTCTTAAACATAAAAACACCTCCATGAATTATCTGCATATAATTCTACTACTATAACATTATAATCTTCTATAAAAAGTATATTATTTATTGAATATTATCTTTAATATCTATAATTATATCAGCAAATTTATCTGGTTCTTCAAACAGTGGAAAGTGTGCGGATTTTTCGAACCATATAAGTTCTTTATTAGGTGCTTTAATTTTGTCATAATATTCTTCAGTTAGTACAAATGGAGTATTATAATCATATCTACCTACACAAAAGTATATAGGTACTTTCACCTCAGGAATATCTTCTTTCAGGTTCAAATCATAGTTTTGACCCCACATAGCTTCTGCAGTAAACTTACTCCCTAAAGCAAATTTTATTCCATCAATGCCTGTATATTCAGGAGAAAAAACACTTCCTAAAATTATGTCATTTAAGGTATTTACCTTTCTTTCAACACCTCCATACTTAGATAGCCATTTCCTCTGAACTGTTGTATCATTTACACTATCTTTATAAGGGGGTCTTTCAATTCTTCTTAAATCATCTAAAACTTTTTTATCTCCATTCTCCTTAGCCTTTTGTAAAACATAGTCATAAGAAATAATCTCATTTTGAATGCCATTTACTACTTGACCTACACTTATAAAAGCAAATATTTTTTCTGGATATTTATCTATAACAAACATACCAAGTTCAGAACCCCAAGAGTGACCTACTAAATACACTTTTTCCTTATCATATTTTTTGCACAAGAAATCAATCAATTCCTTTGTATCTTTTACAAATTGCTCTCTATTCATAGATTCTTTAGGAATACTTCGAGAATAAGACTTGCCTGAACCCCTTTGATCCCAATTAACTACAAGAAAGTCTTGTTCCAACTTTTCTTGATATTTTCGAGCATAAGATATCTGAGAATAACCTGGCCCTCCATGTAAAAAAAGTAAAATGGGATTACTCTTATCTTTACCTCTTATCATAATAGATTGTTGAAACCCACCTATTTTAACCTGTTGTATAGTAGCCACGCTATTATACCCGGAGATTTTTGGAGTTCTAGATGGTAAAAACAATATGATAAGTAGGCATATTATCAAAGTTACTATAATATATTTTGAAAGCTTTTTTATAAATTTCATAAAGTAAATCCCTCTCATTATTTGATTTCATTAAATTAAAAGTTATTATAAATTAGTTTTATATCTTCCTTCTATTTCATTCATTTCATCATGATCAATCATATTACTTACTTCTTTTTCAATTTTCTTTTCTATTATGTTTGCTCCTTTATGTTTAATAAAACTAACATTACTTGAAATATACCACCTAGAACTTTTCTCAAAAGCACCCTTATCCTTATAATACTTATAATCTGCTGTTAATATTTTCGGAGCAATTTTACTCAAGGTTCTAAAGGCATGAAAAGTAACTATATCTCCAAATGTAGGATTAACTTGATTTTCTCTCCTTAGCTCATTAATAAATTTTCTTGCCCCTTTTTGTATTAGATTTCTTCGCTTATCTAATTCTTTATCTTTTAATGGAAAAGGTAATATATCTACATATAATTTTCCAACAAAAGAAAATCCAGATCCTTTAGCCCAAGTTTCCATAGGTTTAAATACACTTTCTTCTTGCCATTTAGTACAATTAGCAATTATAAATAATTTTTTACCAAAATACTTTGGTCGATGACAATTATAAGCTACATGATCTAAAAAATTCTTCATTATTCCAGTAACACTAAACATATATCCTGGAGTAGCCAATATTACTCCATCCACCTCTAAAATCTTATCCTCTATTTTCTGTACTTCTGAAAAATGGGGACATTTATCTTCCCCATCAAAAATACAATTATGGCATCCAGTACAGAAATCAATATTATAATCTGATAAATATAAGTATTCAAATTGACAATTCATGGTTTGTTTTAATTTTTTCTCAAAATAATTTATAACTTCAGTTGTATTTCCATTTTTTGAAGCTCCCATTATCGCTAATATCTTCATGTTTTTTCCCCCTTACCGCAAATATAAATAATTACCCCTAGTCTACACTTGGTCCATTTAGATTATTTAATATCAAGTGAAAAAATATAGCCACCACTGCTGATAGTAAAATGTGTTTCTTTGAATCCCAGTTTTCTAATATTTTTTTCATTTTATCTAACATATCCTCTTCTTTTTATTTAGAATTCTTTAATGCTTCTAATATTACATTCATATCTTCTCTATGAAGCTTATATACTTTACAATTAGTACATCTCTTCAACATTACTTCTCGCCACTCTAACTTTTCATTACATTCTGGCATTTTGTTATAATAACTAACCCAGTCATACTCCCAGCATCCTACTTTTAGCTTATGAGGGGGACATTTTGATGTTGAATGATCAGTACCCTTAAAAGGACAATTTTTAATTTCATAACATTTCACTTTATTACCTCCTAATGATAAAAAAACACCTCAGCATTTCTATTCTAATCTATTCAAATATAAATCCGTTGTTTCTTCAAAGTAAACTGGATTATTATCTGAATCTAAATAATGATAGTCATAATGTTGTTTCTTTATCAATTCATTAAATCCCCAAGAATTATACATACCTTTCAATCTTTCATAATCACCATTATCAATACCAATTGTAACCTCTCTAAAGCCTTTCTCTTTTACTCTATGTAAAACTCTTTTCATTAATTTACTTGCTAGCCCTTTCCCTTGATATGGTTTTTCCACTCGAAAAGCACATAAATATGCTCTATTTATACCATTAGCTTCTTCTGGTACCTCTGAGTTCCAAAAGATATATAATTCACCTATCAATTTTTTATCTTCACAGTTCTCAATAGCCCAGAATTCAATATTTCCACTATTTATACCATCTACAAAGTAATTATAAGTAGGCGAATCACTATATCCCCATAATTTTTTCATTTCCTCTACTGTAGCAACTCGTATTTTCAAAAAATCCCTCCTTAATTATTTTCAGTATATACTTATAAAGAATATTTAGAATATTATATACAATTCTTCCCTTATATCTTTAAATCCTCTTATTCACTTCCTTTTTTTCATAAAAAAGAGACTCTTTATTAGAATCTCCTTTATGTATATGAATTCTAGTCTTTAAATATAGTGATTTTAATTTCATATTCACTCCCATAAATACTATTCTTCAGTAAAATCTAATATTACCATATACATTCTTGTAACCATCCTTATTCCTGCAGTCCTCTTTACTCCATCTCTTTCGAACATTAAACCTGATCCCATTAGCTCTATGAATTTCCACCCTTGAGATTCTTTTTGTTCAATAAATATATCACAAGATTTATTACTGACATCATATTTAGATCTATCATCATTAAATTTAACTACATATCTTTTTACAGGATAATCATCAAATTTAACTATTTCTTCTTTAGTTAAATTAAGCTTAGCTATTGCAAATCCCAGTTTCAATGGATTTTCTTCTTGAAACATTACCTCATTGTACATAATTATGATAATGACTACAAATATCATTAATACTATACAAATTGCTCTAATCTTTTTCATGTTTCCCCCTAAAAAATATTCTTATCTCTATTAATTTAAATATTAAAAACTTTAATCATCTCATTATTTAATATATCAGTTCATTTATAATTAGATACACAAGTCCATTCTTCCAATTTCTTTTAAAGCTTTATTAAAAGTCTTAGGAAATTCCTTGGGATTTACAAGAAGTTCAAATACTTTTTCTTTTCCATATATCATGGTTTTATCCCCCATCTAGTAATCATACTTAATCCTAAATTTTAAATCTAATTTCCTTATATTCAATATCATTTAATAAATTCAAAAGCATAATCCTCTTGTTTTATAAAGTCTAATGATTCATAGGTTTTTCTAGCACCTATATTTAATTTTGATGTCTGTGTCACAGGTATTTTATCTAGAGACAATGCAGTCCTTATCATACCTTTCATAAGTTCTCTTCCAAATCCTTGTTTTTGATATTTAGGATCTATATATACCGTAGTAATATCCATATATTTTTGTGTAATACTGCTAAATCTAGCCATCCCAATAGTTTCATTCTTATATTCTAGAAAATATATACCTGTCTTTAACTCTTCTAGTATTTTTTGTTCATTAGTTATATTATTAATCTCTTCTGGAGTTTCTGCTTTAAAGAATCCCACTAAAAATCTTTTAATTTTACTTATATCTTTGTTATTATCTTCTGCCCTTCTAAAATTGCTATCTATTTTTATACCTCTATCGTTAAAAGAATTCAATTCAAATTTATAGTAAATATTAGGAGTCACATCTTGTTCTTTATCTAATAGCTCTATGATTTTTCTAACATCCTTTAGCTTTCCTGCAAGCAATACTCTTTTATAATTTAAACTCTCAATCTGTTGTGCAATTTCTTTTAATCTCTTATCATCTTTTGTATAGAAATTTGTAAAATATGAATTTCCATCAAATTTCATATGTAATACTCCTGTTATTTCTTTATTTTCTTCTGATATATAGAGTTCACCTATATTTTTCCATTCATTTTCTATAAAATGAATAATAAAGACATTGAATAACTCATCCTTATATAAAAAATCTAAAATATCTCTTTTAATTTCTTTTGTAAATTCTTCAATTTTTTTCATTAGATTTCCTCCTAAAATTATTACTAATTACTGCAATCTATTCAAATATATATCTTCTTGAAATATTTTTGAATATTCTATATATATTTCTCTATTTATATCTTTAAACCCTTTTATTGATTTTTTTACTAATTATATAAAAAAGAGCCTACTTCCTTAGACTCTTTTCATCCATAATATTGAGTTGTTTCGACAGCATATTTCCCTGGCAATATTCTATATCTGTCATGCTGCTAATTTTCATATTTCATAGTAATAAACTTTATAGTCTTGTTTTCTCTTTTCATCTCAAATATATGTTCTTTTTTAAAGCCTAGACGATCATAGGTCTTTATAGCTCTTTTATTAAAATCGGCTACTGTGAGTCTAACTTTACTTATTAAAAACTTTTCTTTAGCTAATTCTATTCCTTTTTCTAAAAACTCTATGCCTTTTCCTTGTCCAGTATATTTTGGATTCATACCTAATCCTATATCAATTATATCCTTCTCATCATATACTCTATATTTATTTCCTTCTGGTACTTGTGCACTTAATCCAAAACAAAAATATCCAATTATTTCTTCATCCTCATTCTTTACAACAAAAAAGGATCCATCCAAAAATTCCTTTATGAATTCTTTGCTATATTCCATATCATAGAGTGAATAAGGTTCTTCATATTTCCATTTAGATATCTGAATAGCATCTGCTTCTATCATTGTCCTTACTATATAATCCATATGTAATTCTCCTATCTATTAAATATATTGTACAATTCATTAGTAATACCTTTTCTCTCATCCCAAGAGCATGCTGATGAGTTAGATAGTATTATTACAGTGAATTTACTATCTAGATATCTAGTTATGACACTCCTAAATCCAGCATCTAACCCAGTATGCCAGATTTTCCTAGTACCACTATCATCTTCTCCTATACTCCATCCAAAACCATAAGCTTCTTCTCCATCCACTGATCCATTAGTAAATGATAGCTCTATACTTTCCTTGCTCACTAATTCTTCTGTATATAAAGCTTGGTCCCACTTATAAAGGTCCTCTATAGTTGTAAATATTCCTCCATCCCCTACAGTTAGTGATTCTACATAATCACAATAGATATTTTTATACTCATATCTATATCCATAGGCTCTATTTTTAACTATTTGCTGCTTTTTAGTAAATATTATTGAATTTTTCATCCCTAATTTATTAAATATACTTTTTTCGATAAATTCCTTATAGGATACTCCCGTGATCTTTTTTATCAACAGAGCTAGTAAAACCCAATTTGAGTTAGAATAATCAAATTTACTCCCAGGTTCAAATAATAACTTTTTCTCTTTAATCAAGAGTTCAAATACTTCTTTATTGCTTATATTTGAAGGGGATATTCCTAATCTATCAATAATTCTATAGTAATTCTCTATACCAGATGTATTATTGAGTAGGTGACGGATCTTAACCCCTTGATAATTAGTTAGCTCTAAAAAATAGTCAGTTATCATATCTTCATATTTTAAAAGACCTCTTTCTTCCAATATCATTATTGCCATACCTGTAAATTGCTTAGTTATAGATGCTATATTAAATACTGTATTTGTCGTCATAGGTATTTCATATTCTAAATTGGCTAGTCCAAATTGTTCATTATATACTATATCTTTATCTTTAATAGCCATAATTGAAATACCTGGAGTTTTACCGTGATATTTATTCTTTAATTCTTCATTTAATTTATTAATTTCATATTTTGATTTCATAATAATCATCCTAATCTTAATTAGTCTCTAATAAATATATCATCATTCTTTTATTATCATCCTATCTATATTTTAAGTTCTTAGGTCTAGCTCTATGTTTTCTTGTCACATCATATTTCTCCCAATACACTCTTTTTTCATTGTACTGAGTCCTGGGTTCTTTATCTTCGGCTGGATATCCAATATAGGCTATTCCTAGAGGTACTACATAATCTGGGATAGATAAAACCTCCGATACTGGTTCTATGACACTGGGTATTGGATGAACTCCTATCCACACTCCTCCTAATCCTAATCCTGATGCAGCTAAAAGTATATTCTCCATAGCAGCACTACAATCTTGTACCCAGTAATTTCTCATACCACCTTTGGCTAGTTTCATATTTCCGCAAACCACTATTGCTGCAGTGGCATTATACTGCCCAAAGGTTAAATTCTCTCTAAGATTATCCATTACTTCCTTTTCTGTTATAATAATAAATTCCCAAGGTTGATTATTACATGCTGTAGGGGCTGCCATGGCAGCTTTTACTAAGCTTTCTATAATCTCTTTATCCACTTTCTTATCAATATATCTTCTAATACTTCTCCTTTGATATATGTAATCAAGTATATTCTTCATATAAGTCTCCTTTAATATTTATTAAATATATTAAGTACCTGGGTTAATTCTTATCTTTTTTACGGAAAAAGGATATTCCACCAAAACCGCTGATAATAGCTATATAAAATCCTAAATCATACCACCAGCCTGTATTATTCACTTCATAAATTCTAATATTATCTTTAATAAATCCAATTATTAGAGAAATTGGAGCAAGCCACCCATGCCAAATTCCCCAGAAGAATCCTGCTGGATCTGATGATGTATATGTACCGTCACCAGGTAGACATCCTGTCGTAATAAAAATAGTAAATATACCTATGATAAATAATAAAGTTATTTTTTTCTTCAAAATTCCTTCCTCCCATAGTCTTTTAAACTGATTTAAACACACTAATAAAATAATCTTCTTCTTGAACTTCTCCAATCATCTGAAACCCAGAGCTAGAATAAAAATTCCTTAACTTTTTATTCCCTGCCCAACAATCTAGATACAATTCTTTACCTATATTCTTTGAATAATTAAGAGCATAATCTACAATATTTACTCCTAAATTCCCTCCTTGATATGTAGGTAAGACTGCTATTCTATATATATATATTTACTATTCGGTTTGATTAAGTCTATATTTATATCTCCTATATCCTTGATAGAGAAAGTTCCTACTATAATCTCATCTAGGGTTACTACATGGATCAGCTTATCCTCTATTTCTATATTAATTAAATCTATCTCCCAAGGATGATCCCATTGATTGATACTTTTTTATGTAAGTCTAGTGTCACTTTATTTAATAATTCTATAATACTATCTCTATCTTCAAATTCCGCTAATCTAAAATTACTTTGCATTAACTGTTTTTCTTCCTTCATAATCCTATATGTCTTTCATTATTCCCTAAAATAGGAATTTATTAATGGTATCACATTTACTAATGGTTCCTCATATGGATGAATCTCATATATTTTATCTAAGACATTCTTTATATAAGAAATACCACATCGTATCTCCATCTTACATTCAGATCCAAAATTTATATCTCCTTTATTTCCATGAAATGGAGTAGTACTTTCTAATGGTCTCCAATATCCTTTTACTTCTGAAAAAGATATAACATTATCATAATCCCCAACTCTACAAGCTCCCATATCATTTAATTCTTTTCTCATATCTTCAATATAACCTTCTGGTAAATAAATTTCTATCTTAAAATCTTTATACTCCATATTCTAACTCCTTTATTTCTACTAGTTTTAATAACCCAAAATTGAAATTCTTCTCTAAAGTTAATAATTATTAGAAGTATGTAATAAATCTTTTATTAACTCAATCTTTTCCTTATCTTTAGAATTATTCTTTTCTCTTCTATATCCATCCTCTAGGGATTTGGAATACACCTTTAGATATTCTTCTAAGTTTAAAAGTTTATATAACACTCCATTGTATTGATGTATTTTCAAATTATTATAATCAATATTCACAAACTCTTCCAAATCTTCTTCAAAGGAAAATGCAATTTTACGGCCCTCTTTTTTAAAATCATGTTCATCTAAATCTCTAAACTCATACCCTAGCTCTTCTATTGAGGCTTTAAAAGATTTCCATTCTTCGCATATGTATTTTTGAGGCACTAATATATCTATATCCTGAGGATTTAAATCTATATTAGTCAAAACTTGTAATCCTAAGGATCCATATAATACTGGAATAACGTTAAACTTTTCATTTATATGTCTAGATATTAATATAAATTCTAAAAAAACATCCTTCATACAATACTTCTCTCCTTATAGATTTTTTGTTTTTCTTCCTTTTTAGTTTAGAGATTGAGAGTAAATCTCTACGGCTCGTTTTTGATTTAGTAGGTATAACTTATCTATAGCTTCTTTATAAGATAACCAAATTAATTCATGATCTTCTTCTGTATCCTCTTTCAATTCCTCAATTAGATCACATATATAAAAGTAACCCTTACTTTCCATGTCTATATTCATTGTAGTGGAATAAAAAAAGCAAGAAATTATTGCAATCTTACTTACAATTTTTACTTTAAAACCTACTTCCTCAATAAATTCTCTCTGTAAACATTCTTCATAATTTTCATTATTTTCTACCCCTCCTCCCGGTAGAAAATATCCTGTACTAGTCTTTACAATGACAATTTCATCTTTATCATTTTTAAGGATTCCATATGCTCCTACCCTTTGCTTATATTTTAAATCCTTATCTGGTTCATTCACTCTAACCTCTAACATAGCTACTTTACTCCTTTTCTTAACTTCTTACTACTTTAATTAAGATATATTGTATATTCTTCATTCCACAGCACTCATCTTACTTATATATATTTCCCTTCAACATGTTTAGTTTGCTAATTTAAAAAAGAGCCATAATTTTACAACTCCATTTTTAAAGCATTTTAATCTATTAATTTCTACTCGTAAATATCTTTATACTCACTTCTTAATAACCCATAATATAAAGTATCTCTATAGTTTCCATCCTCTAGCTTCTTTTGTTGTCTATGACACCCTTCTTTGACAAACCTACACCTTTCAGCTACTGAATAGCTCCTAGGATTATTACCTCCCGTTGTTACTATTACTTTATGTGCTCCTAAATTCTCAAATATAAACTTTAATGAAGCCTTGGCAGCTTCTGTTACATAGCCTTTTCCTTGATACTCTACATTAACAAACCACCCTATCTCAAAAATCTTATTCTTCCAGTCATTAGCTTCTATCCATATTTCAACTACATATTTATTGTTTTCTTTATTCCACACCCCTAAAACAAATCTCTTTCGAGAATTCCAATCATTAATCAATTCCCTTAAATATATCTCAGCTTCTTCTTTACTTTCTATACCTAATAATCGAGGATTAGCTGCATTTGAAAGATGCTCTTTATTTTTCATTATCATAGGAAAGTATACTTCTCCATCACCAGGCTTATAACACCTTAAATGTAATCTATCCGTTTCTAAACTTAGAGGTATATCTAATAGTAATTCATGCATTATAATTTCCTCCTTTAAATCAATTTAACGACTATCTTTAACTATACTTAGTATTATATTCCTTCTGGATTTCTTACCTCTATGATTGTACCTTCTGGAGCAAATAATTTAAATAATTTACCCCCTTCTATTTCATAAATGTCTTCACCATTTTTAGATTTAAAATTGGCATGTTTTAAATCTTTAATTCGTAAGTATTCTTTATCAATATCATCTACTACCAAAGAAAAGTGAACAATACCTTTAGTATTTTTATTGTATTTTCTTAGTACCTCACCAAGTTTATTTGTTTGTAATTCAATCATAAACCCTTCTTGTTCTAGCCATGAGTTATATAACCTATTATGAAACCCTTGACTTTCCTTAACTATCTTAAATCCTAATATTTCTGTATAAAACTCCAGTGATTCTTTATACTTATCTGTTTGTATACATATATGATGAAATTTCCCCAACTAATAATCAATCCTTTCTATTTAATAATTCTAATTATTTTAATTGTCTACTGCCTAATCTTCACAGAAAAATTCATTTCAGAGTTGCTTACTCTAATATTTTTAATTTTCCTATCTTTGTTTAAGTGACAGATATTTATCTGTTTTATCCTTTAATAAAGGTACATCCGTCATAAAAACATCAGCTAATAGTATTTGCTCTAACCAATCTTTAATCTATTTCATATTGAGATTCCAAACTTCTTAGCTATTTCCTTGACTCCATCTTCAATTTCTTCTCTAGAAAAATCATTATCTTCTAGAAATTTATCATCTAGACTATTAAGCCTTTGATAAAAATCTAAAGCTAATTCTATATGTTTTTTATTAGAAGGATCTAACTTCTTAAATAATAAATTCTCTGCTTCATTAATTTTTCCTTTTTGAATTAAGGTAATTAACTCTTTATGCAAGTAGTCTGTTTGTGTATAATTCTCTTTTTCCACAAACTCATAGTAAACAGTATCTTTCTTTAATAATACTTTTGCTAAAAACCTTATTATATCTCTTATCATTCTCATTACATAATCTTGTTGAAACATAAAGCTTTCACAAACCTTTCTAAGTTTTATCTACTTAATTTTCATTTAAATGGATATATTATTTCCCAGTCTAATTTTCTAAAATTATTATGGTAAAAATAGTTATGCTCAGCTCCTATCGTACCAATAGCCCTTTTACCTTTAATATTAGTAAAATTTCTTTTATTCTGTCTATAATCTTTCATTCTTCTATCACCTTATAGAGTTAAATATCTTTTTTCTCTAGTTTAGATATTTGTATAGTCATCCTAATTTCTCCTCTTTATTTAGTCAATCATTGGAATTAAATCTCCATTATATGTTAAGTATACATCTCCTATAATTTCTATTTTATTATTATTGATAATCAAGCCACTTCCATCATTACATACAAATATTTTTTTACTTTTATTATCTAGACTATACTTTTTTAACTCCTCAATCATATTGCTTTGAATATTTAAGTGAGGTACGAAATCAAAATTTACAAAATTTAATCCATCAGAATTTTCAAGGTTAGTATCATTAATATCTCCACAGATATTAGAACTCTCAATACTACTAGTAAGTACCATAGCTCCTGCACTAACTCCAATTATAACTCCACCTTTTTTATGAAACTTCTCTAATACTTTACCAAATTTTCTTTTTCTAATATTATTCATGAAATAATAAGTATTACCTCCCGAAAGAAAAATTGCATCACATTCAAGAAGTCTATCTATTTTAGAACTATCATATTCTTGATCTAAGTCAAAATATATATCTAAATCAACTCCTAATGACTTATAATAATCTTTCTTCAAGTTATAATATGTTCTTTCAATATCAGCACAGGATGGAATATATCCAAACTTGGGATTACCTTTCCCCATTATCTCTAATACTCTTTTATCAATTTCTTTATTTGAGTCTAACTGGTCACTATGAAAAACTAACATTATTCTCATCCTTTCTTACTGTAAATATCTCATTCAATACAATAAGGTATAATGTTTGAAATATTCTATATATATATTTCTTTATTAGTTTATATAACTCCTTCTATTTCTTTTCAATTTGCTAATTTTTTCATAAACAAAGAATAGAATTTTAATTCTTAGTATTTTAAGTAACATTTATCCTTAATAAATTAATTACCTTCGATATTAATTAAATTAATATCGAAGGTAATTATCTAAAAAAGTTATAGTGATATGACTTTATCTTTTTTTAATAGGTATCCAAACTTCAACTTTATTATCCTTTTCAGTATATACTTCTAATTGGGGCCCTTTTTCTAATTCATATTCTGATGTAGGAAACCATTCAGAAAAAATTCTTTTCCATAGTTTCTGTATTAGATTACTAGTATCTTCTGGACTATCATAAGTGTCAGAGAAAACTGCCCATTTAGCACTAGGTATTCTGATAGTATCAAAATCTTCTGGTATTTCTTTTCCTTGAGGAACTGAAGTGTAAATCATATACTTATTTCTATAAGTGCCATCATTATCAAAATCATATAAAGCAGCGTTTAATAAAATACCATTGTAAGGTTCTATTCCTGCCTTTTCACATATTTTTTGATATGTCCCATCCTCTTGAAAGTCCTGCCAAAATTTAGGGATAATCTCATAGGGATTTTCATTTAGGCCTATTGTAATACTTTTCCCGAATACATCAAATCCTTCTCTCTCCACTACTCTGTAATTCATCTCAACATCTCCTTTAATTGAAATATGAAAGGATAATCTAGGATAGGCCTTCAATTGAATACCCATATCCCGGGCTAAAGTAGGTGTAACCCCATGTAGGTTTTTAAAAGCTCGAGAAAATGAATCAGGGGATTCATAACCAAACTTAAGGGCTAAATCTATTACTTTAATATCACTGTTCTGTAATTCAAAGGCTGCTAAAGTTAGTCGTCTTCGTCTTATATATTCAGATAATGGTACATCTACTATATAAGAAAACATTCTTTGAAAGTGATACACTGAACAACAGGATAATCTTGCTACTTTTTCGTAGTCAACTTCACTGGTAAGGTTCTCCTCTATATAATTAATTGATTTATTCATTTTTTCTAGCCACTTCATATCCTTAACCTCCTTTCAATTATAAGTGTATCAAGAATAGAAAAGTGATTTCCGTCTTTCTATGCCATATTATGTATGATAGGACTCTTTATTATAATGAATCCCTAAAGAACTTCCTAAAGCGGTTAATACTATAGAAATAAAAGGTATAATACACAGTAACATATTAGATATATATTTGAATGTATCAGAGATGCCCAAAAAAGGTATTATCCATGGCATCATAGTTACTGGTCCAATATAATAACTACCTCTAGTAATATATAAAATGAGTGTTAAAACTAAAAGTATTATAGCATCACTTATTCCAATTATAAAACCATGTTTAAATCCTAAACTGTTTTTAAATCCATATATAAACCACAAGCTTAAAAAAAGTATACCAATAAGTATGTTTAATGATTTTATAACTGGATTTGTCCACTGCCAAGAAAAACTAAAATATATGAAGGAAATTAATCTAAAAATCATAGATATACCCAAAAGTTTTAAGCCTTTTTTGTAATTAAGTTATTCAATCTGTCTTCCCCCTTAATTTACTACCATCTACTTTTTTATAGAGTACAATAATTCACCCTCATAAGAGGTATCCTTAGTCTCCTCTTCTATTAAATGACTATACCTTACTTATTCAAAATATAGTCTTTAAATTTCGTCATTATATCCCCGTAACTCCAATATGATAACATTTCTTCTTCAGGTATACCTGAGATAGTATTATCATACCCTTCTGGTATAAAAATTTGTTCAATAGGACTACCTTTTTTATTTCCTGGTTTTTGGGCTATCCTCCCTTTATATTCACCAGTAAAAACAATAGGTTCTTCTTCTGGATAACAATAAGCTAAACAATCCTTTATAATAATAGTTCGATTAGTTTTATCTCTCATCAAATTAATATAATCCTCCACAGAAAACCATTCATTTACATATTTTATGAAGGGTCCAGGAAACCCCTTTAATTCTTCTATATAAAATCCTGCATCTGTTACTATAACCGGCTGATTTAACTTCTTACTTGCCCATTTTGCTGAGAATTTAGCTATTTCTTCTACACTTTTACTCTGGATTTCTGGAGTTTCTAATTTATTCTGTACAAGATCAATCTGCGTATTACCAAATACTTTAAGAGCAACATTAAACTTAATATCATTACCTGTAATATAAATCAGTTTATAATTCATATTTATACTCTTTTTTATTATTTAAAAATAGGATTAAACAAATTAAAGTTTCAATAATTAAAAGAAATAAAACTATATGATATAAGTCAGGAATTAATATTTTATCGGATTCAGGTATAATATGATATGTTTCTTTAAAATATCTATTATATGAAATGATTTTCTGCTCAGATGCTCCAAATAATGTATAACGCCAATGAAAAACAAACTGTATAACTGTCCAAAGTAACACAAATATTGTGAGTATATATTTACCTGTTTTTTCTTTAAAAATAAATAAAATTGATAATCCCAAAAACATAAGCCACATCACGCCATCAATACTATTCCATGCCGATTCTACAAGAGTTAATCCTCCAATTGAAAATCCCGTCATATCCATGGAAAACCAAAGAAATAATATTGCTATTGAAATAATACAAATCTTTTTCATCTCATCCCCCTATCTTAAACTTCAAAAATTGATAAATACTTTGTCTTTATTGACTATTATTTCTATTTAACTATAGAACATCAGTTATATACATCTAAAGTCCAAAATATCAATCCTTATTTTATTTTCCAATATCTCCAAAGCCTTAGAATAATCATTTTCATACTCACCAAAGGTTTCATTCTTTAGGAACTGAAAACCTGCCTGTAGATAAATACCTATTGCTTTATAACTCCATGTTTGAGTATGAAGATATACCTTTTCATCCCCATCAACCTCTAACATTCTTTTCAAAGTTTGAAATACAATTGCCTTCCCTAATCCTAGCCCTTGATATTCTGGTTTTACTCCAATCCAATTTAGTGAGGGATCCTTCTTTTCTCCAGTATAGTTCCACCATATTGTTGAAGTAGCAACTTTTTCACCACTTTCTGTTTCTATGAATATCATGCGACGTTCCAGCTCTTTTGAGTAAGGTAAATACTCATCATTAAAATACTCTATAGCTTCTGAAATATTATCAAATTCTCCTACTGATGTTTCTATTTCTGCCCAATATTCTTCATCACCAATAGAATACATTGAAAAATAATACCCGTCAGGTAATTTTACCTCTGGAATATCTATACCTGCATTACGGCGCATAATTATATTAAAATATGGAATAGATTTATCAAGCATTTCTTTAACCTCTCTTTATCAGGAATTATTATAATTTCTATTTAAAAAATTTTAATTTTCACTACTCTTCTTCTTCCAAATCTTCTTTATCTTTTTATATTCACATGGATCTAACTGTATTTTAAATTTATCATTTAAGTAAATAATATATTCATTTGATGAATTGATTTTTTCTATACTTTTAACTTTCATATTAGTAGATATTAATTTATCATGCTTTAATGATATTCTTCCATCTTCTTTTTCAAGAGAACAAAAAATGTTCTTCTTGAAAATTGATTCATCATTATGTGTAAAATAGTTTATTCTATCTTTAAAATTATTCATCTGCATCTCTTTAGTCTTAAAAATATATTCTCTTTTAAAGTTGTTTAATTCCTGTGAATATTTCATTAACTCAAAGTGTGTCTTATCAATTGATACTATTTTAAATAATCCTTTATTATCTTTTTGAACAATGTCTAATTCAAACTCTAGAGGTTCTAAAAAATTATCACCGAATCCTACATCAACAATGTATTTTTTTTCATTCAAATTTACCAATATTAGCATATGATCAAAATATGATCCCTTTGGTTCTATAACCTTTCCACCTAATACTTTTACACTAAATCCAATACTTTTCAGCAAGTAAGATAATAACCAATTTAGTTCGTAACATATTCCTCCACGTTTCTCAATCACTATTTTTCTGTATAATGATTGAACATCTGTTTTAATATTATTATTTAGATGTATGTCCAAGTTTTCAAATGGGACGGTCAATAGATGTTGTTTTTGGATTAATTTTAATGAATTAAAATTAACATCTATATTAATATTTAAATCTATGTTTATCCTTTCTAAGTAACTTTGTATCTCCATTTTATTCTCCTTTATAACCATAAATAATCAGTAATAGATAACAATTTTAATAACTCTTGCATTTATACACCCCGTTTTTCTTCTTTATATTAACCTCTTGATTAATCAATAAGAAGTTACTTATAAATTAGTCAAAACATAATCCATATGTTTGCAACCAATTTCAGATGCTACGGATTTGCATTTTGCTCTCAATAAATAGAAGATCTTTTTATCAACAACATTACTTAGTGTTTCAAAGTTAGCTTGTCCTTTACTGATAATGAGGTCTGCTTTATCAAATTCATTCCTAAAATCTTCTGAGCAATCACTAAGTATTGTTCCTTGTGCTGTATGACCGTTATCTATTACATTTACTAAATCTACTACTCCTATTTCAATTGCATCATCCATTGTAGCATCATTAACTATTGGACCACCCTTTACAACAAATGTGACTTTATCTTTCGGAAGTTCCTGCAGTAGAAACTTATCAAATACAATTTCCCCTGAATTATCTGCAATATACATTATCTTTTTTGAATTATTAATCGCATCTCTTAGAGCAATTGATCCTGTTCCAAATAGATCATGTTTAATACTATCTTCTATGGATTTAACGATATCTGAATACTTTGCATCTATACCTACTGAAAAATCAATAATATTCCCTGCAATAGCTAATCTACAAGCTAAATCAAATTCATCTGCTGCATTTTCAAGCCATTTTTCTTCTATTATTTTTTCTGATATTTTTACTGCCATACTATTGTAATCTTCCTTTAGTCTTTTATATGGGTCATTATTTCCAGTGATCCTCTTAGCATGTTGATGCATTTTAAAAGCTATTTCAGGTGCTGATAGATTAAAATCAATCTCACTTAACTCTTTCAATGATTCTCTTATAATTTTTTCTTGATCTGCCCTATCCTCTGTCACTTCTTCTGCGATTTCAACAGCTTGTCTCGCAAGACAGTGAATGCACTCCCTAGATATCTTCATTTTGTACCTCCATTATTACCAGTCATTTTTTAGTTTTACATACTTATCATAAAATATCAACACTACTATGTTAGGTGACTGTAAGACTCTTTAAAATACTCAAATGCTTTGATTGAATCTAAATGATACAACTTTAAGCTTTCTTTATTTTTATTTAAATCCCTTAGATAATATAACATAGCATTTTCTTTAGAAACCTTTATTACATTTCTAATTTCATCAGCTATTTCTTTATATCCTTCTTCTTTCCAACTCATTTTATCAGCTAAGAAAACTTCCATTTCTATAACACTTGGATTTGCTCGTGATGTTGTATGGTATCTTACTGCATCCAATATCCTCTTATCTTTTATATTAAATACTTTCTCTGCAATATATCTAGATATCTTCTGATGTAAAATTGATGGAAGTAATTTTTCTTCCTCTGTTACTTCAATATGATTTTTTTTACAAAAATCCAATATTTCATCATACTTAACAACTCTTCCTAAATCATGACAATAACAAGCAGTTTCACTTCCTTCTTCAATAAATCCATATTCTCCTTTTATATTATATAATTCTTCAACAACATCTAAGGTATGTTGATATGTTTCTTCATTATGAAATTTAATAAAGTATTCTTTTATATCGGATTTAAAGTTATTGGATGTTTGGAAGGTTAAATAATCTCTCATACTTGAAAATTCCCCTTTCTTATCTCACAAATATAAAAACTTTAAGTTATTATATTTATCATTTAGTATTTGATATTTCTTTTATGAATTTTTTACCTATATCACTTAAATCATGATCTTCTACTTCCCCAAAAGTCCATCCAAATCCATCCTTTTTATATCTTGGAAAGACATGCATATGATAGTGTCCAATATCGTTAAATTCTCCACCATTTTGCATAATGCTATATCCATCCAGATTAAATTGTTTCTTTAAAACCCTTATCATCATTTTTGATACTTCCATAATTTTGGATGACTCCTCAAAGCTTAACTCATCTAAATCTAATTTATGTTTTCGAGGTATTATTAATAAATGTCCTTTATTTATTGGATCTATATCTAAAAAAACAATCACTAACTCGTCTTCATATATAATATTTGCTTTAATTTCACCTTGAACAATTTTACAAAACATACAGTTTTCCATATATATAACTCCTTTTTTTATACTAAGTATAACTCAAAGACTTCATTTCAAATTCTAAAACCCACTGAGGATTATAAGGTTTAAGTCTTACTAGTCCTTTTGGTAAACCTAGCATAATAGGTTTCTATCTTTAGGTAATTCGCAGTAATCATAAAGATTAATTTCATTTAACATATAATAGGCAAATTTAATATATAGTTCCTTTCTATATCTCATTTTATCTAATTTATCTGTATAAACATTCAATGCATCCTCTATAAGATATTTATATTTTTGTGGTAGTATCTTTTTGCCCCAATTTCCCCCTTCAAGCTTTGAAGATATAACATTTTCTTTTATGAAGTATAGAACTCTACATAAATTAAGAATAATATAAACTGGATTATCCACTATATCATCCTTTGCATTTGTAATATCATAAAATATTGAATCTATATAAGCTTCCCTAGGCACATTATCAAATACCTCATCTATATCTTCACCGTAAAGACAAACACCCCTGTGTTTAATAATCGTCATGTGTGCTGCCAGATCTTTGTCTACATCATCTCCACAAATATAATCTTCATTAGAAAGATACTTATCTCGATGAAAATTAGAGTAATGAAGTTCAAAGGGAGTAGGATAAATAAAATTGATTGCATATTTTTCTAAAATAACACTCATTTCTATACCTTTCTCAGGTAAATTATCTATATATAATATTGATGATATAAGTTCTTTTTTCATTGTTATACTAAGAGGTTCTCTAACCACTGCAAGAAAATCTATATCACTTGAATCAGTGTAACATCCCATAGCTAATGAACCATGTAAGTATACTCCAACAAGATTAAAACCTAATATTTCCTTAAATTTATTAACTATAATATCTAATATTTTAAATGGTTCCACACTGTACACTCCTTAGTAGATAATCATTCATATTATTACTTAAATTAGAATACTTCTTATAAAATACTCAAAATTATCATATACAAACTTGTCAGTTGTACACTATAGCTTTAAGTAAAATTATCTTTAAGTTCGTCAAATAAGATTTCATAGAATCTATCCTTATCATGTTGTTCATTCCATGGATAATGACCACAATTATCTAATAAAATAAACTTAATATTTTTAATAACCTTTGATAATGGTTCCTTTACCCCTTGATAAGGATGTGGATCATAATCTCCATGTATTACAACTACTGGACTTTTTATATTATTTCCTATATCTAATAACTCCCCTTTCTTTCTTAATTCGCTTATCTCAGGCATAATCTGCATAAAAATTTTAGGTTGATATTTAACTATTTCATTTTCACTAACTATAGGTCTATATGAGTCTGCTTTAGTCATTATATTTCCAAGCTCTTTAAACACCTGGTTTAAGTTATCTGTATCTAAATTGTGTAATAACTCGCTCAACTGATTTATTCTTTGTTTTTCTTCTTCAGTGAAACGACTATTTCTAGTATTATTCATTAAATGAAGATATTTTGCATCATAGGGTCCACTACCAACTATAATTAATTTTTTTACATATTTTGAATGCTTTGCTGCAAACATATAAGATAACCATGCACCCCATGAATGACCAATTAATGTTATTGGTTTATTACAGTATTTCTCTATTACCTCTCTTAACTCATTAATCTGTTCCTCTATGTAATCCTTAGTTTGAAAAGGTTCTATAACTCCGATTTTTTTAGATAATACTCTTGCTACTGGTGCAACACTACCCGGTGCCCCTGGTCCACCATGTACAACTATCGCTTCATATGGTTTATCTCCATATAATCTTAAATTCTCCATTTAATTAATATCTCTCCTTCAAAACTATATTATCAATTTTAAAGTTCATTGAATATTCTATATATAATTCTCTAATTATTAATATAATCCCTGCTAATTTTTCTTTTTCTTCCATCTTTTTAATATAAATAAATTTAATATTAAAAATAAAGGATTTTCAAAAGAAAGATTCTTCACTTAGTTTAGAATTACTTCGGTAGTAGAGCCTACTGGATATGCCTTTATATAATATTATTTTTTTAACAATATATTTTTTGATAAGTATATTTTCTTATTTCATAAATTATCAAATAATGTCAATAATACCTTATTATAATAAAAAAACCCTCGAATATATTTTATAATATAAAGAATATTCTTTATATTATATCTATTCAGTACTAACTTATAAAATAATATTTTATGTGAGATTTATACAGGGAAGATCTAACATAGAATTATTTAGTCAAAATATACCTATTTAACTACTAATACAATATTTATTAATTTATAAACGTCATAATACTTTACATAACAATCAATGATAAAATTGGACATATTTCATTAAAAAAATTAGTTTTTATATTTTTTATGAATATTACCCTGGGTTTTATAATAAAATATATTAATCTTTCTAAATCATAGGAGGTAATATTTATGGACAAGGAGTTATACATTGTTTGCAAGAAGTTTATTGATTATGCTGATGTTCTTTTAAAAAATCAGAGTATTAGTATAGATACATATAATGAAATGACAAGATTAAAACAACAGTTTATTATGGACTATGAAAAATCACACATAAAAAATAAGAGTCATGTTTCATGACTCTTATTTTTTATGTGTGATTTCCCTAGTAAGTTCTTCTTTTTTCCTAGAACTCCTTTATTTTTATAATTGTTAATAATTCATGGAACAATTTTCATCTTACTTAAGTCTAATATATAAAATCAAGAGAGGAGATATTAGGATGAAAAAATTTAGCATATTCTTAATTATAATTCTATTAATGATATCAATTGCAGGATGTACACAGGATTCTAAAGCACCCTCAAGTGACGATAATTCATCAACAGATGGTGATAGCCAATTTGTAGAATATGGTGTTGCTGGTAATATCACTGAGATAACAGTATCTGAAGATGATTCTATTTTAGGTACAATTCATGTGGAAGGACCTAAAGATAATGGTGCTACATATGATAACGCAATAGTCACAGTTTTACCTGATACAAAAATTTATTCAAATGATACTGTTAATTTTAAAGACTTAGAAGTGGGGATGTATGTAGAAATCTTCTTTAAAGGAGAAGTAAAGGAATCATATCCAGTCCAAGCTGATGCTAAGCAAATTAATATTATTCCTGATGATCCAGTTAAGAATGAAAGTGATGAGCAGGATGGAGAGTAATCTAAGGATTTTTAGCTTATTAGAAATGAAATTGATTCTATTAAAATAACTTTCTACTTTTAAAGGGAGAGCCACAAATGGACTCTCCTTTTATCATTTTCTTAATAAGATCGGTCTACTTATATAAAGAATGGTCAGTAGCCTTTTTCTATTTAATATTTTTTTGATATTATTAGTTATATAGATATATTATTTATTATTAAACAGAAATACTTTCGTTGAAAAAGTCACACCAAATCTTTTTATTAAAGTTAGAGCACATACCATAGGTTTGTAGTTCATTTATGTAATCTTTTATTTTTAAATAATCAATAGTAATTTTTTGAGTGTTTATATTCTTCATAATACTAATCGTCTTTTCAACATCATTAGATTTTATATAAGAATAGAGACAATCTAATATAAGGGTTCCTTCAGTTTTAGATGCATCCTCTAAATACTCAGCCCATTCATGCCACTCTAATTCAGTTAAATCAGTTAGATTTTCAATTGGTGGATATGAAGAAAAAGAGTAATAATTATTTTTGTATGTAAACCCTAATTTTTCAGCTATTGTGATAGACCCTTTATTTGAGTCAACACAAAGCCAATCAATTTTTTTGTATCCTTTAGCAAAACAATCTTTTATGGTTGCAGATACAACCATTCTTCCTAAACCATTATTTCTATATCTTTCATCCGTATGTACTCCAATTGCAATCTTATCTTCAAAATAACAATCACTCAATGACCAACTTACTATTACTTTATTATTATGTATGAAATATCCTGAACCATATTTTTGAAATTTTTCATCATCACCCCAACTTTCAAGCCAACCCAGTACTTCATCTGAGTTATCATAGTCTTTTAGTTTTATAATTGATAAATCCACTTTTTCTATTTCATATCCTTCCGGTAATTTCAAATCACATTCTAAAAACTTATCAATCTCTAATTCATAATGTCTTCTTATGTATTTTCTAATAAAAGAATTCTTATGAATAGTTGGTATTTTGTCAATCCATTCACTTGAATCGGGAGTTAATTGATCCCAAAAATCAACTTTTGAATTTACTTGAGAATTAAAATCTTCATCATTAGATGCACCTGTAATTAGACTACACTCATTAGTTTTTATTAGTGCTACAGTTGGATGTTCAATATCGTTAACATATATCTCCCCAGGCATACTGCCATTGATAACAGAAAATACAGATAACTCATCTTGTGTTTTAATTAAATGAGTTACTTTTTTAAATTCTTTACGTTCTAATTTAATCATTTAATATCTCCCTATAATTATTTATTTTTAATATCCATTACACTTATTCTTTTCTTAACAAAACTCAAATAACTTGCTCTTATTTTAGGTGACCTCTTTTTGTTTTTTTGTTTCTCTTTTTTTATATACAAGAATTCTAAGGTAATATGAACTTAAAGATTTGCCTCTTTCGATAATATTTAGAATATTCTTTATATACTTCTCTTTTTATCATGTAATTCCTTCTATTGTTTTCTTTTTTCACATTCTTTTATGTAGAGTAAAATATATTATAATAAAAACTGTTCATTTCATTATTCATTATAGTAAAAGTGTTTTCAAAAATAAGATCTTTCACTATGTTCAGGATGACACAACTTTTAATCTTATTAATAAAAAAATATATGGATAGACGTAGGTATAATAAATTATATTTTTTAAAAAGTAATGGTTTTATAACCTTCTTTTAAATACTTAGTAAGTAGTTCTCCCATATATTTAACTTCAATATTTAAATTTTCTAGTTTATCTGTAGCTCTATAGCTATCTGCACATGCTCTACATGCAACTATTTCAACCCCTATTTCCATCTTTTTAAAAATATGGTCTTGTAAATTCTTACCTTCACTTAATAACTTTGAATATAATCCCCAAATTATTAATGTGATGTCTTTCCACCAATTTCTAATTTTTGAATTAAGTACATACATAAATACCATATTAAGAGCTACTTCTTTATCTCCGCTCTTCCATTGAGTAAAATATCAACTTTATTTCCAACTAATTTTTCAAATAATACTTTTAAATGGTTATCTTTTTGTGATTCCTTTTGCTTTTCATTCATTGACATCCAATCATATTGAAAATACGGAAGACATGGTACATACTCCATATAAGGATTCATATTATACATTGATTTACCCCTAACTTACATTTTACTTATTATATATATTAAAATAAGGAATGGCACAATATTATACCATCCCTTTGAATTGATCTCTATTATAGCCTATATACTTTACTTAGTATTTTCCCAACCCAACGAAACCACCAAAACTAAATAGTAGTACTAGTAATAAAAAGAAAAATAATAATTCGCTTCCTTCTCCAAAGTTTCCAAATCCAGCGAATCATCCAAATAATCCTTTTACTTCACTCATTATATTAACTCCTTAATATTTTCATTTCACTACAATATATTCATATATGGGTCTAGTGTTAACCCTAAACACTCCATCTAACTTTAATGTCCTTTTAGAATAAAACACTTAATATAATTTAACCTTTACTCTATTTAAGATTACCAACTAGTAATTATGCTTCTTTAACAATTTAAAATATGAACAATTAATTCATTCTTTCATATTATGTACTACCTTAAGAGAGGAGAGGTAAAGATTGAATAATAATAATAATAATAATAAAACATGTGACGAATTTCAAACCCATGTTCACGAGTTTTTAGGAAGCACAATGTTAGGTGCTCCCGAGAACAGTCCAGAATTACTTCATAATCACAGATTTGCAGGAGTTACTGGACCTGTTATTGAAAGACCAGGAGGACATGTTCATATCCTAAGTGTGAACTCTGATTTTTTCTTTAATCATTTTCATCAAATTGAAGTTGAAACTGGTCCCCCTATTCCAGTAAGAGATCAAAATGGTGATATTATTGGTCATGTTCATGGATTTACAGGAGTATCATCTTGTGTATTTTTCCATAATCATATTTTTAAAGGTTCCACACTTATTCAAAATCCAATAGCTATGGAAGAGAGAAACCTTTCTGAACTTCCTAATCATAATTTCTAATTATCCCATATTACACCCAATAGGAAAGGAGGTTTATTTAAGGTTCTATAATAAATGTTGGGGTGCATGAAAATAATGTACCACAACATTTTTTTGCATTATAAAAGCACTTATGAGATAAATATGCTAAAATGTTAATTGGCTAAATAAGAAAAAAGCTTCTTATGAAGACTGTTTCATCCTTATGTATCCTGTGAGGATACCCATTTATTAATCATAAAACCCTAAAATCTTTCATGCTTTCTCCAAGAATATAGTGTGAAAACCACATCAAATTCTGCTTCATAATAGCTACATTAATTCCTGGTTGATCAGAACTATGCCCCATTCCTTTAAATATAACTAATTCTGTATCGACATCCATATCTTTTAGTCCTTGATATAGCTCATATGAATTTGGTATTGGAACTCTTGCATCATCTTCACCATGTTGGATTAATGTGGGAGTACAGGCTGATTTAATGTATGTCATTGGTGATGTTTGAGCATATATCTCTGGATCATTCCATGGATTATCTCCTAAATTCATCCTAACAGAGTAAGGAATATCTGTATTTACATAATAGGTAATCCAATTAGTAATTCCACCTCCAACGGATATAGCTTTAAATCTACTACTAAATGTAGAACAGAAGGATGATATATATCCTCCGTGGCTCCATCCCATAATCCCTACTTTATCTTTATCTGCAATCCCCTTGTCCACCAGTTCATCCACTCCAGATATAACATCATCGTAGTAAGCAGTTACCAGTTTTCTATATTTAGATTTTAAGAATTCATTACCATACCCTGAAGTTCCCCTGTAGTTTGGCTCTAAAACTATAAACCCCTTTTCGATAAACTGTTCAATAGGATACTTTTCATTAAAACAGACTGAAGGCATTGGGAATGCGGAATCAATGACTACCAATAAAGGGTAAGTTTTATGTGAGTCAAACTCTATTGGAATTGATAAAATTCCTTCTATTTCAAGACCATCATTACTTTTCCACGAGATAATTTCTCTATTACTTTTAAGCTTTCCTTTTAAAAAATTATTTTCGTTGGTTATCTTATCATTGTCTAAATAAATTTCAAAGATTTCATTTGCTGTGGCCTTATTATATGCTATATGATTTCCATCTCTTGTTATAGAAGCTTCCATTATAAAGCTATCTATTTTATCACTTAATATTTCTACATTGCCATCATCAGATAATAATCCAATAAGATAATTAGTTTTATCCTGCCATGTAATTAAAATTCCTTTAGCTGTCCAACGTAATGGAATTACCGTACTATCAAAATCTGTTAAAGGTTGAATTTGCTCACCACTATTAATATCATATATCTCTATTGTATTGTCTTGTATATGGGTATTATAGTAATCCTTCTCCCTTATGCTTGCTGAATAACATATTTTACTACCATTAGGAGAAAAACAAACTCCCCCTCTTAATAACTTATCTATGCTCATCTTTTGTAATTCTCCTGCTTTTATATCTAGTAAGTATATATCCTTCTTATTAAAATCACTCATATTTGAACTTGGTGTAGCCATAATTACAATCTTTTTTCCATCATTTGATATATCAAATTCCTGGATATGAAAATCCTTACCATCCGTTAGTTGATAAGCAACTCTATCCTTCTGTATCCCTTTTTCTAATTCAATGTAATATAAAGAATTATTCTGATACTCCTTATCTATATGATGAAAATCTCCATATAGTTCCTTGCGTTTCTTGATTTCCTCAGATTCTTCTGACTGTGTAAGATAATAAAAACCTTTGCCAGCAGGCTCCCATTTAAATTTACTGATTCCTTCTTTCTCAGCTGTAATTTGAACACTATTGTCCTTATCAATTGACTTAAAAAATATCTGATTTTTCTTGTTGCTCCCGTCACCAACTGGGCTAAGGTATGCGATATCTCTAGAATTTGGAGACCATGATGGGTCTGTACTAACTATATCTCCAGTTGTTAATGGATAACACTCACCCTTATCTTTTTCATATATCCATACATGATTCCTATATTTATTGTCTTCCCAATTAGCTGTCCTCTTAACAAATGCCACATTTTTGCCATTCTCACTTAAGTTTGTACCTGATAAGGTTGGGACCGAAGCAATCTCTTCTAAACTTAGATATTTTTCTTTAATAATACTCATTAATAAACCCCCTCTAAATAATTTTATTTCCAAAAAAAATCCGTCTTCCATCTGGAAAATTTGCTTTACTAAATCCTCATTTGTTAAATTTTTTCTTATTCATTATGATATTTGCGATGTACTAACTTTTCATTGATTCCTATTTAATTATATAAAACAAAGACTGACATCAGTATGTCAGTCTTTAAAATAACAAACCCCATTAATAAAAGAATTTTTTCTTTCCATCAATGGGCTTTGTTTTTCTATAGATTGGTATAATTTTTTCTACTTTATTTTTCGACAACTGGAGTTGTGTAATAAAGTTGGTAACTACAGCATTCTTTTGTACTAAATCTAAAATACTTTTGTGTAATAGAGTCGGTAACTAGACTTGCAAAAATCTTTTTTATTTTTTACTCATAATAAAATTCATATTATTTTATTAACTACTTTACACTATTTTTTATTAAATCATTTATATTATACATTAATATTCTATACCACAACTATCCTAACACATAGGGCGATTCACTGTGTAAATATTAAATAAACGCAAAAGATGAATTCGCTATTGTTAATAATTAAAAAAAATTAAACGTTTATATAACTTGGATATAGCCAGATGACCCATTGATACTAAATGATACAAATATTGACAAATGCAGTAACAAGTAATATCATTTATTTTGTTGGTTATCCAAAATTCATATATGCAATGAATTTCGTTTTACAATTAATTGATTAATAACAGTGAATCAAACAATTTGAAGAAGGCTGAATCTTATGAATTTAAAGGTTTAACTGTGAAGAGATTCAGCGAGGAGGGTTTGCGTATTGTGAAAAGATGCCATGTATTCACTATATACAATACGAATGAAAAATCAATACTTTTTTTACAAAATTTGAGTTTTGCTATGTGATGAGAAATGTCAGCCGTAAATATAGAGATATAAGGGGAGTTAGTATGAGCCAAACTGAGAGAGTTATCAGAATCGCTAAACCAAAGATACCAAGAAACTTGCCATTAGTAACTGATTTTGATGTGAAAATTTATGATGAAGATCAGGTTGCTGGTAAATTGATTTCAAATTGTAAAATAGAAGGTCAAAATGCTGAAAAGGTAAGTTTTAAGAATGTAGCATTTCGTAATGTGACTTTCACTGATGTATCTTTTGGAAGAGCGGATATTGAAGATGTTGGTTTTGAAAATTGTGATTTATCTAATATTGATTTAAGTGGTTCTATTTTCAATCGAGTTCAAATTGAAAATTGTAAATTAGTTGGTGCGAATTTTACGGAAGCTTCGTTGTTAAATGTTGTTATTAGCAATAGTAATGGGAGATATGCCAATTTTCGATTTTCGCATTGTAAGAAACTTGTGATTGCGGATTCAATTTTTACCTATGCAGATTTTCAATCATCAGAGTTTAATGATAATAAATTTTTGGATACAGAACTACAGTGTTGTCAGTTTTCTGGGACGAAACTAAAAGGTGTGGATATGAGTACTTGCGATATAAGCAACATTGGTGTTGGTATTGATGAGATCAGAGGAGCCTGTGTATCATCGTTGCAAGCTGTATCATTATCAACGTTACTAGGATTAAAAATCAAAGATCCTTTTTAAGAAAGTGTTAGTGGTATAATACATATGATATAAATAGTAGTTCGTGGTATTCCTAATTCATTAGAAAGACTTGTGACAGTATCGTTTGTGGGCTGTTCTAGTCTTTTGATTACAGATTCTTTAAGTTCTTTTGAGTAATGCTTATTTCTTTTATTATCTTTGGGCATATCAATTCTCCTTAGATTATTGTCATAATTATATTATACATTAATATTCTATACGACAACTATCCTAACACATAGTGCTTGTTGTAATTTTCAAATTTGTCCTCCTTAAAGTTTAGTGTTGTATAACGTCTTTAGACTTTCCAGTGTCCTACATCTTTACGTAATATGATGAAAAGTCTATGTTATGCGAAGTATTTCTAGATTTTTTGTTTCATTCTACAATAGTAAAGTCTAGTCTCATATTCCAAAATCACTTTTCCATCGTCATTATATTTTTCAAATAAGTTCTCTAACTCTGATAACATCATATTATATCTAGAATCTCCTTTATTTGGTATATATGAATAAGATATTAATTCACCTTTTAATCTTTCAAAATCATATTCCTGTAGGTTTGAAAACACTTTCTCACAAACTTTTTTGTTATCAAAGAACTTAGGAATAACATTTTCATCTGATTTAATATTTGATTCTTCTCTATATTTTCTAATAATGTCTATATACGCTCTCATAAAACCATAAGATTTTGATTTTCTAATATTCCACATCAAAACAATTGAACTATTCTGCTTAAGAATTCTTAAAAACTCTTGTTTTGTTGGCTCTGGTCTAAACCAATGGAAAGCTTGAGCTACTGTAATAACATCAACCGATTCAGGTTTTAATTTTGTATCTTCAGAAGAACCATCTATTGAATAGAAGTTTTTATAAGATTTCAGAAACCACTCTGCTTCTTGTCTCATTTCTTTATTTGGTTCTATACCGTAGACAGTATTTCCATTATCTAAAAACATCTTAGTGCAAATGCCTGTGCCTGAGCCTATATCAGCGACTACTCCCTCTTTATTAAGTCCTATCTCTTCATTTAAAAACTCAATTATTCTACTAGGATAACTTGGCCTGTATTTAGAATAGTTTTTACCTCTATTATTAAAAATGACTTCTGTCTCAGTTCCTTTTGAACTCATAATATCTCCTCATTTTCTATAGATTTTGCATAACGCTTTGAAGCTTAGTGACGTCGGACTTTCCCTAAAGTACTGCTTTCCGATGTCTGCTAAGCCTCTGTTATACGCAGTATCATATTTATAACTCATCGAATTTGCAAATTATAAATGTATCAAATCAATTTAGCTTCTCATTTCACTTAATTTGTATAGCAGAAACTACTTTTTTGAAACAAATAATCCCAACTCTTTCGGAATATCAATTGCTCCTTGTTTAATCCTGATATTCTCAAAATAATCGTATAATTTATCGAAATCACTTTCAGAATAGTTTGAAATGGTTATGGTCGATTTCATCCAATCAATCAAATCCTGAGTTTCTGTGATGTGCAATGAATCTTCAAAATTATAGCTTTGCACATCACAAAAGTATTTACTTAGGAGTTCTGTACCGTTTTGAAGGCTAAAAGAAAAACCATCTGATAATGCAGTTGTATTAGGATTAATGAATTTCCTGACATTATGCAAATATGTTCTCATACCGCCGTTCCCATTTGTTGATGCATAAAATTTGCCGTCACTTCTCAACACTCTATGTACTTCAGAAATAGCTTTTGACAAGTCTGAAACATGATATAGCATGTGATTAGCAATAACAACATCATAACAATTATCAGGGAATGGAATATTCTGTATATCTATTTTTTGCGAAAGCATATTTTTATGACAAGAATATTTTTTCCATACCATTTTAACCATACCTTCTGAAAAATCTGATAATATTAGTGTGCAAGATGTGGGAAGTTTATCTATACGACCTTGCCACTGATTGCCATTTCCGCAACCAAGTTCCAGTATTCGATATCCATTTTCAAACTCGTAGTGTTCAAAAAGCCATGGATACCAACCTTGTTTATTTATGCTATGTTTTGAGTGCAGTTTTATTCGTTTTGACAAATTATCGTCGTTTTTGTATTGCTCAGTGACATTCTCTACTCTATTCATTTTACGCATATAAGCACCACCTAATTTAATAATGTTCAATTCGTTATCTAAAACAATAACGAATTAAAGACCACAGAGCCCAACTCATATTGATATTGCGTATAATGGTTCCGTGTTTGCGACACCTTTGAACTAGACCTCAAAGGAATACCCCTTAGTGGAGCTTTGCTCCCAGTGAGAATGTGTGGTGCACAATTCCTCAAGACTTGTCCCTAGTGCACCCTTGTGAAAAAACTTTGTTAGATGATGGTTGTAGTAAGAGTATTATATACACCTAGATACTACTCTATAGAACTTTTCTCATCAAAAATATTGGCTGTTTTTCATTTTCTTCTTCAATTTTTTTCATTCCAAATTTAGTATAAAAATTAATGGCTTTTTTATTTGTAGCTGAAACCCTCAGATGATACTCAGTTAATTCTAATTGCTTAAAAAAACCTTCAGCATACTTTAACAAAGACTCACCAATACCTTTGTAACGATACTCAGGTATAAGATATATTAAGTTTATATATCCAATATAATCCTCAAGATTATTTCGAGTAAGAAGTCCTAACTGACCTATGGCTTTGTTTTCTTTTTCAACTATTAGTTGCCCATTAGGAAACTTATTGACTCTCTCTTTCATTCGTTCTATGTATGAGGCTTCATTAAACCCTTCTTCAGTTCCGAAACTTATTCTATATGTATCTTCTCTAAAACTAATAATTATATCTTTATCTTTTTTAATATCAATCCTTCTCAATTTCATATTTAACCTCCTATCTATAGGAATTTTAGCTTCAACTGTCATCTAACGTTCCCACAATTCCCGACGCGTCCCCACTATTTCTATACTATTCTATATTTTAACATTCACTAACTAAGAAAACACTCCACATTTTGTATAATAAGGTACGTGTTGGGAATTGCTGTGTTATGTGTTGAGAATTCACGTTCAGAAACTATAACTTAGTATTGCAAAACGTCTTTCAAATCTGAAGTAACACATCTATTCCTTTTGATTTCTAAATGTTAAGAGCATACTAATTCTCGTATGAACACATCACTTGTGATTTCATAGAATCACTACAGCATTCATATAGTACTTCTTGTATATTTACAAGTGCTTATTATGGACAGATTGATTTACTCCGCTGTTTTATTCACAAAATCAACTTTATATTGCCATTCGCCGTATTTTTGTTCGTTGTCAGTAATCGTTCCTTCTGTGAGGGTGATGCGTAAAACGATTGAGTCCGGACTTTCCTCGTTGCCATGATCATCGAACCATGCGAAGTATTTTTTCATCTTCGCTCTGATTTCCGCATTCTTCTCGTCCTTAACCCAGCCAAGATTCTCAGCCGTACCCTGAGCTGCAAACAAGTCTAGTCCGCAGATGGAAACCTCATTGTTCTTCTCAATCTCCAGCGTTTTGTTTTTCCACGAAGATGAAGAAACATAAAACACGCCGTCTTCATAATATGCGTCAACCATGCGAACAGCAGGGCGAGGATTGTCGGCAGCGTTCGGCGATAATGATATCGTCGCAAGGGCAATAAGATTGTCTTTACCGTTTCCACAGAATTCCTCCATAAGTTTGATTGCGTTTTTGTATTTGTTCATTTTCAATTTCCTCCATTCAGTATGTAATTTATTTTAACTCAAACACTTTTCCGTTAATTAAGCGGAAAGTGCTCATTTTCTTAATTTATACAACACTTCTTTATCTAACCATGTTTCAATACCTTTGCTGATATTTAATATTGAGTCATCCAAAGGTAAGCGTATCCCCTGACAACCGCCCTGACAAGGTTCATTACGCAACTTCCTATCACAGCCATATCCCTTTGCGATTTTTTTCTGTAAAGGTAAAGGAAGTTTTTCAATAACATCTGGATATTTATCTGTTTTTTTGGCTCTTACAACTAAACAATAACCATATCTTGTAGATAGAGCAAACTCCCATGTTCTTAGCTGATATACATCCCGTGAGGATAAGACCCGCTGGCTATTCTTTATATATGAATAAGCAAAATGAACTTCAAATGTTGATATGATTGTTGCGCAAGTCATTCCCATATCTATATAATGCCGATGTAAATCTAATGCAAACTTTTGAACTTTTTCAGGTAACGGGTGCAAAAAATCATTTAAAACATCGAGTACGTCCGTATCTTTTGCTTTTATTAACCTGTAATCGCACCGTAAAAGATTATCGTGATTGTTGTCGTTTTTATACCTTTTCACTCGCAGTTCTATATCTGCAATCGACATGGCTTTTAACCCCGTTAGCAAGATGGGCGCATTAGGATATGATACTTCTAATAATTGTCCTTTCGAAATATTAACCGTCTTTGCTTCTAAATCAATACCGGTAAAAACAAAACCGCAGTGAGCTAAAAAACGCAAACATACAATAAGCTTAGAAACAGGGTTCTTAGGCTTCTTTTTATTTCCTTTCTCATCAATTGAGGCGGTAAATGACGGTATTTCAGTTATCAATAATGAATCGCCGCTTTCAGCCAGCTTACTATGATAACCTATGTCAGCTAATAGGTCTGTAATACTATATAAAAACGGATAGTCTGTCGCTTTCTTTGGATTTTTTTTAAGCTTGAAATATAAATGCCCGTCTGAGATGAGGCGCTCACAAAATAAATATAAAAAATCCCTGAAGGCAACAACGCCATTTCGTATATCTTCTTCACTTGCAACGTTTTCAAACATGGGTTTCAGCGCATAAGTCTCAGGTATATTCGCTGGTATCAAGTTCTTTAAGTATTTAGCGATTTCACTGATGGGTTTTTGAGTTACTGGGCCGTGATATGTGCTCATTTTTTAGCTCCTTTCTCATCTTGCATCAAATTAACTAGTGAATTAT
>NZ_WSFT01000018.1 GCF_016820655.1 Anaeromonas frigoriresistens
TATATGCCAGAGATAGGAAGATTCATATCAGAAGACCCATGGCCAGGAACAATAGCTGAGCCAGTAACCATGAATCCATATCCATATGTAAAGAATAACCCGCTAAGATATATTGACCCATCAGGTATGCTAAGTCAAAATGACCCTGGTGATGGAGTTATACCAGGATGGGATGATGATGACGATGATGGAGGAAATGATGACTCAGGAAGTGACCCTGGAAATGGTTCAGGTAATGGATCCGGAAATGGTAATGGCAGTGGAGGAACAGAGGATCCGGATACAGGTGGTAATGATGATGTAGTAGAAGAGGTAGGACCTAAGATTGAAAATAGCGGTATAGGTGCGATGATAGAAGGAATATGTAGTGGAGTATATGATTTTAGCCAAGGCGTAGGAGCAGCAATGTTAGAAACAGTGTCATTTGGACAATCTAGTCAGATAGAACATGAATATGGAAGAAACAATGAAATGATATATCTACTAGGTAAATTGGCCACTAATGCAATTATAGCTTTAGCATCGTTAAAATCTACATTTGTTAGTGGAGGTTTAGTATTTGCTACATCTTTCACAGGGGTAGGTGCCTTAGCATTTAGTGCAACAGCCGCAGCTTCTATAGCAATAGCAGGAAATGCTACAGGGAACTTAATTAAAGATAGCATTAGATTAGCTGAAGTGAGGAATAGTGGTAATAAGGGGACTAATAAACTAGGGAAAAATGGCACACAAGTTAATAGTAAAACTGTATGGCAAAATGGGAGAACAGAAAGAATTGATGTAGAGAATCCATCTCCAGGAAAGAGACCAGGTCAGATTCATTATCATGAATCAAATAATACCAAGTGGTATTATGATGTAAGTGATAAAGTATTTTATAATCAAAAAACAGGAAAATTAGCACCGAAGAAAATACAAAAAATTCTAAGGGATAATAATATTCAAAATGCCATCAAAAAAGCATTGAATATATTAGGGGAATAATATAGATAGAATATCAGGAGGACATACATTGAGAGAAGGAAATATAAAAACAAATATGGTAATGGATGATATTATTGATGATATTGATTTTTTTAATATATCTACTGTTAATGTTGATGTAAGCCAATTATTAAATGTTTTTAACCCCAAAATAAAAGATGTATACGGATGTTTAATAATTGATAACAATGATGAAATACAACTTAATGATATTAATTTTCATAGAATAATTAGTATGTATGGAGATAAAACTGGATATGAAGCTTCATGTAATGAAATAAGATTAAATGATTATATTAAGGGTGATATATATGAGGTTAAAGATGTAATTTCTTTAGGTTTTATGATTTTAAATATTTGGTCATTAATATTGAAAGAAAGTTATCCAAATTACAATTTTTGCTTAATAATTAGTAGTAATAAAAAAATAGTTACGTTAAGATTTCATATAGTTAGAGAAGAAGAAAATATATGGCTTTCTGATAACTTACAAGATTACAAAGATGAAGCAGTTGCTTATAAGATAATTTAAATCATACTCATTTCTTATATAAGACTTGATTACGTAAATATATAAATTTTTAAAGTGATATTAGATAAAGTAATAAGCATGTATAATAAAAATACTACTTTATAATTTCTACTTATCAATATTATTAGGATTTAAAAAGGGTGTAGAAGTAGAGCTTCAATCTTAATTAGTATTTAATTAAATTATCTATAGATATAGGCTATCTGTCTAATACAGTCAGATAGCTTATATTTTATGATTGGTTAATGAAGGAAAAAGAGAAGACAAAGAAGAATATAACTAAAATGTAGTTTAAAACAAAGGGTGATATAGTGAAGAGATATTATGAAATTTTATTGTTAATAAAAAATATAATTTTACATCCAAGAAAAACTTCATATAGTAAAGACTTAGTGGATTATGATAAAAAAATAATGAAGATATATTATATAATTTCTTCTATAATATATTCTTTAAGTCTAAATATATTGTTAGCAGAAGGAGAACACTCATTAATAAAATTTGTATTGAAAATTTTATTTGGTATAGGACTAGCTTTACTTGGCAAAAAGATTTTTATAAGAATATATATGAATATAATCAATAGATCACTCTTATATAATATACCATTAAATATTGGGGAACGAATTATAACACCTTATATATTAGTATATATAATATTATCTGCATTAAGTTTTACAATTGCTGAATTTAATATTTTGATTAGTATATATAGCTATCCAATTTTAATATTATGGTTAAATATTCAAGTATATTATGTTGCCAAATACAGAATAGAAAAAAAAGAAATGGATAAATCAACATTACAATCTATATCTAAAAGATTAGTTTATTTGAGTATAATAACTATTATGACTGCTCTTCTTAACAATAGTTTCAGTATAGGTAGACCCTTTGAAAGAACTCAATTAAACTATGAAAACCCAATTATAAGAGAGTCAACATATAAACTTAGTCTCGACATATATAAGGAAGTTGAAGATAATATAAAAAATGAGCAAGGGATCTCAGATATTCAAAAAGACGAAATGCATAAAAGGTTTAGCCACCTTACATTTGAATTGACACACTTGAGAAGAAATGAAAGAAAACTAATTGGTTCAGTTCTAGACACGGTTGATATGAGCAATGAATGGTATCATGCTAAATTAACTAGTGACGAAGAACAAATGGAAGTAAAAATGGAGAAATATGAGGAGTTAAAAGAAAAAGCACAAACTTTATTTGAGACATTTGAAGTAGGAGAATAGTTTAAACTATAAAAGAAACATGGAATTACTTTCATGTTCCTTTATATTATGAGCCAATATGAGTATGATGCAGCAGGAAATAGGACAGAGATATCAAGATTAATCAAAGATGAAGAAGGAGAAAACTACGAAAAAGAAGAATATAGATATGATCCATTAAACCAATTAGTAGAAGTAAAAAATAGAAACGAAAAAAATAGAAAATACTTCTATGACAGTCTAGGTAATAGAGTAAGGATGGAAGAGTGGACAAAAGAAGGAACTACTGATGCAGTAAACTATCAATATGATGATTTAAACAGACTAATAAAGAGCTATGAAGATGGAGAGAGCCCATCAGAAGGAAAGAACTTTGAATATGACAGTTAGAGGAAATCTAAACACAGTAAAAGAAGCAGGAGAAGTAACAAATCAATATCAATTTGATGAAACAAACAAACTGGTAAAGGTAATAAACCAAAAGGGAGACACATCCTCCTTTACCTATGATGGATTTGGAAATAGGATAAAGGAAGTAACAGATTTAAACAAGCAC
>NZ_WSFT01000005.1 GCF_016820655.1 Anaeromonas frigoriresistens
TGCATACAATTAAAGCTGTAATGGTAGCAACATTAGGTGACTAATATAATGAGAAAAGGATCTCTGATCCTTTTCTTTTTTTTTATCTACAATAAATGATATAATATTATAAAAAGTGGAGTATTATTATCATGAAAAGACCATTCATTAATATCTTAATTCCCCTTATATTAGGAATAATATTTTTTTATTATACTCAGATTAAATCTTTGTTTATTTTATTGAGTTTATTTCTGATGTTCATTTTAATTTTATCTGTAAAAAATATAAGAAAAAGAGATATAATTTTATATATGATAGTTTTTAATTGTGCTGGTTTATTACTTTATCAAAGTTTCAGTTCTAGTGAAATCACTGATTATTTAGATGAAGAGCTTGAAGTAGAAGTAATAATAAAAGAAAAAATCAGAACTAATGAATATTACTCTGTTTATAACGGCAAAATTATTAAAGTATATAATGATAATAAACTTATTCCTTTAGCTGAAAAAACTATTGTAAATTTAAAAATAGATCAAGACCTAGTATATGGAACTGTGATAAAGGGACAAGCTCAGATGACAAGTCCCAAATCTAACACTAATCCTGGTATATTTAATTATGCTAGATATCTTAATACAAAAAATATATACTCTATTGTTGAATTTAAAGAGGGTGAAGGTCAATCTATAGGGAGAGTACACTTAAGTAGGTTAGAAAAAATTAAAATAGATACTAAGAAATATCTAAACACTTTCTTAAATAACACTTTAAAAGAAAGAAATGCTAGTATATTAAAAGGAATAATATTAGGAGAAGATTCATCAATAGAAAAGGATGATATTACCAAGTACAGAGAATTAGGTATAGCTCATATATTAGCTATTTCTGGTCTTCATATTGGTATAATTACAGGGTTTTTATTATTTCTGTTGAAGTTGATAAATGTAGATTATAAATATTCTGTTTTAATTACTTTAATCTTTGTTGGCATATATGGATACATAGTCGATTATCCTCCTTCAATTCTTAGAGCTAGTATTATAATAGGATTTTTAATGATTTCTAGAGTTATATACCGGCGGCCTGATTATATAAATATCCTATCCTTTGTAGCATTACTACTACTTATATATCAACCCTTATGGATTTTTGATGTAGGATTTCAATTATCTTTTATATGTACCTTCTCAATAATAGTATTGACTCCAAGAATTAATGATACTATATTTGCCGATATAAGATTTGGAAAGTTTATAGCTCCTATACTTGCTGCACAAATTGGTATTGGACCTGTTTTGATATATTACTTTAATTACATAACTCTAACTTCCTTAATAGCTAATCTAATATTAATTCCAATTTTATCATCTTTACTTATATTTGTTATTTTTGTCATAGGGTTATCTGTTATATCTATAAATATAGCTCAAATACTAATGATAATAGTAGATAATATATTGACATCTTTTGCTCATATTGTAGACCTTATACATAATTATTTAAATATAGTGATCTATCTACCATCTCTATCTATATTAGACATCCTTATATATTATTTTTTAGTATATATATTTGTAAATATGAAGGAACTAAAAAAAATTAGATATAGATATAAATTAGTGTTTTTTATTTCCTTTATTTTTTTAGTATTATGTCAGATTAAATACAACTCAACGAAATGGGCTGTTAACTTTATCGATGTAGGTCAAGGAGATAGTTCTCTAATACAAATAAAAGATAAAACCTTTCTTATAGATACTGGAGGTACAACATTTGGAGATTATGATATTGGGGAAAATATACTTATACCTTATCTATTTAAAAAAGGAATTAATAAGATAGACGGGGTTTTTATAAGTCATTTTCATGAAGATCATACTGAGGGGCTAATTAGTCTATTAAAATCACCTAATATTAAAATAGACAATATATATTTTAACTCTAGAAATGAGAAGAATCACTTATATAAAGAAGTAAAATATTTAGCAAAGAAGAAAAGCGTTAAGATTCATCCTATTAACTTAATGTCTAAATTGAAAATATATGAAGATTATGAATTTAAACTATATACTTCTCGACAAAAAGATAATGATGAAGAAAATAATAATACAATGATAATTTCTTTTAAATCAGATGAAAATAATATTCTTTTCATGGGAGATTCAGAGAAAGAACTAGAAAAAGAATATATAAAATTAAATAATGAGAAGTTTGATATAGTTAAATTAGGACATCATGGTAGTAATACATCTACAGCCGAAGAATTCATCACTCACATAAGTCCTAAAGTGGCTATAATAAGTGTAGGAAACAATAGATATGGTCATCCTCATCAAGAGGTTTTAAATAGACTTAGAAGTAAAAATATAAGGATATATAGAACAGATATGGAGGGACATATTTCTATTAAAGATGAATTTGATAGTTTTAAGGTGTATGCCTATAGGGAGAGACATATTGGGTATTCACTATATGATATTGTTTTTATTATAATCTTTGGTATTCTTATATATATGAATAATTTATATCTAAGGTTAATGAAACATACAAAGGAGAGAATTTATGACATATAAACAAGTATTAAAGGATATAAAAAATAATGAATTAAAAAATGTATATTTGTTTTTTGGAGAAGAAACATATTTGATTGATTTTTGTGTAGAGAAAATAAAAGAAAAATATATTTCTGTTTCATTTGAAACATTAAATTATATTAGTATTGATGGTAAAGAATCAACAGTGTCTGATATAGTTAATGCTTCAGAAACCTTACCTTTTATGGCGGATAAAAAAATAGTTGTTGTAAATGAAGTGCCTTGGATTAAAGCTCAAGGTAAAAATGAAGACCTAGAAGAGTTAATAAATTATATTGATAACCCCAGTAATACCACTTGTTTAATTTTTATTAGTAAGACAGAGAGTATTGATAAGCGAAAGAAACTAATAAAGAAGATTAAACAGAATGAAGGATTAATAGAATTCTCTAGTATCAAGGGCCAGGATTTAAATAAATGGATAGATAAAACCTTCAAGAAAGAACAAAAGTTTATTAAAGAAAAGGAAATAAATAATTTTATAGAAGTAACTGGATACCTTGAA
This sequence comes from Anaeromonas frigoriresistens, assembly GCF_016820655.1. Lineage (GTDB taxonomy): Bacteria > Bacillota > Clostridia > Tissierellales > SIT17 > Anaeromonas > Anaeromonas frigoriresistens. The sequence continues at coordinate 3,082 of NZ_WSFT01000005.1, forward strand.
CAAAATAGTAATAAAACTTTATATGATATGGAAAATGAAATTGAAAAAGTTTGTAACTACCTAGGTGATAGAGAAAGAGTAGAGTTGAAGGATATTGAAAATGTGTTAATTAAATCCCTCCATAGTAATATATTTGCCCTAGTAGATAGTATTGGAGAGATGAATTATAGTAAAGGTATATCAATATTTAATGAAATGACTCTTAATAATGAGCCTCATCAATTAATTATTCATATGATAACTAGACAATTTAGATTATTACTTATGTCTAAGTTGCTTCATCAAAAAGGATATAGTATAGGTAATCTAGCAAAAAAGATGGGAGTCCCTAGTTTTGTAGGTAGAAAATTAATTAATCAAAGTAATAATTTCTCTATAAAAGAATTAAGAGAAGGCTTAAATCAATGTTTAATTACTGATAAGAATATAAAGACAGGAAAGATGGAGAGCGGTGTAGCTATAGAAGTACTTATAATGAATTTTAAAAATAATGATAAATAAAAAGATAAACAAAAAACTTCGGGAAACCCGAAGTTTTATATTTAAGTAATTAAATAGCGTTATTAAGTCTTTTAGCTAGTTTGCTTACTTTTCTACTTGCAGTATTTTTATGCATAGTGTTCTTGTTAGCTGCTCTATCAAGGTTTTTCTCGATTTTTTTGAATAATTCTTTTGCTTCATCTATATTATTATTATCTAAAGCATTTTCAAATTTTTTAATGTATGTTTTAATCGCAGACTTTCTCTTTCTATTCACCAAAGTTTTAGTTTCTATAACTTTAATTCTCTTTTTAGCTGATTTTATATTAGCCATCAGGTTTCACCCCCTTCGAAATACGTTAACAAAAGCTATTTTACCATAAAGGATATATAATTACAAGAAAAATATATGCTATTAATCATTACTAATTTATTTATATAATATCCTAAAAATCAATCTATTAATCTTTTATATAGAATATTTATACCTAAATATAGCAATCATAATTATTAATAAGTTAGGTAGAATATCAAATTGGAGGGATATAGATGTTTCAAATAAGAACAGATTTAGCAGTAGAAGCTAGAGAGATATATAATGAAGGGAAAGAACAAGAAGTTCCTGGTGTGGAAGTGGAGAGAGAAGAGCAAGAAGACTATACAATTACTAGAATAAAAATATTAAATGAATTAGGACAACAAAAATTAAATAAAAAGGTAGGAAGCTATGTAACTATAGAGTCCCCATCTCTTAAAAGAGCAGATCAAGATTTAAAAGACAATATAAGTAAAGTTTTAGCTAAAGAGTTAAAAGCAATAATAGCACCAAACAAACATAAGAAAGCCTTAATAGTTGGATTAGGAAATAGAAATGTAACTCCTGATGCACTGGGTCCAAAAGTAGTAGAAAAAGTTTTAGTAACTAGACACTTCTTTCAAGCCTATAATAAAACAGAAGATGAATCTATGGCGAATGTATCAGCTATTTCTCCAGGTGTTATGGGACTTACAGGAATAGAAACTGGAGAGATAATTAAAGGTATAGTGGAAAAAACTAATCCAGATATAGTTATTGCTGTAGATGCACTAGCTTCAAGAAACATGAGACACATAAGCTCTACAATTCAAATTTCTGATACCGGTATAAGCCCTGGTTCAGGGGTAGGGAATAAAAGAAAGCCAATAAGTGCTGAATATTTAGGCGTTCCTGTAATTGCTGTAGGTATACCTACTGTAGTGGATGCAGCAACTTTAATAAATGATACAATAGGTTTAATAATTGGTGAAATGAAAAACCAAACTGAAGAAGGGCAAGAGTTCTACTCGTTATTAGAAGGACTTAGCTCAAAAGATAAATATAGTCTCATTAAAGAAGTGCTCACTCCTTATATGGATAATGTTATGGTAACACCAAAAGAAGTAGATGATTTAATTAATGATTTAAGTCAAGTTGTATCAAATGGTATTAATATTTCTGTACATCCAGGAATAGATTTAAAAGATGTAAATAGATACTTAAACTAAACCCCAGCATATGGGGTTTTTTTATTTGTAATAATTTAAAAATCATATTATATAAAAAATATGAATATATTTTATATAGTAAAAAGTGTAAAAAGTTATTTAATAGACTTCAGAGGAGTGGGAAAATGAGAGTATACTATATTAAAGACAGGAGCATAATTTACATCCTAACTGCTATAATATGCCTAGTCATCATATTTATAGGAGTAAAGATAATAAGTAATTTACAGTCTGAAGAGACTACCCAAAAAACAGTTGATGTTGTAGAAGTTTTTACTGGAAATAAAGAAAATTCAATAGTGATAGATGAAAGTGAAGATAATATAGAATACCAGAGTATAGAAGAACCTAATTTTTTTATGATGGTACTGGGTAAATCGAATGCTTTTATCAGAAGTATATATAATGAAAAATATAAAAATAGCGATTTATTATCTCGACTAAAACAGACCTATATGATAGATTTAGAAATTGATCAGAAAATATTAAAGACACAATTACCAGCAATAGTTAGCATGACAAACTTTGATAATGTGAAATTAGGTAATAGATTAAGTATTGCAAACAGAAGTAGTAATAAAGCAAATTCATATGAAGAATTAGAGACCTTTAATGAATTAGAAGTAGAAAGTGGTTATTCTCCCTTAGGGAATATAGCCTTTGTGGATGATAAATACGAAGAAGCTATACCAACTTCCGCAGCCGGGATATCAAGAGATGAGGCTATGAAAGCTATTGAAAGTATGGCAAAACCCAAAGCTATAAGTGTAGAGTCAAATAAACCATACGTTATGATATATCACACCCATGCCACTGAAGCATATGCACCAGTAAGTGGCGCTAGAAGCGAAGATAAAAAATATAATGTAGTAGGAATAGGAGATATGATTTCAGAGGAATTAAATAAAAGAGGTCATGAAGTTAACCATGTAGAAAATTACCATGATCAACCTAGCTATACAGGGTCCTATGGTAGATCTCTATCTACAATAAAATCACAACTTAAAAAGGAAAAAAACCTAAAAGTATTGATAGATGTCCATAGAGATGGAGTGGCATCAGATGCCTCCTATTATGATAAAGCAAAAAAAGAAAGTGTAATTGAAATTGATGGTAAAAGAGTTGCTACCTTTTTTATGGTAGTGGGTAATGATACACCTAATAGAGATAAGATTGTACAATTTTCTAATTATATAAAAACTGTATCTGATATGCTATATCCAGGGTTATGTCGTAAACCTGTCATGAAACCTTATGGTAAGTTTAATCAATACATGAGTGACTATACATTGTTAATAGAAGTAGGGAGCAATTTAAACACTATAGAAGAAACTAGAGAAACAGCAAAATTAATTGGTGAGGTTCTAGATATAGCATTGAGGGGTATAACACAATAATACTCCTTCTTTTTTTTTATAATAAACAGTGCTATAATAGTACTATTGATGAATGGTTAAATAGTTTTTTATATTTAAGGTAAACCTATAAACTATTTGACTAGTATCTATCGGAGGTGCTATTTTGGGAGAAAATAACAAAGTTAAAAATGAGATGTTTGAATGGATTAAAAGTATTGCACTAGCTATAGTTATAGCTATAATAATAAAGACGTTTATATTTGATACAACTTATGTTTTAGGTTACTCAATGTATCCTACGCTTCATGAAAAGGATAGATTGTTTACAAATAAAATAATCTATTTAATAGGAGAGCCAAAAAAGGGAGATATAGTTGTTTTAGAAGCTCCAGATGATCCAGATAAGGATTATATTAAGAGAGTAATAGGTACTGAAGGGGATTTAGTAGAAATTAAAGAAGGTATAGTATATGTTAACGGTAATCCAGTTAAAGAAAACTATATTGAAGGTGATATCTATACTCATAATGATTTGAAAATAAAAGTACCTGAAGAAGAAGTATTTTTATTAGGAGATAATAGAGTAGAAGGAGCTAGTAAAGATAGTAGGTACTTTGGAACAGTAGGTATTGATAGTGTAAATGGTAAAGCATTCTTTAGGTATTTTCCATTCAACGATAGATTTGGGATGTTGAAGTAAATGTATACTTATTAAAATCTGTGTCCATAATATCAGAGGGTGATGATTATGGAGAGCAGATTAGAGAGATATTTAAAAGAAAAAGAACAAAAAAAGAAAAGCAGGAAAAAGTTCATAATAATACTAGTTTTGGTTTGTATTCTTTTCTTTGCCATTGCTGTAGTGAATAATAGTTTAGGGAATTATATAGAACTATCAGATGTTCATGTTTTTAATTATGAGTTTGAAGAATCTATTCATGAAATAGAAGTCTTCGGAAATAAATATGAAGTGGAACAAGATACAATTCATAATATATATAGTACATTTAAAAGTCCCTTTATTAACATTAAAAATTATATAAATGATATTATGGAATAAAGGCGGACATTTGTCCGTCTTATTTTTTGTGATAAAATTAATAGGATAATCACCTTTATATTTACTTTAAAATACATATATGATATCCTACATTGTAGATAATAATGATAATAAACATTTTCCGGACTTAAGGAGGAACAGGATGGATATACGAGAAAGAAGATCGAGAGTAAGAAATTTTTCAATAATTGCTCATATAGATCATGGGAAATCAACATTAGCAGATAGATTAATTCAGAGCACAGGATTAATAACTGAAAGAGAAATGCAAGAGCAAGTTTTAGACAATATGGATTTAGAAAGAGAGAGAGGCATTACAATAAAGCTTCAAACAACTCGTTTAATATATAAAGCTAAAGATGGTAAGGAATATATCTTAAATCTTATAGATACTCCAGGCCATGTAGACTTTAACTATGAAGTATCTAGAAGTTTGGCAGCTTGTGAAGGCGCTATTTTAGTTGTAGATGCTGCTCAAGGTGTTGAAGCACAAACACTGGCTAATGTGTACTTAGCATTAGAGCAAAACTTAGAAATTTTACCTGTAATAAACAAAATAGATTTACCAAGCGCTAGACCAGAAGAGGTAAAAAAAGAAGTTGAAGATGTTATTGGACTAGATTGTTCTGATGCCCCAATGATATCAGCAAAAGAAGGCTTAAATATAGAAGATGTTTTAGAAGATATAGTAAAAAATGTTCCTGCACCTAAAGGAGATAATAGTGATCCTTTAAGAGCTCTTGTTTTTGACTCATACTATGATACTTATAAAGGCGTAATTGCAGATGTAAGAGTAATGGATGGTCATATTAGGAAAGGCACAGAAATCGAAATGATGGCTACTGGTAAGAAGTTTGAAGTGACAGAGGTAGGAATATTCTCTCCTGGTATGGTACCTATAGACCAACTTAATGCAGGAGATGTTGGATATGTGTCTGCAAGTATTAAAAATGTAAAAGATGCAAGGGTTGGAGATACAATAACTGAAGCTAAAAATAAAGCAGATGAAGCATTACCTGGATATAAAAAGGTTACTCCAATGGTATACTGTGGAATCTATCCTGCAGAGGGAGAAGACTACAATAATGTTAGAGATGCTTTAGAGAAATTACAGGTTAATGATGCAGCCTTAGCTTTTGAAGCAGAGACTTCCGTAGCATTAGGCTTTGGTTTTAGATGTGGATTTTTAGGATTACTACACTTAGAGATAATTCAAGAGAGATTAGAAAGAGAATTTGACTTAAATATTGTTACTACAGCTCCTAGTGTAATATATAAAGTAGCAAAAACTAATGGAGAGTTTTTTGAGATTCAAAATCCTACTAATATGCCAGATCCTCAAGAAATTGAATATATGGAAGAGCCTATAGTAGAGGCTTCTATAATGACTCCTACTGATTACGTAGGTCCTGTAATGGAATTATGTCAAGGTAGAAGAGCTGAATTTAAGAATATGGAGTATCTAGAGGAAACAAGAGTAGTTATGCATTATGATATACCTTTAAACGAAGTTATATATGACTTCTTTGACGCATTAAAGTCAAAAACCAAAGGGTATGCTTCCTTTGACTATGAATTAAAAGGGTATAAACGTTCAGAGTTAGTTAAATTAGATATATTAATAAACAAAGAACTGGTTGATGCCTTTTCAATAATAGCCCACGAAGATAAAGCCTATGAAAGAGGAAGAATGATTACTGAAAAGCTTAAAGACGTAATACCTCGACATATGTTTGCAGTACCGATTCAAGCAAGTATAGGTAATAAGGTAATAGCTAGAGAAACCATCAGAGCCTTAAGAAAAGACGTATTATCAAAATGTTATGGTGGAGATATAAGTAGAAAGAAAAAGTTATTAGAAAAACAAAAAGAGGGTAAGAAGAGAATGAGACAAGTAGGAAGTGTAGAAGTACCTCAAGATGCTTTTCTTGCAGTTCTTAAATTTGAAGATAAATAAAATGCACACATTTGTGTGCATTTTCTAATTGTAAATAGGAGGGTTGAAATGACCAATGGAGCCTTATATATTCATATACCCTTTTGTATTAGAAAATGTAATTACTGCGACTTTACATCCTTTAATTATAACGAAGAAAAAGTAGAAGAATATATAACATTACTTTTAAAAGAAATTGATATGTATGCAGAAAAGGTAAAAGAATATAAGTTTAAAACTCTCTTTTTTGGAGGAGGAACACCTTCTTTAATAGATGAAAAATACATTTATAAAATAATGAATAGATTAGAACAAAAATTCAATCTATCTTTAGATGAAACAACTATTGAGTCCAATCCTAAGACATTAACGAGAGGTAAACTATTAGCCTATAAGGATATGGGGATTAATAGAATAAGCATGGGAGTACAATCTTTAGATGATAGTATTTTAAAAGATATTGGAAGATCTCATGGAATAAAGGATTTTTTGGATACCTATGAGCTAATAAAAAACGTAGGATTTTCTAATATTAATACAGATATAATGTTTAATTTGCCTAACCAAAGTATAGATAACATGATTACAACATTAAAAGGCATAATAAGTTTAGATGTTCCTCATATATCCTTTTATAGTTTAAAGATTGAAGAGAATACTAATTTTTTTGAAAAATATAAATCTGGAAATCTTAATGTTTCCGATGAGGATACAGAAAGAGAAATGTATCACAAAGGGATAGAACTTTTAGAGGAAAATGATATTTATCAATATGAAATATCTAACTTTTCTAAAAAAGGATTTGAATGTGAGCATAACATGTATTATTGGAAACTAAAGCCATATCTTGGCTTAGGGTTATCCTCCCACTCAAATATGTTTAATAAAAGATGGGGAAATACTTCTAATTATAATAACTATAAAGACAATATCTTAAATAATAAATTTCCTATATTGGATACAGAGATAATAGATAAAAAAACCAAAATGTCTGAATATATTATCTTGGGTCTTAGATTAAATGAAGGGATTTCTATTGAAGGATTTAAGAAAAGATTTAATGTTGATATATATGAGGCTTTTAATGGAAGTATAGACTATAGTCTAAAGTATGGACTAATAGATATAAATAGAGAGAAAATCTATCTAACTAAAAAGGGACTAGATCTTTCTAATGTAGTATTTAAAGAATTTATAGAATAGGGTATTGACAAAATGCCAATTCAATGATAATTTTTAAATAGATATTAGCACTCTATTAAGGGGAGTGCTAATAACTAAATAAAAAGGGTGATACTATGAAAATAGACGGAAGAAAGTTAAAAATATTACAGGCTATCATCCACAATTATATAACAAACGCTGAACCAATTGGATCTAGAACTATTTCTAAAAGATACGATTTGGGTGTTAGTCCAGCTACTATTAGAAATGAGATGTCTGATTTAGAAGAGTTAGGCTACTTATTACAACCCCATACATCAGCTGGAAGAGTTCCTTCTAATAAAGCATATAGACTTTATGTAGATGGAATAATTCAAAACAACAATAAAGACAAAGAAATAATGAATAAAATTGACAAGAAGATGCTTGATGGAATAGGGCAGATGGAAGAATTAATAGAGAATAGTGCATCAATATTATCACAGTTAACAAATTATACTTCATTGGCCATAGCTCCTCAGCTGAAACTTAGTAAACTTAAGCATGTGCAAGTGGTACCAGTAGATGACTTTAGAGTTCTATTAGTTATTGTTACAGATTCAGGTATAGTAAAGAATACGATCTTAAGGTTAGATAGAAGTATACCTAATGATCAATTAAATATGATATCAAATTTACTTACATCTAAACTTAAAGGTCAGGCAATAGGTCATATAGGTAGAATTCTACAGACAGATATAATTAAAGACATGCATAGTTTTAGAGATACTATAAATGTTCTAATAAGAACAATTAATGAATCTAGCAACAATAGTGAATCAGTAGAGTTATATTCTGATGGTATAACAAAAATATTTAATTTTCCTGAGTATAATGATATAAGCAAGGCTAAGTCATTTTTATCCTTTATAGAAAATAAAGATAATGTGATTAAAATGTTAATGAGCAGTGGCTTGGATAATATTAATAACTTAGGTATTACTATAGGAGAAGAAAACTCCTATGATGAGATTAAAAACTGTAGTTTAATAACTGCTACTTATAAGATTAATGGTAAAACTATAGGTAAGATTGGAGTTATAGGTCCAACTAGGATGGAATATTCTAAAGTTATTCCAGTAGTTCAGAGTATATCTTTGGACTTATCTGATATACTAAATAAATATTTTGAATAGAGGATCTAGTATAAATTTAACTCCTGTAAATATAACTTTATAGTTAAAGAGGTGAAATGAGTGGATAAAACAGAAAAAAATTTAGAAGAAGATAAGAAAGTTGAAGATATCATTGATGAAGAAATAGAAGAGAATAATAATGAAGAAAGTTCAAAAGAAGATCTTCAACAAAATGAAGAAAAAGATTCTAGTGAATTAAATGAAAGATATCTAAGACTTCAGGCTGACTTTTCTAACTATAAGAAAAGAGTTGAAAAAGAAAAAGAATCTATCTATAACTTCGCTAATGAGAAATTAGTTACAGAATTATTAGATGTAATGGATAATTTTGAGAGAGCATTTGCATCTGCTGATGAAGGAGTAGAAAATGATAGTTTCTATCAAGGTGTTGTAATGGTATATAAGCAATTACTTAATATACTAGAAAAGAATGGATTAGAAGAAATAGAAGCAATAAAAGAAAAATTTGATCCTAATTTACACCATGCAGTTATGCAAGAAGAAAATGATGAATATGAAGAAAATACAGTAATAGATGTATTTCAAAAAGGTTATAAATTAAAAAATAAAGTAATAAGACCAAGTATGGTAAAAGTATCTAACTAAATAATTAAATGATTTAGGAGGTTTGAAAATGAGTAAAATAATTGGAATTGATTTAGGAACAACAAACTCATGTGTTGCAGTAATGGAGGGTGGAGAAGCTACAGTTATACCTAATGCAGAAGGAAATAGAACTACCCCTTCAGTAGTTGCATTCACAAAGGATGGAGAAAGATTAGTAGGTGAGACTGCTAAAAGACAGGCAGTAACAAACCCTGAAAGAACAATAATGTCTATTAAAAGACATATGGGAACAAATCATACAGAGAAGATTGATGGAAAGGATCTAACACCTCAAGATATATCTGCAATGATTCTTCAAAAATTAAAATCTGATGCAGAGAATTACTTAGGAGAAAATGTTACAGAGGCAGTAATCACAGTACCAGCATACTTTACTGATAGTCAAAGACAAGCGACTAAAGATGCAGGGAAAATAGCTGGATTAACAGTTAAGAGAATTATAAATGAGCCAACAGCAGCTTCTTTAGCTTATGGTTTAGATAAAGATGATGAGCACCATAAAATAATGGTATTTGACTTAGGTGGAGGTACTTTTGACGTTTCTATCCTTGAATTAGGAGATGGAGTATTTGAAGTAATTGCAACTAAAGGAGATAACCATTTAGGTGGAGATGACTTTGATCAAGCATTAATTGATTATTTAGCACAAGAGTTTAAAAAGGAAAATGGCATAGACTTAAGAAATGATAAAATGGCATTACAAAGATTAAAAGAAGCAGCTGAGAAAGCTAAGAAAGAGTTATCATCTACAATGACAACAAATGTAAACTTACCTTTCATCACAGCTACCCAAGAAGGACCAAAACACTTAAATGTAGATATTAAGAGATCTAAATTTGAAGAATTAACAGCTGACTTAGTAGAAAGAACATTAGGACCTACAAGAGATGCCCTTAAGGATGCAGGACTTGGTTCTGGAGATCTTGATAAAGTAATCTTAGTTGGTGGTTCAACTAGAATACCAGCAGTACAAGAATCAGTTAAAAAATTAACTGGTAAAGATCCTCATAAAGGTGTAAATCCTGATGAAGTTGTAGCTTTAGGAGCAGCAATCCAAGCTGGTGTTTTAAGTGGAGAAGTTAAGGATGTATTATTATTAGATGTTACTCCTTTATCTTTAGGAATTGAAACATTAGGAGGAGTATCTACTAAGCTTATAGAAAGAAACACTACAATTCCTACTAAGAAGAGCCAGGTATTCTCTACTGCAGCAGATAATCAAACAGCAGTTGATATCCATGTGCTACAGGGTGAAAGAGAAATGGCTGCAGGCAATGTTACTCTAGGTAGATTCCAACTTACAGGAATACCACCAGCACCAAGAGGAGTACCTCAAATAGAAGTAACTTTTGATATTGATGCTAATGGTATTGTAAATGTATCAGCAAAAGATTTAGGAACAGGAAAAGAGCAAAAAATTACTATCACTGCTTCAACTAACTTAAGTGATGAAGAGATAGAACAAAAGATCAAAGATGCAGAAATGCATGCTGAAGAAGATAAGAATAAGAAGGAAGCTATAGAAACTAGAAACACAGCTGAATCTACTATTTATCAAACTGAAAAAGTTATGAGTGATATGGAAGGAAAAATTAGTGAAGATGAAAAATCTAAGATAGAATCTAAGATTGAAGAGCTTAAGAAAGCATTAGAAGATGACAATACTGAAGAGATGAAAGCTAAAACTGAAGAATTAAATAAAGAATTCCATGCTATATCAGAAAAAATGTATCAGCAAGCACAACAACAGCAACAACAAGCTGGTCAAGGGGAAGCTAACAATCAATCCCAAGAAGACGATAATGTAGTAGATGCTGATTATGAAGTAGTAGATGATGAAGAAAAATAATTGATACTATAAGCTGAAGCTAAATCAAATGATTTAGCTTCAGTATTTTAAAGATACGCCCAAAATAGAAGGTGGTGAAAAGGTGAGCAAAAGAGATTATTATGAGATTTTAGGTGTAGATAAAAATGCAAGTGAACAAGATTTAAAGAGAGCTTATAGACAGCTTGCCAAGAAGTATCACCCTGATCTTAATCCTGATAATAAAGAAGCTGAGATAAAATTTAAAGAAGCTAGTGAAGCATATGAAGTATTAAGTAATTCTGAAAAGCGACAGAGATATGATCAATTCGGTCATGCAGGAGTTAATGGTCAAGGTGCTGGCGGTTATGGAGGCTTTAATGCCCAAGGTTTTGATGGCTTTGGAGATATATTTGGTGACATATTTGGAGATATTTTTGGTGGAGGCTCTTCTCAAGGACGAAGAAGAAATGGTCCAAGAAGAGGTGCTGATATAAAAGTAGCCTTAGATATCACCTTTGAAGAAGCTGCTTTTGGAACAGAAAAGAAAGTAGACATTAGAAGAACAGAGGATTGTTCTAAATGTAATGGACTTGGAGCAAAATCATCCAGTGGTAAAAAGACTTGTGATCAATGTAATGGAACTGGTGAAGTAAAACAAGCCCAAAACACTCCTTTTGGACAATTTGTTAATGTAAGACCATGTAATGTATGTAATGGTACTGGAGAAATAATAACAGATCCATGTACTAAATGTGGTGGAACCGGTAAAGAAAAGAAAACAAAAAGAATTAATATAAATATCCCTGCTGGAGTAGATACTGGATCAGTGATACCTTTAAGAGGAGAAGGGGAACCTGGTGAGAAAGGTGGACCTCGAGGAGATTTATATATCTATATCAATGTCTTACCTCATGAAATATTCAAAAGAGATGGAAATGATGTTATTTTAGAATTCCCAATAACCTTTGTTCAAGCAACCTTAGGAGATGAGTTAGAAGTTCCTACTCTTGATGGTAAAGTAAAATATAAAATAAGTGAAGGAACTCAATCTGGAACAGTCTTTAGGTTAAAAGGTAAAGGAATTCCAAGTGTTAGAGGATATGGTAGAGGTGATCAATACGTTAAAGTAGTAGTAGAAGTACCTAAAAACCTTAATGATAATCAAAAGGATATCTTAAGGAGTTTTGCTGAAGAAACAGGAGAAACAATTCATGAACAAAAGAAAAGTTTCTTTGATAAAGTAAAAGACGTATTTGGATAATAAAAAATTAGTAATAACAAATAATCATCCCTTTAAAGGGGTGATTATTTGTTATATGACTAAATGTTAGAGGTATATTGTTTTTTTGTTATAATCTAGGGTATAATAAAACGATAGATTTTGAAAATATCAATATTTATATTATAATAATGTTAAATAAAGGTTAGGGATGTGAGAATATGAAATGGATCGAAGTTCAAATAAAGACAACTACTGAGGCTGTTGAAACTGTAACTAATATTTTATATGAATCTGGAGCAGAAGGTTTAGTTATTGAGGATCCCAACGATATAACCCTTTTTAAAAGTGACGAGGGTCAGTGGGATTATATAGATCCAAGCTTAATGGAAAGTGACTTCGAAGGAGCTATAGTTAAAGGGTACTTTGAAGAAAGTGAGGATTTAATCGATAAGATAGAATTAATAAAACAGAACATAGAAAAAATACCTAGTTATAATCTTGATAAAGGTCTTGGTGAAGTCACCACATCCGAAATAGAAGAACAAGATTGGTCAGAAACCTGGAGAAAATATTATAAACCTAAAAAAATAGGTGAAAAAGTTGTAATAAAACCTACATGGGAGCCTTATGAGAAAGCTGATGATGAAGTAATAATAGAATTAGATCCAGGTATGGCCTTTGGTACAGGAACCCATGAAACTACAATGATGTGTGTAAGAGAATTAGAAAAATACATTCATCAATTTGATACTGTATTTGATGTAGGATGTGGTACGGGAATACTAGCTATAGCTGCAGCAAAATTAGGTGCAGTTAATACTATTGCTATAGATTTGGATGAAGACTCAGTAAAAGTTGCTTCTCAAAATATAAAAAAGAATGGTGTTGCAAATACTGTTCAAGTAAAACATGGGAATCTATTAGATGTGGTTGATGGAAGAGCGAATGTTGTAGTAGCAAATATAATAGCAGATGTTATTAAAATATTAGCTAAAGACATCAAAAGATTTATGGAAGATGATGGAGTATTTATTGCTTCTGGTATAATCTTAGATAAAATACGTGAAGTTAGAGAGTCCTTAGAGGATAATGGTCTAAAAGTTATAGAGGAAATTAAATTAGGTGAGTGGGCTTGTTTAGTTTCAAAGATAGGTGTCTCTACAGATGAATAGATTTTTTGTATCTCAAGAAGATATTAATGATAGTATTGTCACTATAAAAGGTGATGATATCAAACATATAAAGAATGTATTGAGACTTAAAGAAAATGATAAGATATCCGTATGTGATAATCAAGATAATGAATATATAGTTAAATTAGATAACATTTTAAATGAAGAAGTTACTGGAACAATTATCGAAGAAGTTGATATTAGAAGGGAATCTAATATTAATATTACTCTTTATCAAGGATTTGCTAAAGGGTCAAAAATGGATATGATAATTCAAAAAGCTACTGAATTAGGAGTTAAAAGAATAGTTCCTATAATAACAGATAGAGCTATTGTAAAGATAAATGATAAAAAGAAAGAAGATAAAAAAATAGATAGATTCAATAAAATTGCTATGGAAGCATCTAAACAGTCTAAAAGAGGAACTGTACCTGAGGTTTCTAATATATTATCATTGGATAAAGCAATAAAAGAAATACAGGAAAATGGATCCTTCACTATAGTACCCTATGAAGATGAAAATCAAGTAGGAGTAAAGGATTTTATAAAAGATGTAAAAAATAGAGATATAAATATAATTATAGGTCCCGAAGGAGGATTTGAAGAGACAGAAATCTCTCAATTAAAGAGTATTAATTCAAAGATTGTTTCCTTGGGTCCTAGAATACTAAGAACTGAAACTGCAGGATTTACTGCAATTGCTATTGTTATGTATGAACTAGGAGATATAGGAGTGGTATAAAATGAAAACTGTAGCCTTTTATACATTAGGCTGTAAAGTCAATCAATATGAAACAGATGCTATGGCTGAGATTTTTAGAAATAAAGGTTATGAAGTAATAGACTCTGAAGAAAAATCAGATATATATGTAATAAATACATGCTCTGTTACAAATTTAGGAGAAAGAAAATCTAGACAATTTATTAGAAGGTCAAAAAAAACAAATCCCCAAGCTGTTATATGTGTAGTTGGATGTTATGCTCAGATATCTCCTGAAGAAGTAATAAACATAGAAGGTGTAGACCTAATATTAGGGACAAAGGATAAGAATAGAATAGTAGATTTATGTGAGGAAGCCGGTAGAGAAAATAAAAAAATAAATGCGGTAGAGAACATTATGAAAACTACTAAATTTGAAGAAATGAGTTCTAACTCTATACAAGAAAATACAAGAGCGTATATAAAGATACAAGAAGGGTGTAATCAATTCTGTTCCTATTGTATAATCCCCTATGCTAGAGGGCCGATTAGAAGTAGAGAGCTTAAGAATATTATTAATGAAGCAAAAGCATTAGTTGAGAAAGGGTTCAAAGAAATAGTTTTAACCGGGATCCATGTAGCTTCCTATGGAAAGGATTTAGGAGATAATAGACTTATTGATGTTATAGAAGAAGTCCATAAAATTGAAGGACTTAAAAGAATCAGGCTAAGCTCTATAGAACCTACTTTGATCACAGATGAATTCATGAATAGATTAACTAAATTAAACAAAATCTGTCCTCATTTTCATTTATCATTACAAAGTGGAAGTGACACAGTACTAGAACGAATGAATAGAAAGTATAATACTGATGATTATAGAGAAAGAGTACAACTAATAAGAAAATATATGAAGGATGCTGCTATTACAACAGATATAATAGTTGGATTTCCTTCAGAATCAGAAATTGAATTTCAACAAACCTATAACTTTGTAAAGGAAATAAAATTTGCTCAAGTTCATGTATTCAAGTATTCTCCAAGAGAGGGAACACCAGCAGCCAAGCATAATAATCAAGTCCATGGTTCAGTAAAAAATGATAGAAGCAAGAAGTTAACTGATTTAGTAGAGAAACAAGCAAAGATGTTTATGGAGGATTTTTTAAATACATCAAGAGGGATATTAGTTGAAACTGAAAGTAGAAAACCTGGATACGTTGAAGGTTATACAGATAATTATATTAGAGTACTAGTTAAAGGAAGTAAAGATTTACAAAATGAGATTATCAATGTAAAATTAAGAAGAATAGAAGATAATAATATTCTAGGAGAAATTGTGAATAAATAGAGGAAATATTATATATTTATAGAATAATATTATATAACACAACTTTAATAGAACAAGAGCATGGTTATGCTAATAACCTGACCTTAGATAACATCAATTTAAGGGGGTGATAGGATGAATGAATGTATATTCTGTAAAATAATAAATAAAGAAATACCTTCTGAAATTGTATATGAAGATGAGTTAATATTAGCTTTTAATGACATAGAAGCTAAAGCTCCCACTCATATATTAGTTATACCTAAAAAACATATTCCATCTTTAAATGACTTAAAAGAAGAGGATAGTAAGATAATATCTCATATTTTCAGTATTATACCTAAAGTAGCAGAAAAAAATGGTATAAATAAGTCAGGATATAGAGTAGTAAATAATTGTGGCAAAGATGGTGGACAGACAGTTGATCATATACACTTCCACGTACTAGGAGGTAGAAATCTAACTTGGCCACCAGGTTAATTATATAGGATTAGAATTTTATAATATGAAAACTATTTTTCATATTATAAAAATAGTTGCAGAATATTTCTATATAAGATATAATTATTTAGTGCCGAAATCCACTTACTGCAAAGGATTTATATACTATTGCAGAAACGAGGGGAGGGAGAAAAATGGCAGAAATCAAAGTTGGGGATAGTGAATCATTAGAAAATGCCTTAAGAAGGTTTAAGAGACAATGTTCTAGAAGTGGAGTTTTATCAGAAGCTAGAAAAAGAGAGCATTATGAAAAACCAAGTGTAGCCCGTAAGAAGAAGGCTGAAGCAGCTAGAAGAAAAAATAGTAAAAAAAGATAATGTTTTAAGAAGGTGAATAAATGTCACTCAAAGTAAAATTAATGGATGATTTGAAGCAATCTATGAAAAATAGAGAAAAGCTTAGAAAAGATTCTATTACAATGATAAGATCCGCTATTAAACAAAAAGAAGTAGATGAAAGAATAGAATTAGATGATGCTGCTATATTAGATATTATAGCTAAGCAAGTTAAGCAGAAAAGAGATTCTATTAATGAATTTAAAAAAGGCAATCGAGATGATTTAGTGGAACAAACCCAACAAGAGATTGATATACTTATAGAATATTTACCACCGCAATTATCAGAGGAAGAACTTGAGGTAATTGTAAAAGCTGCTATTGACGAAGTAGGGGCTTCTTCTATGAAAGATATGGGCAAAATAATGGGTAAGGTAATGCCACAAATCAAAGGCAAAGCTGATGGTAGCCTTGTAAATAAAATAGCAATTAAATATTTCAAATAAAAAAATCAGGTGAAAACCTGATTTTTTTATTGTTTAGAAACAAGTAATTGACTAGTGTACTTAGTTATATTAATGAAATAACAATTAGAATATTATTTTAGAATATTCATTATACACTAAACTTGTATATACAAATATACAAGTTTAGTGTATAATGAAGTTAATAACTTAATAAATAGTTTAAAATTAGTAAAGGAGGTGGCAAGTTGTTATCAGAATTAGACAGACTAGGAACTGAAGGAGTTAATGAAAGAACAAAGTTAATAGATAGAATGTCTACAATAGAATTTTTAGAAATAATGAATGAAGAAGATAAACAAGTTATAGAAGCAGTAAATAAAGTAATACCATCTATAGCTAAACTCGTTGACTATATTATAGATTCTTTTAAAAAGAATGGAAGATTAATCTATATAGGAGCTGGAACTAGTGGAAGGCTTGGAATTCTTGATGCGGTAGAATGTCCTCCTACCTTTGGAACAGATCCATCTAAAGTAGTAGGATTGATTGCTGGAGGAGAAAACGCTTTTGTTCAAGCAGTAGAAGGGGCGGAGGATAACTATAGTTTAGGTAAAGAGGATTTAAAAAGTATAAGATTAACTGAAAATGATATTGTTATTGGTCTATCAGCCAGTGGAAGAACACCCTATGTAATGGGAGCTTTAGAATATGCCACTGAAATAGGAACAGTTACAGGATCTATCTGTTGTAATGAAGATTCTAAAATAAGTAAACTAGCTACAGTACCAATTGAATTATTGACTGGTCCAGAAGTTTTAACAGGCTCTACTAGATTAAAAGCTGGTTCAGCTCAAAAAATGACATTAAACATGTTATCTACTGGAGCAATGAAAGGGATAGGAAAAATATACAAGAATTTAATGGTAGATCTGAAACCTACTAATTTAAAATTAATTGAAAGAGCAAAGGGAATAATAATGAAAGCAACTGATGTTGCGTATGAGGAAGCTGAAGAATTTCTAGAAGCTTCTAACAATAATCCTAAGATTGCTATAGTAATGATAAAGAATAAATGTAGCTATGAAGAAGCCCAAAGAGACTTAGAAAATAATTCAGGTATTCTTTATAAAGCTATAGAAAATTGATTTAAAAAGGAGGGTTGAAAAATGAAAGTTATGTTTGTATGTGCTGGGGGAATGTCTACTGCAATGACTGCAAAAAAACTTCAAGAGGTAGCAAAGAAGAATGATGTAGAAATGCAAGTAAACGCTTTTGGAACTTCTGATTATTTAGAAGAATTAGAAAATGATAATTATGATGTTTTATTAGTAGCCCCACAAATTAGACACAGATTTAATGTAATTGAAGAATCTACAGAGAAGTTTGATGATCTTATTGTAGAAAAAATACCACCCAATATGTATGCTCCAATGGAACCGATAGTGAAGAAGTTATTTAATTTTATAATGGAAAAAGTAAAAAAGTAATTATTTTAATAATACGATACTTAAATTAGGAGGAAATCAATTATGATGGAAAAATTCATGACATGGCTTGATGAAAAGTTCTCCACACCTATGGCTAGGTTAGCAGAACAACGTCACTTAAGAGCAGTCAGAGATGGTATTGTGGCAACACTACCAATAATAATAGTAGGTTCATTCTTTTTAATATTAGCATTCCCACCGGTACCGGCCGATACAGCAATAGCTAAATGGGCAGCGGAAAATATAATTAAGATTTTATTACCCTATAGATTAACTATGTATATCATGTCCTTGTATGCAGCTTGGGGAATTGGTTATAGTTTATCTAAATCCTACAAGATGGATGGAGTTTCTGGTGGTAACTTAGCAGTTGTAGCTTTTCTTATGACAATTATACCTCAGGTAGCAGACGGTATAGGTTGGGTATTACCAATGGCTAACCTTGGTGGAGCAGGTATGTTTGTTGCAATTATAACCTCTATATTTGCAGTTGAGATAATGAGACTTATTAGTAAAACAAGGTTTAGAATTACGATGCCAGATCAAGTACCAGCTTCAGTAGCTAGATCTTTTGAAGCACTTACACCTACTGCGGTAGTTGTTATATTAATGACTATCATATCAATAGTATTAGGATTTGATTGGCATGGATTTATAGCTAAAGTTATGGCACCTTTAGTATCTACTTCTGATACACTATTTGGAGTATTATTCCCAGTAGTATTAATAACATTATTCTGGTCAGCAGGTATCCATGGAGTTTCTGTTGTAGGATCAGTAGCAAGACCAGTTTGGACTATATTACTTGATGCAAATGGAGCTGCTGCTGCTGAAGGAGCAAAGGTATTACCCCATATTGCTCCAGAACCTTTCTATCAATGGTTTATTTGGATTGGTGGAGCAGGAGCAACAATAGGATTAGTGTTACTATTAGCTTTTGCATCTAAATCTAAATATTCAAAAACATTAGGTAGAACAGCTTTAGCACCAGGATTATTTAATATAAATGAACCCCTTATATTTGGTGCACCAATTGTACTAAATCCAATATTAATAATTCCATTTATACTAGCACCTGTAGTAAATGCTATAGTAAGTTATGTTGCTATGTCCCTTGAATTAGTATCAAGACCATTTATCCTGGCACCGTGGACTTTACCAGGACCAATTGGAGCATATTTAGCTACAGGAGGAGACTGGAGAGCGATAGTTCTTAATGTGGTTTGTATAGTATTAAGTGTTATGATTTACTATCCATTCTTCAAAATGTATGATAATAATCAACTAGAAATTGAAAGATCTGAACAATCAGCATAAATTTTAAAGTTATAAGATTAGCCACTATGGCTAATCTTATAACCAAATTTAGGAGGTATTTATAAATGAATGAAGAACAAATTTTTGGAATAATATCTTATGCAGGAGATGCTAAAGGTCTTGCTTATGAAGCATTAGATAAAGCAGAAGAAGGAGACTTTGATAAAGCAAATGAACTAATAGAAGAATCAAATAAAATGATGAAAGAAGCACATAAACTACAGACAAAGATGATTCATCAAGAAGCAGCAGGTGATCCAGTGAGTGTAAATATAATTCTAATTCATGCTCAAGACCATCTTATGACTGCAATGTCTGAGAAGAATTTAATTGAAAGATTTATAAAGATGTATAAAAAAATGGATGAGAGGTAGGTTTTTATGGGGAAATTAGGAATCTCTATATATCCAGAAAAAAGTGGTTTAGAAGAAATGAGAGAATATATAGATTTAGCTACTAATAATGGATTTGATAGAATATTTACTTGTCTTTTAAGTGTAAATAAAGAAGATAAGGATGAATTAGTGGAAAAATTTAAAAATATTAATGATTATGCAAGTTCTAAAGGAATGATGGTTGTAGCAGATGTTAGTCCTAAGGTGTTTAGTGATCTTAATATTAGTTATAAAGATCTTTCCTTTTTTAAAGAGATAGGTGCTCATGGCATAAGATTAGATATGGGCTTCACTGGAAATGAAGAATCTTTAATGACCTTTAATGAACAAGGTTTAATGATAGAAATTAACATGAGCAACAACACTAAATATGTTGATTTGATAATGGATTATATGCCTAATAAAGAAAAATTAATAGGGTGTCATAATTTTTATCCTCATAATTACAGTGGACTTAATTATGACCACTTTTTAGAGTGCACAAATAATTTTAAGAAGTACGGATTACGCACTGCTGCTTTTATAACAACACAAAATGAAAATACTTTTGGACCATGGCCAGTGACAGATGGTCTTCCTACATTAGAAATGCACAGAGAATTACCTATGGATGTTCAAGCAAAGCACTACATTGCACTTAATGGTTTAATTGATGATATAATAATTTCTAACTGTTATCCCACAGAAGATGAAATAAAAAAGCTAGGAAGTTTAAGACGAGACTTAGTAACCTTTGATGTTAATCTAGTTTCAGATATACCTGAAATAGAAGAAAAAATAGTGTTAAATGAGTTTCATTTTAATAGAGGAGATATATCTGATAACTTTATTAGATCTACTCAATCAAGAGTTAAGTATAAAGGTCATAAGTTTGATATATTTAATCCTAAAGATATAAAAAAAGGTGATATTATCATAGAATCTAGCGAATATGGACATTATGCAGGAGAATTACAGATAGCTTTAAATGATATGAAAAACTCAGGAAAAAGCAATGTTGTAGGGAGAATTAAAGAAGAGGAGATATTCTTACTTGATTATATTAAACCATGGCAGAAATTTGTATTTAGAAGAGGTTAAAAAATGTATGAAATAATATCAATAGACGGTGGTGGAACTAAAACTAAAGGGGCTCTATATTCAGATAGTGGAGAAATCCTAGAAGTGGTAGAGGCGGGTTTCTCTAATCCTTTAGTTAATTATGAGGAAAGTCTTAATAATATATGTAAAGTTCTTAATTTACTTTTGGATAAATCTACAAAAGATAGTATTTGCATTTTAGGAATATCTGGTACTAAAGAGTTATGGATAAAGAACAAACTAGAAACTGATTTACAACAAAAATATAATCAAAAAATAATTTTAATGACAGACTTAGAGGTAGCATATTATTCTCACTTTAAAGATAAACCAGGTATTTTAGGAATAATCGGCACAGGATCTTCTTTAATAACTGTAAAAGGAAATACATTGAAAATGGCAGGTGGTTGGGGACATATACTACAAGATTATGCCTCAGGATATAAGTTATCTATAGAAACTATTAGAGCTGCTATAGATGAATATGAAAAAGAAAATAATGAATTAAGTGATAAAATAAAAGTATTTTATAAATTAGAGGAATTTTCTAATATTAAGAGAATTGTTTATTTAGAAGATAAAAGAGAAGTAGCTAAACTATCTCCTCGGGTATTTGAGTGGTTGACTTCTAATAAAACAAGTAACTATGGAAAGAAAATACTCAGTGATATAATTAATAATGAGATTAAAAATCTATCTAATCAAGTTTATAATTTTTATAATGCCAACTTCAATAAAGATAATCCTATAGAAATTGTTTTAACTGGGGGATTAGTAATGAAAAATGATTTTTATTATAATAATATTAAAGAGTCGTTAAATAATATACTTTCAAAAAATGTCTCCATCAACAGATTAGATATAGATCCAGTATTTGGAGGATTTAATATTGGTAAAAGAGTTTTAGAAGGGATGTAATAATATGAAGTATGCTATTGGACTTATGAGTGGTACAAGTCTAGATGGAATAGATAGTTCCTTGGTAGAAATTGAAGGTAATGGAATAAATACAAAATTTAAAGAAAAGTTTTTTAATTGTTATTCTATACCTAAAGATATAAAGAGAGAAATACATGATAGCATGGACTTAGAGAAATCTAATGTAGCTTTAATATGTAGTCTAAATTATAAATTAGGGAAATTATTTGCAGATGCCTGTATTGAATTATGCTATAGAGCAGATATTCCTATTGAGAATATAGACTTTATAGCATCTCACGGACAAACAATATATCATAATCCTTATAATGTGAAAAATTATGTTCCATCTACATTACAGATTGGTGAACCATCTATAATTGCATACAATACAAAAACTACAGTTATATCTAATTTTAGAGGACGAGATATTGCTGCAGGCGGACAAGGCGCGCCCCTAGTTCCTTATTTAGATTATATATTATTTAGTAAATATAAAAAAAACATAGCAATACACAATATTGGTGGGATTGCTAACACCACTATAGTACCGTCTACAGGAAAAAAAGACGATATACTAGCCTTTGATACTGGACCAGGAAATATGATAATAGACGGTCTTTGTATGGAGTTAAAAGGATTAGAATATGATAAAGACGGACAGGTAGCAAAAAGTGGAAAGATAAATTATAAAATTTTAGAGAAGATGATGAATCATTCATTTTTAAAAAAGTTACCTCCTAAATCAACAGGTAGAGAAGATTTTGGCATGAACTATGTAAGGAAATTAATTGGTGAAAACCCTGATGTAACTTCTGAGGATTTAATTGCCACTGCAACTGAATTCACTGCATTGACTATGGCAGAAGCCTACAAATCATTTGTATTAGATAAATTAAAATTAGATGAATTGATTCTCTGTGGAGGAGGAGCATATAACTCTACTTTATTAAAATCTTTACAAGGTCACTTAAAAGAGGTAAAAGTTTCTACTATGGAAGACCATGGTATGAATTCTTTTTCTAAAGAGGCTCTTGCTTTTGCTATTCTAGGTAATGAATGTCTGAATAATATTGAGAGTAATGTTAAGTCTGCAACAGGGGCTAAAGATTATGTGGTTTTAGGTGATATAACTTATAGTTAAAGGTGGTAGAAAAATGGATAATAAACTTGTGAAAATAAGCATAAAAGGCGCTATCCTTATAATGCTGGGTATAGGTTTTATTAACTTATTACTAGTAAACTTCATTGCTCGATTAGGATTTAATGAGGATATACTAATGATAATTTTTAATACTTTTTTATCAAGTGGAATAGTTGCTTATGTATTGACTTTTGTTGATGGTAACAGTAAAGATAAGAACCTATTTAGAACTAGATATATAAAATTTGCTATACTATTTGGAGTAACAGCTTATTTATGGACTAGAGGTATTTTTATATAGTAA
The DNA here is from genome assembly GCF_016820655.1 of Anaeromonas frigoriresistens. Lineage (GTDB taxonomy): Bacteria > Bacillota > Clostridia > Tissierellales > SIT17 > Anaeromonas > Anaeromonas frigoriresistens. Next base: position 26,525 of record NZ_WSFT01000005.1, read on the forward strand.
AGGAGTTATACCATGTCTAATATGCATAAATATCAAATAATTGAAGAATATATTAAAACTAATATTGAAAATGGAAATTTTAAAAATGGAGAAACTATTTATTCAGAACCTAAACTAGCTAAAATGTTTAAAGTTACTAGAGTAACAGTTAGGCAAGCTATAAGTAATCTTGTTGGAGAAGGTTACTTATATAAAATAAAAGGAAGCGGTACGTATGTTTCCGATAAGAAGATAATTAAAGATAGCTTAGGATTAACGAGTTTTACTGAGGATATGGAACTATTAGGTAAAAGTCCTCACTCTAAAGTATTGAGCATGGAAGTAATAGAATCTACTGAAAGTCATGCTAAAAAATTACAGATAAATCCAAAAGACTTGGTTTTTAGAATAGAGAGAATAAGATTTGCTGATGATGAACCTTGGGGATATGAAATAGTAATTAGACCATTTCATTTCACACCAAATTTAAAAATAAAAGATATTGAAAAATCTATGTTTGCGGATTTGAAATCTAGAGGATTTGATATATTATATTCAGATCAAACGATTGAAGCACTTCTAGCCTTTGAATCAACAGCAAAACATTTAGAGATAAAAGCGGGTTCACCGTTACTTTTAATTAAATCTATAACATATTTAAAGGAAAATGTACCTCTTCAATATACGAAATCCTTTTATAGAGGAGACAGATACAAATTTAGTAATAGAGCTTTCAGAGACAAGTAATAGAGGAGGGATACAGTGAATGCTATTATAAATGGTAAGATAATTCTTCCTAGTAGAGTTATTGAGGATTATGTTCTTATTTATGAAGAAAAAATTGTAGATATTATTCCTAAGAATGGATTTAAGGATGAAAATATAAATGTAATAGATGCTAAACAAAACTATGTATCTCCAGGTTTCATTGATATACATATCCATGGATCTAGGGGATATGATACAATGGATGGAGAGCTTGAAGCTATTGATAATATTAGTGATTTTATATTGAAAAATGGTGTTACATCATTTCTACCTACTACTATGACAATGGATATAGAATCTATTTATAAATCATTAGATGTAATAAGGGAAGCACAGAGTAAAAATCTAAAAGGAGCTAGAGTTTTGGGAGCTCACCTAGAAGGACCATTTATTAGTCCTAAGTATAAAGGTGCTCAAAATTCAGAGTTCATAAAAAAACCTGAATATAACTTGATTAAAGATTATATAGATATAATTAAAATTATCACCTATGCACCAGAAGAAGATGAAAACTTTGATTTCTTACAAGCAGTTATTAAAAACAAAACTATAACTCTTTCATTAGGTCATACTAATGCTTCCTATGAAGAAGCAACTGAGGCTATAAAAAGAGGTGTAAAACATAGTACTCATATGTTTAATGCAATGACTCCATTACATCATAGAGAACCGGGAGCGGTTGGTGCTATAATGAATACAGACATCAGTACAGAGATTATTGCAGATAATATACATCTTCATAAATCAATATATGATATCGTAAATAAAATTAAAGGGTCTGAGAAGATAGTCCTTGTTACTGATGCAATGAGAGCCTCTTGTCTTAAGTCTGGAAAATATGATTTAGGAGGTCAAGAAGTCACTGTTAAAGATAATAGTGCTAGATTATGTGATGGAACATTAGCTGGTAGTGTCCTAAATATGAATGAAGCTATTAAGAATGTCTATAATAATAGTGAACTATCATTGTATGAAAGTGTGCACTTAGCAAGCTTAAATCCTGCCAAAGTAATTGTAGAAGATGAGAATAGAGGCAGTCTTGAAAAAGGAAAATACGCAGATATTGTAATATTCGATGAAAACATAAACATTAAAAAAACCGTAGTTGAAGGGATTGTTAAATATGAAGATAATTAAGGTAAGAGACTATGAAGCTATGAGTAAAAAAGCTGCAGTAATCGTATCTAGTCAGATAAATATGAAAAATGACTGTGTATTAGGTCTTGCTACAGGAGACACTCCTTTGGGAATGTATAAAGAATTAATAAAAATGTATAAAGAAGAAATAATAGACTTTAAAGAAGTCACTACTTTTAATCTTGATGAATACTACGGAATATCAGGAGAGAATGAGCAAAGTTATAAATACTATATGGATAAAAACTTCTTTAATCATATAAATATAAAACCGGAGAACACTCATATACCAAATGGAATGGCAGAAGATATTGAAGAAGAGGCTAGAAGATATGATAGCCTTATTCAAGGAATGGGAGATATAGATTTACAGATTTTAGGGATTGGTAGAAATGGTCATATAGGATTCAATGAACCGGATGTAAAATTTGAAGCCTGTACTCACTTAGTGGATCTTGATGATGAAACTATAGAAGCTAACTCTAGATTTTTTGATGACATCGAAGATGTTCCTAAAAAAGCAATAAGCATGGGGATAAAGAATATTATGCATGCAGATAAAATCATATTGATAGCTAGTGGAATAGAAAAAGCAGATGTAATTAAAGAGACAATAGAAGGAAGCATATCTCCTAATGTACCAGCATCAGTTTTACAGCTTCACCCTAACACTATCTTTATATTAGATGAAGCTGCTGCATCTAAACTGAATATATAGATAATTCCTTTTTGAAAAAAGTCCTAATCTTATGATTAGGATTATTTTTTTATAGGGATAATAATATTACAATTATATTATTTCATACAAAATAATATAACTATGGTATATAATAGAATTAATAAGCTAGGGGGAGGTTAAATATGAAATTAAAAAGATTATTTATAATTATAAGCATTATTTTTCTCTTAATCTTTAACTCAATGATTATCTTTGCTCAAACTAATGAGGATGTATTTGTAATTCCTATAAAGGGTGAAATAGATAAAGCTACATACCAATTTGTAAAAAGAGAGTTAAAAAACATAGAGGATTTAAATCCAAAGGCAATTATATTTGAAATTGATACCTACGGAGGATATATAACTGAAGCAGAAAAAATTAAAAGATTAATAGTTGAATTAGATGTTCCAACTATCTCTTTTGTAAATACCAAGGCAGAATCAGCAGGAGTATTATTAACTATAGCAAGTGATAAGGTAGTTATGGCTAAAGGATCTACAATAGGATCTGCTGAGCCTATCCCAAACACGGAAAAGACTCTATCCTATTGGGTAGAAGAGCTAAGGTCAACTGCCATTACAAAAGGTAGAGATCCGGAATTAATAGCATCCATGGCGGATAAGAGCATAGAAATAGAAGGAATAGTTAAAGAAGGTAGACTGCTAAACTTAAACTATGAAAAAGCCAAAGAGCTAAATTTAGCAGATATCATAGCAAATGACTATGAAGAATTATTAGCAGATCTAAATATTGATTATGATGAAATAAGAACATCAGAAATGGATTTTATTACTAGAATAGCTAAATTTATTGTTAATCCATATGTATTGAGTCTATTACTGATAATAGGATTCTTAGCTATTGTGGTGGAAATATTCACATTAGGATTTGGAGCTGGAGGAAGTGTAGCTATAATAGCCTTTGCGCTCTATTTTGGAAGCAACTTACTGGTGGGAAATACTGGATGGGCTGCATTACTTATATTTATAGTAGGTATAATATTACTATTAATAGAAGCAATAGCTCCTGGATTTGGAGTACCAGGGATAGGAGGAATAGCCTGTATAGGTGTAGGAATTGTATTAGCATCCCCTGATATAGAAATTGCTATAATATCAGTTGTTATAGCAATAGTCGTAAGTATCCTAGTGGCATATTTGTTTATAAAGTATGGACAAAAAAGCCCATATTTTGATAAGATTATATTAAATACTAAGCAAGAAGGTAATTCAGGATATTCTAGTGCAATTGACAATAGGAAATATTTATACAAAGAAGGTATTGCACTGACAACTTTAAGACCTTCAGGAACTATAGTTGTTGAAGATGATAGATTAGATGCAGTAACAGAAGGACAATTTATAGTGAAAGGGGAGAGAATTAAAGTTATTAAAATTGAAGGATCAAAAGTTGTTGTTAGAAAAATTGAATTATAATAAGGGAGGATTTGTATGGAAAGTTTAATAATTTTAGGAGTAATTATAGTTGGAGTTTTAATATTCTTAACGCTATTATTTAGTTTTATCCCTGTAGGATTATGGATAACAGCATATTTTTCAGGAGTAAAAATTGGATTATTTACATTAGTTGGTATGAGATTAAGAAAGGTAATACCATCAAGAATTGTAAATCCAATGATAAAATCTACAAAAGCTGGTATAGATATAAATGTAGATAAATTAGAGGCACACTATTTAGCAGGAGGTAATGTTAATACAGTTGTAGATGCTCTTATAGCAGCACAGAGAGCAAACATTGCATTACCCTTTGAAAGAGCTACAGCTATCGACCTAGCAGGTCGTAATGTATTAGAAGCTGTTCAAGTAAGTGTTAACCCTAAAGTAATTGAAACACCTAAAGTTGCTGCAGTAGCTAAAGATGGTATTGAGGTTATGGCAAAGGCTAGAGTAACAGTTAGAGCCAATATTGAAAGACTTGTTGGTGGAGCCGGGGAAGAAACTATCATTGCAAGAGTTGGTGAAGGAATTGTAACTACGGTAGGTAGTGCGGAAACTCATAAAGCAGTACTTGAAAATCCAGACGGTATATCTAGAAATGTATTAGACAAAGGTTTAGATTCAGGAACGGCTTTTGAAATATTATCAATAGATATAGCTGATGTAGATGTAGGAAGAAATATTGGCGCTACTTTACAAACTGATCAAGCAGAGGCTGATAAGAGAATAGCACAAGCTAAAGCTGAGGAAAGAAGAGCGATGGCTGTGGCAAAAGAGCAAGAAATGAAAGCGGAAGTTCAATTCCAAAGAGCTAAAGTTGTTGAGGCAGAAGCTGAAGTACCAAGAGCATTAGCAAGAGCTTTAGAACAAGGAAATATAGGAGTTATGGACTATTATAATATGAAAAATATATTAGCAGATACAAATATGAGAGAGTCTATTTCAGGTATTAATAAAGAAAATGACAACAATAAAAGAGATTAGGTGATTTCATGGATATATTAGATTTAATATTTCCATTATTGATTCTTCTAGGACCTGCACTGCTTAAAAGTTTTTCTGATAAGAATAAAGTAGAAAAACAAAGAAATACCCAAAGCATAGATAATAAAAACAGAGACAAAGAAGAAGTTAAAAAAATAGAAAAGTCTCCAGTGCAAGCTAGAATAAATGAAGTAAAAAGGACTTTAGATAGAAAATTGAATACACAAAACCCTTCTGATAGTGAAAGAAAATTATCTGCAGAGAGAAATATAACTAAAAGAGTAGATGAAGAAGAATTAATCTCTAGAGTGACTAAAGAGAGACGAAGTGTAGACAGGAATAAAGTAAATGAACAAAAACAGAGAGTAGTTAGAAATAAAGATGTCATCAAAGACAATGAGATAGGAAATAATGATATTGATCTAAAGTTCGATAAAAGAGAATTAGTAAAGGGAATAATAATGTCAGAAATCTTATCACCACCTAAAGCATTAAAGAATAAAACTAATTAAATCTGAATAATTTATAAAGTGTTTTAAAAGAGGAGTAACCTTAAAAGGTTGCTCCTCTTTTTGTAATAGTACAAAAAAAATAAGCATAAATTTAATTATGGAGGAGGGTAGCAGAATGAGTAAAAAGATAGATAATCTTAAAAACAATTTAGCAGATGCATTGGAATTACCAAAAGAGATAGTTTTAGATCTACCTAAAATTACAATGATAGGAAATATTCAATTATATATAGAGAACCATAAAGGTATAGTAGAGTATAGTAAAGAGAGGATCAGAATCAATAGCAAGATAGGAATCATAAGGATAATAGGAAAGAAAATGATAATTAAAAATATAGTGTCAGAAGAAGTTGTAATAACTGGAGAAATTATTAATATAGAGTTTATGTAATAGGGGTGAAGGCATGTTAATCATTAGATTATGGAATTATTTTCGTGGATATGTTATTATTAGAATTGAAGGACTAACCCTTGAGAGATTCATCAATTTAGCCACTTTAAACGATATTTATCTTTGGGATATTGATAGATTTGATTATACTACTTTAGAAGCTAAAGTTAGTATAAAAGGATTTAAGGAGTTAAAAAAGATAATTATAAAAGCTGGCTGTAGGTTTGATGTAATATCTAAGGAAGGATTACCCTTTGTATTAAATAAACTAAAAAGAAGAAAGATGTTAGTTGTGGGATTTATCCTAATGATAGGAGTAATCTTTTTTTTAACCTCATTTATCTGGAATATAGAAATAGTTGGGAGTAAAGATTTTGATGAAGGAAAATTAATAGAATATTTAGATAAAGAAGGAATAAAAACCGGGATAAAAAAATCTATAGTTAATGAAGATGAACTACAAATTGATATATTGAAAAAATTTGATGATATTGCCTATGTAGATATAGATATTCAAGGAACAAATTTGGTAGTAGAAGTTAAAAAGAGAAGTTTTTATACTGAAGATGATAAAATAGATAAAAATAAACCTTGTAATATTGTAGCTAATAAAAAAGCAGTCATAGAAAAAGTTATAGCAAAAAATGGGAATGCTGTAGTGGAAAAGGGTGAAATTGTTGAAGAAGGTCAAGTACTTATAACTGGAATAGTGCAGAATGATTCAGAAGAAAATATACTATTAGTTCATTCAGAAGGGGAAGTGTTGGCTCGAACCTATTATTATAATACAATAAAAGAACCTATTATTAAACAAATCCAAGAAGAAACTGGAGAAAAGTACTTCTCAAGAGAATTAAAAATAGGTAATAAAAGTATTCACTTGAAAAATGGAGATATACCCTTTAAAGACTATTTAGAGTTTATAGATGATAAAGAAAATGGATTTTATTCGGTTATACCATTTAATATTGTGACTCATGAATATAGAGAAGTTGAAATAAAGACAGTTAAACAAAATGTAGATTCACTAAAGGAATCCCTTAATGTAATTATCACTAAAGAAGCAATGGAGAAAATTCCTGAAGATAGCAAGGTTTTATCTAAAGAGATAGATTTTGAAACAAAAGATAATTTCTTAATAGCAAAAATTAAAATTGAATTAATTGAGGATATAGGGAAAAAGGAATACATACAAAACCAAATAGAGAAATATGAGGAGGAGTAATATTGTCAAAGGAAGTTACTGAGAAGAAAATTAAAATAACAAATGAGGATTTTACAAGAGAACTTTATGGAAATTTTGATGAAAATATAAAACTTATAGAAAAAGAATTTAATGTTGATATAGTATCTCGAGAAGAAGAGATTAGAATAATAGGAATAAAAGATGATGTAAATTTAGCTGAGGCTTTAATACAAAAACTTATAGAAATTGTGAAGGTTGAAGGGGAATTAACTACCCAACAAATAAGATATGCTACTAAACTTGTATATCAAGGAAATGAAGATAAAATGAATGATTTATTAGATGATGCTGTATGTATAACATTCTCAGGAAAAACTATTAAACCAAAAACATTAGGACAAAAAAAATACATTGATTCAATGAAGAATAACGACATAGTCTTTGGAATAGGTCCTGCTGGAACTGGTAAAACTTATCTAGCTGTAGCTAAAGCAGTTCAAGCCTTTAAAAATAAAGAAGTTGATAGAATAATCTTAACAAGACCTGCTGTAGAAGCTGGTGAAAAACTTGGATTCTTACCAGGAGATTTACAGGATAAAGTGGATCCATATCTCAGGCCAGTATATGATGCTCTTTTCGATATATTTGGTGGTGAAGCATTTTTAAAAAATAGAGAACGAGGATTAATAGAGATAGCTCCTTTAGCATATATGAGGGGAAGAACATTAGACTCAGCCTTTGTAATATTAGATGAAGCACAAAATACCACAGCAGAACAGATGAAAATGTTTTTAACTCGTTTAGGATTTGGATCAAAGGCAATTATAACAGGAGATATAACTCAGGTAGATTTACCTAATGGTAAAGCTTCTGGATTAAAACAAGTAACTAACATTCTTCAAGATGTTAAAGGAATAGAGTTTATCTATTTAAATAAAAATGATGTGGTAAGACATAGATTAGTTCAAAAGATTATAGAAGCTTACGAAATCCATGAAAATAAAGTTGAATCTAATAAAAAATAGCAAGGTATATTTAAAAGTTCATATGAAGAACCTAATATTAATATTAGAATAAGGAAGGAAGAGGTATATGGAAGTATATATAGATAATAGACAAACAGAAATATTATTAGAAGTGGATATAGAACAAACAATAAATAGTGTAGTAGAAGAATGTTTGAAGTACGAAGACTATGGTACTGATTATGAAATAAGTGTATCATTTGTTAATAATAAGGAAATAAAAGATTTAAATACTAAATTTAGAGGTAAAAATAAAGAAACTGATGTATTATCTTTTCCAATGGAAGATGAGAATGATATTAATATTGAAGGACAGGTACCTATATTAGGAGATATCGTTATATCTGCTCAAAAGGCTCAAGAACAAGCCGAGGATTACAATCATAGTTTAAGAAGGGAAATAGCATATCTAACAGCTCATAGTATGTTTCATTTAATGGGATATGATCATATGAATGAAGAAGATAAGAAAATCATGAGAAATAAAGAAAAACAAATAATGAAGAATTTAGGAATTTTTAAAAACTAATAGGAAAGCAGGTAATTTAAGTGAAGAGATTAATAGATAGTTTCAATTATGCAGTAGAAGGAATTATCTATACGTTAAAAACACAAAGAAACATGCGAATTCATTTCTTTATGATGATAATAATATTATTTTTAAGTTTGTTTTTTAACTTTTCTAAAGTTGAATTATTATTGTTATTCTTTGCTATTTCATTAGTAATAATCGCAGAAATGCTCAATACAGCAATAGAAAAAACCATAGATATGTTTACTGAGGATTTCCATCCATTAGCTAAAATTGCTAAAAATGTAGCAGCCGGGGCTGTTTTAGTTGCAGCAATGAACTCAATAATGGTAGGATATCTGTTGTTTTTTTATCGTATAAATCCTTTTACAAAATCTATATTATTTAAAATAAGGAGTTCTCCTGTTCATATTACCTTTATATGCATCTTACTTATCATAATAGTAACCATCGTTATAAAAACTCTTACTCACTCAGGAACCCCTTTTAAAGGGGGTATCGTTAGTGGACATACTGCATTATCATTTACAGTATCTACAGTAATAACTTTTTTAAGTGAAAATATATTAATTGCAACATTAAGCTTTTTATTGTCAATTTTGGTGGGTCAAAGTAGAATAGAGGGAGAGATTCATACTTTTTTCCAAGTCATTAATGGTGCATTATTGGGTATATTAGTAACAGTACTAATATTTCAATTATTATAATCTACATATAGGAGGTCCATTATGACTGGCACTTTAATATCAATAAGAATACTGATTTTAGCAATACTTCTAGTGTTATCAGCTTTTTTTTCTAGTTCTGAAACTGCATTAACATCTTTAAAGATTGCTAAAATAAGACAACTTCGAGAAACAAATGAAAAAAAGGCAAGACTTTTAGAGAGAATAAAGAAAAAAATAAATACAATATTATCTACAATCTTAATTGGAAATAATGTGGTGAATATATTAGCAACTGCAATATTAACAGAGCTAACTGTAGAATTTTTTGAGGGAAGTAGTTCCACTCTTATAGCTACAGGTGTAATGACTATTTTAATATTGATTTTTGGTGAGATAACACCAAAAACCTTTGCTGCTCAAAATCCTGAGAAAGTATCTATGATAGTTGCTAGACCATTAGAAGCACTATCAGTAATTTTTAAACCTATATTAATTGTACTTAACTCAATAACTGGTTTTATAATTAAAATTTTAGGTGGTAATGTAAACTATACTGGACCCTTTGTAACTGAAGAAGAGATTAGATCATTAGTAGATGTTGGAGAAGAAGAAGGTGTAGTTAAACTTCATGAAAAAGAAATGATTGAAAACATTTTTGAAATAGATGATATAGATGTCAGTGATGTAATGGTTCCAAGAATAGATATTATTGCCATATCTGAAGATGCATCTATGGAAATGGCATTAGAAAAAATAACTAGAAATGGACATTCTAGAATACCGGTATATAAAGAAAATATTGATAATATAGTAGGATTATTATATGCAAAAGATGTATTGCCTTTTATAGGATATAAACAAAAGGATATAAATGAGACAAAAATCATAGATATTATGCGTCAACCATACTATGTTCCCGAAACAAAAAAAGTGAATAAACTTCTAAGAGAACTTCAACAACATAAAGTACATATGGCGATAGTTTTAGATGAATATGGTGGAACAGAAGGATTAGTAACCATTGAGGATATATTAGAAGAAATAGTAGGGGATATATTAGATGAGTATGATAATGATATAGATATGATTGAAAAAATTGATGAAACTACTTATCACATAAAAGCTGAAGTATCCCTGGAGGATATTAATGAGTTATTTAACACAGACTTCCCAGAGGATGACTTTGACTCCCTGGGAGGATACATATTTAGTACTCTAGGTAGAGTTCCAAAACAAGGAGATACTTTAGAAGAACGAGGTATAAAGATGGTGGTTAAAAAAGTAGTTAATAGAAGAGTGAAGTTAGTAGAAATAACAATTTAATTAATACTTGGGGGTATGTAAAATGAAAAAAATATTGATCATATTATTTTTAGTAATAGTATTAGTTGGAAGTGTTGGTTGTAATAATGATGAAGATACTAATCAACAAGAACCAAATAATAATCAATCAGAAGAAGAGCAAAAGGATAATGAAGAAAATAACAACAATGATAAAGACAAGTCAAGTGCTATAACATCGCCACTAAGCGGAATAAACACTGAAGAAAGCAAAATAAATAGAAGACCAGTAGCTATAATGTTTGATAACCATAAAAATGCCAGATGGCAATCTGGGTTAAGTGAAGCTGAAATAGCATATGAATATTTAGTTGAGGGTAAAATAACTAGGTATATGGGAATTTACTTGATAAATGATCCAGAAGTAATAGGACCACTTAGAAGTGCTAGACCATATTACTTATCTTCCCTTTTAGAATATGATGCTATTTATGCCCATGCTGGAGGAAGTCCTCAAGCTAAAGAAGAAATAAGAGAATTGGGGATTGCTGATGTAGATGCAATTGGTGCTGCAGGATCTGTTTTTTATAGAAACAATGATGTAGGTAAAAAAGCTCCTCATAACTTATATACTTCTATGGAATCAATAAGAGAATATGCAGAAAACAAAGATTTTAATAAGGAAGCTGAATTTAACTCCTTTTCTTTTAATAAGGAAGGTAAAGATATCGATGGAGATGTAGCAAAAGATATATCCATACATTATGATTCTGATAATATTACTAGTTATAAGTATGATGAGGAATTAAGCCTATATATGCGATACAAAGATGGCGAAAAACATCTAGATGAATATGATAATACTATATTAACATCTACTAATATAATCATCCAAGAAGCTAAAACACAAGTTTTAGATGATCAAGGAAGATTACAAATAGACATAGTAGGTAAAGGTAAAGGAACTTATATAACAAGAGGTAAATATATAAATATAACTTGGGAAAAGACCTCAAGGGAATCTAAAACTAAGTATTATGATGAAGACGTAAAGGAAATAATACTTAACCCAGGGATTACATGGATACAAGTAACTCCAATCAACCCAAAAGTAGAAATTTCATAAAATAGGTGGTGTCATAATGAAAAAAGATGAATTAATAAAAGCAGCATTAGAATCAAAAAAGATGGCTTATGTACCTTATTCTGGGTTTAGAGTAGGAGCAGCTCTACTAACTGAGGATGACAAAATATATACTGGTTGCAATATAGAATCCGCTAGTTATACACCAACTAACTGTGCTGAAAGAACAGCAATTTTTAAAGCAGTTTCAGAAGGAGATATGGATTTTAAAGCAATAGCAATAACAGGAGATTCAGAATACACTTTTCCCTGTGGAGTATGTAGGCAAGTAATGAGAGAATTTTCCCATGATTTGAAAATATATATAGTTAAGAATGAAAAAGAATACAAAGAATTCACCCTAAAAGAATTATTACCATATAGTTTTGGGCCAGAAGATCTAATAGAAGATAAAACAAAGGATGATAAAAATGAAAAAATTTAAGTCAGGATTTATAACAATAATAGGAAGACCAAATGTAGGAAAGTCTACATTATTAAACCATATAATAGGGGAAAAGATATCTATCATATCAGATAAGCCTCAAACAACAAGAAATAAGATACAAACAATTCATACTACAGATAATAGTCAAATGATATTTGTTGATACTCCAGGAATACATAAACCTAAAAATAAATTAGATGAATTTATGAGTAAAGAAATATCATTGGCATTACAAGATATGGATGTATTGATTTGGGTTGTAGATGAAAGTTTAGAAATGGGGCCAGGAGATTCAAGAATACTAGAATCTCTTAACAATATAAAAATACCTAAAATACTAGTAATAAATAAGATGGATAAATTATCAAAGGATGAAGTAAATAAAATAATAGAAAAATATAAAAAAAGACATGATTTTGCAGATATAGTACCTATTTCAGCGATAAATGGGAAGAATATAGATAAATTAATGAAAAAAATAGAAAGTCTGCTACCAGAAGGTCCTAAATATTTCCCAGAGGATATGATAACAGACCAACCAGAAAGAATTATAGTAGCTGAAATTGTTAGAGAAAAAACTCTTAGATACTTAGAACAAGAAGTTCCCCATGGAATAGCAGTTGATACCACAATGATGAAAGAAAGACCAGACAAAGATTTGATTGATCTTCATGCTACAATTTATTGTGAGAAAGACTCTCATAAGGGTATAATCATTGGTAAAGGTGGGAGAAAGCTAAAAGGAATAGGGAAAAGTGCTAGGGAAGACATTGAAAGATTCCTAGGAGTTAAAGTTAACTTACAACTCTGGGTAAAAGTCAATAAAAACTGGAGAGAAAAAGAAAATTTAGTAAAACGTATGGGTTATAAACAATAGATAGAAGGCATTATTTTTAATTTACACTATTTGTAAAGTATAATTCATTTCTTTCACCGTAAACTAAATATATATTATATATATGGGAGGATGGCTATGTTAAGAAATGACATGTGGAAAATATTTGAAGCAACAGGGAAAATAGATGACTATTTATATTGTATAGATGCAATTAATGATAATGAAATGAAAGATACAGAAAGTGATAATGAGGAACCTTCTGATATCCAAAGTTAGTTAGAGGTGAATTAATGTTATATAAACTTCAGGGGATAGTATTAAAAGGGACTAAGCTTAATGATTCTGATAAGATAATAACAATATTTACAAAGGAACAAGGTAAAGTTCAAGCTGTAGCAAAGGGTGTTAGAAATCCTAAAAGTAAACTAGTTGGTTCAACAGAAACCTTTAGTTTAAGCGATTTTGTATTATATAAAGGGAAAAATCTCTACAATGTAAATCAAGGGGATGTAATAGATTCGTATTATCCTTTAAGAGAAGACCTTAAAAAACTAGCATATGCTTCGTATATTGTAGAGTTAGTAAATAGTGGAGTTGTAGAAGAAGAATCTAACACCAAAATATTTGGCTTATTAGTTAAAACATTAAATTTAATAATGAAGGAAACTAAATACAGACAAATAGTTCGAGCTTTTGAACTAAAGTTTATTAGTTACTTAGGCTATAGACCACATTTAATAAATTGTGTTAATTGTCATGAAGATTTAAATGATAATATCAAGTTCAGCATAAATCACAGTGGAGTATTATGCGAAAAATGTAGAGGTATTGATAGATATGGTAATAATATCAATATAGAGATTGCCAATATAATGAAATTTCTTTTGTTTAGCTCTTTCGAGAATATACTTGAAATCGAAATAGAAGATAATATTCTAAAAAAGATAGAAAATATACTCAGTTTGTATATATCTAAAAATATTGATAAAACCTACTTCAATTCACTAAAATTTATAAATGCTGTAGAAGATTAATATGGAGGTGTAAATATGGATATAAGTTTAGAAAAAATCGACACTATTAGAGAACGGACTGGAGCAAGCTATAAAGAGGCTAAAGAAATCCTAGAAAAACACAATGGAGATATTGTAGAGGCACTAATTGATATTGAGAATAATGATAAAGGAAGTAACTTTAATATCAATCAAACAAGTGAAGAGGTAATCTCTAAATTAAAAGAGATAGTTAAAAAGGGAAATATCACAAAAATAATACTTAAAAAAGACGGGGAAGTTATTATGAATATTCCTGTTACTGCAGGAGCCATAGGAGCAGTATTAGCTCCTCAACTATCAGCTATAGGTATTGCTGCTGCAATGATTTCAAGAACTACAATTGAAATTGTCAAAGAAGATGGCGAAGTGGTGAACTTAAATGAGATGGCAGGGAAAACAGTAGATAAAATTATGAGAAGAAATAAGGACACATCTACTAGTGAATATACAGAAGATTATATGAATGCAGAAGATTATACTAAAGATAATGATGATAATAAGATTTAATGTTGACAATTCAATGATTATTTGCTAAATTAGTTATATATAACACTTATTGCTGTGATAAAGAGTAGTAGACTAATACTATCATTTTAGCGAGTCAGGGAAGGTGTGAGCCTGATATGATAAGTTTTTCGAAGGCACTTTGGAGCAATCTTATTAAGTGGGTACTTAGGTACCAAATAGGGTGGAACCGCGGAAGTAACCTTTCGTCCCTATATAGGGATGAAGGGTTTTTTTATGTCTAATAAATGTAGACAAAGGAGGAGAAAAAATGTATTTACAAGATCTTATTATGAAATTACAACAGTATTGGGGTGAAAAAGGCTGCGTAATAATGCAATCCTATGATGTGGAAAAGGGTGCAGGAACTATGAACCCAAATACTTTTTTAAGAGCATTAGGTCCAGAGCCTTGGAAAGTAGTATATGTAGAACCCTCTAGAAGGCCAACCGATGCAAGATATGGAGAAAATCCAAATAGAGTATATCAGCATCATCAAATGCAGGTAATAATTAAACCATCTCCAGATAATATTCAAGAATTATACCTAGAGAGTTTAGAAGCTATTGGTATAGATCCATTAAAACATGATATTAGATTTGTAGAGGATAACTGGGAAGCTCCTACTTTAGGTGCATGGGGTCTAGGTTGGGAAGTTTGGTTAGATGGAATGGAGATAACTCAATTTACTTATTTTCAACAGGTAGGTGGACTTAATTGTCAATTAGAATCAGCAGAGCTAACCTATGGATTAGAAAGAATAGCTATGTACTTACAAGATGTAGATAATATATTTGATATTCAATGGACAAAAGATATAAAATATGGTGAGATATTTAAACAAGCTGAATATGAGCATTCAGTATATAGTTTTGATAAAGCAGAAAAAGATATGCTATTTGATTTATTTGAAACATATGAAAAGGAAGCAGCAAGGTTAATAGCAGAAGATTTAGTATATCCAGCATATGATTATGTATTAAAGTGTTCCCATACTTTTAACATTTTAGATGCTAGAGGTGCCATCAGTGTTACAGAAAGAACAAGTTTTATCGGCAAAGTTAGAAACCTAGCTAAATTAATAGCTTCTAAATATGTAGAAAAGAGAGAAAAACTAGAATTCCCATTATTAAAGGAGGGAAGATAATGAGTAAATATCTTTTAGAAATAGGAACGGAAGAAATACCCTATAGATTTATGGAAGATGCTTTAAATCAGATGAAAAACAACATGGAAAAAATCCTTGATGAAAATAGAATAAGCTATGAAAATGTATATACTTATGGAACCCCAAGAAGACTTGTAGTTTTAGTTGAAGGGATTAATAGATTACAAGAAGATTTAGCAGAGATGGTAAAAGGACCTTCAAAAAGAATAGCATACAATGATTCTATGGAACCTTCAAAGGCCTTATTAGGATTTGCAAGAGGACAGGGAGTAGACATAGAAAATATCATTATAAAAGAATTTAATGGTGAAGAATATGTATATGCCAATAAAGAAGTCAAAGGTATAGAGACTACTAAAATATTAACAAAACATATCCCAGATTACATTAAGAATATTCATTTCCCTAAACCTATGAGATGGGGAGGAAAGAATATTAAATTTGCACGACCTATAAGGTGGCTAATATCTTTATTAGATAATGAGATAGTAGAATTTGAATTAGAAGGTTTGGTTCCATCAAACAAAACAAGAGGTCATAGATTCTTAGGATCAGATAACATAACTATAGAAAATGTGGAGGAATACTTCACAAAACTTAAAGAAAACTTTGTGATAGTAGATGGAGAGAAAAGAAAAGAATTAATAAAAACTGGTTGTGAAAAGTTAGCTAAAGAAAAAGGTGGAAACTTACTAAAGGACGATGAGTTATTAAATCAATTAACATATATAGTAGAATATCCAACTCCTTTAATTGGAAGAATTAAAGAAGAATATCTTCAATTGCCTAAGGAAGCTATAATAACACCAATGAAAGAACATCAAAGATATTTTCCAGTAGTAGATGATAACAATAAATTAATGCCATACTTTATTGCTGTTAGAAATGGAAACAAAGAGCATTTAGATACTGTTACTAAAGGTAATGAAAAAGTATTAGATGCTAGACTGGAAGATGCTAAATTCTTCTATAACGAAGATTTAAAAGGTAATTTAGAAAGTTATGTAGATAACCTAAAGACTATAGTATATCAAGAAAAACTTGGAACACTATATGATAAGACTAAAAGAGTAAATGAACTATCTATAGAGATTGCTAAAGGCCTTGAATTAGGAGATGAAACAGAAGAAAATATAGATAGAGCTAGTAATTTAGCTAAGGCTGATTTAGTTACTAAAATGGTAAACGAGTTCACAGAGTTACAAGGTATAATGGGTAGAGAATATGCAATGAAATCTGGTGAAAACGAAATTGTAAGTTTAGCCATATATGAACATTATCTTCCTAGATTTGCTGAAGATGAATTACCAACCACTACAGCTGGAGCAGTTATAAGTATAGCTGATAAACTAGACACTATCTGTGGATGCTTTGCTATAGGAATACAACCTACTGGTAGTCAAGATCCTTATGGATTACGAAGACAGGCATTAGGTATCATTAATATAATTCTAAACAAAAACTTAGATTTATCATTAAATGAATATATAGAGACTTCATTAAGAATATATATTGAGAATGAGTTATACTTTGATTTTGATAAAATCAAAACTCAAATAGTAGAATTCTTTAATGGAAGAATGAAAAATATGTTTATAGACAAGGGTATAAGATACGATGTGGTAGATGCAGTACAAAGTACCGGCAATGATAATATCACTGACCTTGTTATTAGGCTAGAAGAATTAAACAAATGGGTTGAAAAAGAAGAATTGAATGAGATATTAGCAGCCTTTAATAGGGTTATAAAGATAGCAGAAAAAGCTGAAAGTGATGAAATCATAAGAGATCTATTACAAGAGGAAGAAGAAATTCAATTGTATAAGGTATATAGAGAGATTAAAGATGAAGTTCATGACTTTATACAAGTTAAAGAATATGATAAAGCACTAGATAAAGTAGTATATTTACGAAAACCTATAGATGAGTTCTTTGACAATGTGATGGTAATGGTAGATGATGAAGAACTTAAAAGAAATAGACTTGCCCTGATAAAAAACATCTCAAATATAATGCTTCAAATATGTGATTTATCAAAGATCTCAAACAAGGGTTAATTAAAAAAAGTAAAGAGATATAAAGGGGTGAGAAATATCCAGCTGACAAAAAGACAGGAAAAAATAATAGAAATAGTAAAAGAAAATGAACCTATTACTAGTGAAGCTATAGCAAAACAATTAAAATTAACTAGAGCAACACTAAGACCCGATCTATCTATCCTTACTATGAGTGGCATACTTGATGCTAGACCTAAAGTGGGTTACTTTTATTCTGGTAAATCAGATATAAATGTTTTTAGAGATAAAATACAATCTATAAAAGTAGAAGATATCAAATCTTTACCTACAATTATTGATGAAGAGACTTCAGTGTATGATGCTATAGTAACTTTATTTCTAGATGATGTAGGGAGTATATTTGTTACATCTAATGATTGTCTTACTGGAATAATCTCTAGAAAAGATATGTTAAAAAGTGCCATTGGTAATATAGATATAAATAAAGTACCTGTAGCTGTGATAATGACAAGAATGCCCAATGTAATATACTTAGAAGAAAAGGAATCAATACTAGAAGCAGCTATTAAAATAATTGAACATGAAGTAGATAGCCTCCCAATAGTAGAGAAACATAAGGATGACTTAGGGGAGGAACAATTAAAAGTTATAGGTAAGATTTCTAAAACCAATATTACTAAATTGTTTGTAGACTTAGGTATAGAAGATTAGGGGGTATTTTATGGATAAATTAATGGTAGCTTACGTGTTATCTGATTCTATTGGAGAAACAGGAGAAGAAGTAGCTCAAGCAGCTGTTAGCCAATTCAACTCTGGAGAATATGAGATAAGAAGATTCCCATATATCACTGAAGAGAGTCAGATAATCGAAATATTAGAAGAGGCAAAACAAGAAAACTGTATAATATTATTTACAATAGTAATTGAGAGCCTTCGTAAGTTTCTAATAAATAAATCAAAAGAATATGGTATTCAATCTATAGATATATTAGAACCAATACTGAATGCTATACAAAAGGTAGTAGGATTTGAACCCAAAAGAGAGCCAGGTTTGATAAGGAAATTAGATGAAAACTATTTTAGAAAAGTTGCAGCTGTAGAGTTTGCAGTGAAATATGATGATGGCAAGGATACTAGAGGTATTAAGAAAGCAGATATAGTGCTTATTGGAGTTTCTAGAACATCAAAAACACCCCTAAGTATGTATTTAGCCCATAAAAATGTAAAGGTAGCTAATATTCCTTTATTACCTGAAGTTAAACCACCAAAGGAATTATATGAAATTGATCCTAGAAAAATCATGGGATTAACTGCAAATCCAATTAAGCTTAACGAAATTAGACAGGAAAGATTAAAAGCATTAGGGTTAGGTAATACCGCTAATTATGCAAGCATGGAGAGAATATTAAGAGAGATTGAATATGCAGAAGAACTTATGAAAGATTTAGGTTGTGAAGTTATAGATGTATCTAATAAAGCAGTAGAAGAGACAGCTGGAGTTATACAGGAGCTTATGAGAATAAACCACATGAAAGATTAAAGAGGGGGATCCCCTCTTTAATCTTTTGTAAAGGCTATATTTGATTAAGAGGGATATAAATTGGTTATAGTTATATATATAAATAATTTTAAAAAACTACAATTCTAAGAAGGAATTAAACATACATTTATTGTATATAGAATATAATAGTTTTAAACCAACTATAACCAAAGTATGAAAGAAGGGATATCCTTGAATATACGAGAACAAAGTGAAAAGTTAGAAAGAGAGACATTATCTTCAAAAGCTATGTTAAGTTCAGAGTCAAAAGGTAGAGAACGAGAAGATAAAAAATGTGATATAAGAACAGAGTTTCAACGGGATAGGGATAGAATTACCCACTCAAAAGCTTTTAGACGATTGAAACATAAGACTCAAGTTTTCCTGTCTCCAGAGGGAGACCATTATAGGACAAGACTAACTCATACACTAGAAGTATCTCAAATATCAAGGACTATTGCCAGGGCCCTACTCCTAAATGAAGACTTGACAGAAGCTATAGCATTAGGCCATGATTTGGGACATACCCCATTTGGACATACTGGAGAGAGAGTTTTAAAGAAATTAAATAAAAAAGGGTTCCATCATAATGAACAAAGTCTTAGAATAGTAACTTTCTTAGAAAATAGAAAAGGAAATGAAAAAGGTCTAAACCTTACCTATGAAGTTCGAGATGGAATACTTAATCATACAGGAGAGAATACTCCAATTACAATAGAAGGTCAAATAGTAAAGATCTGTGATAGGATTGCATATATAAACCACGATATTGATGATGCTATCAGAGGTAAGATACTAAAGGAAGAGGACTTACCTAAAGACTGCATAAAGGTATTAGGAAGTACCCATGGACAGCGAATAAATAACATGATTATAGATATAATAGAAAATAGTAAAAATAATCAAAATATAATAATGAGTGAAGAAATGGACCATTATACAAAGAAACTCAGGAAATTTATGTTTGAAAAAGTGTATTTTAATAAAAAAGCAAAAAAAGAAGAAGGAAAAGCAGAGTATATAATAGAACAACTATATAATTACTATATTGAAAATTATAATAAAATATCTATAGAGTTTAGAAAAAATCCAGGAGATAAATATGATATTATTTCAGACTATATTGCTGGTATGACTGATAGATATGCCATAAAGAAGTTCAATAATATATTCGTTCCATCTCCTTGGCAAAAATAAATTTACAGACTAATTAAGAAATCTTAATAGAGAATTTGAAAAAAATGAAGGATATTGGACTTTTATGTCGAAATTTATCCATTCAGCACTTTTATTTAATCTATATTATAAAAGTAAAATTAAGCAAGGATGATTCAATGAAAATCTTAGTAGATTCTGACGCTTGTCCAGTCAAAGATATAATCAATAATATATCACAAAAATATAATATTGAAGTATTATTCATCTCGAGTATTTCCCACTACACCACTAATTCTAATATTGACCGTTCAAAATTTCTGTATGTAGATAATTCTTCTCAATCTGCAGACTTAGGAATAATGAATAGAGCAGAGAAAAAGGACATAATAATTACTGATGACTATGGATTAGCATCATTGGTTTTATCTAAAGGTTGTTTTTGTATATCTTCAAAGGGATATATATATAATAAGGATAATATTAATAGTCTTCTTACTCAAAGGTATTTAAGTATGCAACAAAGAAAACTTAATAATAGAGTTAAAGGTGGAAGTAAGAAAAGGGAAGTATCAGATGATGAAAAATTTAAGAACAATTTAATGAAGTTATTAAAAGATAATGAATTTATTAAAAATTAATAAATCTATATGAAGGAATTAGTCAATTTCTGACGAATAGATTAATATGAAGGTGGTATAAATGCCTTATACCTATAATGATGAGGTTATTAATGATATAAGAGAAGCTAATAATATAGTTGATATCATATCAAACTATATTGAATTAAAACAAATAGGATCAAACTATAAAGGTCTATGTCCTTTTCATAACGAAAAGACTCCTTCTTTTATAGTATCACCCAACAAACAAATCTTTCATTGTTTTGGATGTGGTGAAGGAGGAGATTCAATAACTTTTTTAATGAAGCATAGAAATTTGACTTTTATCGAAGCATTAAAGGAGTTAGCAGATAGAGCTAACATTATATTGCCTGAGACAGATAATGATGTAGATAAAAAGAAATATGATGAAAGAGAAAAGTTATTTAATTTAAATAGAGAGGCAGCTCTTTATTTTTATAATAATTTAAAGTCCAGTCAAAAAGCTTTAAAATATCTTAAGTCTAGAAATATTGATTATAAAATAATTAATAAATTTGGTCTAGGATATGCAAAGGATAGCTGGGATGATTTATTAAAATATCTCAAGGGTAAAGGATATTCTGAAGAATTATTATATAAGGTAGGATTAATAGTTCAAAGAAAAGATAAATCAGGATATTATAATCGATTTAGAGATAGAATAATATTCCCAATAATTAATACCAGGGGAAAAGTAATAGGCTTTGGAGGAAGAGTTTTAGATAATACTCAACCTAAATATTTAAATTCGCCTGATACTCCTGTTTTTAATAAAGGCTACAATCTATATGGAATCAATGTTTTAAAAAATAATAAGTCTTATGATAGAGCTATACTAGTAGAGGGCTATATGGATGTTATATCTCTTAATAAATATGGGATAGATTATGCAACAGCCTCTTTAGGAACAGCCTTTACTGAGAGTCAAGCAAAATTACTAAAAAAATTTGCTAAAGAATTTTATATTTGTTATGACTCAGATGAGGCAGGTATGAGAGCTACTGAAAAGGCATTAGAAATACTATATCAGCAGGATATAAAAGCTAGGGTTATCATATTACCTAAGGGTAAGGATCCTGATGATTATATTAAAGAAAGAGGCAAAAAAGCCTTTGAAGAAGCTATAGATAAATCTCTGAATTTAGTAGATTATAAAATCTATATATATAAGAAAAAAATTGACACAAGTACAACTGAGGGTAAAATAAAATTTACAAAAGCTATTGCTCAGTTTCTAAAAAAGATAAAAAATTCTATTGAACTTGATGTATATCTTAATGAAATCTCAAACAGTACTGGGATATCAGTAGATGCTATAAAAAGTGAAGTGTTTGGAAGAAAGTCTAATAATGTAAATAAGAGTTATAAGGACAAGTATACTAAGTATGATTATAGGAATAATATTAAAGACCGTATTATACCTGTTAAATATTCATTGGAATCTGGACATTTAATATCAGAAAAAAGTCTTATAAATTTATTATTAAAAGATAAAAATGTATATAATAAGCTGAAAGAGCAATTCAGCTATCTGGATTTTTATAATGAAGATAATAGAAAGATTGCAGAAGTGATATATAGAAAGTATGAAGAATCTGAAGTGTTAGATATGGAAGAAATTTTTAGTGAATTAGATGAAAACATCTCTGGTAAACTAAAAAATATTATAAACCTTAACTTAATTGTCGACAATAAAGAAAAGGCAGTTGAAGACTATATTGAGAAGATAAACTATTATAAGTTAAGGATAAAAAGAGATAAATTAAAACAAGATATAAGGCAACTTAGCGATAAAAAGGATAAGTCCAAAGGAGAGGTTGAAAAATTAAAAGCTTTATTTATAGAATTTACTCATTTAGACAAAGAATTAAAAATAAATCACTAATTGTTGCTGAGAGGAGGGAAAGCAATGAGTGAGAAAAAGAAGACAAAAAATAAGCAAAAGCAGATTGATATAGTAAATGATATTCTTACCAAAGGAAAGAAAAAGGGTATATTGACATATAAGGAAATAATGGACTCATTAGAAGATGTAGATATCTCATCGGATCAAATTGATGATATATATCAAGTTCTTGAAGATCAAGGGGTAGAGATAGTCGGTGATAAAGAAGAAGACTTACTTATTGAAAAAGACGACGATGATGATGATGTAGAAGAAGAAACTATCGCTCCTGTGATATCTGTCCCTAAAGGTATTAATGTTGATGATCCTGTAAGAATGTATTTAAAAGAAATAGGTAAAGTACCACTACTAACAGGTGAAGAAGAGATAAGCCTAGCTAAGAGAATGGAAGATGGCGACGAAGAAGCAAAGAGAAGGTTAGCCGAAGCAAATCTTAGATTAGTAGTTAGTATTGCAAAAAGATATGTAGGTAGAGGTATGTTATTCTTAGACCTTATTCAAGAAGGTAATATGGGACTAATAAAAGCCGTAGAGAAATTTGACTATACAAAAGGGTATAAGTTCAGTACTTATGCTACATGGTGGATAAGACAGGCAATTACAAGAGCTATTGCTGACCAAGCAAGAACTATAAGGATACCTGTTCATATGGTAGAGACTATCAATAAGCTTATAAGAGTATCTAGACAATTATTACAAGACTTAGGTAGAGAACCAAGTCCAGAAGAGATTGCTAAAGAAATGAGCTTAGATGAAGAAAAAGTTAGAGAAATAATTAAAATAGCACAAGAACCAGTATCGCTAGAAACACCAATAGGTGAAGAAGAGGATAGCCATCTTGGAGACTTTATTCCTGATGATGATGCTCAAGCTCCTTCAGAAGCAGCAACCTTTACAATGCTTAAAGAACAATTAGTTGAGGTACTAGATACCTTAACAGAAAGAGAACAAAAAGTATTACGTTTGAGATTTGGTTTAGATGATGGTAGAGCCAGAACTCTAGAAGAAGTAGGAAAAGAATTTGATGTAACTAGAGAAAGAATAAGACAAATAGAAGCAAAGGCTTTAAGGAAATTAAGACATCCTAGTCGTAGCAAAAAATTAAAAGACTTTTTAGAATAAAAATGCTTCCTATGAAGCATTTTTACATTATATAAAGATTCGCCAATTGGCGAATCTTTAAAAATGATATGGAGGTTAATATGAAGAAATATAAAGCTATATTATTTGATCTAGATGGTACATTATTGCCAATGGATATGGATGAATTTATGAATGGGTATTTTAAAGAATTAACAGGAGAAATAAACTATGATGTAAGTCCAGAAATATTTAAAAGATATATTTGGCAGTCAACAATGGATATGATAACTAGTATAGAAAAAGAAAAGACTAATCAAGATGTATTTTTTGAATCCTTTAGTAAACTAATAAATGATGATATTGTGAATTATAAGAATCAATTTAATAGTTTTTATAAAGAACACTTTCCAAACTTAAAACAATATACAAAACCAGATCCTATAGTGAAGGATATTATAGAATTTTTAAAGGAAAAGAACGTTAAGATGGTAGTAGCAACAAACCCTGTATTCCCAAGAGAAGCAATAGAACATAGAATAGATTGGGCGGGACTAAATACTGAGAATTTTGATTTAATAACAAGTTATGAAAATATGCATTTTACTAAACCTAATAGTGAGTATTATAAAGAGATATTAGACAAAATAGGAATAGACAAAGAAAATGCTATAATGGTAGGCAATGATATGGATGAAGACATAGTAGCAAGTAAGATAGGTCTTCAAACCTTTTATATCGATACATACGGAATCGATAAAGGGGTAGCAGACTTTAAACCAGACCATGTAGGATCATTGAGAGATTTTTTTGATTATATTAAAGAAATATACAAATAGGAGGAAATCATGAAACTAACTCCAAGACTATTAGAAATAGCAAATAAAGTAGAAAAAGATTCAGTAGTTGCAGATATAGGTACAGATCATGGATATATTCCCGTATATCTAATAGAAGAAGGAATATCTAGAAAAGTAATAGCCTGTGATATTAATGAAGGCCCCTTAGAAAGTGCAATAAACTATGTGACAAAGAAAAAATATCAAGACTATATAGATACAAGATTAGGAGATGGATTAAAGCCAGTTAAACCTAATGAAGTAGATACAGTAATCATAGCAGGTATGGGCGGTATCCTTATAGCGGATATACTAGATGCAGATAAAAAAATAGCAGATACTATAGAAAATTTTATACTACAACCTATGGTAGCAAGTAGTGAATTACGAAAATATTTATATAATAATGGATATAAAATAGTAAGTGAAAAATTATCTAGAGAAGATAATAGATTCTATGAAATAATAGTAGCAACCCATGGCAGAGAAAATATAGAAGATGAAATATATTATGAAGTGGGAGCTAAACTAATAGAGAATAAAGATCCTTTATTAAAAGACTATTTACTTAAAAAGATAGATAAAACACAAAAGATAATGAAAAACATTGAAGAACACGGAGAGACAGAAGATAATGATAAATACAATAAACTTAAAGAAAGACTTTCAAAACTAGAGGAGGTATATCATGATAACTTCTAAAGATGTGATTAGGAAGTTAGAAGAAATAGCCCCAAAAAAATTAGCCGAGAAATGGGATAATGTAGGATTACAGATTGGAAGTAGAGAAAAAAGAGTAAACAAAATACTATTAGCATTAGACGTAACATTAGATGTGGTACAAGAAGCCATAGATAATGAAGTAGATATGATAGTATCTCATCATCCAATATTTTTCTCCCCTATAAAATCAGTAGATTATGATAGTTATAGAGGACAGTTGATAAAAAATATAATAAAAAATGATATAATAGTATATACAGCTCATACCAATCTCGATTCTTCAAACCGAGGAGTAAGTGATGCATTAATAGAAGAATTAGATATAAAACCTACTGGCATATTATCAAAGGTGTATAAGGAGAAATTATACAAGCTAGTAGTATTTGTACCAGAAACCCATGAAGAAGCTCTGAGGGGAGTTTTAGGAGGTGTAGGAGCAGGATCTATAGGTAACTATAGTAATTGTTCATTTACATCAAAAGGAACTGGAAGATTTAAACCAGAAGATGGAGCAGATCCGTATATAGGAAGTATAGATGAAATAGAAAAGGTACAAGAAGTAAAGATAGAAGTGATAGTATCAGAGGATAAACTAAATAAGGTAGTAGAAGAAATGATATCAGCTCATCCTTATGAAGAAGTAGCCTATGATATAATCAGACTAGAAAATACATTTAGTGAATATGGTACTGGAAGAGTAGGATATGTTGAAAAGACTACCCTAGGAGAACTAGCTAAATATATAAAAAGGAAACTGAATACACCTGATATTAGAGTGTATGGAGAGTTAGATGAATCAGTAGAAAGAGTAGCAGTATCAGGAGGAGAAGGTAGCGACTTTATCAAAGATGCTAAAAGAGCAAATGTTGATGTATATATCACTGGAGATATAAAACATCATATGGCTCAAATAGCAACAGAACTAGGAGTGAATATCATAGATGCAGGACACTTCTATACAGAAAAGATTGTTATGAAAAAATTAGCAAAATATTTTGAAGGAGAATTCTCTAAGGATATTGAAGTATTAATATCAGAGAAAGATAATATAGCAAAATATTATTCTTTATAAATATAAGGGGAGTAAGGAGGCTATTGAAAATATATATTTCAATAGCCTGCTACTAAGGAGGGATTATATGAATCAGCTTGAATCTATTTGGAAAATCGAACAGACTCATAAATCTATAAAAGAATTAGAGTCAGAAAAAGAAAGTATAGAAAAAAGTGAAAATCTTGATGATGTTTTATTAAGAATCAGAGAAAGAGAATATGATATTACCCATATAAAAACCCAATTAGAAGTTGATGATATAAAGATACAAAGATTGAATCAGAAATTAAAGCAGATAAGTTTTAAACTTAAAGAAATTAATAAAAAATTATATAGCGGTAAAATAACAAATGTCCAAAAACTAACATCTCTTCAAGACGAAGAAAAAGAGTTAAAAGAGGACATTGAAAAAACAGAAGATCAAATACTAGAATTACTAGATATTATAGAACACAATACAGAAAAGCTTTATGCTTTAGAAAAGGAACAGGAAAAGTTAAATAAAAACTTTCAAGAGTCACAAGAACAAAATAAAGAAAAACTAATTAAAATTGAGAATAAGTTAATTGATTTAAATCAAGAGATTAAAAAGCTAAAAACTGATTTAGATGATGAGATCTTAAATAAATATGAACATTTAAGTAAAAAGAAAACAAAAGCAATAGCTAGAATAGATGGAGACAAATGTACAGGATGCCATATGTCAATCCCCTTATCAGTGATTTCTAAAATCAAAAAGGGAAACAAGTTAGTAAACTGCGATAATTGTGGAAGAATCCTTTATTATGAAGCTGATGAAGAAGAAAGGCAATAACATATAAGGCATTGTGTCTAATGGTAAAAATAACCACTTGTATACTGATATTAGCTGTGTTATAGTATTACTTGTCGTTGAAAACGAAACTTAAAAATTAAATATGAGTAAGTCAGATGATCGCATGCTTTTGCATGAGGAAAGTCCGAGCTCCGTAGGGCAAGGGTGCTGGGTAATGCCCAGTGGGGGTGACCCCAAGGATAGTGCAACAGAAATAGACCGCCTGCTTATAGCAGGTAAGGATGGAAAGGTGAGGTAAGAGCTCACCAGCAGCTAGGCGACTAGTTGGCTCTGTAAACCCCACCCGGAGCAAGACCAAGTAGGGACCATATGACAAGCGGCTGCCCGTCGCTGTCCCGTAGGTAGGTTGCTGGAGTCTACTGGTAACAGTAGACCTAGAAAGATGATCGTCCAATACAGAACTCGGCTTATAGACTTACTTGTATACACTATGAAGACCACTACCGCATGAGGTAGTGGTCTTGTTGTGTATTCTATTGACAAACTGAATCTGGTATATATCCTTTGCTTTCTGCATCTTCTGCAACTGGTGGTACAAGAGTAAGTGATCCTAAGGATAGCATAAGTGTCACAATAAGTAAAAATCAATTGAATGAGAAAAAATATATATAATAAAAAATCCTAAGTTATACAATACATTAAATTGCATAACTTAGGATTTAATTTTGATTACTTTCCACCTAATTTATTTTGATACTCAGCTTGTAATTCTTTCATTCTCTTAGTTCCAGAAAGTCTCTTTTGTTTAGCATCTTCTTGAACTCTCTTAGTTTCATCAATTCCCTGCATGATAGTTTGCCATGTCTTTTCAAGAGTTTCAATTTTAATAGAGCTTCCAGAGGCTAATTCTGCAGTAAGCTTAGATTGAGTAGCAATATTTTGAGCATTTTTTAATAATAACTCATTAGTCTTATCATCTAAAGCTTTCATAGCATTAGCTTGAATAGCCTGTCTTTTCAATGTAATTGCTTGAATCATTGCATTTTTAAATATTGGTATAGTAATTATAAATGCAGAGTTTATCTTTCTTACTAAGTTATAGTTACCTTGTTGAATTAATTTGATTTGAGGCATTGTTTGTAATGCTACAGTTTTAGCTAATTCTAAATCATATAATCTTTGTTCCATCATTTCTAATGATCTAAGGCCATTATTTAATTGCATTTGATTATATTGATTAGGTTCTTCAGTAGCTTTTACTTCTAATTGAGGTATTATTTCAGTCTTAATTCTATCAACGATTAGATGACCAGCTTGTATATACTTTTCAATTGCTTCATAATATTCCATGTTTTTATCAAACATCTGTTGCAACATATTATTCGAATTATTAATTTCAACCTCATAATTATTTAATTCTACATATACTTTATCGATTTCACCACCCATGGTATGATATTTTTTAAACAAATCTTCCATGGATTTTTTAGCTTTATTAAATAATCTACCTAATAACCCTTGCTTTTCTTCTTTAAAATCCTTAATTTCAAACTTATCCATGATTTTATTTAATTGTAATAGAAGAGAACCGGAGTTTTCTACCTTTGTTGTTTCTAAAGTATGAAGTATTCTATCTGCAAACTTTGATATCTCTTGAGATGTATCTTGGCCAAATTTGAGAATAGCTTGACTATCTTTAACATCTAGTTGTTTAGATAAGGCTATTACTTCTGGGGAACTTTGTATCTTTTGAGCTATAGCATTAGTTTCTTTGTCTAAATTTACTGCATTAGGTTCACTCATTTGACTTGTTAATTGATTTTCCATGGTGATTCCTCCTCATTTTTCATATTATTTAATAACCTCTACCAAATAAATTCCCTAAAATAGATTTTGCTTTATTTATATTTAAAGAATTGAAATCGGGCAGATTTAAATCAAAATTAATAGTTTCCAGTTTATGAGTATCATAATACTTTTCTTGAATCTGTTG
The DNA here is from genome assembly GCF_016820655.1 of Anaeromonas frigoriresistens. Taxonomy (GTDB): domain Bacteria; phylum Bacillota; class Clostridia; order Tissierellales; family SIT17; genus Anaeromonas; species Anaeromonas frigoriresistens. The sequence goes on from NZ_WSFT01000005.1 coordinate 56,029, forward strand.
CTCAATATTGTTATATCCAGTAGGAGTTATTACCAGTATATCAAATCCTAGTAAATTTAAAAATCCTAAAACAATAGAATCTTCATCATTGAATAAATCTTCAGTATTATCAAATATAATTAGCTTTGGTACTTTAAAAGGATAGTCAAAGCGTTGAATAGCTTTAAGTATTCTATCATCTAAGGATAAAAGGGTTATAAGAATTTTAAGTTTATATTCTTTGCTATTATTCTTTTTAAGCATATCAGATTTCATTAATATATTTATTTTATCAAGAATAGTTTCTTGAAGGGCAGTGCTTAAATAAGCATATTTATAAACTTGGTGCCCAAATAATCGTCTTCTATCAATCCCTTTATCATTTATTAGAAAGCTAGCTGTATACATATCTGACTGCCTAAAAATAGGTTTTGTAAAAGGCACTTTATCGTGGAATATTACTTGATTTACTGATTGAAATTGTTTTACCTCATTCCAATACTTATTTAAATCTTGGTAGGTTCCACTAATCTTTGCAAATAAATTTGGAATATAAACTGTTCCATTTTCTACTTTAAATCCGGTTCGCATCCTAGATTCTTCATCCCATAGTATCATTAACTCTTCATAAGTTGTTTTAAGAGTTACATGGGAGGTTTGATAGGATTCAAACTGCCAAGGCTTATATAAACCATCTTGTTCATCATGGATTACCTTAGAAATTTCTTCAGATGCTTTATATGCATTTGTCTCTACCCTTATAACCACATCTTCCTTTGGGAATTCCTTCATTGGTATTTTATTTTTAAAATGAAGAGATCTAGAATAAGTCTCATCTTTATCAAAGGATTCAAAAGCTTCATCAGAAAAAGAATTTAAATATAATATATCAGATCCTAACTTAGATAAAAGTACTAAGAAGTAAATTTCATGTTCCTTTATGTCTCCGTAATATAGTATCTTAGGGTTTTTTATAGGCGACTTATTATCTCTAAAGTCCACCCCTGTAAAAAGATTCTTAGCATATTGATTTATCCAAATAAGTAATTTTAAGGCAAAGTTTTTAACTTTATTTATATTGGTACTTTTAGATTTACTTATATATAAATCTAAAATAAATCTGAAGCTTTTTATAAGGGTATTATTTAATAATTCATTTTTAAAGACGGGAAAAGATTTAGTTTGAACAAACCTTGCTACTATTAAATCTGGAGTAGAATTGTTTATACTTTTTACTTCATTCCAAATACTTCTTGTCTTTTCAATTAACTCTTGATTGTGGGTTAGAGGAATTTGGTTTAAAAATTTTATATAATAATTATCTAATGAAGAAAGCTTTTTATCTAAATTATACAATATATGATAATATTCATCTGTCTTTTTATCTGTACCTATATATCTGTAGAAATAAATAGGAACAAAAGGAGTAGTGCTTTCTATATATCCAGCCCTATGATTTACTGGAAGAAAGATATCTTCAAATAGGTCACTAGTTTTCTTAGGAGATGTATTTACAATATCCTTATCATCGATATTCAAATTAATATTATATTCTACAGGAGTACTTTCGTTAGTATCTTTCCTTATAGGCTTTGTATTATTAGAACTTGTACTATTAACTTTAGTAGGAGTAGGCTTTAAACTTGGCTTCTTACAGGTAGGAAATTCTTTTATAATCCCGTTTTTTGGAAGTTTTATTGTATTAGGAATTTCATATACTAGTCCTTCTTTTTGAAAACTATTATTTAAACTAGGATTTATATATAATACATCCACTCCCAATTTATATAAATAGGTTAAAAAATAGATCTCATGCTTTCTAATATCTCCATAGAATATTACCTTAGGGTTAATATTATTTTCTATAGATGTTCCTTGAAAATCACCTAATAATTTAGGAATATAATCATTAATCCATGCAAAAAATTTAAGACAAAAATTTTTCACCTTTGATATGTTAATTATTTTTTCATTCTGAAAATAGAATTCTAATAGATCATGGAAACTTTCAATCATGGACTTTCTGTATAAGGAATTATTTAATGATGGATATAGATTAATGTTTTTTAGATCATTAAATAGATTTTCCTTATTAGTAGGTAATATAGGATTATATTTTTTCCATATAACATCAGTCATGGATACAAGATCAGTACGGGCTGGTATAGGAATACCATTGTCAAATCTTATATATTGATTATTTAAACTTTTAAGTTTCTTATCTAGTTCATTAAGATCATTATAATATGTAGTTTCATCTTCTTTAGTTCCTATGTACTTATAATAATAGGTAGGAATAATTGGAGATTGTCCAATTCTAAAACCGTCCCTTTTATCTAGGGGCATAAAGATAGAGTTTAATGGATTATTTGATTGGGCTAAAGTTGCTCTAATCATTTTTCTTATATCTAACATCAGAGCTTCTCCTTTCTTGGTATAACTTGAGATAAAATATGAAATAATATTTAAAGATTCTTAGATTTGTATTTTAATAATAGATCATCAATAGCTTCATCATGAAGTTTGGATTTACTAATCTTAGTTTTTCTTGCTAGTTCATCTAGCTTATCTACTAAATCCAATCTTAAAGTAGTAGTCACTCGTTTTCTAGTTTTAAGATTTTGCTGTGATGTATTCATCATTTTTCCTCCTCAACTATCTATTGAACTCGAATATATCAACTATTGAACTCGATTGCAATTTAGATAGCCTTGTGATAAAATTGTATTGCAATTGAGAATTTTCTAAAGTTATATTTTAAATATTTTACCACTTATTTCAGGTTGTTGCAAGTTATTTAAGTTATAGGAATAATTTAGAGAAAATTGATAATAGAATAAATCTGATAAGAGGAATCAATTTTAAAAAACTATTTTAGATGAAATCAATTCATAACACAGAGTACTATGATGGAGGTGCATGGATGTTTGAATGGATAAATAACATATGGGTAGCAATAATTATGATTATAGTTATGTCAGGGGTAGTAAGTAAAGCATCAGATAAATTAGGAGATGTATTACACGTATTAGGTATTAAACTAGAAATACCAACATCAGTTAGAGGAGCAACATTTGATGCAGTTAGTTCTTCATTTCCAGAGTTCGCAACAGCTATGATAGCTGTTTTATTTTATCACAGATTTGAGGATGTAGGAGTACCTACAATTGCTGGATCAGGGGTATTTAATATTTTGTTAATTCCTATGTTGAGTATTATTGCATTTAAAGGGAAAGAATTAGTAGTAAGGGTAGAAAAGAAAGTAGTATTGAGAGATATGTTTTTCTACTTAATATCAGTAATAACATTAATTTTATTTACATATTTAGGTCAATTTACGGCATTTACAGGATTATTACTTATACTGATATATGTAGGATATGTAGTAGTTTTATATAGAGAGACAATTGCATATCGTAAAAATATAACTGATTTAGAATTAGCCGTAGAATACAATGAATTGAAAGATGTTTTAGATGAGGAAGAAGAAGAGAATGTAAATATTAATATGGGTTATGGAGCTATAATATTATGGATTGCCATAACTATTGGATTCGTGTGGATTAGTATTGATGCTATAATTCAGTCTGCTATAGTAGTATCTGATACATACAATATACCTCAATATATTGTATCAGTTATCATAATAGCTGCAGCAACTTCAATCCCAGATACTCTTTTATCAGTAAAATCATCAAGGATGGGAGATGTAGAGGGCGCTGTTTCAAATGCAGTAGGTTCAAATATATTTGATATTTGTGTATGCTTAGGATTACCAATGATTATTGCTGGAAGAACTATACCAGTTAGCTTTAATGAAAATGTAGGTACATTAATATTTTTGGTACTTTCAATGCTTACCACAGCATTTTTATTATTAAAGAAGAATGGTGTTTCTAAAAAGGACTCTTTAGCTATGGGATTTGTGTATTTAGTATTTTTAGGATTTATAATCTCTACAGCATTTAATATTGTTATTTAATATATATTTAAAATTAGAGTAAGAAAGGAGAAATAAGGATGGCAGTTAGTTTAAAAAAGGGACAAAAAGTAGATTTAACTAAAACAAATCCAGGCCTTTCTAATGTTATAGTAGGCCTTGGATGGGACACTAACAAGTATGATGGAGGATTTGATTTTGACTTAGATACTTCAGCTTTCTTAATTGGAGAAAATGGTAAGACAATGAATGATGGGGATTTTATCTTTTATGGAAATCTTAATCACTCTTCTGGAGCTGTATCCCACCTAGGTGACAATAGAAGTGGGGAAGGAGAGGGAGATGACGAGCAGATAAAAGTAGATTTAAGTAAGGTTAATTCTAATGTTAGTAAAATAGCATTTACAGTAACAATACATGAAGCTCAAGAAAGAAGTCAAAATTTTGGTCAAGTTTCAAATGCATTTATTAGAGTTATTAATGAAGATACAAATGAAGAAATAACAAGATATGATTTAAGTGAAGATTACAGTATAGAAACAGCTATAGTAGTGGGGGAACTTTATAGGCATGGTGATGAATGGAAATTTGCTGCAATTGGAAGTGGATTTGAAGGCGGCCTAGCATCCCTTTGTAATAATTTTGGGATTAGTATTGCTTAAAAATGTATAGAAAGGGGAATATAAATGGCAATTAATTTGAAAAAAGGTGAAAGAATTGATTTAACTAAAAGTAATCCTGGATTAAAGCAGGCGATAATTGGTCTTGGATGGGACACTAATAAGTATGCTGGAGGAGCAGATTTTGATTTAGATGCTTCAGTATTTATGGTAGGAAGCGATGGTAATGTTAAAAATGATGAAGATTTTATATTCTATAATAATTTAGAGCATCCAACAAAATCAGTTATACATACAGGAGATAATAGGACTGGTGAAGGAGAAGGAGACGATGAAGCAATTATAATAGACTTCGGAAAAGTTCCTTCCCATATAGATAAAATAGCTATAACAGTAACAATCCATGATGCAGTTAATAGAGCTCAGAACTTTGGACAAGTTACCAATGCCTTTGTAAGGGTTTTAAATAAAGAAAATGACAACGAAATACTACGTTATGATTTAACAGAAGACTTCTCTATTGAAACAGCATTAATATTCTGTGAGTTATACCGTCATAACAATGAATGGAAATTTAGTGCAGTAGGAAGTGGATTCCAAGGTGGATTAGAATCTCTTTGTAAAAACTACGGATTACAAGTATAAAAATCGAAAATATAATCAGGGGGTAATATAAGTGGCTATTAATTTATCAAAAGGTCAAAGAATTAGTTTAACTAAAGACAATGAAGGTTTATCTAAAATTAAAGTTGGTCTTGGATGGGATCCTATTGAGCAACCTAGAAAAAAAGGGTTATTAGGTGCAATTATGGGTTCTAGTACCACAGATATGGACTGTGATGCTTCTGTTTTTATGCTAGGTGAAAATGATAAAATGATCAGTGGACAAGATAGACTAATCTATTTTGGACATAAAACTAGTAATAATGGAAGTGTTCATCATACAGGAGATAATTTAACTGGGGAGGGAGAAGGTGACGATGAAACAATCATCGTTGACTTAAAGAACATCCCTAACAATGTTCATAAATTAGTATTTGTTGTAAACATTTATAACTGTGTAGCAAAAAGGCAACATTTTGGAATGGTACAAAATGCATATATAAGAGTTGTGAACTTAAGTAATAATCAAGAAATGATAAGATTTAATTTAACAGATCAATATACGGATAAAACTGGATTAATAGTAGGAGAAATATATAGAAATGGTAATGAATGGAAGTTCGGAGCATTAGGTGAAGGAACTGACGATACTTCATTAGAAACCCTGTCAAGAAGATATAAATAATACTATTAAATAGATAAAAATAATAGTCGCTAAATTTAGCGACTATTATTTTTTATGAAAGTAATTTGAAATCATGGGTATAATTGATATAATAGTTATTTATAGATATAAAATAAGCCCTAGGGCAGGTCGGAGGAGGAGTAAGTTGAGGTATTTTGATTTTTTAAGTGACGAGGATAGGAAGAAGATATTTATACATGAGCCTCAGCAAATAGATAAAGATTTGGATAAAGAATCTTTACAATATGCATTAGGAGCTACCCTTTACATACCAGCAACTAAAGATTATATTGCGGAGGATATAATATCTAATAAGATTAAAGCAAAATCAATTGTAATATGTTTAGAAGATGCTATAGGGGATAGTCAAATAGAGTTAGCCTATGAGGGACTAACAAAACAACTAAATAATATTCAAGAGGCAATTAATAAAGAGAAAATACAGAGGGATAAACTACCCCTTTTATTTATAAGGATTAGGAATTCAGATCAAATACTTAATATAATGAAAAAATGTAAGAGTAATTTAGAATTTATAGTAGGATTTGTATTTCCAAAATTCTCTTGGAATAATGGTAGTGACTATTTTGAGAAGTTAAAGATTTTAAATAATGAATTAAATAGAAAATTTTATGGGATGCCCATATTAGAAACAGAAGATATAATTAATATGGAAAGTAGAAGAGACTCCCTAAATAAAATTAATGAAATATTAAATGAAAATAAGGATCTAGTTTTAAATATAAGAATTGGTGCCACTGACTTTTCAGGGATATTTGGAATTAGAAGGGGATATGATGTAACCGTATATGATATCCATGTTATTCGAGACTGTATAACTGATATAATTAATAGATTTGGTAGATCAAATAATAATTTTGTAATTTCTGGACCAGTCTGGGAATATTTTTTTAGCGGAGATAGGGTTTTAAAGCCCAAATTAAGAGTTACCCCTTTTAGAAAAAACTATGGATTAAATGGGGCAGAGATACGATCTAAGTTGGTAGATAAATATATAGATGGATTGATTAACGAAGTTTTAATAGATAGAGCTAATGGATTGATAGGTAAAACCATCATTCACCCTAGTCATATAATTCCCGTACAATCACTATATGTAGTTACTCATGAGGAATATACGGATGCTTTGAGTATCTTAGAAAAAAATGATGGCAATATAGGAGTATTTAAAAGTGATTATTCAAATAAAATGAATGAAATAAAGCCCCATACCAATTGGGCAAAGAGAATATTAAAAAGAGCTAAAATATATGGGGTATATAATATTAACCAAGATTTTATTAGCTTAATGAAAATAGCAGTACGAAATCAAATATAGGAATAAGGAGCAATTTAATTGGAGAATGAAATTAAATATAATGTATTAGATAATTTAAAAATTAAATTAAGTATAGATAATAATAAGTTCAATATTTTACCAGAAGAGCTATTTTTAATAGCTGCAAGAAAAAATAAAAAGAGAAGTTTTCTATTTGTAAGTAAAGTATTAGGGAAGCATATACCAGTGGATCCTAAACTATCTCTCTTAGTAGGAAAACTTCTAGGTAATGAATATATCAAGCAAATATTAGGAGTAGAGTCTAAATCAACAGAAGATATAGTGAAGGCTTTAAATAAAAAAGAAAATATTGATAAAGTTTATGATAAAGCCTTTAATTATTTAGATGATTTACCTGAAAAGACCCTATTCATAGGATTTGCAGAAACTGCCACAGCTTTAGGACATTCAGTTTTTTCTTCCTTTAAAAGTAATGCCTATTATATCCATACAACTAGGGAAGAAATATTAGAATATAAAAACCCTATAAAATTCCAAGAGGAGCATTCTCATGCTACTGGGCATAATCTCTATCCAGTAGATTTTGATATATTATCTTCTAAAGCACCTATAGTTTTTGTTGATGATGAAATAACAACAGGAAAAACTACGTTGAATATAATAGAAGCTATCCACAAAAAATATCCAAGAAAAAATTATACTATTATTTCCATCTTAGATTGGAGAAAACAAGAAGATAAACAAAGGTTTAAAGAAGTAGAAGATAAACTAAAAATTAACATAAATACAATATCCTTATTATCTGGAAATATTAAAATAGAAGAAGATAGATTATCGGATTTAGAAATAAAAAATAATGTAAGAAATATAATTACCAAGGATTTAAATATCGAAACTGTTTATTTAGATCTAAAATCCCAATCCTCAATAAAAAAGAATAAAAGCTATAAGCCTTATCTTAAATGCAGTGCAATATTTGGATTAGATTGTGAGGATAATAAACTAATAAATGAAGAATTAATAGAAACGGGAGAGTATTTAAATTCCCATATTAGAAAGGGTAACAATACTCTATGTATGGGAACAGGAGAATTTATGTATATACCTATGCTCTTATCCACTCAATTAGGATATGGAGTTAGTTTTCAATCAACCACTAGAAGTCCTATATACCCAGAAGATAAAAGGGGTTACGGGGTAAGAAATGTATTTAAATTTAATAGTTTAGATGGAAAAAAGATTGAGAATTACTTCTATAATGTGCCCATTGGTCATTATGATGAAATATTTTTATTCCTTGATAGGGAATTTCCAGAGCAGCAGATGAACTCATTAATAAATGTTTTAAGAGGATTAGGTATAAAATACTTAAACATCGTAATTTTTTCAAAGAAAGGGGAAAGAGCGTGGGAATTAAATCAGACAAAATAGAATCTAACAAAAATCATATGGGCAGTTACAAAGAAGACGATGTAATATTTCTTTTAAAGGATATCTCCAATAGGGTAGAAGAAAGAGGAAATAAAGAAAGGGAATTAGCAATCCAAACTGGAGTACATTATTCTGAAATGTTACCTATAGAATATAAACCCTCTGAAGAATATATAAAGCTTTTTTATGAGTCTTTAGAAAAGTTTAAAGAAGATATAGCAATTTATACAGGAGTAGTATCTGAAAGAATAATTAAAAATAGAGGTAAAGATATAGTTTTAGCCTCTTTAGCTAGAGCAGGAACTCCCATAGGTATTTTAATAAAGAGATATATTAAATTTAAATATAATATAGATGTACCCCATTATAGTATTTCTATTATCCGAGGAAAAGGTATTGATGAAAATGCCATAAAATATATGATATTCAATCATCCTAATAAGGACATACAATTCATAGATGGATGGACGGGGAAAGGAGCTATAAACAATCAATTAAGGGAAGCTACATATCTATTAAATAAAAAGATGGGTATTAATTTAGACAGTGATTTAGCGGTAATAGCAGATCCAGGATATTTAGTAAATACTTATGGAACTAGAAAGGATTTCTTAATACCCAGTGCTTGCCTAAACTCCACTGTTTCTGGATTAGTTAGTAGAACGGTTTTACGAGATGATTTAATAGGAGACAATGATTTTCATGGAGCAAAATTTTATAAAGAATTATTAGATGAAGATTTATCTAATTATTATATAGATAACATTACTCAGTGCTTTGATGATACCCAAGAAGAGGTAAAAAGAGAATTAGAAATTTTAGAACAATGTAATACAGAAGCCACTTTTTTAGGCCTTGAGGATGTAAAAAATATTAAAGAAGAGTTCAATATTGAAAATATTAATTACATTAAGCCTGGAATAGGAGAAACAACCAGAGTATTATTAAGGCGTATACCTTGGAAGATATTAATAAAAAAAGATACAAAAAATATTGAACATATACTTCAGTTAGCAAAAGAAAAAGAAGTAGAAGTAATTGAATATGATTTAAAATCCTATGAATGCTGTGGAATAATTAAATCAGTGAGGAAAAAATAATGTTATTTGCTAGTGATTTAGATAGAACACTAATATATTCTAAGAAATTTATATCACAGAAAGATGAAAGAATAAGATTAGTAGAAACAAAAAATAGTAAAGAGATAAGTTATATGCTCAAGTCATCCGTCGAAATGCTAAAGGAACTTTCTACTAAGCTATTATTTGTTCCAGTGACTACTAGATCTATCGAACAGTATCAAAGATTAAAAATATTAGAAAAAGAAATAAAGCCTAAATATGCTATAGTCTGTAATGGTGGTAATATATTCAAAGAAGGCAAATTAGATGAAGAGTGGAAAAGGTTAGTCCATAGTAAATTTGATGATACATGCTTAGGATTAAAAGAAATAAGGTCAGAATTCAATAAATTAAGATTAGACATAAATATTAAAAAGGTTAGACAAGTAGATAATCTATTTTTCTACTGTGTATTACATGAAACTAATCCTGGAAGTATATTAAAAGAACTTACAGAATGGGCAAAAAAAAATAAGTGGACCATGGTATTAAACGGAAGAAAACTATACTTTATTCCTAACCATGTAACTAAAAATAGGGCAGTTAGATATATAGCCAATAAAGAAGAGGCTAAAAAAATTATAACATCAGGAGATTCCCTATTAGATTATTGTATGGCAAATATCTCAGATATATTTATATCTCCTTCTCATGGACAAATAAATAGTCTGGAGGATATAGATAAAACAAATGTTAAATTTACCAAACAATCTGGAATATTTGCAAGTGATGAAATATTAAAACTAGTATTAAGGGAAGTCAAACAAAATAAAGTGATTTCTCATAACCTGTAGGGATTACTTTTTTATAATCGAAAAAGATGTGTTTCAATTTGATTAAGTATTTATCAGGAAAATTTGAATTTGTAAAAGAAATTATGTCCGATGAAAGATCAGTATGGAAGTATTATCTTTTTAGAAAATCTTATAGAACATAAATAAAAGTACTAATTTCTAAGATTAGAAATTAGTACTTTTATTTATATGTCCCAAAATTCTTCTATCTCATTTATATACTTATCCCATTTCATATCTGTAGTATTTACTATCTTTACTGGTAGAGATGATTTGTCTATATACTCTAATAGTCTTTCTTGCATATTAAAATATCTCTTACTAGCACCTTCTATTCCACCAAAAGACATTACATAGTTATACCACATTTTATTTCTTCTCTTAAATGTATCTTCTAACCTATCCTTTATACAGTCTTTTTCCATACTTAAAACTATTACTTTAAAATTTAGCTTCTTTAACCTATCATCTATATTTTTAAAACTATCAAAAGATTTTTCTTCAATGGCATGGGTAAAATGAAATCTTTCTACTAAGTAACAGGGAATAATTTCTTTAGACTTAGTATCTCTAAATCTTGAATTATAAAAGTGTGAGCTCACTTCTTCAAACATATCCACGTACTTTTCTAATAAATTTATCCTCTGATCTAAAGTAGGGTTAATATTCTCAATAATTCTTTCAGTTAAGTGTTCATTTAATTGTATCTTACTTTTCTTAAGCCTATACAAATTACTATCTATTAAATTATTAAATATAGTAGATTTCCCTGTAGCACATACCCCTTCAATTATAAGTCCTGACATATTATTATACCTCCAAGATTATTTATCTATATTACTTAGTATAGTTATTAAAAGATATATTATCAAATATAAAAGTAATAATTATTGACAATTTAATAACGACTATGATAATATCTAATAAATGATAATGATTATCAATGTAATATATTTAAATACATAAGAGAATGTATGGAGAATCTATGGAAATCCAAAAGTTTCTGACCTCAAGTGTCAGCGAATTTTAGAAGCTAAAGAAAAGATCAAACAAAATTTATTGACTAGAGATGTACACTCAGTTTTAGAAGTAGCTTTATAAGGAAAAATACATGTGAAAAAGATGACAGGAGGTGTAGATAGTGTGACTGCATTATTAGTTGGAGCTGATCGGTTAGGGAATATTCCTGATACTTTAAAACAGTATGGCATAAAAGAATATATCCATTGGAGCGGACGGAAAAAAGGAATGAGAAAGTTTGATATACCACAGGAAGCTGGTATGGTGATTGTCTTTTATGACTTTATTGGACATAATATAAAAGATATAGTAAAAGAGAAAGCTAAGCAAAGTAATATCCCTTGTATATTCACCAGAAGAGCCTGTACAGACCTTACAAAAAGGTTGAATCAATGTAAAGCCTGTCATAGGTGTAGCAAGATGTAAAGAATTGGATGAGACCACTACTAGCAAAGGTAATGGTCTTATTTTTATGTATTTTATATTATGATAATTAAATAAAATATAGTAAAATATAAAGAAGTGATGGAGAATTAGGAGGTTATTATGTGAATATAATTGGACAAGTAATTGATTCGATGATCAGATATTATAGTGGGGATGTCCATCAAATCAATCATTTTTTAAAAGTGCATGGATTTGCAAAAACTATTGGTGAAATGGAATCTATTGATAAGGATATACAAGAATTACTGGAAATTGCAGCAGTTATGCATGATATTGGTATTAAAAATAGTGAGAAGAAATATAATAGTTCAGCTGGGAGTTATCAGCAGATTGAGGGTCCCCCTGAAGCACGAAGATTATTGGAAGATATGGAGTATGACCCTGAGCTGATAGAGAGAGTCTGCTGGTTGATAGCCCACCATCATACTTACGATAATATAGAAGGTATGGATTATCAAATCCTAGTAGAAGCTGACTTTTTAGTAAATGCTTATGAAAATAATATGTCTAAGGATCAAATGCGAAATATTTATAAAAAGATATTTAAAACATCTGTAGGAAAGGAAATATTTAGAGAGGTATACAATTTAGAGTAAACTTCGAAATCATCTCATAATTTTATGTTATTATATTAAATAAATAGAAATCATAAAGGGGAATACAAATGAAAAGAAGAATAATAAGAACAATAGGGATTATTGCAGGTATATTAGTGATTATTTCTACAGTACAAGAATTAAAGATACCTGGATTAACATTGATATCCTTGGCAACTATGATTTTTAGTATTGTATATGACACTAAACATCAATTTGATGAAGGAAAGATACATAAAGTAAATTGGAAACTTATCCTAGTAGCAGGATTGTCATCAGGTAGTATTAGTTTAATTGCAGGGATATTAAAAATCATTGATGCTATTAAATAGTATCAATGATTTTTAATATAGTTATAATAAGCAATTTAAATATCTATTTTATTATATATATTTTTCTTAAAAATCTTTGTGAAATGTTTAGACTCCACAAAAAGTAGAAGAAGGCTGCACCAGCTATATTTAAAATAATATCATCTATATCAAAACTTCCAGAACTAGTTAATAGTTGTCCTACTTCTACACTTATTAAAATAATAAGTAGGGATAATAAAAATAATTTTAATTTTTGAAGCTTCTTAAATAAAGAAGGTAATAAAATTCCCATTGGTGAAAACAACAATAGATTACCCAGTAGATTTTGGAAAATTATTGATTTATTTAAATTTCCATTAATAAAAGATTGTATATATATAGTTATTGTTTTAAAAGGAATAAAGTTTGCATTCAATCTAAAATTTGTTGTATTGCTTGATATACTTATAGCTCCAATATTCCGGGTATAATTAAGAAATAATATTGAAATTAACAATAAGCTATAGAATGATAACAATATAGCCATAAATACATCCATTATCCTATACTTTGTGGCTACATTTTGTGTATTCTTAATAAGTAAATAGGTTGCAATACCACTGGGAATACAAACCATCATAGAACTGAGAATTAACCCCCTCACATCAAACATTACATCCCCCATAAATATTAGAGATCCAATATAAATAGCAAATACTGCTCCTATACCATACAAAAACATTGCAATGGATCTACCAATTGAAACCCTATTAATCATATCTCATCCCCCATTCCTTTTACTTTAGTTTTACTATTCTAATTAAAAAAATTTTTAGTCTATCCTACTAAATATTACAACAATTATTTTAACATAGAAGAAAAACAGTGGATACTAGAAACTAAAGAGATTGATCGTGACATGTATTATCTATTCTTATGTTAATAATACTGGTATAATCTGAATTATGACAAATTCAAGGATAAAAAATATAAAAGGATAAAGTACTAAAAAAGTACTCTATCTTGCTAATTTCAATGGTTTTATAGTTATTCTGAGCTTGTCATAAAGAACATTTTGTAAAAATCACAAATATTATTATAAGAAAAATTTTACTATAATAAAACCTATTCCATTAAATAATGAATAACCATACCAAACATATTCCACAAAAGATATATCTTTACTTCTTACACTATTATTATTGTGATTTTTGTCCTCTTTGGTAGCAATTGATTCACCCATTTTCTTTCCATACATTCTGTCTATATAAGTATTAGAACTAACTGTTGTTCTACCTACTAATCCTCCATCCCCTAAATCTACTTTTTTCTCATCTTTTAGATAGGGGATAAGCATAAATATAGATAAAATAGTCCAGAGAATAAATGAAAACTGTATATCATTTTTACCTAATATTACAAAGTACAATATCTCA
>NZ_WSFT01000038.1 GCF_016820655.1 Anaeromonas frigoriresistens
AAAGGGTCAGATGCAATATATGAAGTAAAAGATGTTATAAGCTATACAATTCTAGAATCTACAGTGGATAGTATAAGTCTAACTACAGATAAAGAAGTTGTAACTGAAGGATTTCCACTTACTTTAAGTACGCAAGTTATAACTACTGGATCACCAAATCTTGAATACAAATTTTGGGTATATAAGAACGGTGGATGGAGCATCCTAAAGAACTATAGTGAAAGTTCTAGTTTTATCTGGAAACCAAGCAAAAAAGGTGAGTATAGACTGGTTGTACAAGCGAGAAGAAAAGGTTCACAGGTTGTTGCTGAAGTAAGTGATATTATAAGTTATAAAGTTATTGGAAGAATTTCCTACATAGATATGAATTATAGTAGGACCTATGAAGAAGCTCTTGTAAAGCAGTTAAATATTAACCCTCAAACTGATATTTACGATGGTAGTTGGGGAACAGCAATGCTTAAAGATGTTGATAGATATTTAAACCCTGAGAATTTCCTGCAATTTTCTAACGATCAATATAATTACAATGATGTAGTTAAAACAGGGCAGATAAAAGTAATACCAAAAGATTTACATGTAAGAAAAGAAGCAGATATCAATAGTGAAATAGTTGATAAAATTCAGAGGGGAGAAACTTATAGAGTAGTTGATAAATATGGAGAATGGTTTAAGATTCAGACATCAGTAACGTCTGGATGGGTTCATAGTGGTTATGTATATGAACTATATAAATCAAGGGAACCAGCACTTTCTGATATTAAAATAACAACAAGTGTTTTAAATGTAAGAGAAAACCCTACTACGAGCAGTGATATAGTAGATCAGGTATTGGAAGGGCAAGTATATACTGCTTTAGATCAATCGAATGGATGGTATAAAATTAAAACTTCAAAGACCTATGGATGGGTTCACGGGGGTTATGTTACTAAGGTATATTCAGTAACAAAGGGGTCGGTTAAAAATCTTTCAGCATTAGAAATTACTACCGATGTTTTAAATGTAAGAAGTCAGCCAAGCACTTCGGGAACTCAACTTACTCAAGTTAAAAATGGTGAAATTTTTATTATCCAGGGTGAAAGTAACGGATGGTATAAAATTAATTCTAGTGGCATTGTAGGATGGGTTCATGGTGGTTATACAAAGATGACTAATCAAGCACCTCAAGAAATGTATCAGTTCCTTTTACTATCAGGAAATAGTGGATTGTCAAGTTATGAGTTAAATAATATTTTAGAAGGCAGAGGAATATTAAATGGAGAAGGACAAGCTTTTGTGGATGCAAGTATTAAGCATAACATCAATGAAATTTACCTTATATCTCATGCCTTTTTAGAAACAGGATATGGGACCTCTTCCTTGGCTAAGGGTATCCTGGTAGATACCGTGGATGGTAAGTCAGTGACACCGAGAGTTGTCTATAATATGTATGGCATTGGTGCATATGATAGTAATCCGATTGGTGGAGGATCTGAGTATGCTTATAAAGCTGGGTGGTTTACTCCATCACAGGCGATAATAGGCGGAGCGAAATTCATATCAGAAAGATATGTTAATAATCCTACTTATAAACAAGATACTTTATATAAAATGAAATGGAATCCTAATAATCCCACTTCACATCAATATGCTACTGATATAGGATGGGCCTATAAACAAACATCAAGTATTAAGAGATTGTATGACTTGTGTACAGATTATGCATTAAAATTTGAGATACCAAAGTATTTACAAAATTAATATTAAAAAATTTAAAGAAAAGTAGGTATTCAATTAATATTTACTTTTCTTTTTTTATTGTCAACTTTTATATGAATTTATGATAATATAACTATATACCTTCAAATTAAATAATATTTTAAGCAAAAATTAATCATAGATTTTTATAGTATTTGATTAACTGAAATTATATATCTTGATTACATTTTTAGATTGTTATAAAATAAATGTAGTCTTGTAAGAAATTAGTATTTTGAGTCGAAAGAGGGGATAGCGTGAAAAAACAAAAGAGAATAGCTGTATTACTTTTTACAGATATCATTCTTATTAACATGGCCTTTTTAGTATCTTTTTATTTGCGATTTGATACGAGTGTGCCACAGAATATTTTGCAATTATATATTGATAATATTATAGCAATCACTTTAATTAAAATACTTATATTTTCACTTTTTGGTATATATAATAGTCTTTGGAGATATGCTAGTATTGATGAATTAGTCCAAGTCATTTCAGCAGTAATAGTGGCTAATACTGCAGTACTTAGTTATTTATATATAAGACAAATTCATTTTCCAAGGAGTATATATCTACTGGTAACTATCTTAGATATCATGTATGTAGGTGGAGTGAGATTTAGCTATAGATTTATAAGGAAAATAAAAAATGATTTATTTAACAGTAGAGGTAAAAGAAAAAGAATAATGGTTATAGGCGCTGGAGATGCTGGAGCTCTAGTAATAAAGGAGTATAAGAACCATAAAGAGCTAAATAGCGATCCAGTAGTACTAATAGATGATGATAGATCTAAAGAAGGAAGAAAAATAAATGGAGTACCCGTTAAAGGACAGAGATATGATATAAGAAGTCAAGTAATAAAGAATAATATAGACGAGATAGTTATCGCTATACCTTCAGCAAGCAAATCAGAAATTAAGGAAGTTTTAGAAGAGTGTAAAAAGACCCATTGTAAAGTGAAAACTTTACCAGGTATGTTCGAATTAATAGATGGGAAAATAAGTATAAAACAGCTTAGAGAAGTTGAAATAGAGGATTTATTAGGTAGAGATGAAGTTACTTTAGATACTCAAGAAATCAATAATTATATAAAGGGAAAGATAGTTCTTATCACCGGTGGAGGTGGATCTATAGGATCCGAGCTATGTAGACAGATAGCCAAATTTGCACCGAAAGAACTTATTATATTAGATATATATGAAAATAACGTATATGATTTACAAAATGAATTAAAAAGAAAGTATAAGGATATAAATCTTAAGGCAATAATAGCTTCTGTTCGAGATGAGCAAAAAATAAATAGTATAATGAACAGATTTAAACCAAATGTAGTATTTCATGCAGCAGCTCATAAGCATGTTCCTCTTATGGAAGATAATCCTCATGAAGCAGTAAAGAATAATGTATTTGGTACTTTTAATGTAGCTAAAGCATCTGATAAATACGGTATTGATAAATTTGTATTAATATCTACAGATAAAGCTGTAAATCCTACTAATATAATGGGAGCAACTAAAAGGTTATGTGAGATGATTGTACAATCAATTGATAAGGTGAGTGATACTGAGTTTGCTGCAGTAAGATTTGGTAATGTGCTAGGAAGTAATGGTAGTGTTATTCCATTATTTAAAAATCAGATTGCTGAGGGGGGGCCTGTAACTGTCACTCATAAAGATGTAATAAGATATTTCATGACTATACCAGAAGCTAGTCAGCTAGTTTTACAGGCTGGAGCAATGGCTAGAGGTGGAGAGGTTTTTGTCTTGGATATGGGTGAACCGGTGAGAATTTTAGATTTAGCAAGAGATTTGATAATACTATCAGGATTAGAACCAGAAAAAGATATACCAATAGAAATAGTAGGATTACGTCCTGGGGAGAAACTCTATGAAGAGTTACTAATGAATGAAGAGGGATTAGAGAATACAAAACATAATAAAATATTTATCGGTAAGCCAATATTCAATGATTATAAGCTATTAGTTAAAAAGCTAGAAGAGTTAAAACAATTAATGTTTTGTGGATCTGAGGAGGAAATTAGACAGAGAATGAGTAATCTAGTACCAACTTATAAAAAACCTCAGGACATAAATAAAATAAGAATTTTAGAGATTGAAAAAGAAATATCTTTAAGTAGAAAGTAGTAGAATGAGGAAATTTGACTATGAACATATTTGTATGATTTATATATCGTTATTCTTTAGGGGTTGATATCCTTAGGGATGGAATAATATAGAAATTAATAAGTTTACTCAAAAACAAGTACCTGTACAGGTACTTGTTTTTGAGTAAACTTAAAGTAAATATAGGTCAAATTATTTAGAGACAAACTATATAGGTTTAAATATTGATTAACTATCGGGTATTATGAGATAAGAAAAAGTGTATCAAATTACTATTTTAGGTTGACTCTAATAAGATATTCCTATAAAATGGATGTAGAAATTTAGGGAAATTTAGTGTTATTTTTATTATTTTTCTATTAATGATAAAATTTAAATATATTAATTAATGAAGTAAGAGAAGGGGGATTAGAAGTGATTAAAAAAGCTATCATACCAGCAGCAGGATTAGGAACTAGATTTTTACCAGCTACAAAAGCTCAACCTAAAGAAATGTTACCAATAGTAGACAAACCCACTATACAATATATAATAGAAGAAGCAATTGAATCAGGAATAGAAGATATCTTAATAATCACAGGTAGAAATAAAAGGGCTATTGAGGATCACTTTGATAAATCTGTGGAATTAGAGATGACACTAGAAGAAAAAGGTAAGACTGAATTATTAGAACAAGTACAGGATATATCTAATATGGTAAATATCCATTATATAAGACAAAAAGAACCAAAAGGATTAGGACATGCTATCAATTGCGCTAAAAGCTTTATAAAGGATGAGCCTTTTGCAGTACTTCTAGGAGATGATATAGTAGATTCACCTAATGAGCCTTGCCTAAGACAACTGATAGATGCATATACTCAATACGAAGCTACTATTTTAGGAGTTCAAGAAGTAGCAAAAGAAGATGTAAATAAATATGGAATAGTAGATGGAGAACATATAAAGGATGGAGTACATAAGGTTAAGAATCTAGTAGAAAAGCCTGATATAGATAAAGCTCCAACAAATGTAGCTATACTAGGAAGATATATAATAACTCCAGATATATTTGAAATATTAGATAATACTACTCCGGGAGCAGGAGGAGAAATACAATTAACTGATGCATTAAAGGAATTAGCCTTAAAACAAGACATGTATGCGTATAACTTTGAAGGTAAGAGATATGACGTAGGGAATAAATTAGGATTTCTTCAAGCTACGGTAGAGTTTGCATTGAAAAGAGAAGATTTGAAAGATGATTTTGAAGAATATTTAAGGAGAATTATTAAATAAATTTTTCTAGTTTAAGATAATCATTAATTTATTATAAATTTTTTTATTAATGTTATAGGTATTTTTATGAAAATAATATGTATTAATAAAAATTCTAGATCCATAATTAGAAGTTTAATATTAAAAATTGATAATAGATTGTTAAGTAGCATATGAAACTGAATGGTATGTAATAGTTCAGAGATTAATATTGATATTACAAAAGTAAAGGGGAAAACTAATGGAATTATTCTTGAAAATATTATTTTACGTTAGTGGCTTTATTATTGTTTGGGCCATGATTGGTTATCCTTTATCTCTTAAGGTGATCGGAAAGATATATAAGAACCGCAATCTTCGAAAAGATTATTCACATCAACCAACCGTAACAGTTATGGTGGTAGCTCATAATGAAGAAAAAGTAATATTAGATAAACTTTATAATATATTAGAACTTGATTATCCAAAGGATAAAATTGAATTCTTGATATCTTCTGATAATAGTACTGATAAAACTAATGAAATTGTTGCAAAATTTATAAAAGAACATCAAGATCGAAAACTTAGACTTTATGAAGTTAAGGACCGTAAAGGTAAAACTAATGCACAAAATGAAGCACAAAAAACTGTAACATCAGAGTACTTAGTTATGACTGATGCGAACTCTATGATGGATAAAAATTCAGTAAAAGAATTAATGGCAGCTTTCACATCTGATGATATTGCTTATGTATCAGGAAGATTATCTATTGTAAATCAAGGAGCTAGTGAAGTAAGTGATGCTGAAGCAAGTTATTGGGATAGTGATATGACCATCAGAGAGATAGAAGGAAGAATACAGACTATAACAGCCGGTAATGGAGCTTTGTATGCATGTAGGACACAAGATTATTATGATTTTAATCCTATTCAATGTCATGATAGTGCAATGCCACCTTTATATGCACTGCAAGGTAAAAGAGCAATTGCTAATCATGATGCTATAGCATATGAAAAGGCTGGAGAAGTAATAGAAGATGAATTTGGTCGTAAAGTTAGAATGAATAGAATTATACTTAAGCATATCTTACCAGATATAAGAATACTAAATATATTTAAGTATAAATGGTTTTCGTATTTTTATTTTGGGCATAGAACTTGTAGGTATCTATTATGGATATCACATCTAATTTTATTGTTATCTAATGCTTTATTGATTCATCAATCAGATCTTTATTCGATGACATTTGCAGGACAAGTTTTATTCTATCTTTTAGCAATAATAGCAGCAATCACTAAAACTAATAATAAATATTTAGTTTTAATTTATTATTATACTGTTACTATAATTGCACAATGGGCGGGAGTATATAGAATACTTACTGGAAAAGCTAAGCCATTTTGGGAGAAAGCAGAGAGTACAAGATAAAAATAAATTATTTCAAGGGAGACAATAATAATGAAAATAGCAATAGCAGGAACAGGATATGTTGGATTATCTAACGCTGTTTTATTAGCACAGAATAATGAAGTAATAGCATTAGATATTAATCAGCAGAAAGTAGATTTAGTTAATGATAATAAGTCACCGATAGTAGATACTGAAATAGAGGATTATCTAGTTAATAAGGATTTAAATTTAGTAGCTACTACTGATAGATATGAAGCATATAATAATGCTAGGTATGTAGTGATAGCTACACCTACAAACTATGATCCAGATAAAAATTATTTTAATACTAAATCAGTTGAGTCTGTTATTAAAGATGTGTTGGAAATAAACTCTGAGGCAATAATGATCATTAAATCTACTGTACCCGTAGGATATACTAAAGATATAAAAGAAAAATTTAATACAGAGAATATCATATTTTCTCCAGAATTCTTAAGAGAAGGAAAGGCCTTATATGATAATCTTTATCCATCAAGAATTATCGTAGGAGAAAAATCGGAAAGAGCTGAAAAATTTTCAGGCTTATTATTAGAAGGATCAATTAAAAAAGATGTTCCAGTACTTTTTACTGACTCTACGGAAGCGGAGGCTATAAAACTATTTTCAAATACTTTTTTAGCAATGAGAGTAGCATATTTTAATGAATTAGATACTTATGCAGAAATAAGAGGATTAGATTCAAAACAAATAATAGAAGGAGTAGGACTAGATCCAAGGATAGGAAGTCACTATAACAATCCATCTTTTGGATATGGTGGATATTGTTTACCTAAGGATACAAAGCAATTAAGAGCAAATTATGAAGATGTTCCGAATAATATCATAAGAGCTATTGTAGATGCTAATAGAACTAGAAAAGACCATGTGGCTGACATGATAATTAAAAAGAAACCTAATATAGTAGGAATATATAGATTAACAATGAAAACTGATTCAGATAACTTCAGACAATCAGCTATACAAGGAGTAATGAAGAGAGTTAAAGGGAAAGGAATAGAAGTAGTGGTTTATGAACCGGTACTAAAAGAAGATGAATTTTATCACTCTAGAGTAATAAAAGATTTAGATGAGTTTAAGAAAATATCAGATGTAATAGTAGCAAATAGAATGTTTAAAGATTTAGAAGATGTTGAAGATAAGGTATATACTAGAGATCTATTTAATAGAGATTAAAATTCATTATTAAAGTAAAGATAAGCATTCATTAGAATACTTATCTTTTTTTGTGTAGAGTAGCTTGCATTACTCTCTTAATTAATATAAAATAAACCTATTAGTACCAAGTCCTAATAGGGAGTGATAAAAATGTTAAATAATATAGAAATTCAAAAAATAATACCCCACAGATATCCATTTCTTCTAGTAGATAAGATAGTAGAGTTAGAAGAAGGTACCAAGGCAGTAGGTATAAAGAATGTAACTATGAATGAACCTTTCTTTCAAGGACACTTTCCAAATAATCCACTTATGCCAGGAGTACTTATAGTAGAAGCTATGGCTCAAGTAGGAGCAGTTGCAGTGATGACTCTAGAAGAAAATAAAGATAAACTAGCAGTATTTACTGGTATAGATAAAGTAAGGTTTAAAAAACAAGTAAGACCAGGAGATACCTTGAGAATGGAAGTAGAACTTATAGCTATGAAAAGAGGAATAGGAAAAGCTAATGCTATAGCATATGTAGGAGAAGATATAGCTTGTAAAGGAACACTTATGTTTGGAATAATAGATAATTAAATATATAAAAACATCTAAATCAATTGATTTAGATGTTTTTTATGGTTATCTCTTTGGTAAGCTATCTGCATAAGCATCAGAGAGATCCATTAATTCAAGAACTCTATCATAATATTTTTTATGATCTGAGTTTAATTCTACTTTTTCTCTTGTTTTTATATTCCTTAAGTTCCCTTCTTCAAAGGTAGAGCCAGGAATGAAGAAATAGTTACTACTTAAAAATGATCCTGTTGGAAGATAAAATCTCATTCCTAAAGTATTATCTGGATAGTTCAATATATCTTGTCCGAAATATATTTTGTTTTCTAAAGATACTCCTAATAAGTTTGAAATTATTGGCATCAAATCAACTTGGCCACCTACAGTATCTATACTTTCATTAATGTCACTTTCAGGAACTCTAATAATTAAAGGTATATTAAAGGTATCTAAATATCTACTATAATCTTCTCCTAATACTTCTTTAATTAAAGTAATATCTTGAGCATCAGTGATTTGAGGTAATTTCATACCAAAATGATCTCCATATACAACTATTAATGTATCTTTCCATAAGCCGTTTTCTTTTAATTTTGATATTAGTTGTCCAAAAGCTTTATCTGCATAATTAGCTGCTTGTATATATCTACCGAAGGTTGAATCTTCATATCTATCTGGGAGATTAAAAAGACCTTTGGACTCAGGTATCTTGAAGGGATGATGACTAGACATTGCTATTAAATTAGCATAGAACTTATCATCATTTTCAACTATTTTAATTAACTCATCAATAGACTTATCATACAATACCTCATCAGATGAACCGAAAGCTATTTTATCTTTATCATCAAAGAAAGGTTTAGCATAATATTTATCAAATCCTAAAGCTTCATACATTTCATTTCTATTCCAAAAACTTATATCATTTGTATGAAAAGTAGCAGATGTATAACCATAATCTTTTAATATACTAGGAAAACTAGGTATTTTTCTATCTCCATATTTTTGGCTCATTGCATCTATAGAGGTTGGATAGATAGAAGTATTTAACATAAACTCTGCATCAGAAGTATTTCCTTTTCCTATTTGTTGATAAAATTGGGTAAAATACATATTTTTATTAGCAAACTCGCTTAAATGAGGCGTTACTTCTTTACCATCAATTTTTAAATGCATAAGAAAGTCTTGAAAGGCCTCTAATTGTATAACTAATACATTCTTGTCTTTTGCTACACCATAGTATTTAAGATTTTCTTTAGGATCTAATCCTTTTACTTCTCGTATCTTGTCATAAGTAATATTTGCACTTGAAACATTATTATTATGATTAGCGAAAGCAGTATAGGCTTGATAATTAAAGAAACCCATTGTCTGCCCAAGTTTCATTTCGTTAATAACACCATCTTTTACTGGGATATATATATTGGTTATAGATATTAATAAAAAGACTATTAAGATACTATATACAAGTTTCTTTTTAACAGAAATATGTCTTTTAAAAGGATATCTTTTGATAAGAACTAGTAGTGAAACAAAAGCTATGTCTAAGTATAAAATCAAATAAAGAGGATTAAATAGCTCAAAAACACTGTCTTTAACTTCTCCTACTTGCCCTAATTGAAAAACTGCATTATATGTTACTAGAGTTCCATAATAATTATAATACAATATTGTTGATAGAAAATATGTTGATATAATAAGATTTATAAATAAATATATTGTCATTTTATATCTATTGGCTACTAAATCAACTAGCATAAATATAATGGAAAAAGTTATAAAATCAGTAAATAGAATTCTCCAAAAGTTATTACCAGTAAATAGGATGCTTCGTACATAATATGATTTTAAAGAGAGCAAAATTGTAAAAATCATAAAATTACTTAAAATAATTTTAATTCTTGAATTAATCATATAATCACCTTTCTAAATAACTCATTATTTATAAAAACTTATTTATTATATACTATTCTAAAGAGCAGATAATTTCAAGTTTTGTTATTAAGTATAGGGGATGAAAGATAAAGTGATATAAATAACAGTGACAATATAAACAAAAATATGTATTTAGAACGATATAAGTATATATTCATATATCTTGATAATAAATCTATAATCCTGTAAAATTGATATAGATTTTCAAAAATATTATTTACAAGAAAGTGAGTACAAATGAAAAAAATTATATACTTAATTTTAACAATTATATGGATGGGAGTTATATTTTATTTTTCTCATCAGCCAGGAGATATATCTGGGAACCAATCAGGAGAACTTCTAGTAAAGATTGGACTAATAACTGAACAAGATTTGATTCATCAAACAGATAAGGCCCAGATGTTACAATTTATTATAAGAAAAGTGGCACATATGAGTGTCTATTTTATACTGAGTATACTTTTGATTTTAACTTTTAAAATTTTTATAATAAAGCATTATTATCTATTATCATGGATAATAGCTACAGTATATGCTATAACAGATGAATTTCATCAGTCGTTTATCCCAGATAGGGGACCAAGTGTTAAGGATGTATTTATTGATTCTTTTGGTGCTCTTATTGGACTAGCTATATATATATTTATAATTAGGTTATTTAATCAAAGTAGAAGAGGTACTTTAAGTTAATTAATAAACTAGGCACAAGATTTTTACCAGTAACATAAGAGTCATTATCCGTTTTTAGCGACCTAAGTCCAGTACTACAATAATATTGAATATAAAGTATTTAATAAAATCTGCTGATGTGATTGAAGTTCTTCCAAGTTATTTAGAATATGTATAAAAGTTTCAAGCTCTGATTAAATTCAGGGCTATTTTTTATTTCTAATTGTAATTCAAAACTATGTATGATAAACTTAGGTTAAACGTTTAACCTAATGGAAAGTATATAATAATAGAAAAATGGTGAATATAATGAAATACACAATAAAAGACATAGCTAAGTTTTCAGGAGTTTCAACAGCTACTGTATCAAAGGTACTTAATAATAAGGATGAAAAGATAAGCGAGAGAACAAGACAAAAGGTACTTGAGGTTTCAAAAAAATATAATTATTCTTTAAATAGAGTTGCTAGTAGTATGGTTACTAGAAAGACTAAGACTATCGGGCTTATACTTCCTGATATCTCGAATCCTTTTTTTCCTGAGATGGCAAGAGGTGTTGAAGATAAATCTAATGAATTAGATTATAATATTATAATTTGTAATACTGATGATGACATAAAAAAGGAAAAGAAATATATAAAAACCCTTTTAGAAAAAATGGTAGATGGGATAATAATAGTTCCATCAGCTGGTGGTGAATCAGCTTCAAATTTTTCGAAGTTAAATTTACCTATAGTTATAGTAGATAGAGATGTAGATAGTAGTAAAATAAAGGGCAAAGTACTAGTAAATAATTTTAAAGGTGCATATGAGGGTACGAAATATTTAATTGATAAAGGATATAAAAAAATAGCTTTTATTTCTGGTAATCTTTCTAATACTAATGCTTTAGAAAGATTTAAGGGATATAAAAAAGCATTAAAAGATAAGAATATAGGATATGACGAAAAATATTTTTATGAAGGTGAGTTTAGAAAAGAGTGGGGGAAGAAAGCTATAGATAAAATGATAAATAGTGGTTTAGATTTTGACTGCATATTTTCATCTGATGATATGATTGCAATAGGTGCAATGAAAGAGCTTAAAAATAGGGGATATAATATACCAAAAGATATAGGAGTTCTTGGATTTGATGATATATATATGGCAAAATTAATGGAACCAGAGTTATCTTCTATAAAGCAACCTATGTATGAAATGGGACACGCGGCTGCTGATATGATTATCAACATTATAAATGATATAGAATTAAAGGAAAAGGAAATAACCTTTAAAACAGAGTTACAAATAAGAGAGTCTATATAAGTTAGGAGGAATTATTTTGTCAGATATATTAGTTATAGGTAGTTTAAATATGGATTTAGTAACAGTAACAAACAGAATGCCTACTGTAGGAGAGACTATAATAGGAAAACGTTTTGACCAAATACCTGGAGGGAAAGGTGCAAATCAGGCGGCTGCAATGGCAAGATTAAATGGAAATGTAACAATGATTGGAAGAGTTGGAGAGGATTTATTTGGAAAAGCTTTAATAGAATCTCTTAAAAAAGATGGAGTTAATGTGAATTTCATAAAAGAAGATAAAAAACTATCTACTGGGATAGCTACAATAACTGTTGATGGTGATGGTAATAATTCTATCATTGTAATACCTGGAGCAAATTATGGTGTAGATAAAGATGATATAGATGAAAACATTAATTTATTCAATAAATCCAAGATAGTATTATCTCAACTGGAAATACCTATTGATACAGTGGAATATTGCTTGAAGATAGCCAAGGAAAATGGTAATTATACTATATTAAATCCAGCTCCTGCAAAAGTGCTTAGTTATAATTTGATAAAAAATATAGATCTTTTAACTCCTAATGAAACAGAGCTTGAAATAATAAGCGGTATGAAGATAAATAATTTTGATGATGTTATAAAGGCTTCTAAATTGCTTATAGATAAAGGTGTGAAGGAACTAATTGTAACGCTTGGATCAGAGGGGTCTTTATATATAAATAAAGATATAGAAAAGAAGTTTAATGCATATAAAGTAGATGCAGTTGATACTACTGCAGCAGGTGATAGTTTTAATGGTGGCATTGTAGTTTCAGTTATTGAAGGAAAATCTATGGATGAAGCGATAGATTTTGCATCAAAGGTTGGAGCACTTACTGTGATGAAAGAAGGAGCTCAAAGCTCTCTACCTTATAGGGATGAAATAGATAATTTTAAGGAGTGATAATATTGAAGAAGACAAAATTAATAAATTCAAATATTTCATATATGATATCAAAAATGGGTCATAAAGATACTTTAACTATAGCAGATAGTGGACTACCTATTCCAAACGATGTAGATAGAATAGATTTAGCTTTACAAAAAGGTATACCTTCTTTTATGGATTGTTTTAAATCTGTGATGAGTGAATTAAAGGTAGAAGAGGTAATCATAGCATCTGAAATGGAAAAGATAAGTCCTGAACTTTATGAGGAATTGATGAAAGAAATAGAAAATATAAAAGATGAAGAAAATTGTGATATAAAGATTACGAGAGTAAATCATGAAGAATTTAAAGAAATTACAAAGGATACAAAGGCTGTTATAAGATCGGGAGAGTTTACTCCGTTTGCTAATATTATTTTAAAATCTGGTGTTGTATTTTAGGAGTGATAAATGTGAATGAAATATTAGTTGAAATGAAAAATATAAGTAAGGAATTTCCTGGTGTAAAGGCTTTGGAAGATGTAGATTTAAATGCTTATAATGGAAGAGTAATGGCTTTACTGGGTGAAAATGGAGCAGGGAAATCTACCCTTATGAAGATACTTACAGGAGTATATGAAAGATCTTCCGGAGAAATTTATTATAAAGGTGAAAAAGTTAAATTTAATTTTCCAAAGGAATCTCAAGAAAAGGGAATAGGTATAATCCATCAAGAATTAAATTTATTACCCAATCTTACTATAGCTGAAAATATATTTTTGGGTAGGGAACCAGTAGGCAAAACTGGAAAGATTAATTGGTCAAAATTATATAGTGATTCTGAAAAATATCTTAAAAAATTAAAAATTGATGTAAACCCTAAAACTAAGATTAAGAACTTAAGTATAGGTATAAAGCAAATGGTTGAAATTGCAAAGGCTTTATCGCTTAATGCAGAACTTATTATAATGGATGAACCTACTGATGCCTTAACTGATGCTGAAACTGAAAATTTATTTAGAGTAATAAATGAATTAAGAGATGAAAATAAAGGTGTAATATATATTTCTCATAGATTAGATGAAATATTTGAAATATGTGATGATGTAACTATACTTCGTGATGGAAAGTTTATAAAAGAAGAAAAGGTAGAAAATATAAATAAAGAACAAATGATTGAGCTTATGGTTGGTAGAAAGCTTACTGAACAATTTCCTGTACTTGATAAAAATATTGGTGAAATAGTTTTAGAAGTGAAAAATTTAAAAAATGAGCATATTGATAATGTAAGTTTTAATGTGAAAAAAGGTGAAATATTAGGAATAGCAGGGCTTATGGGTGCTGGTAGAACTGAACTTGCTAAAACTATATTTGGCCTTTATAAAGTAAGTAATGGTGAAGTGATATTAGATGGAAAAAATTTAAATATAAATTCTCCTCATGATGCTATTAAATCTGGTATATCTTATGTATCTGAAGATAGAAAAAAGGATGGATTAGTGTTAGGACTTTCTGTAAAAGATAATATGACTCTTTCTTCTTTAAAAGAATTCACTGATAGCTTCGGAAAGATTAATAAAAAAGATGAAAATTCAATATGTGATCAATTTATTAAAAGTATGTCTATAAGGACTCCAAGTAAAAAACAAATGGTTAAAAATTTAAGTGGTGGTAATCAACAAAAGGTAGCTATTACTAAGAGTCTTATCGCAGAACCAAAAGTTCTTATATTAGATGAACCTACTAGAGGGGTAGATGTAGGTGCCAAGAGAGAAATCTATGATTTAATAAATAAATTCAAGAAAAATGGTATGGCTATTATAATGATATCTTCTGAAATTCCAGAGATTTTAGGTATGAGTGATAGGATAATGGTCATGAGTGAGGGAAAGAAATCTGGAGAATTGGATAGGAAAAACGCAAATCAAAAAAATATTATGAAACTTGCAGTTGGAATGAAAGGGGAAAAAACAGATGAAGTTTTTAAATAAAGAAACGCTTTTAAAGTATAAGTCTATAATAGGTCTTGTTGTATTTTCTATAATAATTTCACTATTAAATGATAGATTTTTGACTGTGCCTAATCTATTAAATATTTTAAGGCAAACTTCTATTAATGCAGTTATTGCTGCAGGTATGACATTTGTAATTTTAACAGGAGGAATTGACCTTTCTGTAGGTTCTACAGTAGCTTTTTCTGGAGCAATAGCAGCCAGTTTAATTGCTGGAGGATATAATGTATTTCTCTCTATCCTTATAGCTCTTTCAATAGGTGCTCTTATAGGATTAATAAATGGAATTATAATTAGTAAAGGTAAAGTTCAACCCTTTATTGCAACTCTTGCTACTATGACCCTTATCAGAGGGGCTACTCTTGTATTTACAGATGGTCGTCCTATTGGCGTTGGATTTGAAGGTCCTGCTGAAATCTTTAATTTTATTGGATCAGGATATTTCTTAGGAATACCTATACCAATATATCTAATGATATTAGTATTTGCAATAGCTTATTATATTTTAAGACAAACAAGACTTGGAAGATATGTATATTCTCTAGGTGACAATGAAGAAGCAACAAAGCTTTCAGGAATAAATACTAATAAAATTAAAACTTCTGTATATATGATAAGTGGATTATTAGCTGCACTTACTGGAATTATAATAACTGCAAGACTCTCATCTGCTCAACCTACTGCAGGTGATGGTTATGAATTAGATGCTATTGCAGCTGTTGTACTAGGTGGTACTAGTCTTGCTGGTGGTGTGGGTAGTATATTTGGTACTGTCATAGGTGCCCTTATAATTGGAATACTGAGCAATGCTTTAAATCTTATGAATGTTTCATCATATTATCAGCTTATGGCAAAAGGTTTAGTTATTTTAATAGCTGTGTTATTAGATAGAAAAGAAAAATAATTTTGATTTAAATTATAGTTAACTATAATTTAATATATAAAAAATAAAAGGAGGAATTTTAATGAAGAAATTTTTAGCAATATTATTAATTGGTATGTTCGTGCTTACAGCAGCTGTAGGGTGTTCCACTGATGAAGGAAATGACAGTGGAGATAGTGGCTCTGATGATTCAGGTGAAAAGATAGGTCTAGTTGTTTCTACTCTTGATAATCCATTTTTTGTATCTTTAAAAGATGGTGCTGAAGAAAAAGCAAAAGATTTAGGATATGATATTTTAACACTTGATTCGCAAAATGATCCATCAAAAGAACTTGCAAATATAGAAGATTTAATTACTCAAAAGGTATCAGTTATACTAATTAACCCAACCGATTCTGAAGCTGTTGGTAATGCGGTAAAAGCTGCTAATGATGCAGGTATTCCAGTAATTACATTAGATAGAGGTGCAGATTCAGGTGAAGTTGCAACTCATATAGCTTCTGATAATGTAGCTGGTGGAAAAATGGCTGGAGAATTTGTAGTTAATGAATTAGATGGTAAGGGAAAAATAGTAGAACTTGAAGGTATTGCAGGAACTTCTGCAGCTAGAGATAGAGGTCAAGGGTTTAATGAAGCTATTGGTGAGTCTGATATAGAGGTGGTTGCAAAACAAGTTGCAAACTTTGATAGAACTGAAGGATTAAATGTAATGG
Source organism: Anaeromonas frigoriresistens (assembly GCF_016820655.1). GTDB lineage: Bacteria > Bacillota > Clostridia > Tissierellales > SIT17 > Anaeromonas > Anaeromonas frigoriresistens. The sequence continues at coordinate 16,674 of NZ_WSFT01000038.1, forward strand.
AAAATATTCTTCAAGCTCAAGAAGAAATTGATGCAGTATTTGCTCATAATGATGAAATGGCTCTAGGTGCGTTAAAAGCTATTCAATCAACTGATAGAGATATAATGGTAATTGGGTTTGATGCAACAGATGATGCAGTAAAAGCTGTAGAAGATGGCGAAATGGCTGCAACAGTAGCTCAACAACCTAAATTAATAGGTTCTACAGGTGTTGAAAATGCAGAAAAGATTATAAAAGGTGAAGATGTAGAAGAATTCATTCCAGTAGAGCTTAAGTTAATTACTGAATAAACTTAAAAAAACTCTTAAATTGGAGTGCCACAAAAAAGTACACACACCAAATCTTATCTAATTTAATTGCTTAAGGTTGGTACTATCATTATCTTAAATACTATTTGGGGGCTTGTCCTTTTTCTTTTATCAAAACTAACCTCATATGAGGTTAGTTTTTTTTTATAATTAAATCTAAAATAATTATATCTATGATTTTGGTTGATCTTATGACACAGGTTGAAGATGGGATCAGGGAAGAGGATAAAAGATGCATTTATTGACTCTTTTAGTGTTCTTATTGGACTAGCTATTTTAATGATCATCTTAAGATTAATACATTAATTCGAAGGTAATATATAAATTATGATAAGAAATAATATCATATATAATACTAAAGGATAATTTGAGAATAATGGACACACCATAAAGATGACTTATTTTATAAAAAAACTAGCTATAAATTTCAATCTATGGTATACTATGTTAGAACTTAAATTAGAGTAAATAGTAACACAATATATATCTATAAATACTATTCAATATAGTATACATCTAGATTTTATTTGTGAATTATTAAAATCAGTTTAAGAATAAAATTTAGGAGGTACACATTATGAATGGTACAGTAAAATGGTTTAATGCAGAAAAAGGATTTGGTTTTATTACAGGTGAAGACGGAAAAGACGTATTCGCTCACTTTTCACAAATTCAAAAAGATGGTTTCAAATCTTTAGAAGAAGGTCAAGAAGTAGAATTCGACGTAGTTGAAGGACAAAAAGGTCCTCAAGCAGAAAATATTGTTTCTAAATAATTGATATTTTAACCCTAGAATATGTGATATTCTAGGGTTTTTTTAAGTGTGCCCGGCATGGGCATAGTCTATAGGGTGAAAGTCCCGAACACTGAAGGTG
>NZ_WSFT01000021.1 GCF_016820655.1 Anaeromonas frigoriresistens
CACCTTCAGTGTTCGGGACTTTCACCCTATAGACTATGCCCATGCCGGGCACACTTAAAAAAATAGGTACTTGTTAAACAAGTACCTATAGTATCATTTGAATATTATATTTTTTTGCTAGCTCATCTAATCTTTTCTTAAACTCTCTTAGTTCTGCAAAATCTCCTCTTTCCTGTATTCGAAAGAATTCTTCTCTATAATCATCAATATCTTTTATTTTACCTGAAAAATATAGAGTTTGTATCTTATTTAAGATATCAGCTACTAAACTGCTTTTCACTTGAAAAACTTCCTGAGAGTCGATTATCTCTTCTCTAATTTCTGACATTTCCTGATCCAACTTTGATGCCGCCTCAGCAGCATTTTTAAGTCTAACCCTTATATGCTTAGGAATATTTCTTTCAAACTTATAATTTAAAGAATGTTCAATGGTTGACCAAAAATTCATAGCTAAAGTTCTAATTTGAATCTCTGCTAAAATCTCTTTTTCACCAAATGCAGTATGAACAGGATATTTAATTATCATATGATAACTTCTATATCCGCTTTCCTTTTTGTTTTTTATATAATCTTTCTCATAAGCTACTTTAAGATCTTTTCCATCTCTCTCTCTAATCAAATCAACAACTCTATCAATATCCTCAACCATTTGACACATAATTCTGATGCCTGCTATATCTTCCATCTGTTCTGTCAATTTATCTAAAGGTATATCTAGCTTCTTGGCTTTATCCAAAATACTAGAAATTTTTTTAACTCTTCCTGTAACAAATTCTATAGGTGAGTATTCATCCATTCTTCTATATTCATTTCTAATACTCTTAAATTTAATTTTAAGTTCTTCTACTGCTTGATCATAGGGTATGAGCAATTGATCCCAATTTTGTATCATGTAATCACTACCTTCCATCATAACATTAATGATGATAAATATATTCTACAAATGTATAGTAAATACCTTTAAAAATATATTTTTCCTAAAATTCTGCTGACTTTGTTGTTCTAGGGAAAGAAATTACATCTCTAATATTACTCATGCCTGTTAAATACATTATTATTCTTTCAAAGCCAAGTCCGAATCCTGCGTGCTTAGTAGTACCATACTTTCTTAAATCTAAATACCACCAATAATCTTCTGCATTAAGTTCAAATTCTTCTATTCTTTCTTCTAGTTTATCCAAACGTTCTTCCCTTTGGCTACCTCCAATAATCTCTCCCACTCCTGGTACTAATAAATCCATAGCAGCTACAGTTTTATTATCATCATTTAGTCTCATATAGAAAGCTTTTATATCTTTAGGGTAGTCAGTAACAAATACAGGTTTATTAAATACCTTTTCTGTAATATATCTTTCATGCTCTGTCTGAAGATCTGAACCCCATTCTATAGGAAACTCAAATTTTTCTTTTGCTTTCTTTAAAATTTCTATTGCTTCAGTATATGTTATTTTTTCGAAGTCAGAGTTTGCAACATTAGTTAATCTATCTAAAAGACCTTTATCTATAAATTTATTAAAGAACTCTATTTCTTCTTTTGCATTGTCCATAACATATTTAATGATATACTTCATCATATCTTCTGCTAGTTTCATATCATCCTGAAGGTCAGCAAATGCTATCTCAGGCTCCACCATCCAAAATTCAGCTGCATGTCTTGGAGTATTTGAATTCTCTGCTCTAAAAGTAGGTCCAAAGGTATATACATTTCTAAAGGCTTGAGCGTAAGTCTCTGCTGCTAATTGACCACTTACTGTTAATCCTGTCTCCTTACCAAAGAAATCTAGTCCATAGTCAACGTTACCATCTTCGTCTAATGCTGTGTTTTTAAGATCTATTGTAGTTACCCTAAACATTTCTCCTGCACCTTCAGCATCACTTGTAGTTACAATAGGTGTATGGGTGTATACAAAGTTTCTCTCTTGAAAAAACTTATGTATTGCATAAGATGCTAATGATCTAACTCTAAATACAGCAGAAAAAGTATTACTTCTTGGTCGTAAATGAGCAATAGTTCTTAAGTACTCAAAAGTATGTCTTTTCTTTTGTAGTGGATATTCATTAGTAGACTCTCCTTCTATTTCTACCTCTGTTGCTTGAATTTCAAAGGGTTGTTTAGCATCTGGAGTTAATACTAATTTTCCTGTCACTACTATAGCACTACTTATAGATAATTTAATAAGTTCCTTGAAATTTTCTAACTCATTTCCAATAACTACTTGTATTCCTTTAAAAAAAGTACCATCATTAAGCTCTATAAACCCAAAGTTTTTTGAACCTCTTGAAGTTCTAATCCATCCTGATACTTTAATTTCTTTATGACTATAAAATTCTTTGTCTTTGTATATTTCTCTAACTAATGTAGTTTTCATATTTAACCTCCTATTTATTATTATTAGGCAATAAAAAAAACCTCTCTTCCCTATAAGGGACGAAAAGATTCCGCGGTACCACCCTAGTTGCCACTTGGCCAACTCATCAAATAACGGTTTGAATCCGTCTAAGCCTACTATCAAAAAGATTTCGGTTAGAAACTCAAGGATGTTCTTCAATATAGGGTTCATGTTGAACTCTCACCATAATCAACTCGCTTAAATGTTTACCTATATCTACTCTTCCTATCATTGTCTATTAAATATATTATAACCTTTTATATTATCGTTATTATAATATATAAAAAAATATATGTAAAGACTATTTTATACTATTAATATATATTTTTTTGGGTATCAATTACTCACATTAAATCTTTAGGGAGTGAATTATATGCTTTATATTAAAAATGATAAAATAAATCCCCATTATAACTTAGCACTAGAAGAATATGCTTTGAAATATCTAAATATTGAAGAAGATATACTTATATTGTGGCAGAATGAGCCCTCAGTTATTATTGGAAGAAATCAAAATACTATAGAAGAAATAAACCCTCAATATATTAAAGATAATGATATTAATGTAGTTAGAAGACTTTCTGGAGGTGGAGCAGTTTATCATGATTTAGGAAACTTAAACTTTACCTTCATTACTAAAAATGACAAATCAAATGTCAATAACTATAAAAAATTTACACAGCCAGTTATCGATGCATTAAAGAAGCTAGGGGTAAATGCCGAATTTCATGGAAGAAATGATATTGTAGTAGATGGAAAGAAAATATCAGGAAATGCACAGTATTTTTACAAAGATAAGATGCTTCATCATGGTACAATACTTTTTAATTCTACCTTAGAAGATATAGTGAATGTACTAATGGTTAATAATGAAAAAATCAAATCAAAGGGCATTAAGTCAATTAGAAGTAGAGTAACAAATATTTATCCATATTTAGAAGAAAAGATCTCTATTGATGAATTTAAAGATATATTACTAAAATTTATTTTAGATACCAATGACATATCTTCTCAAGAATATAAACTGGAAGAGAAAGACTTAAATAAAATAAATGAACTTATGGATGATAGATATAAAAAGTGGGAATGGAATTTTGGAGAGTCCCCAGAATTTAATATTCAAAAGACTAAAAGATATGAAGCAGGATCTTTAGACATTAGATTAACCGTTAAAGATGGTAATATAAAAGAGTGTAAAATATATGGAGATTTCTTTGGAGACAAAGATGTGAGTAATTTAGAAAAGGAATTTATAAATAAAAAATATGACGAAGAATTTATTAAAGCTACTTTAGATGAGATAGAATTAAATGAGTTCTTCTATGGTATAGAAAAACAAGATCTAATAGATTGTTTATTCAATTAAATAAATAATAATATAGCCACAGTGTTATCTGTGGCTATATCTCTATATCCTGTTCAATTGTATTTCTAAAGTTATTAGGATGTTCTTTTAACTTCCATGCATCAAATAAATTAAAATAGGTTAAATAGACAATTATTAATACAAAAAGACTTATTATAAATACAAATAATTTTATTATTCTCTTATTATCTCTATTCACTATGAAATTCCCCCTCCAATTCTTGAGAAGCAACCTGTAATAATCCTATTGATACAAAACTCATAACTATAGAACTGCCACCATAACTAACAAATGGTAATGTAATTCCCGTTAATGGAATTAACTTAATAGATCCTCCTATAATTATAAATGCTTGAAATCCAGTCATCATAGTTATACCTAATGCAACTTGCCTGATAAAATTATTTTTTTGATTTAAAGTTATCTTTATTCCTTTATATATGAATAAAATATATAATAATACAATAGCAATACCCATCAATATGCCCATTTCCTCAATTATTGCCGAAAATATAAAATCAGTTTGAACCTCAGGTATATATTTGGGGTGACCTTTACCTAACCCTACCCCTAAATATCCTCCTTCAGAAATAGCAAATAGAGACTGGGTTATTTGATATCCAGCACCATCAATGTACTTCCATGGATTTATCCATGATATCATCCGTACTTTTACATGATCAAATATAATAATACTATTAATTCCTACAATAATTGCTCCAAATAGATTCATTAATAGTGCAAATTTATTTTCCTCATTTAAGTAATATATTGACATGAATACTAAATATAATAAAAGGGCTGACCCTAAATCTTTTTGAAAGAAAAATAATCCTATAATCGAATAAACTATGAATAAGAAGTAGGATTTTTTTAATTTTTTATCTCTATTCGTAAAATAACTGGCAATAAATAATATAAATAATATTTTTATTACTTCTGAAGGTTGAAAGCTAATGCCATTAAATTTTATCCAATTTATTGAGCCTTTAATTCTACTACCAAATATAAAAGTCATAATAAACATTATATAGATTACACCCATATATAAATAGGTATATCTGTTTGTAATAAAATATTTTTTGAAAACAAAAATTACAATAAAAAATACTATTAGTCCAAATATATACCAAAGAGTCTGTCTAAAAGCTAATTCTTTATCTATACGATATATCATAGGTAGTCCTATAGTTAGGAGCATAAATACTATTGAAAGTATAATATATTCTCCTTTAAATATTTTTTGATATAAAATACTAGATATGAATATTATCAATGAGAAAATAATCCATATCATAGAAAATTTGTATGTATTCTCTTGATATAAATCTTTAATAATAAAAAAATATAATATATTAGTTATCAATAAAATATATATAGGTAGCAAACTTTTCTTTAAAAATTTATTATGATCCAAGTTATTCACCTATCTCTCTAATAAAAACAAATTTTATAGTTCCTATTTGTAAAATATCGTTATTTTTTAATTCTCTTTCACCCTTTATAACCTTTCCATTAATCATTAAACTAGTATTAGCATATGTATTAACAAAATACTTCTCCTCTTCAATCTTTATTTCTGCATGATATTTATCTATAAAATCATTCTTTATTACTATATCATTATGAGTGGCTCTTCCAATCTTCATGCTTTTATATATATTATAAGTTTCTTCTACTTTAAAAGAAATATCACTTTTTCTATTCAATAACTTTAAATAAGGATATTTATCATATCTTAAATTTCTCATTAATTTCACATCTAAATACAAATACTTAAAAATAATAAATATAAAAATATATACTGATATAATTAATAAAATCTTTATGAGTTCTGATATTCCCTGCAAATATATGCCTCCTTTTCAAAAAAATTTAATCTATATATGAATATAATATCATATTTATTACTAAATATATCCTTTGTAATCATACCTTAATATTAAATGAATCCATAAAATTATTTGTCTTTAAATAATTTAAAGACTAAAGGGATCGATCCCTTTAGTCTTTAAATATATGAATTGGTTTATCTATTGCTCCATGGGCTGCTTCCATAACTATCTCTGATAAAGTTGGATGAGGATGAATAGCTTTAGCTAGCTCATACACAGTACCTTCTAACTCCATTGTAGTAACAGCTTCTGCAATCATATCTGTTGCATGGGGGGCTAAAATGTGTACTCCTAATACTTCTCCATATTTTTTGTCTGCTACTATCTTAATAAATCCATCACTTTCTCCTTCTGCTAGAGATTTACCATTTGCAGACAGAGGGAATGTACTAACAAGAACATCATGCCCTTTTTCTTTTGCCTCCTTCTCAGTTAGCCCGGCTACACCTATTTCTGGGAATCCATAAATACAAGATGGAACTGTATTATAGTTGATTTTTGATTCTTCACCTAGGATGTTCTCTACTGATGCTATACCTTCTGCTGATGCTACATGAGCTAACATAAACTTGCCATTTACATCTCCAATAGCATATACATTTTCCACATTAGTTCTCATGAATTCGTCTGTAACAATACCTCGTTTATAGGTTTCTAGGTTTAAATTTTCTAAACCTTTCATATTTGGCACTCTACCAATACTTGATAAAATTTTATCTCCTTCCAGAACTCTCTCTTTTCCATCTATAACTACTGTAACTTTATTATCTTCTATCCTTTCGATGGAGGTATCATATATTATCTCCACCCCATCTCTTTCAAGAATTCTAGACATATTATCTCTAATATCTTCATCTATATTTCCTAATATTCTGTTAGATCTTTGAAGTATAGTTACTTTAGAACCTAAAGTGTTATAAAGAGTAGCGAATTCTACTGAAATAACTCCTCCACCAATAATTAGTAATTTTTCAGGAATTTCTTCTAAATCTAATATTTCCTTACTGGTTACTATGAACCCCTTCTCCATAGCTTCTTTAAATCCTGGAGTATTGGAAATTCGAGGAGATGATCCCGTGGCTATAATAATATTTTTAGTGTTTATTTTCTCATCATTTATTTCTATAGTATTTTTATCCACCACTGTTCCGAATCCATTATATACATCCACACCGTTTTTCTTCAGAAGAACTCCAACTCCACCTGTTAATTGCTTCACCACTTTATCTTTTCTGTTTTTAATATTATCCCAATTTATATTAATACTACTTTTATCTTCTAAATCAATTCCATACTTTTCTGAGTTCATCATATATTCATAAACCTTGGCACTCTTTAATAAAGTTTTTGTAGGGATACATCCCCAATTAAGACATACACCACCTACATTATCCTTTTCTATTAAGGCTGTCTTTGCTCCCATTTGAGCAGCTTTTATGGCTGCTACATAGCCTCCTGGTCCTCCTCCAAGGACTGTAATATCATAATTCTTCATATTATTACCTCCTTAGCTTAGTAACAGAAGCATAGGATCTTGTAAATATTCTTTTATTCTATTTAAGAATCTACCTGCATCTGCTCCGTCTATCACTCGATGATCTATACTTATTGATATAGGCATAATGTCTCTTATTACAATATCATCCTCAATTACTACAGGCTTCTTAGATATTTTACCAATACCTAATATAGCTACCTCTGGATGTTTGATAACTGGTACTCCATAGGTAGAGCCTACTGCTCCATAATTTGTTATAGAGAATGTACCTCCTCGAAGTTCATCTAAACCTATAGATCTATCTTTAGATTTCTCTATTACTTTATTCATATCTCTAGAAATCTCTAATATTCCTTTTCTATCAGTTTCTTTAATTACTGGTACCATAAGCCCTTCTGGAGTGTCCGCTGCTATACCTACATTGTAGTATTTTTTCAATACTATTTCTTCATTATTATCATCATAGCTTGCATTAAACATTGGGAACTCTTTCAGAGCTAAGGTTACTGCTTTAATGATAAATGGCATATAAGTTAATTTTGTTCCTTGGGCTTCAGAAATATGTTTTTGTTCCTTTCTAAACTTCACTAATTCTGTAACATCAAAATCATCCATAGAAGAAGCATGAGGAATTACAGTTTTTGATAATACCATATTTTCTGCTATGGTCTTTCTCATCTTTGAGATTGGTACTCTTTCAACCTCTCCTTCTATCTTTAATTCTGGAATTTCAATATTCCTTTGATGCTTAGATTTCTTAGTTTCTTGTTTTTCTTCTTGTTTTTCACCTTTCTTTTCCTCACTAGCTTTATAGATATCTTCCTTCATAACTCTTCCATTAGCTCCGGACCCTTCAATAGTAGTTATATCTACTCCTAGGTCTTTTGCCAATTTTCTAGCTACTGGCGTAGCTAATACTTTTCTTTTGGAAGAACTTTTCTGAGTTTTAGTACTATTTTCATCACTGCTCTCTAGAACATCTTCTCCTATTTCTAACTCTCCTACAACTCCAGCTACTTCTTCATCACCTTCATCAACAGTTTCTTTTTTTGTTCCTTCATTAATAGTAGTTTCAGTTGTTTCTGTACTATCCTCACCATCATCTATCTTAACTACAATATCACCCACGTGGATGATATCTCCTTCTTCTGCTAACTTCTCAGATATCTTACCATCCACAGGAGATGGTATCTCTGCATTAACCTTATCTGTTTCTACTAAAAATAAGGTGTCTCCATCCTTCACTTCATCTCCAACATCAAACATCCACTTTAAAAGTTTACCTTCATGGATTCCTTCACCTATATCTGCGAATTTAAACTCATACATTTATTATCACCTCTCCTAATACTCTACTAATTCTTTAATCTTATCTGCTATTTTTCTAGTATCCACCATAAAGTAATGTTCTGACTTAGGTAAAGGTACAGTTACGTCTAAGCCTGTTACTCTAGTAGGAGGAGCTTCTAAATACAGGAAGGCCCCTTCATTTACTATAGACATTAATTCTGCACCGGGTCCAAAGGATTTTATTGCCTCATGAACTACTAAAAATCTTCCAGTCTTCTGTACAGATTTTATTATTGTTTCTTTATCAATTGGAGAGATTGTTCTAAGGTCAATTAATTCTACACTAATATCTTCTTTTTCTTCTATTTCCTTGATAGCCTTTTGTGTTTCCCTTACTAAAGCACCCCAAGCTACCACAGTAATATCTTCTCCTTCTTTCACAACTTTAGCCTTACCTATAGGTATTGAATAGTCTTCTTCAGGTACTTCTTGCTTGAATGCTCTATATATTCTTTTTGGCTCCATAAATATAACAGGGTCAGGATCTCTTAGAGCTGATATCATAAGTCCCTTTGTATCATAAGGAGTAGAAGGGATTACAACCTTTAATCCTGGTATATGAGCGAATAATGTCTCTAGACTCTCTGAGTGATGCTCTAAGGCTCTTACTCCTCCACCATAGGGCATTCTTATCACCATAGGAAGATTATAGCTTCCTCTAGATCTATTTCTCATTCTAGCTACATGGCCTACTATCTGATTATAGGCTGGAAGCATAAATCCCGAAAATTGCATCTCTACAACTGGCTTTAGGCCGTTTATTGCCATTCCTACCGCTGATCCTACTATCCCTGCTTCTGCTAAAGGTGTATCAAAGCATCTATCTACCCCATACTTCTTTTGAAGTCCTTGAGTAGCTCTAAATACTCCACCTTCATATCCAACATCCTCACCATAAACTACAATAGTATTATCTCTTTCCATTTCCTGGTCTAGTGCATATGTTAATGCTCCAATATTATTTAATAATGGCATTATTTTTCGCCCCCTTCATAATATCTTTTTTGTTCTTCATATTGCTCTTTAAGATTAGGTGGCATTTCTGCATAATTATATTTAAATACATCAATTAGTTTAGTATCTGCACCTGTTTTTTCTATTTTCTTGAAAGTTTGTGTCACTTGATCTGCATATTCATCTCTTAATTTCTCATCTTCTTCTTGAGTTAGTATGCCTTTATCCAATAAATATTTTTGGAATCTTGTTAATGGATCCTTAAGAGCCCATTCTTCAACCTCTTCATTTGTTCTATATATTGTGGGGTCATCAGAAGTTGTATGGGGTCCTAATCTATAGGTTACCGCTTCAATCAATGTGGGTCCTTCTCCTCGTCTTGCTCTTTCCACTGCTTCCTTAGTTACAGCATACATAGCAAGGACATCGTTACCATCCACCTGAACTCCTGGTATCCCATATGCTATTGCTTTTTGGGCTAAAGTTTCTGATTTGGTTTGAATATTTCTAGAAACTGATATAGCCCACTGATTATTTTGGATAATAAATACATTTGGTGTATTAAAAACTCCAGCAAAGTTTAATGCCTCATGAAATTCTCCTTCACTAGTTCCTCCATCACCAACATAAGCTAGAGTAACATCATTTTCTTTCTTTATATTTGTTGCCATTGCTATACCTACTGCATGATTCAATTGAGATGCTATAGGTACAGATATAGGTAACACCTTTACATCCTTCTCAAACCTACTTCCTTCTTCATTACCATACCAATATAAATATATCTGATCTAAAGATACTCCTTTATATAACCATGCTCCTAATTCCCTAAAGGCTGGCACTAACCAATCTTCCTTTTCTATTGCAGCTACTGAACCTATTTGAGCAGCTTCCTGACCTTTATTAGGTGCATAAGTAAGCATTCTACCTTGTCTTTGATATTGTAATGTTTTAGTGTCAATTATTCTTGTGAAAAGCATTGTTTTGTACATGTGTTTTAATTTATCGTCTTCAATATCTGGAAGAATGTCTTCTCTAACAACCTCCCCTTCTTTATCTAATATAGTTACCATTTCATCCTCAAGAGGATTAAAGTTTTGTATAATCATAACTAACCTCCTTCAATTAATATACTCATTAGATACCCTAATAAAATTAAACATAACAATTAATTATATCTGTTACAATTAATTTTATTTTTAACAATATAAAGAGCCCTTATATTTAAGGACTCTACTTTATACTATGAAGTTTATCTAAAACATTTTCCTTTATTTTTTTAACTATTTCTTCTGCCTCAGACTTATTTTTGCCTTTACTATATATATATATTTTAATCTTAGGCTCAGTTCCAGAGGGCCTTATAGCATACCAGCTGTCATTATCAAATTCAAATTTTAAAGCATTAGTCTTTTTCATTTCTATTTCTTCCTCTGACTCATTTAAAAGATCTCTTCGTAACTGATTTTCAAAGTCAGTAATCCTAGTTAATTTAGCTCCTGCTATTTCTGTTAAGTAATGTTTTTTATAGTTTTCCATCATTCTACCTATCCTTTCCTTCCCTTCTATACCTTCTAAGACAAGAGAGAATAGATCCTCGCTATAGTAACCATATTCATTATAGATATCTTCTAATATATCTAAAAGGGTTTTCTCTTTATTCATATAAAAAGCTGCCGCTTCTACTATTAACATAGCTGCTATTACACCATCTTTATCTCTTACAAAAGTATCATATACATAACCTATACTTTCTTCATATCCAAATAAATATGTATACTCTCCTGTTTTTTCAAATTCATTTGCTTTACCACAAATATTTTTAAATCCAGTTAGAGTTTCTACAGTATGAACTCCATAGGATTTGGCAATATCTTTACCTAAATCTCCTGTTACTATAGATTTCACTATAACTGCATTAGAAGGAATTTCATTCTTTTCTTTTAATGCTTCTAATACATAATTTATGAGTATTGCTCCAGTCTGATTCCCATTTAGAGGAATGTACTCTCCCTTTTTGTCCTTGATCATACACGCCATTCGATCACAGTCAGGATCATTTGCTATTAGTAAATCAGCATTTTTTTCTTTTCCTAATTTAATAGCATATTCAAAGGTTTTAATATCTTCAGGATTAGGGTAACCAATGGTGGTGAAGTTAGGATCTGGGTTTTCTTGTTCCTTAACTACAAAAACATTATTAAATCCTCGTTCATCTAATACTCTTCTTACAGGAATATTTCCAGTTCCATTAAATGGAGTATATACTATTTTTATATCTTTTTTTATTTCATCTCTTAAGGATAATTCTTTTACTTTTTCTATATACTCATCATCAATATCTTTTCCTATAATCTCTAATAGTCCTTCTCTTAGAGCTTCGTCTTCATCCATTCTTTTGATTTTTGCAATATCCTCTATCTCATCTATTTTTTCAGTTACTCTAGCTGCAATATCAGATAGTATTTGACTTCCTTCATCCCAATATACTTTATATCCATTATAATCCTTTGGATTATGACTAGCAGTAACTACTATCCCTGCTTGAGTACCTAATCTTCTAACAGCATAAGAAAGTTCTGGGGTAGGTCTTATACCCTCAAATAGATAGGCTTTTATTCCGTTATTCGCCAATACTAATGCTGCTCTTTTAGCAAATTCATCTGATTTATGTCTTACATCATATGCTATTACTACTCCCTTTTTGCAAGCTTTTTTTCCTTCAGCTTTTATCACTTCTGCAATTGCTTGAGTAGCCATGGAGATAATATATTTATTCATCCTATTAGTTCCTGCCCCCATTTTCCCTCTAAGTCCCGCAGTACCAAAGGATAAGTCAGTATAAAATCTTTCTTCGATTTCTTCTTTATCATCTTTAATTTTCATTAACTCATCTTTTGTTATCTTGTCTATATTCTCATTACTAATCCATTTTTCATATTTTTTTATATAATCCATTTGCTTCACCTTCCTATTTATAATATCTAAAGTCCCCATTATTATATATTTACCCTAACAATTTAAAATAATCAAAAAAATAACCACAGCTTAAGCTGTGGTTATTTTCGTATACCGTATCCTCCATATATAACTTTAGTATCATTTACAGATATTACAGTAGGTATATCTGAATTATCAATCAATCTAAGAATCTCGTTTTTCCTTTTTCTTTTGGCATGCACAATGAGTAAATGTCTATTTTTCTCTATACCTTCTGCACCTATTACTGTGACTCCAATTTTTTTATCTCTTAAAATTCTTGCTAACTTTATTCCATTTTCTTCAGTCACAATTATATTTAAGGTCATAAGTCCTAATGCTAACTTCTCTTCTATATATGATCCTACATAATTACCACAAGCAAATCCTAATCCATATACTACCATTCTTAAAGGATCATCTTGTATCCCTATAAGAACACTTCCTATTAAACTAAGCCATATCATAACTTCGAAAAAGCCTATTATTGAACCATATACTTTTTCTCCTTTAGTTATAAGTACTACTCTTAAAGTCATAAAAGCTACTTCAACAATTTTTGCTAAAAATATAAATAAATAAGTCATAACTCTCTCCTAACTAATATACAAGGTTATTACTAAAATATTAAATCCCTCAATAACTGGATTTCATCATCTGTAATATCTTCCAAGTCCGCATCACAATATATTGCTAAATCAACTCTTAAAAATTCTAAAATATTATTAATCTGTTTATTAGTAATTTGATTATTATATTTTTTCAATGCTAATTTAAAAGAATGAAAATCAGTATAGTTTCTATAGTCTACACCTAATAACAACTGATTTGATGAAATTTTATAATTTACTGCATTTGCTTCCAATTCTCTCTTCTCCTTTTACATTAAAATTATCACACTTCTTATGAAAGCCAAATCACCAGTAAATTATATTAATTTTTTAAAAATAAATCAATATATTTTTAAAAAATATAGTCTAAATAGACCATATTTTTTATTTTATTTCTTCTGCTCTTACAACGCTTTCAAATCTCCCTCTATGAGTTCCATCGCAAAAAGGTTTAGTTTTAGATAACCCACATCTACAAAGATATTTATTATTCTTTGTTTCTAGTTCTTTACCTTTTCCATCCACTAACTCTACATCTCCATCAATTTCATAAGAACCATTGTCATTAACTTTAATTTTTACTTTTGACATTAAAAAACCTCCTACTATTAATAATCTCTTAATATTTTATTACCCATCTATAGGTAATAAAAATCAAAGTTATTTTATAAAAAAATAACTAATTATTCCTTTGCTAAAAGAAATGACTAGTCATTTATATATTATTCTTTAATTATTTTTCTTATGTCCTTTTTCCACCATGGCCAGTTCAATAGTAT
The DNA here is from genome assembly GCF_016820655.1 of Anaeromonas frigoriresistens. Lineage (GTDB taxonomy): Bacteria > Bacillota > Clostridia > Tissierellales > SIT17 > Anaeromonas > Anaeromonas frigoriresistens. Next base: position 13,824 of record NZ_WSFT01000021.1, read on the forward strand.
TCAAAATAAAATCTTCTTTTTTACACGTATATGTATTTCTATCATCTCCATACTCTCGAGCAAGTCTTTTCTTCAACACTTCATACTCATGCTTAAAATCTTGATGTTTTATTAGGTAATCTCTGAAGAGAATTAAGTTAGTCCAATTTTTATCCCCATATTCTACAATATTAACATGGTGAGTTCTATTATCTTCATTACCTTTAGCAAAAAACAATCGATTACTTTTTCCCATATGGCCTTTGTAATGATATCCTAACTTCTCCAAGGGTTTCATACACTGTAATCCATCTTTAAGTTCTTTTATACCAATTACTATATCTATTATAGGCTTTGAATCCATATGAGGAATGGAAGTACTACCTACATGTTGAATATCTATTATAAACTTTCCAATACTTTTTATTAATTCATCCTTTTCCTTTTCAAATAATATACTCCATTCCTTAGAATAAGGACTTAATTTAACTTTCCCTCTAGGCAACCCTATCATTTTGATACTCCTTTTCTTAGATGTATTTCAAGTTTTTATTCTCAAAACTTTTAGTTTTAGCATATAGCGAATAATCAAAATAATTGCATTGAAATTCCACTGCATTATGCAGTAATCCTTCTTTTATATAATTATTCTTTATTGCAACCTTTTCACTTATCTTATTTCTCGGATCCATTCTAATTTCAATTCTACCTAAATTTAAATCCTCAAAGGCAACTCTCTCTAATTCTTGTACAGCTTGAGTAGCAATACCCTTTCCTGAATAATATTTATCCACAAAATATCCTATTTCACCGATATGATCATATTCTTGGTAAATAGTAAGACCACAACCTCCTACAACTTTTCCATTGTAGATAATAGCATAGTTGTATTCTAATTTATTTTCTCTTTTATACTTTCTTCTTTCTATCCATTTTATTTCCATTTCAATTGAATCAGGAATAGTTGCATAATAATATGTAGTATCAATGTTATTTAATATTTCATAAAATCTCTCTGCATCTTCTACCATGGGATATCTAAGTTCTATCATATTGTTATCCTCCTATAAGTTTTTTTAAACGTGCATTAAATATACTAAATTTAGTAATCTAACCTCATAATATGTTCATCACCAAATACTTGTCCATTAAAATAAAACCCAAAACTCTTATATAGTTTTACTGCATAAGTATTTTGTTTATGTACTCCAAGAAACACCTTATTGTGAGATTTATCTTCCTTTATAATTCTCAAAAGTTCTTCTAAAGCCTTCTTACCATATCCCTTTGATTGATAGTTCTTATCAGTCATCATACGATAAATCCAATATTCTCCATCATCTTCATCTATACAATACATTAAAAATCCAATTATTACTTCCTCATCATATACTGCAAGGGGTATACATTCTGGTTGAACTTTAGACTGAGCTATTGAAACAGCATTTGAGGTTACAAAGTTAACTTGTTCTTGGGTAACTTCTAAGGAAATACAATCCCAAAAATTTTCCTTAGTTATTTCTTTAAATAATATCATCATTAATTACCTTCTTTCTAATTTAATATTTTCAACAAAGAACCTTTTATACTTACTATTCATTTACATCTTTTCATTATTTTTTATACTCTTAGTAAAATAACATAACTGATTAGTCTGCTTAAAACCTATCCTCTTATATAATTCCACTGCTTTTTTATTTTCTGAATTGACACATAAAGTAATGTCATTTACTCCTTCAAAAGTAAATAACCACTTTAATGCCATAGATAATAGTTTATTTCCTATTCCTTTACCCCTTTGTGTTTCTTCAACAGCAAAGAATTCAATACTCCCTTCTCCAAACCGTGGATTAACTTCTGTATATATATAACCTGCTAAATCATTGTTCTCAGTATTAATAAATACCTTTCTATAGTTATTTAATCTTTCTATTATCTCCTTACCAGTATAATAGGTTTTTGGAAAAACTTTATCATGTAAAGATTCCATATCTTGATAGTAAATAGGAGAAAGTTCAATATTTGGTATACCCAAGAGTTTAGAAATGTTTCTCCTTTCAAAATTAAAAATTATCTCCTCACTCTTTTTATTGAAATTTAAATTTTCTACTAAACTTAGACATCTTTTATTTTTCTTATTAATAAACATACTTATTAACTCTATTTCATCAGCTAATCTTTCTATCATCTTACCCCACATATCATAGACAATATTCCATTTCGATTCCTTAATAAATGGCCCCCAAACTTCAACATTATTGCTACTAAAGTCAGTATCGAAACCCAAAACACCAATAATTTTCTCATTCTGATAAGCTATTATAAAGCTTTTATAAAAGGGAATATCTGTGATATCTTCTATTAATGAGTGGAAAATTTCGTTATTATCAATTCCACAAAATCCAATATTACTTTCTTCTACTTTATTAATTTCTGCAATAAAGTCAGATATTTGATTTATATCTTCTTTATTAGCTAATTTAAATTCTATCAAGCTAATCACCTCCTATATTTAACCTTCTGGCATCTTGTGCTTGTACAACTTTAAATCCTAAGTCTTTATATAGCTTTAATGCTTTCTCATTACTAGCTAGTGCATTTAAATTCACACTTGTTGGACTCTGTTCTAAACCTCTATTTATTGTATATTCTAATATTTTCTTACCATAACCTTTTCTTTGGTATTTAATATTAACAAATAGTAATTCAATTTCCGCATTCTTTACCATTGAAGCTCCTAGGATTTCATTGTTTTTAAAAAATAGATAATTGTACTCTTTTTCTTCTAAGCTTACTTTTCTATTGTTTTCAATTGCCTCTTTACTTGCATTTAAATACCAATTATCAGGTATTATCAATTCACTTGTAGCAGCCCCCATTTCAACATAACAATGATTACCACTCATCTCTAAATGAATAAATCCTTTAATTCCTCTATCCTCATATACAAGAATTTTTGACGCAGACTTCAAGTTTTCAATCTCTGCTGGCATTGCCTTATATTCTAATGTATGTAATCTAACGATCTCCTCAATATCAGCTTGATTATAATCTCTAATCATAATTACTTTCCCTTTAATTAGCTAAATTCATTACCTTTTTACAATACGTCTTTCACTCTTAATTATGACTCCTTAAAATTTTATTTATTTTCAGTACCCTAAATGTCGATTCCAGTTCATAGGCTAATAATTTTCGTCTATTTTCTCCTAAATCCATATGTCTACCGTGTACCCAACATCCTGTTTTTTTTTGTAGAACAATTTTAGGAAATTGATATGTACCTTTTTCACTTCTGTACTCTTTCAGTTTATTATAGTTACTTTTAAACCAATTATCTTCTACGGCATTTTTAAAATGAGCCATTAATTCAAGGCGATGTAATATTTCAGGAGTTAATATATCATCCTGATTTATCGGTAACTTGGCATCCCAACCCATTGCAAGATAATTTCTATCACCATTTACTAATATACCATACCCATCATCAAACTGAAGGTAAGCTGAATCTAAAATATAATCAATGACTGATTTTATCTTATTTAAAGTAGTTTCATCAGCCTCTTTACTCATTTCAGCTAATCCATAAATGTCATATATTAAGGGAATCTTAAAATGACCATTTATATAAAGATCTGGTTTGATAATTCTTCTATTTTTAAATGAAGTGGGTATACTTTTATAATAATTATTATTATCATAAATATCATAATTTTTTTGTATGGTAAAGTTATAAAGTATATCTAATCTTTCAACCATGAAATTTTTTATCCAGCTTTCTCTAAATCCTGATTTATATAGAAAAGGAAAAATAATAATATTAATAAAGTTTGAAAAGACATGATCTTCTGGAAAAACTTGCTTTTTAAGACGTTCAAGAATCGGTTTCATAATCTTATCAAAAGTAACAAATCCTTTCTTTACACCATAATCAAGTAACATAGGCAAAGAATTTTCTAAATGATAATTTGTGGCTCCATGCACTCCATTAAAATCATGAAGCTTGTCTTTACTTTCCAAATAATATAATCTCTTTTTGGTTTTACTATATTCCACTAATTGTTTTTTAAGATTTTGAACTTGATTGTCATCAGTGACTTCTAGTAATTCTGTCATTGTGCGATATTTAATAACTGGATCACCATGATTTAATAAAAAATCAATTGTATTTTCCACATTGATTTCCTCCTAAAGAATTTATAATTTAACTAATGTTAAAAAAAGTAGGTGGTTCGTAAAAGTTCCTGCTTTTAACCTAAATCTTTAATTTTGGTAGGGTTTCATCATAGTCATAGATCCAAAGTTCAAGAATGATTACTTTTTCATCACTTTTCATTAGAATAACATCATTCAAATAATTAATAAATTCTTCTGTTCCCCAACATCCTGGATGCTCATAATTATCAAATTCTAATAAATACTCTTTAAGTCTTTTAATAATCTCTTCTGGTCCCTCAATTATCGAAGCTCCCTCATCATATTCATCTGTTATTAGAGCTTTCACTAGGATCACCTCTTCTCGAAGTTTATTGTACTTATGTAATTTCCAACAATGCTACTCATTCTATATTTTTTCATATAGTATGGTTATCTGGCTACTTATTATTTTGTTTATTATGTCTCATGTTTTTCAACATACCAATTCCCCTACGCTAAGTCTTCATGAGTAAATTATTTAATATATAGCCTTGTGTTTATTATGATATGTTTAAATATTCTATATATAATTCTCCAATACACAATATAACTCCTGTTTTTTTCTTTTCTTACCAATACTTTTGAATCTATATTCAAAAAAATTAAAGGATAGCCTATTGTCTACCCTTTCTCATACTTATATATTATCCATTTTAGATATAGTTTCTACCTTAGTTTTAATCATTACTAAAACTTATACCAATAATATGTATATTGATATTATTTTTCAAGACCAAGTTTTTCTGCAATAGATTTTGATCCATCATTATCTTTACTACAATCCCATTGTAGTTATATATCCTTCATCCTACATTCATTTTAAAAAATTAGCTACTTTATACCCATATCCTTTTCTTCCCGGATTGCTTTACCCAAAAATTATATGCATCGAACTCCCATACTTTTTTGTTTTTCTCAATATAATCTTTCATTAGCACCTTTGTGCAAAAAAATGTTATAAAACGAGTGTCGCCCGCAAACCTTCTGCTACCATTTCCTATTTGCTTTTAATTCAATAACCTTTCTATGTATTAGTGGTTGTATTTCTGGATAGGTTAAATTTGTTGGCATTTCATTAAAAAGTCTTACTTCTTCTATTTCCATATTAGGTAGATCCCCAAACACTTCAATTTCACTATAAAATAGTCTCCCATAGCTAGTCTTTTCTTCTCTTGAAACTGAATAATCACACACCTTATGTATTGAGAATTGCTTTGCACCTGTCTCTTCTTCTAATTCTCTTTTACCTGTTTCTTCAATCACCTCACCAATCTCTCTCCGTCCACCAGGTATTTCCCATGTTTCCCTTTCTTTATGTCTTACAAAAACAAATTTCCCTTTATATATACAGCAAATAACTGCATACTCTAATTTTTCATTATCAATAGTACCTATATCATAAAAATCCACTACCATTTCATTAACTCCTTCTGTTCTTCTTTTTAATAAACATACTCTCTATAGCGAGAATGTGTGGCACTCATCCCCATAGGCTTCTTTTATCCTAGAACGTCCTTACACAACCATAGTTTTAGCAGACCGTTTTCCCCTATACATTAATGAACCAACTCAATCTATCATAATGACTACTTTCATAACCTTAGTAAAAACTATTTCTATCTAACTCATCTTTAAAATAATAATCTATTACTGTTAAATCATAATAAGGATCTCCAATGTCTACAAAACCCTAATCAATAATCTCACTATTATTCTCTTTATCTAACATAATATATTTTGTTCTAAAATCTCCGTGAAGTAGTGAACCTTGTTCTCTTCCAGTTTTGTTTTCAATATGCCACTTAAAAATCTTTTCAGGAAATTCTCCTCTCTTGTAATCAATATATCTTATAGAACTTGTTGCATATATAAAGTGTTAGGATAAAACCCTAATTTTCTATAAAAGTTAATAGTAGATTCATTTTCCTGAGATACTGTAACCCCAATAGATTTACAATTCTTTTCTTTCATCCACTCAAGATGTTTAACTACAATTTCTTTTCCAATACCAATACCTCTTTTGGATTCATCTACATGGATTGATTCAAGTTCCCCTTTTTCTTCAACTATAGTTGATATGCAATAACCGATATACTTATCATTATATTTAGCAATGGTTATTTTAAGTGTATCCCTGCAAAACTCATCATAGCCTTTAATCCTATCTTCAAAGCAAATAGAGCGATATGCATCACTAAAATATTCTGAGCTATCTTCATGGTACTGCCGATTCTTCTCCCATAATTTTTTTATAATTTTAATATTATCAAAGGGTATATCAAATATCTCAATCATAATTAAGTCTCCTTTTTTTAATTTTATTTTCTACCGAAAATTTCTCCATTATGGTGATTTCATTAATATAAGTCATCAATTATGTAGCAATATTTTAAATAATGCATCATAAATTAATTCTTCGAATATATATCCTTTACCATCCTTTTTATATCTTTCTAATCAATATGTTTTTCGTCAAAATTTTTTTTGATTTTATAGTAAATAATTGTAGAAATAAATATACCAATTAAAGATGCAATAATATCATTATTATCCCATGCCCCTAATTTGAGAATCACATGTAGATATTCTATAAGTAAAAAAACAGTCATATTAAGTATATTAATCAACCATATAAACACAGGCCTATGAATTACATCAAGCCCTTTAAAAAGTATAGGTGCTATATAAAATATACCTACTAAGGTGAAGAGAAAACTTGGTACAAGATTTGGTGCCGTTTCTGCGAATAAAGTAATATATTGATTTCCTAATTTATATAAATTTTCTCTAAACAAATACACTAACATAAATAAAGCGTATATAAGAATAATTGTTCTACTTAAATAATTATATGCTTTGATGTTAAATAAATTTTTGTTTATATTAATTGGTTTAAAATTATTAATTATACTCACCTCTGAAATTTCACTTAAGTTTTTCTGCAATTCTTTACTCTACAATACATTCAATTTTTATGACTTTTAAAATATATATTAAATCTTATTCTTAATTACGTATAACTTCTAGCCCTAAAGATATTTTTGCCTATTAATAAACCTATTTACTTTAAGATAATCTAGTACTATATTAACTCTTTCTTGGATAGACTGATCTCCCTCTATTCGCAAAATTGGACAGGATAAGCTAGACATCCAATACTCATGTAGAGTCTTGCTCCTAACCTCTAAACCACCTTTATCATACAATGATGCCCACTCAAGATAAATCTTTGATTGTTCATATCTACTTCCACCAGGTAAGATTTCATCACCATACCTCTGCAATTCTCTCTCCTGCAACCTTTTAAGTCTTATTTCTTCGGGGGTATAGACAAAGATAACCAAATCAAAATATGACTTGAATTCATCACCCCATCCACAAACTGCCCCTGATAAAATCCATTTTTTATAATTTTTAATATCTTCTTTTAACAAGTTCACTCTATCTTTAGGTGCTCTCTGTTTACTAAACTTTTCAGCCCAAAAATAATCATCACCATCAAAATTCACATGTGGAAGAATTAAAGATAACTCCTTCCCTAGGGTAGATGCTCCAGAACCCGATGCTCCAAGGATATGTATTCGATCTTTCATAATAGTCTCCTTTTATAATTTATGATAATTTTAATATAGCATATTTACGCCTTGCACAAATTAACTTTTTTCTTCATAAAAAACTACTTCATAGTTCCTCCCTCATTTCTTAGATATTACAAGTTTCATACTTTTGTACTTGCTATATTTGTGTAGCCAATATTCTTTATAGACTGTCTTAAAATACAATGTTAGGTGTAAGTTTTTACATCATTTTTAATAATTACTAGAACTTATACCAATAACATGTATAATCATATTCTTTTTCAAGACCAAGTTTTTCTGCCATAGATTTTGATCCATCATTATCTTCACTACAATCCCAGTGTAGTTCTATCCCCTTCATTCTACATTCCTTTATAAAAGCCTTAGCTACTTTATAACCATATCCTTTTCTTCGATGTTTTTCTAATGTTTCTATTCCAACTGTATGAATATTACCTTTCACTAAACCAGAATAACAAATACTCACTATTTCATTTTCTATTAAGTAATAACTGCATATACCCTTATTCATAAAATTCTCTATATTTCCCCAGAATTTTTGTGTCTCATTTTTCAGAAAATCAATATTAGAAATTTGTAAGTTAAATGTATTTTTATTAAACAGCCTTATATTTTCTATACTTTTTTCACTAATTGATATTTCATTTTTTAGCTTATATACTAATTGCTTATCTTTACCTAAGTTTTTGTTTGAAAAAACTTCCTCAATTATTCTATTCCATTCCTCTGAAACTCCTGAAATTTCGATCCAACTTATACCTATATTATTTAACCTTGAATAGACTACCTCTTCAACGAAAGACAAAAGTTCACTTTTAAATTGAGTATTAGTATAGTCTCCTAATAAATAAAAACCTCCCATACCTTTACAAAATATCAATGCTGTTTTTGGATTATTTATGTTATCAACAAAAATCCAACCTGGGTTATTCTTTAAAATTACTGATGTAGCTTCTGGAAACTTATCATTTTTAATTAAATTATAGACTTCACAATATTTATCTTTACTCAATTCTTTAATCATTGCACCTTTATCCTTTCTGCTAATATTGCTTATTGTAAGTGAAGTTTTATATTCATTTTTAAAAATTATTTATGTATAGTGTTCTGATCATGTATTAAAAGCCATTTTTCTTCTTGTTTACGAAAAATTAAATTCAAATAATAATTCATTTTAATTATGTTTCCTTCTTCATCATAATCTTTATAATCAACTTCTATTAATGCATATGCCATTTCTGAACTTTCTTCAATATTTAATATTTTATAGTTTAAATTCCAATCATTATCTTCAAACCAACTTTTATGTAACTCTAAAAATTCTTCCTTATCTCTTACTAGGTCTCCGTTAGGCATAATCAAAATAATATTTTCTAATTTAACTGTTGAAAGAAAATTGTTTAAATCTTTGTTTTTCATAGAATTTAGATGCAACATTAAAGTGTTCTTAAAACTCATATCCTTACCTCCCTTTGTTTATCTTTTCATTTCCACGCTTGAAATTGCCAGTAACTTTAGCCATTATTAATTGTGATTCTATTGTACCTGCTGTAGATATTTTAGATAAAAATTTCTTGCTTTCTTTCCCCTTTAATATCTTAACTTGTTTTCCTTCCCAAAAAATAAATATCTTATCATCCTTTGATACTTTATACGAAAAAATTTCTTCTTCAAGTTTATTTCGTTTATCTACATTTTTCAATTTATTCAGTCCTCCTTCAACTCAACTATTGTTATTACATTATACCTAAGAACACAAAGACCCATAAAATAACTATGATATAAATAAATCACTTCATAGCATTTAATTCAAATTATTTCTAAATTAATTGTAACCACTCTATTATTGAAGGCTTCCCGACCATAAATATTCCTTCTTCAAATAACCTGTAAATTTCTTCCTTTGAAACTAATTTTGCTTCACTGACTTCTTCTGGTTGGCATATCACGTCTTCTATATCAATATCTTGTTCGAATAACCAAACATCTGCGAAATACGAACACTCTCCTTCATGCACTGTACTCCTTATAATCCTTCCATTACTAGTTAACTCTATCCCTAATTCTTCTTTTACTTCCCGTACTATAGCTCTAAAGCTATCCTCTCCTGCAATTGCTGATCCACCCGTTATCTCCCATGTATTGGGGAATGCTTTATTCGGTGTTCTTTTAGAGATGAGAATTTGACCCTTTGAATTCTTAATGAATGCAAAAACAACTAAATGAAACTCACCAGGATTCATTGGTTTACCTCGTTCAACTATTCTTCTTGTTTTTTTCCTATTCTTATCTAATACATCCCATAATTCCATAATAATCCTCTTTTCATTTTAGTTACTGTTCAGAAACTCTCTTGAATTCACAACACTAGTTTTTTAATATCGTCTAACGTTCTTGCTATCGTAGCTATGGTCCACATACTTTTCGTGGACTCTCTGCAAATAGCATGTTAAATGATGGTTAGTTTGGAACTACCTACAGCTTCATTATTGTTTTTTTCCATGAATAAAGTAATGCCAACTACTTGTATCATTAAATATATCTTCTATATGCCTTATTCTTATAATATGAAAATCTTTTAAAAGTTCTCTCACATCTTCTAAGTTTGAATAAAAATGAGGCACATCAATTTCTGGCTCTTCAATTTTTATAATTGTGTTATCATCGATTCTTGGATAGTTCTTCTTACTAAACGAAGGGCTATTTTTTGAACATAATGTTACGAAAAATTCTCCACCACTTTTCAACACTCTATTAATCTCACTGATTATCTTTATTATCCCTTTTGTATCTGTATGAGAAATAACATGATATGCTAACAAACAATCAAATGAACTTGTTTCATAAGGTAAGCTATTTATATCGCCTAACTTGATATCGATATTTAGATTATCATCTTTAGCTTTCTTCTTTAGTACATCTAGTCCATCTTGTGATAAGTCAAAACTGTACGTTTCAAAGCCATTTTGAGCAAATAATATCGAATGTCTACCAAGTCCACAACCTAAATCTAAGAAATTATTATACTCTTTACTTTTCCACCTATTTACATAATAATAAACATCTTCTGATGGCACATTCCAAAAATTTTCTTTTACTTCTTCCCAATTCCATTCTTTTGATTTAACCATGCTATCCTCCACTCCTTCTTAATATTTTCGTTCTCAAGTTTTTATTCTCAAAACCAACTGTCATTTAACATTTTAGGTATTGACCTTGTACAAAGTATTTTTATTGTATAGGGGCAATGCCTTGTTAAATGATGTGCTTGACTGAAAAATACTTACCTTTCCCAATCTATACGATATCTTTCATCTAACCATTCGCAAATATTTGTTCCTAACCAAAGAGCTAATACCGTTATTGCTGTGAATGTCCAACCTTCATCAAAGAGCCAACTTGCCTTCTGGTTCAATAAATTCAACGTTATATCTAGTGTATATAGAGATACAATAATTGATATAGCTAGTGGAATATAACGTAAAATCTTGATTTCATATTTCTCTTTCAATGCTTGTCCTAATCCAACCTCATCTTCAAGATTTAATCTTCCTCTTTTTATCACTCCCCACAATGCATTACCACATGGAATTAGTCTCATCAACGAGTTAGTGTATCCTACTGCACCAACAATAATAACTGTTTTAGTTGATAATTCTACTCTAAGTAAATTACTAAAAATCATAGCAATTAATAGTGTTATTGGTACCCCTAGATCCCAAATCATTTTGGGTGAATTGTCATATTCCATACGAAATTCAACATCTGAAGGCTTCTTGCCTAGGTCACCAACTTTATTAAACCCGGTACTTACCCTGATTCCTGATAAATAACACGAAATTCCATGACCTAATTCATGAGCAAATGTAGAAATAATAATTGAAACCACTAGCGTGCCTAACCATAGAATAGAATTAGTCACCTTTTTTCCTCCTAAATTAATAAACTTCGAAATCTCTAAATAAAATCTATACAACTCAATATCACAAGCATTTCATTTAACGTTCCGTGTTTGCGACTCCTTCGAACTGGACCTCAAAGCACTACTTCCTTGGCGGTGCTTCGCTCCTAGTTAAAAGGTGTGGTTCACACCACCCAAAAGCCTATCCATAGTGCACCCTTGTACAAACATATTGTTATCGGATGTTTGTAGTTTACATCTACTATTTAGCCTTATTTTTAGCTCGCATTGATTCGTTTATATGCACAAGATTGTGTCGAGTAACTGGCATCAATAAAATACCTGCATAATTTCTCTTACCCCAATAATTGATTTGCCAGTTAGAACTTTCTACATCTAATACAGCACCTTCATCTAATACTCGTTGTAATCTTTTTTCATCTATTATTGTTCTTAAATCTGAAGGATTAAGATTTTGTATAATTTTTCTCGTTTTCCTACCTACAGCAATTCTATATTTTTTTAATTCTTTAATATTTATATCCTTACTAAATTCTAAAATTCTTCTCGTGACATTGCATTTCCAGTATCACATATGTTTGACCCTATTTTTTCTAGCCAATTATTTGTACTAATAATTTGTTTTTCATTGGCAATTAATATATTCAAGGTTATATCCTCTATTCTAGTTGAATGCCATAAACCATAAGCAACTGTGCGTCCTTTATTATTTGTTACTGTTCTGAATGTAGCTTCATCAATCTCTTCCCATAACTCATCTTCTAAAGTAGTCTTGTTTATTTGTGACATTTCTGATGAATGAACCATTGCATGTTGTTCTAGACATAAATTAATCGCCTCATCGAAATATTTTGATTTCAATATTTCTCTCAATTTTTTCTGTTTTGAATTCCATACCTGTTTTTTATTCATTCAATATCTCTCCTTTTAAGTATAAAAATGTCCGATAACAATATCTTCCCGAACCTGTGGTTCGTATTTTATTACTAAATATAGGTATTCCCGGACTTTGTTTCGATAATATCTACTTATGTCTGATGTTTATCTCCCTTTTTTAAAAAGCCTATCTAATGGACTTTCTATTTTATTTAAATTCGTTTTAGTTACATGTTTATATATCTCTGTTGTTTTTGAACTTTTATGTCCCAGTAATTCTTGAATATATCCTAAACAGTTCCTCCTTCCAATAAATGTGTTGCGAAAAAATGTATCAATATATGTACAGAAACTACTTTCTTGATTTGGTTTTTTCACAGTCTTTATCAAAATTATATAATTCATCAAAATTTATAATTGTAAATTTGAAAATATTACTCCAATCAATATCGTAATTTAATAGCAGTTCCATAAGCTTAGTCTTATTACTGGGATTACTTAGAACAATCCAGCATCTCATTATTAGTTCCAATCTTCTTCTTATTACTCTCTAATTTGTTTGAATATTCTATATATAATTCTCCAATTACTAATATAACTCCTGCTATTTTTTCTTTTTTTTTCAATATTTTTAAATCTAGTACAAAAAAATAAAGAATAGCTTCTCAGCTATTCTTTACTATATTTATCAATTATCCTATTTGCTGTTTCTTCAATCTTTTCGCACCTATCCATACTTTCTCTTCTAATGCTTTTATAGGCTTCTTCTTCTGTTATCTTTTCTTTATCCATTAATATACCCTTTGCTTTATCAATTATCTTTCTTCCTTCAAGCTTAGATTGGAGTTTACTAACCTTTTTCTCTAGATTTTTGATTTTATTAGCATTCATTAATGCAAACTCAACCATTTGATATAGATTATCCTTCATGATTGGATTACTAATATAGGCAAAGACTTTCATTTTTTTTATTTGTTCTAAAAAATTCGAGTTTACATTATTAGTTATATATATAACTGTGGAAAGATTATCTTCCTCTATTATCCTGCCAACTTGAAAAGCATCCATTCCCCAAAGATTTGTATCTATAATAACTAACTCTGGATATATTGTTCTGCACATTCTTATAGCACCAAGCCCATCTGTTGCCTCATATATCTTATAGCCTCTTTTAGTTAATAAATCTTTTATACTTTTTCTAGTATATTCTCCACTATCAGCTATTATAATTTTTCCCTTCAACATATAACCACTCCAACATTATACCTTAATATAGATATTATATTGATAAAAGCTAATATTTTCAATTAGAATTTCATTAGATATCTATCGATCTCCCACTGAGATATATATTTAGAATATTCATTCCACTCATATAATGCAGCATTTATTACTCTTTCAAATAAATGATCTCCTAAAGCATCTTTCATAGTCTTATCTTGTGAAAATTCAATTATTGCTTCTTTAAGATTCGTAGGTAATCTATCTATTCCTAAATCCTTCAGTTCTTTTTCATTCATGTCATATAGATTACTACTCACTTTATTTTTAGGCTCTACTTCATTTTTAATTCCATCAATTCCAGCTTTTAATGTAGTAGCTAGTGCTAGATATGGATTAGCTGATGGATCAGGACTTCTTAATTCTACTCTAGTAGAATTTCCTTTTTTAGCTGGTACTCTTATCAAAGGACTTCTATTACTCTCTGCCCATGCTATCATTACAGGAGCTTCATATCCAGGTACTAATCTTTTATAAGAGTTTACAGTAGGGTTAGTTATAGCTGTAAATGCTTTAGCATGTTTAACCAATCCACCTAAAAAGTGATATGCAGGCTTGGATAGCTGGATCTTATCATTCTCGTCATAGAAAGCATTACTTCCATCTAAATTAGCTAGAGATATATTAAGATGCATTCCTGATCCAGCAATATTATCCTTAGGCTTTGGCATAAATGTAGCATGCAATCCATGTCTTTGAGCTATAATTCTAACTACCATTTTAAATGTCATTATATTATCTGCTGTAGTAAGAGCATCTGCATATTCAAAGTCAATCTCATGTTGCCCTGGAGCACATTCATGATGGGATGCTTCTATCTCAAATCCCATTTTCTTTAACACAGTAATCATAGATTTTCTAGCATTTCCTCCTAGATCAACCGGTGCTAAATCAAAATATCCTGCATTATCATGAGTTTCTAAAGAAGGTTCCCCTTTTTCATCTGTATTAAACAAGAAAAATTCACATTCAGGTCCAACGTTCATTGTATATCCCATTTCTTTAGCTTCATTTATTATTCTTTTTAATGTGTTTCTAGGGCAGCCTTCAAAGGGTGTGCCATCAGCATTATAGATATTACAAATAATTCTTGCTTCTTTATACTCACCAGACCATGGAAACACTTGAAAAGTTGATAGATCCGGTCTTAAATACATATCAGATTCTTCAATTCTTACAAAACCATCTATAGAAGATCCATCAAACATAATTTCATTATTTAAAGCCTTACTCAATTGTTCACTAGTAATTGATACATTCTTCATTACTCCCATGATATCTGTAAACTGTAGATGTATAAATTCCACCTCAAGTTCCTTGACTCTTTGTAATAATTCCTCTTTACTATAATTCTCTTTCAACATAATCCCTCCTAATTTTCTTATACATTTTTATATCTCTTATGGAACGTTCTAAACACTTTACAATAATATTTAATAATTAGACAATAAAATAGCGTCCCCAACAAAAGGGATTAATTCCCTTATGTTTTGGACGCCTTTGCCCTGTCAATATTTTATTATAGACATATTATATACATAATTATTTAATTATGCAATACTTTTAAATTAATATCTTAATATTATTATATTTTTTTCAGTAATTTATGTGATTAATTCTTATATTCTCTTAGAATTAATACTCCATATTTCCTCAGCGTACTGTCTTATTGTTCTATCACTATTAAATTTGCCAGCATTTGCCATATTAATCCAACACTTTTTCGCCCATACTAATTTATCTTTATATGCATTACTTACTTCTTCATGGGACTTTCTATAATCATCAAAATCTCTAAATATGAAATAATGATCTGGTTCATGCCAGCTAGCTCCTTTTAATAATGCATCGTATAGTTCTTCAAACATACCTGTTCCTTCGTCATCAAAAGTACCATCTATTAAAGTATCTACTACTCGTTTTAATCCTTTTATATTTTCATAGTATTTTTCAGGATCATAACTATTATTCTTTTTCATTTCTTCAATTTCTTCTACTCTAGCTCCAAATATAAAGTTATTATCTTCTCCTGCTTCTTCTACTATTTCCACATTAGCTCCATCATATGTTCCTAATGTTGGAGTACCGTTAAGCATGAATTTCATATTTCCAGTTCCTGAAGCTTCTTTTCCTGCAGTAGATATTTGCTCAGATACATCAGCTGCTGGGAACAGTTTTTCAGCATAAGAAACTCTATAGTTATGAACAAATACAACTTTAATTTTCTCATTTACTTTAGGATCATTATTTATCAACTTCGCTATTTCATTGATATATTTTATTATTCCCTTTGCTCTAAAGTATCCTGGAGCAGCTTTTGCACCAAATATGAATGTTTTTGGAACAAAGTCCATATTAGGATTTTCTTTAATTCTATAATATAAGTCTAAAATATGGAATGCATTTAATAATTGTCTTTTATATTCATGAAGCCTTTTAATCTGTATATCAAATATTGAATCTATATTGATATCTATACCTTCTTCTTCCTTTATATATCTTGCTAATTGTTCTTTCTTTTCTCTCTTAATACCTAAGAATTTATTTAGAATTTCTTCATCATCACTATATTTTTCTAATTCTTTTAGCATACTTAAATCAGTTAGCCAATCTTCTTGTCCTAGCAGCTCCGCAATAAAATCTGTAAGCTCTTTATTTGCTAATGCAATCCACCTTCTAGGAGTTATACCATTAGTTTTATTTTGGAATCTATTAGGATATAGTTTATACCAATCATTTAATTCTTGATTTTTTAATATGTCTGTGTGTAACTGAGCTACACCATTAGTAGTATAAGTTCCATGGATAGCTAACCATGCCATATGAATCAATTCATTCGATATAATTCTCATTTCTTCTATTTTATCTTCTTTAATATTTTTTGATTTCAATTCTTCAACAAATCTCTCATCTATGAGAGTAATAATTTCATATATTCTAGGAAGAACTTTTTTAAACAACGGTACATACCATTTTTCCAATGCTTCTGATAATATAGTATGGTTTGTATATGCAAATGTCTTCTGAGTTATTTCCCAAGCTTTACTCCAATCTAGCCCTTCACCATCTATAAGTAATCTCATTAATTCTGGAATTGCTACTACAGGATGAGTATCATTTAACTGTATTGCATGATACTTTGGAAATTCAGAAAAATCAATGTTTCTTAATTTAAACTCTCTAATTAAATCCTGTAATGAAGCAGAAGCTAATAAATATTGTTGTTTTAGTCTTAATATTTTACCTTCTTCCTTTGAATCATTTGGGTACAGAACTCTTGTTATATCCTCAGCTCTGTTCTTTTCTTTAACTGATTTATCATATTCTTGTTCATTAAATAAAGTAAAATCAAACTCCATAATTGGTTCTGCTTGCCATAACCTTAAGGTATTAACATTGTTTGTTCCATATCCTATTATCGGAGTATCATAAGGTACAGCTTTAACTTTACTATCACTAAAATCAACTATAACTGTATCTTCTTCTCTTTTAACAGACCAAGGATCACCATGCTTTAACCAGTTATCTGCCTTTTCCACTTGAAATCCATTTTTAAACTCTTGTTTAAAAATTCCATAATTATATCTTAATCCATATCCTGTCACAGGTAAACTTAATGTAGCACTAGAATCCATAAAACATGCTGCTAATCTACCTAACCCTCCATTACCTAAACCTGCATCCTCTTCTAAGTTTTCAATATTGTTTATATCTATTTCTAACTCATTCAATACTTCTTTAACATCTTCATATAAACCTAAATTAATTAAATTATTTCCTAAAGCTCTACCCATTAGATACTCAGCAGAAAAGTAATAGGCTTCTTTTCCTTCTTTATACTTTATATCTGTTTTAATCCAATTATCTGTAATTAAATTCATTATAGCTTTAGAAACTGCATAATATTTTTCATTACTTAATGAATTATCAAGACTTTTCCCAAAATGAATTTTTAAGATTTTTAATATGTCTTCCTTAAAATCAACTTTATTAAACATATTCTCTACCTCCCATAAAGCATAGTCATATCGTATATTCTATTCGCTAAATCATCAGTTAGTTTTTCTTTTTTCACTCTCCATTGCCAGTTACCTCCAAGAGTTGATGGGATATTCATTCTAGCTTCAGATCCTAATCCTAGAAAATCTTGCATTTGTGCTATGGCTAAATCCCCTACAGAACTCCAAGCACCTCTAATAAATCCCCAGTTATAACCTTCCTCTTCCGTCAATTTCAAGTAATTAATTGCTAAATTTAAATCGGTCTTATCCACCGTTTCTAACCATCCATTGATAGTATCATTATCATGAGTACCAGTATAAACTACACAATTTTTATTATAATTATGAGGTAAATAGTCACTCTCTTCCCTTGGATCAAAAGCAAATTGTAATACTTTCATCCCAGGATAGCCTGAATCTTCTCTTAGTTGAATTGTATCTTCAGTTAAAAAACCTAAATCCTCTGCAATAATATTAACTTCTCCTATTTCTTTTCTAATTGCATTAAATAATTTCATACCAGGTCCCTTAACCCATTTACCGTTCTCTGCTGTTTTATCCCCATAGGGTATAGACCAAAAGGATTCAAATCCTCTAAAATGATCAATTCTTATCACATCATATAGTTTTATATTTCCTCCTATCCTTTCAATCCACCAGTCAAATCCCCTTTTCTCTAATACTTCCCAATTATATAAGGGATTTCCCCATAATTGACCTGTACTTGAAAAAGCATCTGGAGGACATCCAGCTACTTTAGTAGGAGAATTTCTTTCATCTAATAAAAAGATTTCATTGTTAGCCCATGTATCTGCACTATCATTGGCTACATAGATTGGGATGTCTCCTATTATTTTTATTCCCTTTTCATTTGCATAAGTTTTTAAATTTATCCACTGTTGAAAAAACAAGTATTGAAGAAAATTCCAATATTCAATTTCATATTTTAATTTTTCTTTGTATTTTTTAAGTGCACTTTCCTCTCTTAGTTTTATATCTTCATCCCATTCATGCCACGGTTTTAACCCAAATTCATTTTTCACAGCCATATATAGAGAATAATCCTCCAACCATTCTTTATTATCCTCTTTGAATTTTAATATCTGCTCTTTATATTTATTTTTACCATTTTCATAAGCTACTTTTAATACTGGCATTTTGTTTACAAAAATCTTACCATAATCTACTTTATTATCATCACCAAAGTCTATATTTTTGTAATCTTCTATTGATAATAATCCATCTTCTGCTAATAAGTCTAAGTCAATAAAATATGGATTTCCTGCGAAAGATGAAAATGACATATAAGGAGAATCTCCATAGCTAGTAGGTCCTACAGGTAATATTTGCCAATATTTTTGGCCTGATTTCTCTAAAAAATCTACGAAATTATATGCTTCTATTCCAAAAGTTCCTATTCCGTAGGGACTTGGAATAGATGTAATATGCATGAGTATACCACTGCTTCTTTCTGCCATAATACTTCTCCTCTTTTTTTATAATTTATAATAATCAATTTAAAGTAATTGATTTGTTTTCAATTTAAACATTATTAACTATTTAATTGATCCATCTGTTATTCCTTTAATAATGTGTTTTTGAGCAAATATATAGAATATTACTATTGGTACCATTGATATAACTAATCCAGCTAATGCTAAGTGCCATTTTTTAGAATACTGTCCAAAGAAGTAGAACATTTTTAACGGTATTGTTTGCCACTCTGGTCTATTAATAACTAGTTGAGGTAATAGGAAGTCATTCCATATCCACATTACATTTAAAATACTTACAGTCACTGTGATTGGTTTTAATAATGGAAAAATTATATACCAAAATATCTGGAATGTATTACACCCGTCTATAATTGCTGCTTCTTCCAATTCAACTGGAATATTCTTAATAAATCCATGATACAAAATAATTGATAAACTAGACCCCAATCCTAAATACATAAATATCAAACCTAAAGGATTTAAAAATCCTATTCTTCCCATTAAATTCACTAGCGGAAGCATTACTGCTTGAAAAGGTATAAGCATTGCTACTGCAAATAGAAAAAATAAGAATGCACTTACTTTTGTCTTTGTTCTTACAAGCATCCAAGCTGCCATTGAGGCAAATATTATTATAACTAATGTGCTTCCTACTGTGATGAACAATGAATTGAAAAATGACCTTATGAAATCTAATTGTTCAAAGGCTTCTGGATAATTCTCTAAAGTGAAAAATTCTCCAAAGGGAAGTCCCATTACATTCATAAATATTCCCTTCTGGGTTTTAAATGAATTTGTTAATATTATATATAATGGCAATATGAATATTGCTGCTAATGTTAATCCAAGAGCTGGAGTTATAATTTTTTTCTTTTTTTCCTCTACCATTACATTTCAACCTCCCTTTTTTTGCTATAGTATAATTGGGTAACGGTTATAACTGCTACTGCTAAAAGGAAAACTACAGCTTTTGCTTGAGCTAATCCTAGTTTATTCATTGTGAAGGCTGTTTTATATATATTTAATGCTAGCATTTGTGTAGAGTCATAGGGACCTCCCCCAGTTAATGCTAAATTCTGATCAAACAACTTAAAAGAATTTGATAAAGACAAAAATATACCTACAGTGAAGGCTGGTGCCACTAACGGTAATATAATATGTCGTAATTTTTGTAAGCCATTAGCTCCATCTATCTGGGATGCCTCTATTAAAGAATCTGGAATACTTTGAATAGCTGCAATATATATGATCATCATATATCCTGACATTTGCCAACTCATCAATATCACTAACCCCCAGAATCCAGTAGCAGTTGTTGATAGCCACCCTTCCAGAAAACTCCATCCAAATATAGATCCTAATGAAGCAAAACCTTTAGTAAATATGAATTGCCAAACAAAACCTAAAATAATTCCACCTATAAGATTAGGCATAAAGAATATACTTCTTAGAAAATTACTTATTTTCATTTTCTTTGTAACTAATAAAGCTAGTCCGAAGCCAATGATATTTATAGTGAAAACTGATACTACTGCAAATGAAGCTGTAAATTTAAATGCATCTCCAAATTTTTCGTCAGAAAAAGCTTTTATATAGTTTTCTATACCTACCCAGTTTGGAGTATTAGTTATACCATTCCAATCTGTAAATGAGAAGTAAATACCTACTATCATAGGTATAATAACTACCATTAAAAAAGCTAATAGAATAGGCCCGACAAATATAGGAAACCATTTTTTATAATTATTCATTATGGACCTCCTTTATAGAAAATTTGAGGAGAGATAAAAATCTCTCCTCAATGATTATTTCATTATTATCTCATTTCTTCCCATTTTGCTTGAGAATTAGATATTAATTCTTCCCATGTAACTTCTCCAGCAAAGTATTTTTGAATTTCAACACCTAAAGCATCCATACCCCATCCTGTTGGATAACCCATAAATACCCATGGAGTAGTTTTTCCTGCTTCAGCATATCTCTTAACTGCTTGACCTAATGAGTCTTTAGGTTCTAAATTATCATATCCTTTTAAAGGTGGTATAAAGAAGAACTCATTAACAACATATTCCTTACCTTTTTCTGAAGTGTATAACCAGTTTAAGAAAGCTTTAGAAGCTGCCTTATCAGCATCTTCACTGTTTTTATTAACTGTCCAATACATAGGTACTCCTACTGGAATTGAATCTTCCTTTGCTCCTGCAATAGGCATTGGTAATATATCAAGTTTTTGTGCTACATTCTCATCTATATCATTTACTCCACCATATATCCAGTTACCTTGTTGAATTATAGCTACTCTCTCTAAAGCTATACCTTCATCAACTTGTGTTGCATAATCTACTGCATTTAATTTTGCTTTTGAATCAGCATATGGAGAATAGTCAGCTTGTAAATCAATTAAAGCTTTTAATCCGTCCCCATGCTCAAAAGCTACTTTATCAGCATCAAATGAATCTAATGAACTATCAAATTCTTGACTTAATGCTACATTAGAAGTGTGTAAACCAGTTACCCAAGTTTCTTTTGCAGGATAAGAGAACACAGCTTCAAGTAAGGGATAGTCATCTTCTAAATCTCCTGCTTTTATTTTGCTATCTAATTCTTTAACTGCAGATTCTAAACTTGAATAATCTTTTATATCTGCTACATCAATACCTGCATCTTCAAATATAGCTTTATTATAGATAAATCCATATCCTTCAATTGCGAAAGGTAATGCATAAACCTTGTCTTCAACAGTTACTCCAGATAAAACTCCATCTAATGCTTGATCTACCCACGGTTCATCTGAAAGATCTTCTAATTTTGACATCCAATCCTCAACATCCTGTGGTCCACCTACGTTGTATATATCAGGTTCTTGACCAGATTGAAATTTAGCTCTTAATGCAGCACCATAGTCGTCTCCACCACCAACTGTTTCTATGTTAACTTTAACATTTGGGTTCTCAGCTTCAAATTCTCTCGCAGCTTCTTGTAATTTTTCTGCAATTTCTACTTTAAATTGGAATATATCTACTTCTGCCTCTGCTAATTCGTCTCCTGTGCCTTCTGAATTCTCGTCAGTTTGAGGTTCTTTAGTATCATCAGCTGTATCATTAGAACATGCTCCTAAAAACATTGTTGAAACTAACAAAAAGATAACTGCTAATGCTAATACTTTTTTTGATCTCTTCACATTAAATCCCCCTTAAAATTATTTAAATTTAATTTATATTATCCAGTTATTAATCGTTAATAAAAAAGAAAAATAACTAAGAATTAATATCTAGAATAAATTTTCACAAAAATGTAGTTTAATAATTAAATTTGTCTACAAGATTCTCTTTTTAATAATTTCGTATCTAATATTATATGTTGATGGTCAATTTTCCCATCAATTAATTTAAATAATATATCTATACTCTTATGTCCAAATTCCTCCTTTGGTTGCTCTATAGTTGCTAAAGAAGGATGAAAATATCGAGAATACTCTATACCATCAAAACCTATAACTGATATATCTTCTGGAATTCTTAACCCCCTAGATAATATTGCTTTAGCAGCACCAATTGCCATAATATCAGATATTGCGAATACTGCTGTAATTTCTTTATTTTTATCTAGTAAATCATTCATCTCATTATAGGCAGATTCAAAAGTAAATTCTCCAACTCTTACATACTCTTCATTATAAGAAATGTTATTATCTTCTAATGCTTTCTTATAACCATCTAACCTCAATTCACCAATACTCTTTTCTTTTAACTCGGTAACAATAGTTGCAATTTTTCTATGACCTAATTTAATAAGATAATCTACTGCATTATAGGCAGCTTCCTCATTTTCTATTACGATACTTGAGAAGGTTTTCCTATATGCTTCTTCAATAATATTTGGAGATGTTATAACTATAGGGGTCTTGATATATCTTAATTGTTCATCATCTTCATCGTTAAAGTCTCCCCCTAGATATATTAGACCTTTTAATCTTTTTTCTTTTATGAATTGAATTGCTGCTCCAATATCATTTATGTTGTCATACTTATAATGGATAATCATAGAGTAACCAGCATCATTTAGCCTATTTTCTATTGTATGAACTATTTCTGAGAAAAAAGGATTATATATACCTTTTACTAATAATCCAATATTGTTAGTTTCGGTTTTCTTTAAGTTTCTAGCACTATTATTAGGGATATAATTATGCTCCTCAATAACCTTTAATATTTTCTCCCTAGTTTTATCTGAAACATCCGGATGATTATTTATTACTCTTGAAACAGTACTAACACCAAAACCTGATATTTTTGCTATATGTTTGATATTTAGATTCCTTTTAATCATAAAGCACCTTCTTTATAAACTAATTATTAGAAACGTTACTGGTAACGTTTCCAACTTTAAATATATTCTAACACACAATATTCAAAAAATAAAGATAAGAGTTAAAATTATTTTTTAGTATTTTCTAATATCTTCTCTATACCTTCTATTCTCTTATCTATACTTTTGATTAGATTTAATGATTTATCTGAATAACTCATTGCTTGATTAGAAATATATTCTGCATTCTCCGCGCTTTTAAATACTCTATCTAAGGAATTTTCAACACTTACTTGCATTATTTCTACATTTTTCAAGAGATTATCCATTTCAGTATTAACTTTATTTTTAGTGTCAGTAAGATGGTTTTCAAATTCTTTTGTAGCTATTTGAAATCTATTTATAAATATTTCACTCTCAGATTGAAGAAACATCTGTAATAATTTTCTAGGTAATATTGCATTATTTCTACCATCTCCTCTAATTTTATATGTTCCTCCAGATGTACAATAGGGCTTTTCCCTTCCAGTAAGAATTTCTATTCTATAAAAAGGAGTCTTTTCACTGTTTTCAATATATACTTTCACTTCTATTGGTGGAATACAACTATCTGCTTTACTTAATATACTCATTTTTTCTGTATCACCTACTGGACAACCTACAACTTGACCTCTTTGACGACCTTTTATTTCCACTTCCTTTACTCCAATAAGTATTGCTCCCCCTTTGTCAGAATTAGCAAAAGCAACAAAATCGGAACTATCTAAACCGCTTAAACTTTGTTTAAAGTCTACGTCGTATCCTTCTTCTCTATTTAAAAGATATTTAGCTCTATCTGATATATTTTTATATTCCATATTTCTTTTATTCGCTCCCATATGATTTGTCCTTCCTTCTTATTTTAGAGGACTTAATAAATAATATCTAATAAAAGCCTCTATTATTCCACTATTTTTTATCATACAATTAAATATTTAACTTCCCTTTACCCAAATAAAGATCTGAATAATCTAATCCAGATCTTTATTACAAGTATTTTATTATATAAAAATTATATCATTTCTCAATCTAAAGGTTTTTTTAACCTTAACTCTTCATGGGTAGATAGATTATTTGCCAATGTATATTTTCGCAACACTATATATAACTCACCTTTAGTTGCATATACATATGGCATTACAAATAAAACACCTATACCTAAAGCAATTAATCCCAAAATATACCATCCCAAAAATGAAAGGTCTAGTACAAACATGTCAAATTTATGTCCCCTAGTCATTTTCTTACTTAAATCCAATGCTCTTTTATAGCCAATATTAGGGTTATCCCCTAGTATATATGGAACCATACTATAAGAGTAAGCTTTAATAATTCCAGGGATGAGCAATAGTAAATACCATAAAAAATTTAATATTCCTTTCCACAACATAGATTTAATAACATCAAAATATATACCTTTTTCAAAAGCAAACCCTAAATTATTCATATTTAT
Source organism: Anaeromonas frigoriresistens (assembly GCF_016820655.1). Taxonomy (GTDB): domain Bacteria; phylum Bacillota; class Clostridia; order Tissierellales; family SIT17; genus Anaeromonas; species Anaeromonas frigoriresistens. The sequence goes on from NZ_WSFT01000021.1 coordinate 38,975, forward strand.
GTCGTCTTGAGCTGACTTTACAAAGTATTTCTTACCACCTACTTCTAATGGATATCCTAAAAATATGCGAATTCCCATTGCTATAGTAAGTGCAAATAATCCTACAATAATCATGATAAAGATTATAACTGGTAAGGCCGAATACCCTATGTCTCCACCAAAATTTTGTATACCATCTCTGCTCCCACTAAAACTTGAAGCTCCACCGCTCCTACTACCAAGATTTCCACCAATAAAAACAAGTACTAAGCTCACAACAAAAGCTTTCCAATAGGATTTTCTTAGTACATCCTTCGCTCGATTCTTAAGCTCTTTTCTAGTCCACATTTTAATACCTCCTAAAACATCTATATTTATATATTTTTTTTATTATAAAATTATACAAATATATTAATACTATTATAATTCTTTAATGTATATACTTTTCCCTTCTTATTCAGAAAGAAAAGGTTATGAATTGTAAAAATTCATAACCTTTTCTCATCTAATAAAAATATCCTCGTCTGTATCCTCTTCGATATCCTCGTCTATAATAAGGTCTTCTAAATATAGCTGTCACTAATAAAAACCACAGCAATAGACTAGACCCACCAAAATATTGAGCACTTCCACTGTTATATCTTCTAGTACTAGATTCTTCCAATTTAATTAATCCTTTAACACCATCAATTCTTTTTCTAACATCACTATCTATGAATCCTTCCATCCTTGATAATCTATCTAAATTTCTTAAATGAATTTGTTTAATATCATTTGGAACTTCTTGTTGAACTTTATTGATTTCATCAAATAAATCTTTATCTGACTTCTGACCATACTCCTTTAAAAATTCATCATATCTATCTACATTCTCTTCCCCTAGTATCATTCTATTTAATAAGTTACTCATATTCACATTATAATTGTCATCCATTTATCTTTTACCTCCATCCTATTATTCATACTTATTCAATAATACTATATGTCATTTAAGCCTAACCGTTACACTATCTAAATAAATTTAAAGAATAAAAAGGAAATCACTTAAAAGTGATTTCCTTTTTATTCTTTAATATAACTTGCTACAATCTCTCCATAATATAGGACATGATAGTCATAATTCGGATATTTTTGATCTTTAATTTCTTTGTTTAACATTCCTGGCTCCATTGTTTGTTGATATACTACTTTACATTCATAATGAAGTTCACATTCATCTATTATAGGTGTGTCTATAATCTTACTTTCCTTAGGTGTTAATTCACATACTTTAAACTTATCAATTTCTCGTCTTGATTTTGTACCACAGATTCCTAATTCTTCTTTTAAATTACCCTTTAAGGGAACACTAACTGAAAATTCTTTTGCATTTTCAAGCATTTCATAAGTATATCTTGAATACCTTACAGCAACCATAAATACAGGTTTATTCCATATAAATCCTATACTTCCCCAACCTATTGTCATAGTATTTAATTTGTCTTCATTCTTTGTAGTTAAGAATGCTCCCCTGGGAAGTTGATCTAACATTTCTTGTGAGTACTCATTATATTTTATATTTCTATACATCTTATCTCCCTTTCTATAATCCTATTGATATATATTTTACTTCTAAAAATTCCTCTATTCCTAAATGTCCACCTTCTCTTCCTATTCCACTTTCTTTGAATCCTCCAAAGGGGGCTTGAGGTGTGGAAGGTGCTCCATCATTTAACCCTACTATTCCATATTCTAATGCTTCAGTAACTTTAAATCCTCTAGATAAGTTTTCAGTAAATACATAGGCTGCTAGTCCATAATTAGTATCATTGGCTAGTTTTATTGCTTCATCTTCGTATTTAAATGTAGTTACAGGTACAATGGGTCCAAAGGTTTCTTCATTCATCATTATCATCTCTTCATTGGCATTATCTAAGATTGTAGGTATAAAGAAGTATCCAAAGTCATTACAATCACCTTCATGCTTTCCATTTCCCCCGGTAACAATACTAGCACCTTTGTCTATTGCATCCTTGATATGCATATTTATCTTATCATAACCTTCTTTATCTATTATAGGACCAATATCAGTATCATTATCAAACCCATTACCAACAGTTAGTATACCTACTTTTTCTTTTAATTTAGATAAATACTTTTCTTTTATACTCTCTTGTACATATACTCTATTTGTAGCAATACAAACTTGACCTCCATTTCTAAATTTTGAAGACATGGTTCCTTCTACAGCTTTGTCTAGGTCAGCATCTTCAAATATTAATAATGGCGCATGCCCTCCTAACTCTAAAGAAATATTTTTTACTGTTTTCGATGACTTTTCCATTAGCATTTTACCTACTTTAGTTGATCCTGTAAAGGTTATTTTTCTTACTCTTTCATCATTTAATAAAACCTCTCCAATATCATTTGCTGAGCCTACTATTAGATTAGCTACTCCTTGAGGTAATCCTGCCTCTTCTAATAATTCAAATAGTTTAACTGCTGTTAAAGGTGTAGCTGATGCTGGTTTAACTATTGCTGTACATCCAGCTGCTAATGCAGGAGCTATTTTTCTTGTTATCATTGCGGCAGGAAAATTCCAAGGTGTAATGGCCCCTATAACTCCTACTGGCTGTTTATGAACTAATATTCTCTTATTATTACTATTAGATGGTATTGTTTCACCATATATCCTTTTGGCTTCTTCAGCATACCATTCTACAAACCCTGCTCCATATATTATTTCACCTATAGCTTCCTTCATCGGCTTCCCTTGTTCAGAAGTCATTATTTTAGCTATATCTTCTTTGTGTTTAATTATTAGTTCATACCATTTTCGAAGTATTCTACTTCTATCTTTACCCGGAGTTTTTGACCAAGATGTAAAAGACCTATGAGCAGCATCAATTGCATCTGAAGTATCCGAGGTAGTTCCTTTTGCCATTTTTCCTATTAAATCTCCATTAGCAGGATTATTCACATCTATCCACTCATTACTTGATGATTCTCTCCATTCTCCATTAATAAACAATTTATACTCCACTCTAACATCTCCTTTCTAATCTATTATATTTATACGCTAATACTAGTATAATACGCTTATTATAAAAGTGCTCTATAAAAGAGCACCTTTAATTATTATAATCTATGCCATAGATATCAGATAACTCTACGGTTATTCTTTCGATTCTTTGATCCTCTATATCTACTTTTTTATTTTCATCATTATTTTTACTTATAGTATGTACTGGTATATTAATAATAAATTCTGTCCCCTTACCTACTTTAGAATTTACCAATATATTCCCATTATGTAATTCCACAATAGATTTCACTAATGATAATCCTATTCCACTACTTTGTATATCTTTTAGTGAAGAGTGGTCAATTTGAGTGAACCGATCAAATATTTTTTCCAACTTATCTTCTGGTATACCTCCTCCATTATCCTTAACAGATAAATCTATAGTGTCACCTTTATCCTTTACACTAACATAAACTTCACCATCATCATGAATATTCTTAATTGAATTAGACAATAAATTCAATATAACTCTTTCTATCATATAGGGATCACAAGCTATTATCTTTTCTTCAATATCTGTATCAAATACTATCTCAATATTTTTAATCTTTACATACTCAGCTATAGATTGTGTAATATCTTCTACTATTTCTACTATATTATAATTACCTAAATCAATATCAAAAAAATTGGCCTCCATTTTTGATATATCGATTATATTATTAATTAACCTCAATAAACGATATGAGTTCTGTTTTGCAATTCTTATAAATTTCTTAGATTGTACTTCTTTCTCTATTAATGGAAAAACATTAATCAATATGTTTAAGGGTGTTCTCAACTCATGGGATAAATTAGCAAAGTACTCTGATATTTTTTTATTATAGTCTTGACTTTCCTTTAATAATATCTTATCTTTTTTTAGCTTTTCTTCTAATTTAACCTTGTCTATAGCTATTCCAATACTTTGTCCAATTGTATCTAATACTTCTCTTTTCATAGTATCAACAAAAAATGTCTGTTCCCATTTTAATAGTATAAATCCTATAATGTTACTTTTAGATATTATTGGTATTCTTGTTATAGATAAATCTTCGTACTCTAGACTAGAAACAACTTCATAAACATCAAAATCTTCTTTGACTATGATATCTTCATCATTAAAAGAGTAAGGAAGTGACTTAATAACATTTTCGTCAATATTTTTAGAAATAATTATATCATCCTCACTGAAATCTTCAAACAAATAAATAGTACCTCCATCAATTTCAAAATTAACTAATAATATATCTAAAACAAAATCTAAAAAACCTTCTATATCCGAAATTTCATTAGACTTCTTAATTATTTCAGATAATACTACTCCAAACTTATCTCTATTTCTGCATATCTCTACCATATTAACTTCTCCTTTTTAACATTAATATTGGTACCCCTTATATACATTTCTATTTTTCTTTTAATATTCCTGCCTAGTATAGAAATTAATGGTAAAAATTTTTATTAGTCTATTGTCTTTATATTAACAAAAAAAAGGTATTCATTAATGAATACCTTTTTTATATATTATTTATTTACTTTCCTTTTTGCAACTTTATCCATTATTATTGCAATTGCACCGTCTCCAGTAACATTCGTTGCTGTTCCAAAACTATCTTGAGCAAAATGTAAAGCTATCATTAATGCTTGTTTTGCTGGTCCGAAACCTAACATAGTCTCTATAAGACCTAAAGCTGCCATTACTCCCCCTCCAGGTATTCCTGGAGCTGCAACCATAGTTACTCCTAACATTAGTATAAACGGAACCATTACAGCTAACGTTGGTTCATTTCCATGCATAAGCATAACGCCCATAGAAGCAAGCACTAGTGTTATAGTATCTCCTGCAAGATGAATCGTAGCTCCTAAAGGTATAACAAAATCAATTATATCTTCTTCAACTTCATTTTTACGAGTACTTTCAATTGTTACTGGGATTGTTGCTGCTGAAGATTGAGTACCTAAAGCTGTAAAATAAGCTGGAAGCATATTTTTGATACTCTTTATAGGATTCTTCCCTGTATAGAAGAATGCAATTAAATATTGAATAATAATATAGCTTAATTGAAGAATAATAATCATAGCAAATACTGATGAGAACGTTTTTATAGTATTAAAAATTTCCCCTGTAGCTGTAATTTTAGCAAATATACCTGCTATGTGTAATGGTATAAATGGAATTAAAAAGTACTTTACTACACCTTGAATAATTGATTGGAAATCTTCAAGTACTCCAAATAATCTCTGTTGTTTAATATATGCCATTCCTAATCCTAAAATAAATGCAGTGATTAAAGCTGTCATTACACCCATCATAGGATCTATCGTAATTTCAAAATATGGATCTACATTAACACTTGCACCGCTAGCTAATTCACCAACTTTAATTACATGAGGTAATATAGCTGATCCTATAAAGAATGCCATTATACCTGCTACAACTGCTGATATATAGGCAAATAAAGCTGTTATTCCTAATAATTTACCTGCACCTCTTCCTAAATCAGCAATACCTGGTGCCACAAAGGCAATTATTACAAACGGAATAATAAAGTTTAAAAAGTTACCAAAAAAACTACTAAAAGTACTTAAAAATCTTACTACTACATACATCTCAATTTGCTTTGATATAAGTCCAATAATGATACCTAAAATAATTCCAATTATCAGTTTGGGTAATAAACCTAACTTCTTTTGCATTTTCTCACTCCCTTTTTGTATTTTTTATAGAAAATTCTCATAACTATTTTACTTTATTTTCTGAATATATGCAATAGTGCGACAGACTTTTCTTTAATAATAACAAAACAGAGAAAACACTTTGATTTTTATTCTTCTTTATTATCTAACTCCTGATATAATAGATAAAATCCCCATAAATATTATTAATACTACTGTAAGCTTTTCAAATACTTCTTCTTTCACTTTATCACCTAATCTTATTCCTAGAGTTACTCCTATAATTAATGATGGTAACAAATATACTGAGTACTTTATTACCTCTTCTGTTATTAGTCCTTTATATATAAATGTAAATATAGTCATTATATTTAGTATCCAAAAATATGCAGTTAAAGCAGATCTGAAAATTTGCTTTCCTACTCCTTGATTTGTTAAAAATATAATCACAGGAGGTCCACTTAAACTTACGCTTCCATTTAATAATCCACTTAAAATTCCAACTGGTATATATGCTAACTTTTCATTCTTAAATTTCACTTTATAACCTAGATAAAAGGCTATGGCAGAAATAGTAACTATAATTCCAACTCCAATTTTCAATAAGTTTTCATCAAAATTCATCAATATATTCGCACCAATTGGAGTTGCAATTATTGCCGAAATTATTAATAAAATTATCTTCTTTAAATTTACATATTCTCTTACCTTATATAAAATCATAGAATTCATTATAAGACTAAAAATCACTAAAATAGGAACTATTAATTTTAATGGCATAATTATACCTAACAAAGGTACAGCCAATAAAGAAAATCCAAAACTTGTTATTCCTTGTATCATTCCAGCAGTAAAAATAATAATAATTCCAATTAAAATCAATAACATTTCACTCAACTTTTCTTTTCCCCCTTATTTCAACTAATATTTATTATAACATCCAAGGATAGAAAAGTCCTTTATAAAAATTCTAGCCAATTACTTGAATCAACTATTCTATAATACTAAATTAATTATTATTTATTTGTTTTAGATTTTATTTTATTATACAAATCTTCTTTATCTTCTGCCAATATAATATCTTCCTTAATTTTAGCTATAGGTTGTAATGCACATTCGACACAATACCCTATACATGGTTGTACTTCGATTGTAGTATCTTCTAAGGAATTCTTAACTCTTTCTGCTATTTCTTTACTTCCATGTTTAAAATTATTTTCACAAAATTTAACTTTATTCATATATAATCGCCTCCAACTTATTGTTATCAAATATATTCTTACACTAAAGATTGATATTCATTCATGTACATATGTAATATATGGTATATTCTTTGATTGGTTGACATAATGTCTTTTACTCTGTATAATATTGATACTGTAAACAAGCCACACTTGCTGAAATCTATTTTTATAGATGCGGAGGAACCAACTAAGGGGTTAATCCAAATATTTTGGTAGGGAACCTTCTATCCCGAACCCGTCAGCTAACTTCGTAAGCAATTATAGGAAGGAGTGTATAAAGATGAAGAAATTTAATATTGCAATATCCATAATAGCAATACTATTATTGCTAACAATATTAACTACTAATGCATTTGCTGAAAACTATAACCTATTGAACATTGGAAGTAGAGGTAGCGAAGTTGTTAATCTACAGAAAGCTTTAAATGAACAAGGTTATAATTCAGGTGTTATTGATGGTATATATGGTTATAATACTAGAAGTGCTGTTACTAACTTTCAAAAAAGTAATAGTCTAGTAGTAGATGGGATTGCTGGCCCAAATACTCAATCTAAATTATATAGTTCAAATAAAGAGCTACTAAAATATGGTATGAGAGGTAGTCAAATTACTAAATTGCAAAAAGCTTTAAATAATAAAGGTTTTTCTGTAGGTGCTATAGATGGAATATTTGGTTATAGAACTAAAACTTCTGTAATTAATTTTCAAAAGGCAAATAGTCTTTTAATAGATGGGATAGCTGGCCCTGAAACTCAGAGTAAACTATATTCTTCTCAATCAGTAAATAGTACAAGCATTGCAGAGAGCAACTATTCTTCAAATGATGTATATTGGCTGTCAAGAATTATCCACGCTGAATCAAATGGTGAACCTTATAAAGGTAAGGTAGCTGTAGGAAATGTAATAGTAAATAGAGTAGACTCAAAGGATTTTCCTAACACTATAAAAGGTGTTATTTTCGAAGATTATAAGGGTATTCATCAATTTAGTCCAGTAGCTTCAGGGACTATATATAACGAGCCATCACCACAAAGTGTACAGGCAGCTAAAGAAGCTTTAAATAATAGCAATCCTGTAGGAGATTCAACATATTTCTTCAATCCAGATAAAGCATCATCTACATGGATTGAAAATAATAAAACTTATGTAGCTCGAATTGGTGACCATGTATTTTATAAGTAATTTAATTTTAAAAAAGCTATGGCTTAATTTTTAAGCCATAGCTTTTTTATTCATTTCATTCTGTCTTTTAACTAAATTTTCTATGAAATTCAATATCATCCACGTCAAAAATTCTAAGAGAATCTTTCACTTTGGATTCTAAGGCTAATTTCCCATATTTATCTACTTCATTTTTATCCTTTGGTCCATGAGTCAGGGAAGCAGCACCTCCTATACAGCCTCCTTTACAGGCCATTCCCTCTATAAAATTACCATTTAGTCTATTTACTTTAGTCATTTTTAATGCTTTATCACATTCATCAAGCCCATCACATCTAATTGGTCTAAAATCAACCTCTAAATTTTCTTCTTCAATGATATGATTTATCGCTTCTGATAGACCTCCTGATCGAGCAAATATACGTCCGAAGAAAGATGCATTATTTAATAGTCCTTCCTCGCATTCTTCTAACCTAATGTCTGCTGCATCAATCATAGCTGCTAGTTCCTCAAACGTAATAACATAATCTGTACTCTCACTAAAGTTTTCCTGCTTAATCTCCATTTTTTTTGCTGTACATGGGCCTATAAATACTACTTTACCCTTAGGATCTATTTTTTTAATTAATTTTGATATAGCTATCATTGGTGATACAGTGCTAGATATCTTGTCCTTAATTTCTGGATAATTTTTTTGTATGTAAGAAACAAATGCAGGACAACATGAACTAGTTATTACATTTTTTTCTTCTATGGACTCTGCATATTCTTTAGTTTCATGTAAAGCTACCATATCAGCACCTAGTGCTACTTCTACCACATCGTGAAAACCTAGTTTTTTTATACCAGTAATAACCTGTTCAATTTTAACATAGGTAAATTGACTAGATATAGCAGGAGCAATAATTGCGTATACATTGAGATTGCTATCTAATCTTGATTCTTTTAATAATTCTAATGCGTCAATAATATAAGACTTGTCCATTATTGCTCCAAATGGACATTGGTACACACATGCCCCGCATTGAATGCACTTTTCATCATCTATAACAGCTTTCTTTTTTTCATTAATAGATAAAGCATCTGCTCTGCATGCTCTTCTACAGGGTCTCATCACATCAGAAATTGCATTATAAGGACAAACATTTTTACATTTCCCACACTCTATACACTTATGTTGATTGATGTATGCTCTATGATTTATAAAGGTAATTGCTCCCACAGGACAAACGTCCGTACATCTATGTGCAAGACACCCTCTACAGGCTTCCGTAACTACAAATCTATCTATTGGACATTCATCACATGCTTCATCTAAAACTTGTATCACATTATTACTTGTATAATTATCTCCTATAGCTAAGTTAACTCTTTCAACTGTAATAGCTCTTTCTTTATGTATACAACACCTTGTTCGTGGCTCCGGTCCTTTATCTATAACTTCAGGAATTAAATGTTTTTTTTCTTTAAGAGTACCTTCTAGAACTAGTCTAGAAATCTCTCTTAATACTTCATATTTAATTTTCTGAACATGATTTTCAAATCTTCGCATCCCGAGAACACCTCACTTATTTATATGTAATTAACTTTGACTTTTTTTCCTAACCGTTCCATTAACATAACTAACTCATCTACTACTTTTAATTTTATACTTAGATCAATAGGTAAATCAGGATTTTGGTGTGCTGGATTGATAGCTTTTCCAACCCAAAGATTTAAGTGAGTACAATTATTTAATAAATGATCTACTAATATGGAAGCCCCATCTTTATTATTAAAAATTATATTTGAATTTGTATTTGTACTAGGATCAATAAATACTTTTATTTTTTCTACCGTCTTACTTAATGTTAAAACTCCTTCTGTAGCTAAATCTATTCCTTTTATTGTAGCTGTAGGAGGAACATCGACTACCATTGAGTCCATATTAACTTCTAATTCAGCACCTAGCTCCCGGGCCACAATTTTAGATGCTGTACCACCACATACAATCTTTTTTCCTTTAGATCTCATTAAATTTATTACAACTTCCTTATCCATATTATTATCTTCTGGTGGACCTGTGAATAAGTTGATTATCTCAGGGTTTCTTACCTTTACTGCAACTACTGTTGTATCATCTCCAGGTCTATTTGCATAAAGATTATTACATACTCCTAATAATTCATTTGATATATTTTTAGAGCTTTTTTTATTGGTAGATATACCTTCTAAATACTCAGCAACATTTTCCCATTGCCAACCTAGGTTTAACGTTCCTCCTACTCCTGCATGTACTACTCCATCACTTACAATAGTTAATAAATCTCCCTCATTTAACTCAAAGTTACTTTCTTTTATAACTTTTCCTTCTATTTCAATATTAATTTTCTTTGTTTCATTTATTTTCTTCTTTTTAACTAAAAAATATGGAGGATTATCATATTCAGCCACATATACCTTTCCATTACTTTTTACTTTTATTATAGTGAATGTGGAGTATGCTAGTTTTCTTACATTGCAAACTGGCAAAGTATTACTGATAGTTTTTACTGTTTCATAAATACTAGCTCCTTCTCTAAGCATAGTAGCAGCAATCTTTGTGGTCAAAGTTGCCAAAATATTTGCCTTTACACCACTACCTAAACCATCTGCTAGAACAATGATCACACTATCTTCATTTCTAATAATTTCTACATTATCACCACATAATTCTTCATCTCTTTTATTTAAATGATCATAGGCTACATCAATAAAATAACTCATTAAAAATCACCCATTTCTCCATTTGTTATATTCTTTAATTTTGTAAGTATCATTTTAGTTTCAGCCGTAGTTTCTCCTAATAGACTGGCAATTTCTTGAGCAACTCTCATTTGCTTCTCTATAACACTTTGGGCAGCATCTATAGTTTTTTCTTTCACTCTATGTAGCTCTTTCTTATTAGATTCCTCTATTGTTGCATCAATCATTATTGCTAATATTATATTTTGATCTGATAGATACATGATATTTTGAATAAGAACTAATCCATACTCATCATAATATACTTTCTGTCTTATGATATCCTCTTTAGTTCTACGAACATTATTAAAAATTTCTTCATCAATAATTAAAGATATAGGTTTATCTTTAATAAAACTAGATTGTATATTAAATAACTTTTCAGCTGCAGGATTAAATTCTTTAACATTTAAGTTTTCATCAATAAGCATTATGCCATTAGGACTTTTTTCAAATATTACATTTTTTAAACTTTCTGCCTTACTCCTCATATAAGGTAAACACATATTCATTTCAGCCATACCCTCAATTATTGCTCTAGCTTTATCTTTACATGTGTCGTAACCACATGCTCCACAATTTAACTCATCTAACTTAGAATTCTTCCCCATATCTCTTAAGGTTTTTTCAATATCCTCTTGACTTATTTTATTATTTATTATTGATCTATCGAAAAACCGTTTTATAAATTCTTTATTATCATATTTTTTCCCATCAGATATTACTATATTTTCTTTTCTTTGAGATACATAATTTCTAACTTTATATTTTCTTTTATAAAAGTCTGTTTGTTCCTTTGGCATTGCAGGTCCACCAATACAACTCCCTTTACAAACATGTGCTTCTATACAAACCCTATCTAAGGTATTATTCTTTAAAGAATCAAATACTTCTATACACTCATCGATTCCATCTACAGTGATCAGTGAATACTCTTTCTCTAATTCTCCCTGTAATAAGTTATGTATAACTCCTCCCTTCAGAGGATAAGATATTCCATCATCTGTAGTAAAATTATCCAGTGTAGAGGGTTCTAAAGAATTTAAGTCAATATTTTCTCTTTCAAACCATTCAGAGATTTCTTCGAAAGTTAATACAGCATCTATGACACTACTATGTTGAAAATTTGATGCTTCAATCTTTTTTGCAGTACAAGGTCCCATAAATACAACAAATGAGTCCATGCCATAATGTTTTTTTAATATTTTACCGTGAGCTAACATAGGTGATACAATTGGTATCATGTATTTCATAATAGACGGATAATATTTCTCTATTAAATAACAAGATGAGGGACAACTAGTTGTGATTATATTTTTTAGATTATTTTCTTTTATATGCTTTCTATATAAATCAGTTACAACATCAGCTCCTATTGCAGTCTCTTCAACCACTTTAAAACCTAATTCTCTTAATCCAGAAATAATTTTAAGAGCATTATCTACGTCAAATGCCCCGCTAAAAGATGGTGCAATGCTAACTATTACTTTTTTATTCTCTGTAATTGCATCTCTTACTTCATATAAATCACTTTTTATATTTCTTGCCTCTTGAGGACAAATTCTCATACACTGTCCACAGCCAATACATCTTTCCTCTACAATTGTAGCTTGTTCATTTTTTATTTGAATGGCTTTAACAGGACAATATCTTAAACACTTATAACAATTCTTACAATTTGCCTTTGAAAAGTTGAGGAAGTTCAAGGTTATAACCCCCTTAAAATATACTCTTTAAAAAATTCTTCAACTTCAGTATCACTTACCGACACTATAGGCTTATCATCAACTTTTACCGAAACTGCCTTTGTACATTCCCCTAGACAAAATGCAGCTTTTACAGTTACTTCATCCTTTAGTCCCTTCTCTTTAACTATTTTTTGAAGGCTGTTGACTACATTATAGGCCCCTTTTAAATGACATGCACTTCCTATACATACATTAATTGTTTTCAAACAATCAACCCCTTTTATGTAATATATCATTCTAATATTTTAAATAAAATTTATAATTTGTTATTCTATCTTAGTATATGATATTGTTATTTTATAGTCAATCTTGTGGAGATCTATTATATGTTTAAGATTTATTAATATATTATTTGTATTATATTTACTGTATTAAGCCATTAATTTTACAGAATTATTGCTATATTATTAAATTTTCATTCACTGAAAACTTTGTTATATTATTAACTATATTAATCAAATGAAGATTTGCTTTATTAATAAAAGAAATTTTTATGATATTTTATAGCATTATAAAGTTCCTCTCAGCATATTCTAATTTTTGAACCAAATAATCACCACAATATAATTTTCAGAAGCATAAGTTGATCAATATATTATGTATTATCTAGTTAAAGAGCTACTCTATTGGTTAGCAGGATAATGATAAAAACTTTATGCAAAGGGAATACCTACTAGAGGTATACATGATCAGTCGAACGTTATTTATAGAATTGAGCTCTTGGCAGAGATGGTAAGTTAATTAATAGTTAAAAAATTTTAATACATCTTGTTCCCACCTAAATTTTCGAGATTCAATATTATCTAAACCTCTAATTTCTATCTCAATAAACTTAGTAGAATCATCAATTATATTTGTTCCTTCATATTTTCTAGGGATTTCTAGATATCCAGAAATATGGTGTCCACCTCCTTCAGTTTTCTCCCATCTAAAACCATCTGATATAACTATTTCTTTATCAGTAGTCAAGCTAACTAAATTAGCATAATCAATATCATCTAAATTCACTGAATGAGTGTTTAACATTAATTCGAAGGTAAGATTCTCTTTATTCTCTTCTACTAGATTTAAAAAGAGTATACCAGCTCCTATACTTCCCTGGCTATCATATCTTATATAAGTGTCCTTCTCTCTCTCGTTTTGACTTAAGTTAGATTCATCCTCTCTATTATCCTCTCCCTTATTTGCTCTAGTAGAAGTGGAGGATCCTTGTTCATATTCCCCTTTAACTTCTTTTTCATTATCCTCTTTATATCTCCCTTTAAACATTATAGATCCTATTAAAACTACTAGGATTACTACTAACCCTAAATATATTAATTTTTTCATGCTTTCTTCCTCCATTTCTTAAATGATTATATTTTCTACTAGTTAATATAAAGCAAGATTTATGCCAATCAATATATATTTCAAAGTATAATAAATTCTTTAATCAATAGGTTGTCCTACTTTTTTACTTATGAATAACTAACCATAACCACCATCCTCCACCCATCATTCCAAATCCCATCATAAGTTATTCACCTCTTTTTAAGTTTGATTTTAACGCTAATCAATTTTTAATGTGTATTAACTATATGTTTTGCTTAGCAATTTAAACAACTAAATACTTAATTCTACTTATAATAATACTATTATTATCATACTCTTAAGTAAATTATTTAATATACTAAACCTTTTTAAATTCTGTAAAATAAAATACCCTAAAAGCTTATAATTGACTTTTAAGGTATTTGAGATATTGTCTATTTAATTATTGTACTGATATTGGTGTATAACCAGCTACTTCAACAGCCATTTCTAATTTATCAACTGCTATATCTTTATCTAATTCTATTATAGCTCTTTTATTCTCTGAACTAACCTCAGCAGACTTTACTTCGTCTAAAGCTTCTAATTCTTTCTTTACTCTACCTGCACAATGTCCACAAGTCATACCTTCGATATTAATTATTCTTTTCATTTATATTCCTCCCTTTATTTAATACATCATTTATTTTGATTGCATATAAACCTATTTAGGTTTAAAATCCTTTAATTTCAATGTATTAGTTAATACTGATACTGAGCTAACCAACATTGCAACATCTGTATCTGATCCTATTGCCATATCTACATCTGTAACAGCTATAATTCCCACTAAATTATCATTTATTGCTATAAACACATAAAAGTAAATTTATTTATAGATTAGCTAAAAATAATTATAATAGAGATTGATAAAAAATAATAAATACATTGTTCTATTCCTTAGACATTTTCTAATTATTCATTATATTATCCAATAAGTTCACTCTTCTTTAGCATGTAGTATGAAACAATAAGCTGATCCATTTGATCACTTACTTTTATTACATTAGCATCGGTAAGATTCTCACTTAAACTGTATTCAAGTACTTGTCTTTGCTTTTGAATTTGTTCATTAATTTCTATAATTTTATTTGAAATCCCCACTTTGTTTCCCCCTTTACTATTGTTTAATACGTTATATATATTAATGTATATAGTAGTAGAACCATACTCCTACTACTCCAATTAGTCCAATAATTATATACTCTAATAATGAAGAGTTAGAGCCTCTATTATTTTGTTTACCCTCTTGAATTTTATCCTTCTTTATATATTTATTTACTAATAGAGCAATGATTATTATAACTAAACTAGTTACATGGGCAACTGTGAAAGGACCAAATACAATTGGATTAAATCTAAAGAATTCTACTATACCTCTAATTATAGAAAATCCTATTATATACTTTATAAATATTTCTCCATTATATTTAATCTTATTTCTTATTCTCCATAGATACATAAATAGCAATAGATCAAGTATTGCCTCATAAATCTGAGTAGGATGAAGTAATTGATTATTGATTTTTATACCCCAAAAATACTGTTCTGACATTGGAATTCCAAATACATCACAACCTATCCTTCCAATTGCCTGTCCAATTATTATTCCTGGTGCAAAGGTATCAGCTATTTTCCAGAAGTTCAAGTTATTCTTTTTGGTATACCATAGAGCAAACATGATACCAAATATTAGTCCTCCTTGTATGGATAAGCCACCTTCTCTTATAGCAAATATTGCTTTAGGATTATTTAAATAATATTCTAGGTTAAAAACTAGGATGTAAAAAAGCCTAGCTCCTATTACAGAAATTACTAATGTGTATATCAATAAATCCATAAGTTTATCAGTACTTATTCCTTTTCTTTTTCCTTCCTTTAACATCACCAATGATCCCACTATCATTCCTAAAGCTATGGTTATTCCAAATAAATATATTGTAAAATGTCCTACTTTAAATATTTCTACCATCTTTATCCTCCTTTTTATTGTCAATTATTTAAATAAAATATACTCAGTTATCACAACTGTATTTTTTGCAACAGTAATTGTGGCATATAACACAATATATAATATTTCCTGAATATTTATTGCATTTTGTTTTACTGTATCTGCTATAATTAAATTTTCTTTATTCTTATCTTTTTCTTCATACTCATAAGTATCATTATGCCTATGATGTCTTCTGTGTCCACTACAGCACACACCTCTTTTTATAATTAAAGAGATTAAGCAAACTAAAGCTAATAAATAAAAAATTATTCCTATCACTATCATTTAAACTCCCTCTGTAAATACTTTAGAATGATTACTTAGAGTATTGACTTTACCTAGGATACTATTTTTACATTAATCTATATATTACATATATAAAAGCAATAATTATGCCAAATAATAAAATGATTTTTTAATAAATCTGTTTATTTAGCTTTATTAAAAAGTTTTTTACAATATAAAGTCCCTTAGTCTTAGGACTAAGGGACTTTCATACTAATCTACTTTTAAAAGTTTAGTATGAATTGCTACTATCACCGTACTTAAAGACATTAGTATTGCACCAACTGCCAGTAATATCACTATTCCTATTCCATAAAGTACTCCTGCTGTTAAGGTATTGCAAATATATTATAACCTGTGGCCCATATAAGATTTTGAACCATCTTCCTATATGTAACCTTACCAAATTTAATTAATGAGGCTACGCAATACCTACATCAAATATTTCTATAAAATTTACACCAAACTCTCCTATTGTTTTTTATATTTAAGCTTTTCTGACTTATATCATCTACTGAAGCTTGGTTCAATATCTTTCTTCTTTAGCCTTAATGAATTATATACTACATTTAAAGAGCTTACAGCCATAGCAGCAGCACCTATCATTGGATGTAATAATCCCATCACAGCAACTGGAATAAATACTGCATTGTATATCCATGCCCAGAAGTAATTTTCTCTAATTTTTCTAAATATAGCTCTAGATAATTTGATTGCTGATATAATTCCACTTAGTTCTCCTCTTACTAATGTAACATCCGCAGCTTCGATAGCTATATCTGTTCCTGTTCCTATAGCAATACCTACATTGGATTGTTTAAGTGCTGGTGCATCATTAATACCGTCTCCTACCATTGCTACTGTACCATATTGTTTTTGTAATCTTTCAACCTCTTCTACCTTTCCATCAGGTAAAACCTCAGAAATCACATGAGTAATTCCAACTTTCTTTCCTATTGCAGCAGCAGTTCTTTTATTATCTCCTGTAATCATAGCGGTATTAATACCCATACTTTCTAACATCGCTATAGCTTGTGCTGAGTCTTCCTTTATTGGGTCTGCTACAGCTACAATTCCTAATAGTTGATTGCCTTTTGCTAGTAACATAGCAGTTTTAGCTTCATCTTCTAGTCTAATTAATTGATTTTCATACCTCTCATAGGATACCTTATTCTCTTTCATTAGTTTCCTATTACCTACGAGAACACTTTCTCCATCTATAGTTCCTACTACCCCTTTACCTACAACTGCATTAAAATCAATTACTTCTCCCAATTTGATCTTATCATTTTTTGTCTTTTCTACAATTGCATGAGCTAGAGGATGCTCTGAACCCTTTTCTATTGTCCCTGCATAATAGAGAAAATCTTTTTCTTCAATCCCATCTACCATAACTAAGTCAGTTACTTCTGGTTTACCCTTCGTAATAGTACCAGTTTTATCAAATGCAATAGTTTTTACTTCTTTAAATGTTTGTATTGCTTCACCATTTCTAATCAAAATTCCCTTCTCTGCTCCCATACCACTACCTACCATTAAAGCTGTTGGTGTTCCAAGTCCTAATGCACATGGACAAGAGATAACTAAAACAGCAGTAGATGTAATAAAAGCTAATGTTAAAGGTGAAAGCTCAGGATTTACCCATGGCAAGAAGGTTGCTCCCCACTCAATAATTCTTAAATGAAACTCAGGAAAAATATTAAAGGAAATAAATGTCCCAATTGTTATAATAATTATTGCTGGAACAAAATATCCTGTGATACGGTCAGCAAATTCTTGAATCGGCACTTTAGATCCTTGACATTCTTCCATCATTTTTATTACTTGAGATAGGAATGTATCTTTACCTACCTTTGTTACCTTAACCTTTAGTAGCCCCTGTTTATTAATTGTTGCGCCAATTACTTCATCACCTTTTTTACGTTTTACAGGCATTGATTCCCCTGTAGCCATTGATTCATCTAATAACCCATTACCATCAACTACAACGCCATCAGTAGGTACTTTTTCTCCTGGACGTATTACCATGATATCTCCTGTCTGTAAATCTTTCACAGGAACTTCCATTTCTTCTCCATCAACAATAATTTTTGCAGTCTTAGCACCCATTTGAAGTAATTTTTTAATTGCTTGAGAAGCCCTACCTTTCGCCCTAACTTCCAGATATTTTCCAACCAAGTGAAAACTCATAATAGTTGTTGCCATTTCAATGAAAGATTGAACTGGAATAAAGAATCCCATCAAACCAATAATATAAGGGGGTAGCGAACCTAGTGTTACTAAAACATCCATATTTGGACTTTTATTTTTAAGAGCTTTCCAGCTTCCAACATGAACATGCCAGCCAGTCCAAAATACTATCGGAAATCCTAATAAAGAAATTATCGGTAAATATCCTGGAATAGGTATAACAAACATGTGAATTATCATAAGTCCCATGATAATACTTGATAAAGCAATAGATATCTTCATTGTCTTTTCTGATTTTTTAATTTTCTTTTCATCTTCATCTATACCATTATTATCTTCACTATCCTCTAAAACTAACTCATATCCTAATCCATCGACCTTTTTCTTCATATCTAGTAACCTAACTTGATTAGGATCATATTCTATAGTTACTTTTTCTACTGCAAAGTTTACATTTGCTGACTTAATACCTTCCATTCCATTTAAGTTCTTTTCAATATTACCTGCACAAGCTGTACATGTCATTCCCTTTAATTTTGCTGTTATTTTTTCATTCTTTTCATCAGCTTCAGAAACTACTTCATAACCTAGGTCTTTTATTATTTTAATTACCTTGTCTTTATTTAAAACTTTTTTGTTAAATTCTACTTGCCCCTTTTCAGTAGCATAGTTTATACTTGCTTTTATTATGCCATTAGTTTCATTTAGTTTTTTTTCTATATTAGAAGCACAGCTAGTACAGGACATTCCTTCAAGAGCAAATCTCATATTTTGAGTTTTTGTTTCTTCTGTCATATTATCCCTCCTATAATTATAATTTCTGTTTTTTCGGTAAGTAATAAGATATCTATACCCCACCCTATATGGGATGGGGTATAATCATAAAATAACATTTATATTTATATTTGTCAACACTCAATCACTACAATATTCAATATTAATATTTTCATCTATCTAAGCAATGCTTATTCAATAAGGGGCTACTTAGTTGTATTGTCTTTAGTTCCACTATCATGACCGTTACAACAGCTCCCTTTATTATCGTTTCCATGACTACTCTGTCCATGTCCTCCACAACAACCCCCAGCTCTTCTCATTAGAAAAAAATTACTGATACAATTACCAAAGTAACTATAAAATCACCCATGTATATTCCTCCTTATTATGAATTTAAATTAAGTATTTTTTATTTATATAAAATCCTAAGTAATTACACTGAGTATCTTGTTAGAATCCTTAACACTTCCCTAGATCATTATTTGAGCTATATTTATATAATATGCAATTCTTATGCCACTGAAAATCTATAATTAATAGAAGAATATTTAATTTAGCATATAAGTTTAAACTAGCAAATTTCTCATTTTTTAATTCCTACCATTACTTTTTAAAATTTAGATCTAATATTAATAAGTGTTTTAAATCATACATATACTGAGTCATTTCCATCACAATATATATGTTAATTAATTTCAAAGTAGATATTGATACCAGATTAAAGTTCTGACAGAAAAATTGTCTAAAGGAATTAATAATAAAAAATTCTAAAATTGATATAGGTCTTGATACTATAACCATTGGTGAAAACTTAGTTTGATTATAAGATGAGTAATTGGTAATTTTCTAGTTTAATTCATATATATTCTTACTTATATTTGCAATAAATCTTTACTCTATTTCCTTAAATGGAACTTTGCTGTATATTTTCTTGATTATAAAATATTAAACCGTGATTTAATGTTCTTTATAATAATTATTAGCGAATCATAAGTTTACCAAAATAAAAAAAGAAGCATAAAATGACCAAATGGTCATTTTATGCTTCAGTTCACATATAGAATCATGGCTTTTATTCATTATGGTGGAGGCGGTGGGAATCGAACCCACGTCCGAAGGCAATTCATATGGAGCTTCTCCCGAAACAGTTGCTGATTTATATTCATTCATTATAGCGCCCAACAACCAGCTCTATAATGAACTATCTTCAATTGTTCTACTTAAGGTCGAAGAAACCCCTTAAGCAGTGCCCCGCAATTTAATGGCGCTTACTCTCTAATAGGCGGGACTATTAGAGGAAGCGAGTTGCCTATATTAGGCAGCTAATGCGTAATTATCGTTTGCGTTTAATTTAAGTTTGCCACTTTTTAGGTTGTTTGGCGACAACCTTCGGCTACTCCATACTCCATGCCCCCGTCGAAGCCATGTCGCCCCCATATTAGTAGTTCTTAGGACTCATATGCTTTTGTATCCTTCGCTGAGCATCTCTCTTTGCTATATCGTGTCTCTTATCATATAGCTTTTTACCTTTGGCTATTGATATCTCTATCTTTACCAAACCATTTTTTAAATATACTTTTAAAGGTACAAGAGAATATCCTTGCTGAGAAGTATATCCAATAAGCTTTCTTATTTCTCTCTTATGCAAAAGAAGCTTTCTTTTTCTTAAAGGGTCCTTATTATAAATATTACCTTGCTCATAAGGGCTTATATGCATACCATTAATATATGCTTCTCCTTTATCAATAGATGCAAAGCTTTCTTTTATATTAACTTTCCCTTGTCTTATTGATTTAACTTCAGTACCAGATAAAACAACTCCTGCTTCAAATACTTCTTCTATAAAGTACTCATGTGTTGCTTTTCTGTTCTTAGCTATAATCTTGAAATTTTCTTTTGACATATTATCACCTTCAGAACTTTTTTAACGTTCAAGTTATATGATAACAAATTCCTTTGAATTTGTCAATGTTAAACACTATCTCTATCCCCTTCAATAAGGATAATAAGCTTATCATAAAGTTTATCTACTAACATATCAATAGTTGATTTATCAGTGATTTCAATATAATCTACATTATTCCTGATAACCCAGCTTTGTATAATCTGTGCTTCATCTATCTCTTCTTGAGGAAGTATAGATATATTTTTCTTTTCTTTTGTATATAAGGGATTAATAAATGACCTGATCATATTTTTATCAATGTTTCTATTTTCTTTATTAATCAGTAGCTTATCTAGTATCCTACCCCCTCTTATATAATATACTTTTCTATGTTTATGAATAGTCTTTTCTATTATTATTATCTCTTCTTCCGATAATGCTTTTGAAATTATTTTCTGTTTGTAAATAAGAGTTTTAAAGGTTTTTATTTTATTCTTATACTTTTCTGCTTTTTCAAAATTAAAAATTTTTGCTTCATTTTTCATTTTATGCTTCAATTCTTCTAATATTTTTGTATCTTTACCTTGAAGAATTTTAGTAATCTCATCAATGATACTATCATATTCTTTTTTTATATAATCATATCCCATACAGGGGGCAACACATTTCCCCATATGGTAATATAGACAGGGTTCTCTTTTTATTCTTATACCACATTTTCTTATAGAAAAAAGGTCTTCAATATCCTTTATCACACTATAGACTAACCTCTTTTTACTATATGGTCCAAAATACATTCCACCATCATCAGAAATTTTATATACCATTTGTACTATAGGATATTCTTGGTTAGTTATTTTTATATATGGATAGCCTTTAAAATTTTTAAGAAGACTATTATATTTAGGTTTATATTTTTTTATCATTCTACTCTCTAAGACTAAGGCTTCTAACTCAGTATCTGTTACTCTATATTCTAAATCATAGATATTGAATATTAGCTTTTCAATCTTAGGTGAATGATTTTTAGATTTATAAAAATACTGTTTGACTCTTTTCTTTAATACTTTTGATTTTCCTATATAAATTATATTGTCAAATTTATCTTTAAAAAAATATACCCCTGGTAATTCTGGTAGGTTGTTTATCTTTTTGTTAAGATTGTCCATATTCAGCATCCTTCAAAATAAATACTATTATTATGTTTATATAAAATATAAATATCAATTAAATATTTTGCTCTGATTTATATTGATTTAATATTAACCTATTTATATTATCTAAATTTCCATATACAATTACTTTATCACCAGCTCTAAATATAAAATCAATAGTTGGGAAATGAATTATATAAGATGCTCTATCCACATTTAACACCTGAATATGCCGTTCTGATAATCCAGAGTTTTTAAGATTTTTATTCAATAGTTTAGTGTCTTCTTCTATAACAAATTCAACTACTCCATATTCATCGTTAAGTTTCAAGACTTCATCGACGGTTTTATATTTTTTATTTCTTTTCATTCTTTTTCCTAATTGTTTTTCTATAAAAACTTCTAATCTTCTTCCTATCCATTTCTTACGTATAAATATTAGGATAGCTGTAACTAGTAGCAATATCGCTATTGCTACTAGAGTAATACTATTATCATTTTGTAAAATATATAATACTAACCCTATTACTGCAGCTTCTCCTACATAACTAACAAGCATTAGAATCTGAGCTATTTGCCTTCTACCTTTATGTTGAGCTATTAGCTCAGATTCTCTAGTAGTAAATCCTGTACTTGTAATTATGGAAATCACTTGAAATCTAGCTTTTTCTATATCTAGTCCAGTCATCTTTAATGCAACAGATAATATTTCTACTACAGAAATCAGTATGGCTAATATTAATACTCCACCTATTATGCCACCCATATGTTGATTTCCCCCTTATTGTAATACTAATTACTCTTCATCTTTAACTAATAAAAAATCTATTTCTTTTTTTGCTATATTTGTATTTGCTACTTTAATTTTCACTGAATCACCTATTCTATAGGTCTTCTTAGTTCTTTCTTCTACTAAGCTATAATTTAACTCATCATATATATAATATCCATCAGTTAAAGAGCTTACATGAACTAGACCTTCTATTGTATTGTCTAGCTCTACAAATATACCAAATGAAGTTACTCCTGAAATTACTCCTTCATAAACTTCACCAAGTCTTTCACTCATATACTCTACCATCTTAAGTTCATTAGTTTCTCTCTCTGCTTGATCTGCTATTCTTTCAGTTGCTGATGTCTGTTCTGCTATTTTAGGTAATCTCTTTTCTAGTTTAGATTTCTTTTTATTATCGATTTCATTGTTAATAAACCACTTTATTATTCTATGAATCATCAAATCAGGATATCTCCTGATTGGAGAAGTAAAATGAGTATAATATTTTGCTGCTAATCCAAAATGACCCTTTCTATTTGGACTATATTCTGCTTTTTTTAATGACCTTAACATGATTGTATTAATTACTGTTTCTTCTTTCGTTCCTTTTATCTTTTCCAATAATTTTTGAAGTTCCTTTGGATGTACTTCTTCATCCCCTTTAAGACTATAACCAAAGTTATAAATAAACTTCTTAAATTCACCCATTCTTTCTTCATCTGGATCTTCATGAATTCTATATAGGAATGGTGTTTCTGTAGAATGCATATATTCTGCCACAGTTTCGTTACATACGAGCATAAATTCCTCTATTAATCTATTTGAAGTTCTTCTATCATATTTTTTAATATCAATTGGTTTACCGTCTTCGTCTAAGATTATTTTTGCTTCATCAAAGTCAAAATCAATACTTCCTCTTTTTTCTCGTCTTTGTCTAAGAACTTTGCTCAATTCAGCCATAATTCTAAAGTCATCCATAAGGTGGCTATATTCTTCCATAAGTTCTTTATCTTCATTTTCTAAAATATCTGACACATCTTTATATGTCATACGAGCTTTACTCTCTATTACTGTCTCATATATCTTGTTTTCCTTTACTTCACCATTTTTATCAATTGTCATAAATACACTTAAAGTTAATCTCGGTACATGAGGATTTAAACTACACATTCCATTGGATAACTTCTTAGGTAACATAGGTATAACTCTATCAACTAAATATACACTAGTCCCTCTTCGCAAGGCCTCTTTATCCAATTCTGAGTTCTGCTTAACATAGTGTGTTACATCTGCAATATGAACGCCTAATTTATAATCTCCATTTTCTAATTTCTCTACAGATACCCCATCATCTAAGTCTTTAGCATCTGCTCCATCTATAGTAAATATAGTTTTATCCCTTAAATCTAGTCGTCTTTCTATCTCATTTTCAGGTATTTCTTCTGGTATAGCTTCTGCTTCTTCCATTACTTCTTCTGGGAATGTTTCACTTAAATTATGCTTTCTTACTATAGATAAAATATCTGTGCCTACGTCATGAACACTTCCTAATACTTCAACAACAAAGCCTTCAGGACTTCTGCGTTTTTCAGGCCATTTAGTAATCTCTACTACAACCTTATCATCATGTTTGGCTCCGTTAACTTGAGACTTTGGAATAAAAATATCCATACTTATCTTCTCATCATCTGGAACTACAAAACCAAAATTTCTACTTTTTTCAAATGTACCTACAACTTTGGTATTACCTCTTTCGATTACTCTTATTACTTCTCCTTCTGGTTTCTTATTTTCTGCTCCTTTTCTGTTCAATCTTACTAAAACTTTATCATTATGTAGTGCACCATTCATATCATTAGGAGATATAAATACATCTTTGATTTCTTGATTATCTGGTATTAAAAAACCAAATCCTTTTGCATTTCCTTGTAATCTACCAAATACCAAATTCATTTTTTCTGGCACACCATAATTTTCTTCACGAGTTTGTACTATATACCCTTCCTTTTCCATCTCTTCTAAAAGCTCAAAAAAATCCTTTAATTGTCCTTTTTCAACATCAAAAATATCTGCTAATTCCTTTTTGTTCATTGGTTTATATGCTTTTTCCTTCATAAATTCTACTAACTTTTCCTTTGTATTCATATCATACCTCCAAAAGCTTAATTTATTAATATACTTACCCTTTATGACACATTTTATTTATTCATTAAACTAACACTTTATTATTATAAATGAAAAGAGACACTTAAGTGCCTCTAATATCTTTAGATGCTAGGAAACTCATTTTCCCAGAGTACTACATCTCCAGACTTCATTAATTTAGATAATTTCTTTTTAGCTTCTTCCATAGAATTAACAACTATTATATGTTCCTTAGAAAATGCTTCCTCTAGTAATCCTTCATATAGATCTTTTGTTTGCTTCCTACCTACTAATATAACATAATCAAATATCTTAGCTATACTGTTACCTAAAATTATATCATCTTGTTTTCTATTTCTATCTATTTCAAAAAGACCAGGAGTAACAATAATTTTTCTTCCATCAAACCCATTAACTATTTCTATTGATTTATTAGTTTCTTTAGCTCCAGTAATAAATCTATCATCAATCTCTATTATGTCACTTTCTATATTACATAATTCTAATCTTTTAGGAAAAGGCTGTATACTTTCTATTGACTTAGATATTTCATCTAAAGATAATCCTAATACTTTTGCTGTAGCAGTTGCTGCTAATATATTTAAAATATTATCTCTTCCCAATAGCTTCGTTCTACATTCAATACTTTCTCCTTCTTTATCCTGTAATATAAAGCTCGTTCCATAACTATAGACTTTGATATCAGTAGCATAGAAATCTAATTCCTCAGGGTTTTCTATTCCATATAAAATTTTTTCTTTATAGGTTTTATCTGCTAACTTTTTAATATATTTATTATCATAGTTAAAAATAGCAATCCCATCAGTAGGTAATTCTTCTATAAGTTCATATTTAACTTTCATTATATTTTCCATGTTATTCATTGCTTCTAAATTTGGTTGTTCGATCCCTGTTAATATTCCTATCTGTGGTTTAGTAAGCTTAGCAATTTCTTCAATATCTCCTATATTTTTAGCAGCCATATCAATTATAAAAACCTTATGACTTCTATTTAATTTATCATTGATGATTCTAATAATATCTTTTATTGAATTATTATATTCTTCTGATTTCAATATACTAAACTTATTTTCCA
Source organism: Anaeromonas frigoriresistens (assembly GCF_016820655.1). Taxonomy (GTDB): domain Bacteria; phylum Bacillota; class Clostridia; order Tissierellales; family SIT17; genus Anaeromonas; species Anaeromonas frigoriresistens. Next base: position 65,243 of record NZ_WSFT01000021.1, read on the forward strand.
AGATTTTAGAAGTTATCATCTTTGTTGTGGTTTTACCAAAGCTTCCTGTTATCCCTATTGTTTTTAATTCCTCAATATTAGATAGCTTATCATAGGCTAACTCATAATCCTTTTTATATAAACTTGTTTCTACAGGCTTCACTAAAAAATTAGCTAGCAGGATATTATAAGGTACCTCTAAATATATAATTGTCATTCCTAATAATATAATTGGATAATAGAATATATTTTCTCCAAAAACAAGCATATATAATAAAACTATTATCAATATTTCTATTGTACTTACAATTAAAGAAAATATTATTAACCTCTTTAATCTCTTTGAAAATAATAATATATTTTGACCTATTTTTCTTTGGTATTTTATAGAGACTAACATTAATATTACCCAAATAACTATAATTATATAAGATGCTATGATCTCTTTTATATAAATAGATGATATTATAAATATACATGTTATTATAATATAAATAATTAAGGGAATAACCATTTCTTTTGGATAAGATACTAATCTATTATTTTTAAGCCATTGTAAATAGTCTTTACTTTCATATCTCTCCACTCTAAATACATTTAGGAAAAACTTATTTCTCCTAAATAATGAGTAAATAACTATTAGAATGGTACTGATCACAAACAAACTAGTATAATTACTAATATTCATAATATACTCTCCTTATATTAAACGACTCAAAGGATATAGGTTTTAATTAATATTCATATTATTAGATAAAATACCCTGTCCACATTTTAATTGTTTATCCTCTTATAATAATATATTTAATTTATTATTAATTAATTCATAAAACATAAATTCTATATTAATAAATAATAAGGGCGGACTAAAATTGTCCGCCCTTATTATATTAAAATATTTATATGAATAACGGAGCAAATACTAATGCAACGATAGTCATAAGTTTTATAAGAATATTTATTGAAGGTCCAGAAGTGTCCTTAAATGGATCTCCTACTGTATCTCCAACAACTGCTGCTTTATGAGCTTCACTACCTTTTCCGCCGTGATTTCCTTCTTCTATAAATTTCTTAGCATTATCCCATGCTCCGCCGGAATTAGCCATAAATATAGCCATAAGAACTCCAGTAACTAAAGCACCCGCTAATAGTCCTCCTAATGCTTCTACACCAAGAATTAAACCAGTAGCAATTGGTGCTAAAACTGCTAAAACACCAGGAATAATCATTTCTTTAAGTGCTGCTGCTGTACTTATATCAACACATTTTCTATACTCTGGCTTAGCTTTACCTTCCATAAGACCAGGTATTGTCTTAAACTGTCTTCTAACTTCTTCTATCATACTGAATGCTGCTTTACCAACAGCCTTCATTGTAATAGCTGAGAATAGGAATGGTAACATACCACCTATAAGAAGTCCTACTATTACTGTAGGTTCAGTAAGATCTATAGAATCTAAATTAACTGCTTTTGTATAAGATGCAAATAGTGCTAATGATGTTAATGCAGCAGAACCAATAGCAAATCCTTTACCAATCGCTGCTGTTGTATTTCCTACAGCATCTAATTTATCAGTTATTTCTCTAACTCCACTAGGTAGTTCACACATTTCTGCTATACCACCAGCATTATCAGCGATAGGACCATAAGCATCTACCGCTACCGTCATACCAGCAGTAGATAACATACCTACAGCAGCCAGGGCTATACCATATAAACCTGCTACGTTATAAGCTAATAATATACCACTAGCTATAACTAAAATTGGGAATGCTGTAGATTGCATACCAACAGATAGTCCACTTATTATGTTCGTGGAAGCTCCAGTTTCTGACTCATCTGCTATTCTCTTTACAGGACCATACTCTGTAGATGTATAATATTCTGTAATTTTAGCTACTATAATTCCTACTAATAATCCTATAACTATAGCATAGAAAGGTTCTAAAGAATCTAATAACATCCTACTTAAGAAGAATGCTACTATTACTGTTAAAATACCACTTACTAATGTACCTGTATCTAAAGACTTTTGTGGATCTGAATTTTCACTTGATCTTACAAAAAATGTTCCTATTATAGATGCAATTATTCCAGTAGCCGCTAAAATTAATGGGAATATTGCAGCATTCATTGCCATATCAAAATTTTCAGCATATGCTACAAGACCTAATGTGATTGCTGATATTATTGAACCTACATAAGACTCAAATAAGTCTGCTCCCATACCAGCTACGTCTCCAACATTATCTCCTACGTTATCTGCTATAACTGCAGGGTTTCTTGGATCATCTTCAGGTATTCCTGCTTCAACTTTACCAACAAGGTCTGCACCTACGTCAGCAGCTTTAGTATAAATACCTCCACCAACACGTCCAAATAAAGCTATTGATGATGCTCCAAGACCAAAACCAGTTATATAACTAGCAGCTTGCTGAGCTTGTTCTAAAGTCTGTGCATCTCTTGAAAATAAGTAATATAATGTACCTATACCTAATAAACCTAAACCTACAACAGACATTCCCATAACTGCTCCACCAGAGAATGCTACTGATAAGGCTTTATTCATTCCTGATTCCTTTGCTGCATTTGCTGTTCTTACATTTGCTTTAGTAGCAACTCTCATACCAAAGAATCCTGCTAATGCAGAAAATACTGCTCCTACTATAAAGGAACCCGCTGTTTCCCAGTTTATACCTATTCCTAAAATTATGAAAAGAATTATTACAAATATTGCTAATGACTTATATTCTCTTGAAAGAAATGCCATCGCACCTTCTTGTATATAAGATGAGATTTCTTTCATTTTGTCGTTGCCCACTTCTACTCTATTTATTGTATTTGATTTATATAGAGCAAACACTAAGGCCAATATACCAACTATTGGTGCTAAGTATATTAGATTCAATTTAATATCCTCCTTTGTATTCAGTTTTATTATCTATTGTACTGCCACTAAAATTAATGCTGATAATATAAATGTTACAGCTGATATAGTTGTTACCTTGCTTAACATAGCTTCATAACTTCTGCCTTGTTTTTTCCCCCAAATGCTCTCTGCACCACCGGCAATACTGCCTGATAATCCTGCGCTCTTTCCTGATTGCAATAAAATACTAGCTATTAATACTAAACTTGATATTATTAATAATACTGTAAATATGATTGCTACTGGATTCATACTCCCACCTCCTATTATACGATTAACAAACCTATTTTAACATAGGAGCAGCATAAAATCAATGAAATATTAAGTAAGTAAATGTAAATAATAAGGGCATCAATGCCCTTATTATTTATTCCCTCTTATTTATTTAGTATTTTATCCTGCAATTTATTTTTTTAAACTTAGAAAAGTCTATTTTAAATTATAAAATACTTCTATTCCATCATATCTAGCAGTTGTTGATAAATAATCTTCTAGTCTTAGTAATTGATTGTATTTAGATACTCTATCTGATCTTGAAGGAGCTCCGGTTTTGATTTGGCCTGAGTTTGTAGCTACTACTAAATCTGCTATTGTATTATCAGAAGTTTCTCCTGATCTATGAGAAATAACTGCAGTATATCCTGCTCTTTTTGCCATTTCTATAGCATCTAATGTCTCTGTGATAGTACCTATTTGATTTAGTTTAATTAGTATTGAATTTGCTGCTCCTTCTTTTATACCTCTTGATAATCTTTCAGTGTTAGTAACGAATAAGTCATCCCCTACTATTTGAATTTTATTGCCTAACTTCTCAGTCATTAATTTCCAGCCTTCCCAATCTTCTTCATCAAGACCATCTTCAATTGAGATTATTGGGTATTTTTCTGTTAATTTGCTATAGAAATCAATCATTTCTTCAGAAGTTAGCTTTTTACCTTCTGCCTGTAAATTATATACTTTGTTTTCCTTATCATATAATTCTGTAGCAGCTACATCTAATGCTAAACGTACTTCTTCAAAAGGTTTATACCCTGCTTTTTCAATAGCTTCAACAATAGTTGATAATGCTTCTTCGTTAGATGATAAATTTGGTGCAAATCCACCTTCATCACCTACTGATGTATTAAGTCCTTTCTCTTTTAATACTTTTTTTAGATTATGGAATATTTCTGCACCCATTCTTAATCCTTCTTTAAAAGATTTAGCTCCTACTGGCATTACCATAAACTCTTGAATATCAACGTTATTATCTGCATGCTCTCCACCATTTAATATATTCATCATTGGCACTGGTAAAGTTTTTCCATTTACCCCACCAAGATATTGATATAATTCTAATCCTAAAGAATCAGCTGCAGCTCTAGCAACTGCCATAGATACACCTAGTATCGCATTAGCACCTAATTTCCCTTTGTTATCAGTACCATCTAATTCTATCATTGTCATATCTATACCAACTTGATCTGTTATATCAAATCCTATAAGTTCAGGTGCGATAATTTCATTTACATTATCTACTGCATTACTAACACCTTTACCTAAATATCTATCTTTTTCTCCATCTCTTAATTCTACTGCCTCAAAAGCCCCAGTAGATGCTCCAGAGGGTACAGCAGCTCTACCGAATGCTCCATTATCAGTTTTTACTTCTACCTCTACTGTGGGGTTACCTCTTGAATCAAGAATCTCTCTTGCATAAATATCAACTATCATATCCATATTAATTTTCCTCCTCAAATTTTAATTATCTAATAACTTGCATCTCAAATACCCTATCTTCTATAGTTTAGAGTAGTTAATTGCATATATCTTAGCTAAGATCATTTCTAACAAACAAGTATGTGATTACTTTTGTTTATTTTAATATAATAGACTTACCTGTCATTTCCTGGGGAATATCTTCCCCTATCATGTCTAATATTGTAGGGGAGATATCAGCTAATATCCCCTCTCTTAGCTTAACGTTTCCTGCACCAACAGTTATACATGGTACTTTATTAGTTGTATGGGCAGTAAGTTTAGCTCCAGTATCAGTATCTCTCATCTCTTCTGAATTACCATGGTCTGCTGTAATAAGAATACGACCATCCTGTCTTATAATCTCATCTACAACTTCACCTAGGCATTCATCAACAGCTTCTAATGCTTTTACTGTAGCTTCAATATCCCCTGTATGACCAACCATATCTGGGTTAGCAAAGTTAAGAACTAAAAGATTGTAATCTTCTTTTTTTAACCTTCCTATAACCTCATCTTTAACTTCATATATACTCATTTCAGGTTGAAGATCATAGGTTGCCACCTTAGGAGATGGTATCAATACTCTATCTTCTCCGGGGTTAGGTGTTTCAACTCCACCATTGAAGAAAAATGTTACATGAGCATACTTTTCTGTTTCAGCTATCCTTAATTGTCTCATTCCTTTACTACTTATATACTCACCTAAGGTATTCTTATAGGATTGAGGTTTAAATGTAACTTTTACATTATTTATTGTTTTATCATATTGAGTCATAGTTACATACTCAGTATCAACTTTTTTACTTCTATTAAAACCTTCAAAACTTTCATCTACTATTGCTCTAGTGATTTGTCTTGCCCTATCTGGACGGAAATTATAAAAAATAATAGAATCATTTTCATCTATGGTAGCAATAGGATTGCCATTTTTTTTAATAACTGTAGGTACTATAAACTCATCTGTTACATTATCATTATATGAGTTTTCTATTGCTTCTTTTCCAGAGCTAGCTTCTAACCCTTCTCCTAATAACATAGCGTTATAAGCTTTCTCTGTTCTTTCCCATCTCTTATCTCTGTCCATTGCATAGTATCTACCTGAAATAGTGGCTATCTTTCCTACTCCTATTTCTGCTATTTTTTCTTCTAATTCTTCTATATCATTTATTGCACTCTTAGGTGGTACGTCTCTTCCATCTAAGAAACAGTGAATATACACTTCATTAAAATCTTTTTTCTTTGCTAGCTCAAGTAACGCATATACATGAGAACTATGACTATGAACTCCTCCATGAGAAAATAGCCCTAATAAATGCAATTTTTTATTATTCGCTTTAGCTTTATCTATAGCTTGATTGAACTCTTCTTTTTCATAAAAAGATCCGTCTCTTATTGATTTATTAATTCTCGTAAATTCTTGATATATAATTCTTCCTGCACCAATATTTAGATGTCCAACTTCAGAGTTACCCATTTGCCCTGATGGTAAACCTACTTCTTCGCCACTGGCTGTCAAAGTAGTATTAGGGTACTTCTCCATGAGTAAATCGAAGTTTGGAGTATTAGCTATTTTAGTAGCATTTCCTTTATAGTCTTCTCCTAAACCCCATCCATCTAACACAATGATTGCAGCTAATTTGTTTGACATAATCAACCTCCTCTTTAGAATCTTACTAGATCAGTAAAATCATCCTTTTTAAGGCTTGCTCCTCCAACCAAGGCTCCATCAATATCTGGTTGATTCATAATTTCTGTTACATTTGCTGGCTTAACGCTGCCACCATATTGTATTCTGATCTCTTCAGAAATTTCTTCATTATATATATCTTCTATAATATTTCTTATAAAAGATATCATTTCATTTGCATCTTCACTGGAAGCAGTTTTTCCAGTTCCTATAGCCCATATTGGTTCATAAGCTAATACTATATCTTTCATTTGATTCTCTTCTACTCCCTTTAAAGCTTTTATTACTTGGGTCTTCACTTTATCTTGGGCTTTATTTTCTTCTCTTTCCTCTAAAGTCTCACCAACACAAATTATAGGATTGATACCATGATTTAAAGAAGTTTTTACTTTCTTATTTACAGTTTCATCTGTTTCATTAAAATACTGTCTTCTTTCAGAGTGACCTATAATAGCATAATCTATGCCAATTTCCTTAAGCATTAATGGAGATACTTCTCCAGTATAGGCCCCGCTCTCTTCCCAGTGAATGTTTTGAGATCCTAGTTTTACATTAGTTCCTTCTAATTCTTTTTTAACTCTATCTAAGGATATAAAAGGCACACATACTACAACCTCTACATCTGTGTTATCTCCCAAATGTTTGATTTCCTTAATAAAATCAACACTTTGTGATAATGTTTTATTCATTTTCCAATTTCCTGCAATAATTGGTCTTCTCATATTATGACCTCCTTATTTATCTTCTATAGCTGATATACCTGGGAGTTCCTTACCTTCAAAAAACTCTAAAGAAGCTCCTCCCCCAGTAGATATATGCGTCATCTTATCATTTAATCCAGTTTGTTCTACTGCTGCAGCACTATCTCCGCCACCAATTATAGTAATAGCACTTGAGTCAGCTAATGCCATAGCTATTGCATTTGTACCTTTAGCAAAATTTGACATTTCAAATACTCCCATAGGTCCATTCCAGATTACTGTTTTTGCATCTGATATTTCTTTAGAAAATAATTCTATAGTTTTCTCTCCAATATCTAATCCCATCATATCTTCTGGAATTTTATCTTCATCTACAGTCTTATATTCTGTATCATTTTTAAACTCTTTTGCTACAATAGTGTCTATAGGTAATAATAACCTAACACCTTTTTCTTCAGCTTTCTTCATTAGATCTTTTGCTAATACTACTTTATCTTCTTCTAGTAAAGAAGTTCCTATATTATAGTCTTTTGCTTTATAGAATGTATATGCCATACCTCCACCTATAATTAAACTATCAACTTTTTCTATAAGATTTTCTATTACTCCAATTTTATCTGATACCTTTGCCCCACCTAGTATTGCTACGAATGGTTTTTCAGGGTTAGACATAGCTTTACCCATTATATCCATTTCTTTTTTTACTAAAAATCCCATAGCTGAAGGTAAGAACTCAGTAACTCCTACATTAGATGCATGGGCCCTATGAGCAGTTCCAAATGCATCATTTACAAACAAATCTGCTAGAGAAGCTAATTCCTTAGCAAATTCTTTATCATTTTTCTTTTCTTCTTTTCTAAACCTAGTATTTTGAAGTAGTACTATATCACCTTCAGACATTTCTGAAACTGCTTTTTTAGCACTCTCACCAACAACATCATCATCTTCTGCAAATATAACTTCTTTACCTAATAGATTTGCTAGTCTTTTAGCTACAGGCTCTAAGCTAAATTCTTTTTTAGGTTCTCCTTTTGGTCTTCCTAGATGAGACATCAAAATTACTTTTCCACCATTTTCTAATATGTACTCTATTGTAGGTAATGCGCTTCTTATCCTTCTGTCATCAGTAATATTTTGATCTTTATCCATTGGAACATTAAAATCACATCTAACTAATACCTTTTTCTCTTTTATATTTATATCTTTTATAGACTTTTTATTTAGCATCTACTTCACTCCTTTAGGATAGTAATAATAGTCTTATTAGTGAAACCGGTTATATAGTAACTATATAACCGGTTGATATTTTTTATTAAAGTCCTTTATTTGCCATGTATACTGCTAAATCTACAACTCTTGCAGAGTATCCCCACTCATTGTCATACCATGATACTATTTTTACCATGTTATCCCCTACAGTCATAGTAGATAATGCATCTATAATTGAAGAATGAGGATCTTTTCTGTAATCTACAGATACTAATGGTTCTTCTGAATATCCTAATATACCTTTCAATTCACCTTCTGCAGCTTCTTTTAATGCCTTATTAACTTCTTCTGCAGTAGTTGATTTTTCTACTTCAAATACAATATCAACTACTGAAACAGTAGGAGTAGGTACTCTCATAGCCATTCCATTTACTATACCTTTAAGTTCTGGGATTACAAGACCTACAGCTTTAGCTGCGCCTGTAGTAGTAGGTATGATAGATTCCGCTGCTGCTCTTGCTCTTCTTAAATCACTATGAGTTCCATCTAATATTCTTTGATCATTAGTATAAGAGTGAACTGTAGTCATAAGACCTTTTTTAATTCCAAAATTATCTAGTATTACTTTAGCAAATGGTGCTAAACAGTTTGTTGTACAAGAAGCATTTGAAACTATATGATGATTGTCTTTATCATAGTCTCCTTCATTTACTCCCATAACTACTGTTACGTCTTCACCTTTTGCTGGTGCTGATATAAGAACTTTTTTAGCTCCTGCTGTAATATGCTTAGAAGCTCCCTCTTTATCTCTGAATATTCCTGTTGACTCTATTACTAAATCAACTCCAAGATCACCCCATGGTAATTTTTCAGGATCTCTTTCACCAAATACTTTAATTTCATTTCCATTTACTATTAGTTTATCTCCTTCTACTGATACATCTCCTTCAAATTTACCGAAGCATGAATCATATTTAAATAAATGAGCTAAATCTTCTACCTTTCCAGGATTATTAACTGCTACAATATCAATATCCTTTACATTGTTTTCCATTGCAACCCTTAATACATTTCTACCTATTCTTCCAAAACCATTAATTGCTACTTTCATACTCATTAACAATTCCTCCTCTAATTATATTATTAAGCTTAATTGCTTATTTAATCTTATTTAGTATTTCCTTTGCAGCTCCTTCATCTATCAATAATGTTATATCATTCCTTAAGGCGGCTATAGCTATTATAGCCTCTGCCTTTTGAGCTCCAGCTGCAATTCCTATCACATTTCTAATACTTTTAAAATCTTCAAGATTAAGACCTACCGTATTGGATTCTCGTATTATCTCACCATTAATATTAAAATAATATCCAAAGGCTTCAGATACGGCTCCTTCCTTCTCTAGTATATCTATGATATCTTTAGACAAGTTTCGTCTTTCTGCCATAGTATCAGATCTTCCTATTCCAAATACTAAAACATCAATTTTTTTAATAGAATCGATTAGAGATTTTATTTCATCAAATTGCATTAATGTATCTAATGCTTCTTTTCCTATATTATCTGGTATATGTAATAGCTTATATTTTCCATCTAATTTATAAGCAATGTTTGCAGCAATATTATTTGATTGAGTCTCTAAGCTTTTCCCTATTCCACCTCTAGCTGGCAGGACTAATATGTCCTTAATAGAATTACTTTTAGGCATTTCCTCAGCTACTTTGGCCATTGTAGTACCACCAGTTATACCTAATATATTATTATCTTTTATAACATTTAATATGTGTTTTGATGCTTCTTTTCCTATATCAGATAAGATATATTCGTCTTTATCAAAATTTCCTGGTACTACAAATATGTTTTTCAGATTAAGTAACTCTTTCAACTTATCTTCTAGGTTTGATAACCCTTTTAATTGATAAATGAAACCTTTTAATTCTTCAATTACTTGAATTCCTTCTTCAGTTACATTCATACCCATTGATTGAATTTCTAATAACCCTTGTTTTTTAAGGATATTAACCTCTGTTCTTATAGCTCTTTCTCCTAAGTCCATATAACTTGCTAGAGTTCTTCTACCAATTGGTTTATTATGATATATTGTCCTTAAGATATTATACCTCTTATCAAGTATTTCTATCATTTCTGGTATGATTTTTTTTTGAAGATTAATAATGTCATTCATATTTTACACTCCTGATGGTCGATTTGAGTCCCTAATTTGTAAAATTTGTCCCACCTTGATTAAAATAAATGGGTCTTCCAAAGTCCCGGGTGTTTAGTATAAGTCCCATATCTAATAAAAAAATATTGCTTTCGTTATTAATTATAATTTAATATAGGAAAAACTTCAAGTAAATAAACAAAAAAAATAATAAAAGATTTAGTTCCACCTAAATCTTTTATTAATATCTTCTACGTTTCGATGATGAAGGAATTTTTAATTCATCTCTATATTTTGCTACTGTTCGCCTTGATATTTTTATATCTTTTTCCTTTAATATATCTGCTATTTTTTGATCACTCAACGGCTTTTTAACATGCTCTTTCTCAATAAGATCTTTTATCATACTTTTAATTCCTGTTGAAGCTACTCCACCATCTTCTGTTCCAATTCCACTTGAGAAAAAATACTTTAGCTCAAATATTCCTCTAGGGGTTTGAACATACTTGCCATTTGTAGCTCTACTTACTGTAGATTCATGCATTTCTATATCATCAGCTATCTCCTTCAGAGTTAATGGTTTGAGAGATTTTTGTCCTTTTTCAAAAAAATCATGTTGAAATTGTACAATTGAGCTTACTACTTTATATATAGTCATTCTTCTCTGCTCAATACTTTTTATTAACCACATAGCTGAGTTTAATTTATTATTAATAAACTTAGATATATCATTATCCCCTTCATTATTTAACATATTTTTATAAAAATTATTTATTGTTAATCTAGGAGCAGTTATATCATTTACCATTATTACATATTCGCCATCAATTTTTTCTAGTACAACATCTGGGGTAACATATCTAATGTCGTCATTATCACTTGGAAATCCTCTTCCAGGCTTAGGTTCTAAAGTTTTAATAATATCACATATACTTTGAACTCTTTTAATACTTACATCTAAGTCTTTAGCGATTTTATTTAATCTATTATTTCCTACATCCTCTAGATGATTATCTATTACTGTTAATATATCTAGATTATCAAAATTCTTATCTCGTAATTGTATCGTTAAACATTCTTTTAGATCCCTAGCACCTACTCCTACTGGATCAAAAGTTTGAATAATTTCTAAAACATTTTTAACATTTTCTTCTTTTACACCTATCTCTGAGGAAATATCTTCTATAGTGGATGATAAGTATCCATTACTATCTATATTCTCAACAATTTGTATTCCAATGAATTTATCTTTAGGATTAAAAAATGTCAAATCAATTTGAAATAAAAGATGATTTTTTAAGGACTCCTCCTTTGTTATAAAATTCTCATAATTATATTCTTTTGATTTACTAATATTATTTTTATAACTGATATCATCATATTGGCTAATGTATTCTTTCCAATCAATATCATTATCAACTTTATCAGATACCTTATCTATATCCACATTTTCTTTATTATTTTTTATTTCCATCTCAATTAATGGGTTAGATTCCATTTGAGTTTCTAGATATTCCCTAAGTTCATTACTATTGAATTGTAGTAGCTTTATGGCTTGTCTCAACTCAGGGGTCATGACTAATTTTTGGGTCTGTTGTAATGCTAAATCAAATCCCAATCTCATAAATTTCACCTCAAACTATTTTATCTATAGTATATATATATGTCTATATAATTATATTATACCAAAAGTAGCGACTTTCTCAAATAGCAAAGATAGGAAGATTAAATAAAAAGGCGGACAATAAAAATATGTCCGCCTTAAATATATTATCTTTCTCCTTTTTCATAAGGTTGCCCACTAGCTGCTGGAGCTGTAGCTCTACCTACAAATCCTGTAAGGATTACTAAAGTTAATGCATATGGTAACATTGCTAATATCTGTGAGGATATATTTATAATATTAGAGCCTCCTAGATATACTGTTAAACCTTGAGCTGCACCAAATAATAGGCATGCCCACATTGCTCCTTGAGGTTTCCACTTACCAAATATAACAGCTGCTAAAGCAATAAAACCTTGCCCAGAGATTAATGTAGGTCTAAAGTTAGAAACTACTGCTATACTCATAGCAGCTCCTCCAAACCCTGCAAATACACCAGATAATACAACTGCTAAATACCTTATTTTCACTACGCTAACTCCTAAAGTATCAGCTGCTGCTGGATGTTCTCCTACAGCTCTAATTCTTAATCCCAATTTGGTCTTATATAATATAAACCACATAATAAAAACTAAAATGAAAGCTAAATATACTGTGGCATAATGATTAAATATTAAATCCAAAAATGAATTTGATTCAAATACACCATTTAATGGTCTCGGCATTTTTGCTTCAAAATCCAAAGACTTTGTCATAGTAGATCCATTAAAAAATAAACGACTTATAAATAAAGCCACTCCTGGTCCTAAAAAGTTGATTGCTATACCTGAAACTACTTGATCTGCATGGAAAGTAACTGAGGCTATAGCATGTAAAAGTCCAAAAACACCTGCTGCCAGCCCTGCTGCTATAAATGCTATCCATGGGTTCCCGGTAAAATATCCTACTGCGGCTCCAGTAAAAGCCCCCATCGTCATCATACCTTCTAATCCAATATTAACTACACCTGATTTTTCAGAAATAACTCCACCTAATGCAGTGAATATTAAAGGTGCTGCATACATCAAAGTAGTTCCTATTAAGAATCCTAAATCATCTAGCATTTTTTTCACCTCTTTTTCTGGTGTTTATATTAAAAATCATTCTCATAAATTTAGGTACAGCTATAAAGAATACTATGGTACCTATTACAATATTAACAACTTCAGATGGAGCTCCTAAAGGAGGCTGAATCTTAGGTCCACCATACTTTAATCCTCCAAATAATAATCCTGCAAATATATTTCCAAAGGCCGTAGTTCCACCTATAAGAGCAACCGCTATACCATCAAATCCATACCCTTCCATACCAGGTAGTACACTGATACCTTTAGTTACTCCCATAACCTGTAATGCTCCTGCACTTCCAGCTAAACCACCAGCAATCATCATAGATGTGATTATACTTTTCTTAACTTTAATACCACCATATTCAGCTGCATGCTTATTATATCCAACGGCTCTTAGTTCATAACCTAATGTTGTTTTATTTAATATATACCATACTAAAACTGCTAATAAAATTGCAATAACAAAACCTAAGTTAGCTGGAGTAGCTAAAAAGTCTTTAATATAAGGATGTTGACTAAGCCACTCTCTTCCTGCATCAGTATATTTCCAATCTTCCAATATCGTTATACTAGCAGTGTCTAATATTTCATAAGAAGAATCACTTTCAGGTCTTCTAAGAAATGGTTTCATAACCATGTAATTACTAAAATACAATGCAATCCAATTCAGCATAATTGTAGCTATTACTTCATGAACACCAAATTTTGCTTTTAAGAATCCTGCTATTCCTCCCCATACTGCTGCTGCAATAATAGCTGCTAAAAATACCACTATCGCATGTAATCCTATAGGTAACTCTAAAAAATATCCAACTATTGTAGCCACTAATGCACCGACTATATATTGTCCTTCTGCTCCAATATTAAATAATCCAGTTCTAAAAGCAAATGTAACAGAAAGCCCGGTAATAATTAATGGTGTGGCATATATAATCATATAAGATATATACTTAGTTCGGCTGAATATTCCATTAATAATAATGCTATAAGCAGTAATTGGATTAAAACCCGCAATCAGTAGAACTATAGCTCCTATAATCAAACCTATTATTACGGAAACTATTGTAAAAGTTAAGTTACTAGATAATAGTCTTTGCTTTACACTATATTTATTTTTCTTCTTTTTATTTTCCATCAGTTCCACCTCCTGCCATCATTAGGCCTAAGGTCTTTTCATCAGCATCTTTAGCATTTATAATACCTACAATTTTACCCTCATATATAACTGCTATTCTATCTGCCACATTAATTACCTCGTCTAATTCTAAAGAAACTAAGAAAACAGCCTTACCTTTATCCCTTTGCTCAATTAATGATTTATGCACATATTCAATAGCACCTACATCTAATCCTCTTGTAGGTTGTGCAGCAATCAATAAATCAGGATCATTAGTAACTTCTCTTGCAATTATTACCTTTTGTTGATTTCCTCCTGATAAAGATCTTGCTTTAATCTTTTCATTTTCTGGTCTTACATCAAATTTTTTAATTAGATCTTTAGCAAATTTCTCTATATTTTCATAACTAAGAATACCTCTTTTAGCAAAAGGTTTCTTATGATAATTTTCTAAAACCATATTTTCAGCAACAGTAAAATCTAATACTAGACCTCTTCTTTGTCTATCTTCTGGGATTATAGAAATTTTACTATTTAAAATTTCCTTAGTTGACTTGTTAGTCATATCTTTTCCATTCATATAGACTTTTCCAGATTCTACTTGTCTTAGTCCATTTAGAGCATCTATTAATTCACTTTGTCCATTTCCATCTACTCCTGCAAGACCTAATATTTCTCCAGCATGAATTTCTAATGATAATCCGTCTACTGCATTTATTCCTCTATTATCTTTTACTACTAAGTTTTCAATTTTTAAAGTTGTTTCCCCTTTTTCTTTATGCTCTTTGTCTACTTTAAAGCTTACTTCTCTACCAACCATTTTTGATGCTAAGTCATCCTCACTTGTTTCAGAAACTTTCACAGTGTCGATATGTTTTCCTCTTCTAATAATAGTGCAATAATCTGCTATCATTTTAATTTCTTTTAATTTATGGGTAATTATTATTATCGTTTTACCCTCTTCAGTCAAGTTACTTATTATTCCCATTAAATCTTCAATTTCTTGAGGAGTTAATACTGCTGTTGGTTCATCTAGGATAAGTATTTCTGCTCCCCTGTACAAAGCTTTTAATATTTCAACTCTTTGTTGCATCCCTACACTTATATCTTGAATTTTTGCATCAGGATCTACATAAAGACCATATTTCTCTGATAATTCTTTAACATCTGCTATAGCTTTTTGCATGTCAATAGTTACACCTTTAGTTGTTTCCATTCCTAGGATAATGTTTTCCGCTACCGTAAAAGGTTCAACTAACATAAAATGCTGATGTACCATTCCTATTCCCTTTTTTATAGCTACATTAGGATCATTAATATTTGTTTTTTCACCTCTAATGTATATATCTCCAGATGTAGGATGATATAGTCCATATAGTACATTCATAAGAGTAGTCTTCCCAGCACCATTCTCACCTAGCAATGCATGCACTTCTCCTTTGTGTACCGTAAGGTTTATGTGATCATTTGCTGTGAAATTACCAAATTTTTTCGTTATATCTTTCATCTCTACAACCTTATGGTTAAAATCAATGTTACTCAACAAGATAACCTCCTATTCTAAAATACCTAAACAGCTCAGGCCTTAGCCCGAGCTGCTAGTATTTACTTTCTTGAAGTTAATTATTTTGCTTCAAATTCCTCATAAGTATCTTCATTATAAGGTACTACTATTTCACCATCTATAATACTTTGCTTTATTTCTTCAACTTCAGCTAAAATATCTTCTGGTACATGCTTATCAGATGTAGGAGCAATACCCACACCATCATCATCTAAACCATAAACAATAGTTTCTCCACCAGGGAATTTTCCATCTTGAAGTCTTTCAGCTATATCAAACATAGCAATGTCTACACGTTTTACCGCTGATGTTAAAACGTTCTCAGGAGCTAAATCACTTTGGTCTCTATCCACACCAATAGCCCACTTATCTTGCTCTTTAGCTGCTTCTATAACACCATTACCTACTCCACCAGCTGCATGGAATACTATGTCCGCACCATCTTGGTACATTGAATTTGCAATAGCTTTTCCTTTTGTTGAATCTACGAAACTTTCAGCATATTGTCTTATTACTTCTGCATCTGGATTAGCATATTTTACTCCTGCATGGAATCCATAATCAAATCCATCTATTACATTACCTTCAACTCCACCAACAAATCCTACTTTGTTAGTTTCAGTCATCTTGCCTGCAATATATCCTACTAGGAAAGATGCTTGATTAGCTTCAAATACTACTCCAACTAAATTTTCAGGAGTATCATCATATGCAAAATCTATTATAGCATATTTTTGATCTGGATTCTTTTCAGCTGCCTCTTCTATGTCCTTAGACATATTAAATCCTATACCCCAGATTAAATCATTTCCTTCATCTAAAAGGTTTTCTAGGTTAGGACCATAATCAGCCTCTTTCTCTGACTCTTTATATGTTGCTTTTATTTCTAATTCTTCTTGAGCTCTTTGTAATCCTTCCCAAGCTGATTGATTAAATGACTCATCACTAATTCCACCAAAATCTGTTACCATAGCAATTTTGATTTTTTCTCCATCGCCATTGTCTGTACCTTCGTTTGTACCTTCATCAGTATCGTTATCTGTACCTGGAGTACCACATCCAACTACAGTACCTAATACTAGAACTAGTACTAATAATAAAGATAAACTTTTCTTTAACATAAATACCCTCCTCAAATTTTTAATAATATAGAACTTTATACCTAGAATTATTCATATTCGACAAAAGTCCTATAACTCCTTCTTTTTTAAGAGAATTATTATATTATATTTTAGTATGTATTCTCTTAATAAAAATTATAGCATAAATAAAAATTAATTAAAAATAAAAATAAAACCCCAGAAAAATCTGGGGTTTAACAATGGTCTGATTCTTGAGTGGTATACCCGGATTTTGCAAGAACTTCAATAGATTTTGATAATTTTTCTTCATTAACCATAACTATTGGTCCCGTACAACCCATGCCACTTTCAGCATATATACCATTCTTCCATAACTCTTTCACTGCATCTTCTAGCTCCATTATATCTATACCGGAAATAGATCCAGTTACTATTTCTTTTTTCGGTGCTTTAACTTCTTCTTCTGAAGCTTCAGATTTATTTTTTTCTTTTGTTAATCCCTTTAATATTTCATCATATTTTGCATTTTTAGCTTTCTTGTGCTCAGCTTTATTAACATTTAAGATATTACCCTTTGCAAGATCTGCTCCATACTCTATAGCATTTGCTACTACTGGAATACCTGAAGCTCTTGAAAGAATAAGAATATTTCTTTTATATCCATCTCCTACACCAGGTCCATATCCAAATCCTAAAGCTTCATAGCTTCCACCAGTGTTAAAGGAAGAGAATATTTTCATAAGAAGATTTCCCGTTAAACTATCAGTAATCATTACATCTGGTGTTCCTGTAAGCAGATCATTCCCTCTCATTACGGATCCACCATCTTCTCTCATTGATTCTGAAAAGTTAATATCATATCCATTTTCATTTAATTCTTTTAATGCTCTTTCTACTTGCCTTGCTCCATCTACATTAAGTATCCCTATTGAGGGATTTTCTATACCCATAGCTTTAGCAGTTATTATACCACTTAGGCCATTTTTCACCATAGCTTCTACTCTATGAGGAGATGAAGTACCAGTAGTAGTAGCAATAAACATTTCCTTTCCTACACCTGGAGTTACTACTCTACCTACAGTTGAAACACCAATTGGAAAATTATAATGCATAGTCACTGCTGCATCTATTTCTTTAGAGTCTAGTAGCTCTTCCATTTTCTTATGTTGTTCATCTTCATCATTAGCTTCTACTACTCTAAGTTCTGTCTCAACCTTTGGTCCTATCAGAACAACCTCATAAGAGTTATTTCTTTTAGATGCAAGTTCTGCACCCTTTACGATATTCTCTATACCATGCTCGCTTCCCAGTAATGTAATACCTACTTTTACTTTATTACTAAATCCACCAGTTTCTATTCCTGTTGCTATGTCGTTAAATACTTTTCCTATTAACTGTTTTACGTTTTCTTCACTCATAATTTTCACCCCCTACTATTTTAATAGGTGTGATGCAAAATCTCTCATAGCTTCTGCTACCATTCCTCTTATTTTCTCTTCAGATACTCCGGCAACTTCATCTACTACACCATTATTTTTCTCAATAACTACAGATACACCATCAAAAAGATTTGTCATCCTACCAAGGAATAAACTTCCCTTTCCAACTATCATAGCCTTATTTATATTTCCTGCTAGCATTTCTTCCCTAGCAAATCCTATATATGGAACTCCTGATGGAATATGTCCTTGAGTAGGTGCCCATCCTGGCATACCATGACCAGTAACAAAATTCATGAGTTCTTTTCTTTCTAATTCTTGTCTCTTAACTCCTAGAGCACCAATCATTTTATAGTTTGATGTAGGAACGTCTCCAGCTCCTGCTGGCTTTGTTATATCTGGATTTTGCATTTCCACTGAATATTTATCTATATCTGTAATCTTTAAATCACCCTTATCTAATGGGGCAGTTATCAAAGCTGTTATTACTGCTTGTGGTGATGATCCAGTACCAACGGTATGTCTTCCTACTAGGTCAGTTCTTATTACAGGATTTACCCCATCATTTTTGCTTATTAATACAGCAAAACCACCTAATACATCCTCTAATATTGGCATTTCCTTTTTAATATGGTCTTTACCATTCATTCCTAGTTTGGCAGTTGCTCCACCAGCTACTATAACTACATTTTCATATACTCCAGCTTGAACTAATGCAGCAGCTTCAATCAATGAATGAGTAGGTGCAGCACAGAATCCTCTTGTATCTGAACCAGTAGCATTTATACAACCTGTAGTTTCAGCTATTGCTTTAGCAAAGTTTCCTCCACCTCTTTGATTCATATCGCCACAAGCTTCCTCAGAGCATTCAATTACATAGTCTATGCTCTCTGGATTTATATCATTCTTTGCTAATAAGTTAAGCATAGATAATACTCCAGATGCTTTAACTACTAGATTCTCAAAAATAACATGGGCATTAAGGTTTACATCTATATCATGGGCTCTTTTAACACAGCCTACTATTTTACCATCATTATATAAAGCTTCTGCATGATTTTCATTTATTTCTTTTTCTATTGTAGCTATTTCTTCACCAGCTTTTAAACCATTAACAAGTTCATCAGTCATAAGAGGATGATTAGTTAATTTTTCTCTAACCATATCTGTGAAAGAATTATCTAATAGTACTAGATCGAAAACATCTACTATTTTCATTAGTCCTATAAACTCATCTTGAGGCATTATTTCACCGAATTTACCAAATCTTTCGGCTCCCTCAACCTTTTTATCAAACCAAGGAAGATCATATTCACCTAATTTTTCTGGTGTCATATTTCCTATATAAGTTTGATTTGCAGGATAACTAACAACATCTTCATAACTTCTTAAGTGGTTAGGAATCTTCTTTAAATATTCTGAATCTGGATTTACATGTCTTTCCATAGTTTGGGTTGTACCATTATGAATTATCATATCTGGTGTATGAACTAATACATAAGACGAACCATTAATTACTGAAAATGACATAATTTTCACCTCCGTAAGGAATTAATCATATTTTTTAAAAAGGGTGATATTTCTATCACCCTAAAGTTTTATTCAAATACTTTTTGTCCATCAACTTCAGTTTCAAGAGCTTTTAATGCCTTTTCAACTAAGTTTCTTCTTAATGATTTTTCTTCATCCATATCTAAACTTGGGTTTCCAAGAGGATGTGGTATTGCTATTGTTGGTACTATTCTATTGGCACCAACTGTTAATGAGATAGGTACTACAGTACACATATGAACTACTGGTAGCCCTGCTCTCTCTATTTCTTTTACCATCGTTGCACCGCAACGTGTACAGGTGCCTCAGGTAGATGTTAATATAACTGCTTCTACTCCATCAGCTATAAGTTCCTTAGCAAACTCTTCTGCGAAAGCTTTAGAACTAGCAACAGCAGTTCCATTACCTGTAGTAGTATAGAAATATCTGTGAAGCTCTCCAATTTTTCCTTCCTTTTCTAGGTCTCTTAATACATCTACAGGAAGTACTCTATCTGCATCTTCATTAGCATATACTGGATCATATCCACCATGAGCTGTTTCATGAGTTTCACTAGTTAAATCATTAAATCCTTGTATATCATATTTACCATATTTAGATGCACTAGATGATTCAATATGATCAGGATTTCCTTTAGGTACTATACCACCAGAAGTTACTAATGCTATTTTCGATTTAGTTATATCTTTGATAGCTGGATTTGGATCTACTCTATCAAAATTTGGCATAGGGAACTCAGTTTCAAACTTCTTCTTATTTAATTTATTGATAAGCATATCTACTGCTCTAGCAGAACCTCTCTTATCAGCAAAATAGTTCTTTCTAATACCTCTAGCCATATATCCTTCTTCTTTTGGTCCACCTATTTCTTCACCTTTTGCAAGTTTAATAGCAAATGGTGCCATAGTTTTTATTGCTTTTCTCATACCTGCAGCACTATTTTTTGTTTCCATTATATAAACGTCTTTCTTAAACATATCTGCTCCTGGATTTTCTTCATACATTCCAGTCAGTACAGGGATGTTAAGCTCCTCTTTCACTGCATTTGCGATAGTTCCACAAGCCACACCATATCTTCCAGCGTTGAAAGCAGGACCTGCAATAAATAAATCAGGGTTATACTCTTTTACCATATCAATAACTTTAGCTTTTGCTTCATCAAGGTTTTCATTAAAATATGAGTCACCACATATTATAGTAGCTACTATTTCAGCTTCATCACCAAACTTTTTATTAAACTCCATACCAGGACCTACAATGCCCTCTCTTATTTCTGGCTTATAGTCAGCTTTTTCTTCACCACCAATACCAGCAAAGAACTGGTTAATGTAATGTACTATTCTTATTTTACTCATTGTTTCCCCCCTCTCGAATTTTTCGGGTGTTTTTTTATTAGTCGTTAAATTTACAGAATTCTTCTCTAATATCTGTCATTTCTTCAATGATTTCATCTACTTCAAGAACCATTTCCATCATTCCAATTTGATCTTCGTAAACGTCAGCATCTACTTCGCCTTTGAATTGTGGTTCTACTGCATGATATACTCTAAGTCCTAACTGGACTCCTGCTAATGGACCTGCGAATGTTGGGTCTCCAGCTGTTACAGTTTCTGCAGCTAATCCTGCAGCTTCTGCTTCAGCAGCACCTAAAACAACGATTACATTCTCTGCACCGTGCTTTTCAGTTATATCTTTAACCCTCTTTTGATTCTCTAAGTCCATTGCTCCTGCGGCAGTTCAGACAAAACACTCAGTTGATGAAAATACTACTTCTGCTTCTGTTGATTTTAAGCATTCTTCCATAGCAGGACCTGGTATACCATCTCTGTCCCCTATGATAACTACTTTTTTGCCATCATATAAGCTCATCTTTAACATCCCTTCTTTTTAAAATTATATTAGTATCCTTTAGCTGTTAACTTGTTAAATCCTAATTCGTTAGTAGCTCCTGTTATAGCTTGTATCTCAACAACAATACTACCATCTTCCTTAAGACTTCCATCAAATCCACCAGCAATTTTGTTTGCTACTCTTGCATCTCCTATAACTTTATCCATTGGTGGTAACTCTATAACCTCATTAGCATTTCCACCTGTTACAACAGCATCCGCTTTAGGATCTGCATCTGCAAGAGATTGACTTGCACCATCTCTTCCAGCATACTCATCTGTAATTATTACAGTATCTATACCTTTATCTTCTATCTTTTTACAGTTCATGATTAAATCTGTATCAGGGTTACCAAATCCCTCTTGAGATATTATAACACCATCTAATCCTAGATATTCAGCTAATTTAGCTGTCCAATCTGATGATCTTTCTTTATCTGCAAGGTAAACATTTTCATTAGTTATAATCATTCCAACAAAATTTATTTCTTTTCCATGCTTCTCAAACATATCATGGATAACTGGATTGTTTAAATGATGATAAGTTGTGTTTTTATCACAAGCAGAAACACAGTTACCACTAATTATTGCACCATCCATTATTTCTGTTGGATTTATTAAAGTAGATAAGGTTTGCTTAGCGTCTACTCCATATACATATGTATCATGCATCAACCCTTGACTTTGAAGCATTTGAACATATGCTACCTTTGGAAGTTCTGGATACTTTTCTACACTCTTAAGTAATGATAATGTCTCATAAGTATTTATCTCGTCTGGCTCTACATCTCTACCAGCTTCTCCTAAATATTTACTAGACTTTAATCCTACCATTCTTAATGCTTTTTCATGCTCATGTTGTTTTAATCCTTCTTTTACTTCACATGAAATAACAACATTATTTAGTTTAGAAAATGGTGTATAATCAGCTCCAGGACCAGTCATATCAACTATACCCTCTTGGAAAGCTACTATCTTACCAGTTGTAACTACTGCTGCACCCTTAAGTACATGAGTTCTACCAGTACCTACTGTTTCTACCTTTGATAATACTCCTGGGAAAATTCCACCTGGGCCATCTACCTTTACCCTAGGTTCCACTACATCCTTTACAGGTGTAATTCTAATACTTTTACCTGGCCTAGCCATCTCTATGCTTACACTAGTGATGTTCTCATCTTCTAATAATAGATTTGTAAGCTCATCTTTGTTTACATAAAGTACGCCATCAACAACTTTTGTTTCTTCTCCAAATTGTACATCCTTTATAAGGATATTACCTAATTCCAGGCGCATACAATTCACCTCCTCTTTTTGTTTACCTAAGGCTATATCTAAAGACATATCCTTAGAAAATTTGAAAATTTATATATATTTATTAATCATTTCTTCAATTTTTTCAGGTTTTGCTTCGTCTTTAGTTAATTCATCAACTTTCTCGCCATCTTTGTATATTGTAACTGTAGGTAATCCTAACACCTTTTGCTTGATAGCTAATCTTCTTGCAGCTGAAGTATCAAGTTTAACAAATTTTATTTGCTCACCATATTTACCTTCTAATTCCTCGATATGAGGCATTAAAGCCTTACAAGGTTCACAGCTTTTTCCCCAAAAATCTACAAGTACATATCCTTCAGTTTGTAAAACTTCTTCTTCAAATGTCTTCTTATCTACCTCTAACATTTCACAACCTCCTTTTATATTATAAGTAGGAATATATTTTATTCCTCAAAATTGTTTTCAATATATTTTTCAGCTTGGATAGCAGAAATAGCTCCATCTGCTGTTGCAGTAACCACTTGTCTTAGAGTTTTAACTCTACAATCTCCAGCAACAAAAACTCCTTCTACATTTGTCTTCATGTTTTCATCACCGATTATATATCCTCTATCATCCATATCGATGATTCCTTTAAACAATTCAGTTTGTGGAAGATACCCAACCATTACAAATATTCCAAATGTGCCATCTTCTTCATTTGCAACTATTTCTTTCTCTTCCCCTGTTTCTCTGTTTCTTAGTACCATTGATTCAACGATACCATCACCTTTAATTTCTTTTACTTCAGTATTCCAGATAACATCTACTTTATCATTATTAAATACTTTTTCTTGAATTGATTTAGCTGCTCTTAGTTCATCTCTTCTGTGAACTATAGTAACTTTTCTAGCAAATTTTGATATGAATAAGGATTCTTCAACTGCAGTGTCTCCTCCACCAATTACATATACATCAAAATCTTCAAAGAATGCGGCGTCACATGTAGCACAGTAAGATACACCTTTACCAGTTAGTTCTTTTTCTCCTGGTGCCCCTAGAAGTCTAGGCTTGGCTCCTGTTGCGATAACTATAGCTTTAGCTTTATACTCGCCCTTCTCACCTTTTACCACCTTTATTTTTTCATCTAAGTTTATTTCTTTTATCTCATCAAGTTTTCTTTCAACACCAAAACTGTCTGCTTGTTCTACCATCCTAGCAACTAATTTAGGACCTGTAGGATCTTCTACTCCACCTGGATAGTTCTCTACTTCTTCTGTAGTAACTATTTGCCCACCAGCCTTTTCCTTCTCTAAAATAAGAGTGTCTAATTTAGCTCTACCTGCATATAATCCAGCAGAAAGTCCAGCTGGTCCAGCACCAATTATTATAACATCATAAATTTTTTCCACTTATTTCAACTCCTTTTTAATGTTTACTCAACATTTTATATTATACCCAAAATTGGTATTTTAAAAAAAACTAAATTTACAAATTATTTAAAACATCCATCAATCAAAGATAAATCTACAACTTGGAAATCTTCTTTTGCCTTATCGATAAAACTAGTTTTACCAATTTTATTGATAAACTTATCAGCAGTTTGTATACTTTCTTCAATTATCATTAATGATTCCATATCTAACTTCTCTTTTTCCTTAGAAATAATAATTGACTTATATGGAGTTTCATTGGGTTTTATACTACCTGACAATGGATGTGTTAATAACTTATGTCCAATATGTATATGGTCTCTTGCTTTTTGTAATACTTCAAGATATTCAACATCAAAATATTTCACTTCATAATATTTTGAATATTTTTTATCTACTAAAGGATTATTGGTTAATATTATCTTTGCCATAGTTACCTCCTGTCCTTAGGAAAAGGTTTTTATAGTTATTACTAAAAAAGAGCATAGACACTTAAAGTGCCTACGCTCTGTTCCAAACCTGAGAGATTCTTCCTACTTAAGGAGTTGCTCCTTCGGTGCTTTCGCTTTTCAGAGTGCTGTCCAAAAACGGTCCTTTTGCCTGAGAGCTTCACTATAGTTTGGCTTTCTATAACTTACCCCTTCGGCGCCATAAAATTGGTCTCTTCCGCTTCTTTCATACAGCCTATATTTAATTTCTATACCCATATTATAATATATAGAAATCCTTATTACAATTACTTTTTTGTAATAAACAGTAAGTTTTTGTTAAAAATTTGTCTATCTCTTTATTTAGGCTTATTATTTAACCTCTATTAAGTCATACTCTTTAGTACCTAAGCCTATTTCCTCACAATAATCTAATATTTTTTTGCCATCTATTTTATGTATGGATTTGAATTTATCATCTCCTATTTGATGATCACAAGGTAATTGACTATCTTTGTTCCCTAATGCCTTATCTATTAAATCTACACTAGCTTTATCAATAGCAACAGGGTCAAAAGAAGCTAATATACCAATATCATTAACAATAGGTACATCATTCCAAGGTACACAATCACATAAAGGAGTGACATTCATTACGAAATTAAAATATGCCACCTTACCATCTTTATTTTTAACTGCTCCATATGCATATTCAGCCATTTTTTCTAAAAATACATCAGAGTCTGTCTCCCACTGAACCTCAATTGCTCTTTTAGGACAAACAGTTGTACATTCTCCACACCCAATACATATATCATGATGTATAAATGCTTTATTCTTCATTTCTATAGCATCCACAGGACAATTCTCGATACAAATTCCACATGAAATACATTTTTTATCTATTACCGAAGGTTTTGAATCAGAATGTTGTATTTGTTTCCCACTAGCTGATGCACATCCCATTGCAATATTTTTAATGGTACCTCCAAATCCTGCCATACCATGACCTTTTACATGACTTAATACAATCATTGAGTTAGAATTATATATATCTCCTGCTATCTTAGCAGTTTTACAATTTTTTTGATTAATTTCTACATCTACAGAATTTTTACTATATAACCCATCAGCGATAATAACTGGAGCATTTACTACAGAATATGCGAATCCATTTTCAATTGCCGTTTTGATATGATCTACACTATTTGTTCTACTACCTGTATAAAGGGTATTTGTATCAGTTAAAAATGGCTGGGCACCGTACTCCTTAGTCTTATCTACAATTTGTCTTGCAAAGGTAGGATGTAGATAAGCATGTCTACCCTTTTCTCCAAAATGAACTTTTATTGCGGTAATGTCCCCTTCAGTCAATACATTTTTTATATCTGCCTTCTCAAATAACCTTTGTATTTTATTGTGAATATTATTTCTTTTATTCTCAGATCTAAAGTTAATAAAATATACTTTACTTTTCAAAAATTTACCCCCTTTAAAATTATTTATAAACACCTAATTCTATTATAGTATATAGGATAGAAATTTAAAAATATTATTACAATCAAAGTAATCAATTTTCTATTTCAAGTATTAAAGATTGATATAAAAAAAGGCCCTAGGGCCTTTTTTTATATTAATCTATTTTATTTGTCCACCTTCTATTGCATCCATAATTGATAATGCAATGTTTGAAGAGTGATCCGCAATTCTTTCTAAGTTGCTTATTGTATCTAAGAATACGATACCTGAGCTAGGATTACAAGCTAGTTTATTTAATCTATCTATATGATTTGCTCTATAATCCTTCTCCATTTTATCAATCATACCCTCATATTCAATAACTCTTCTAGCTATATTTGTATCAGCTGTTTTATAAGCAGATAGTGATAATTCAAAGGATTCTTCAACATTCTCAAACATAACTTTTAATTCAGATAATGCGCTATCTGATAGTCTTACTTTATTATCAATTTTATATTGAGCTAGTTCTGCTATGTTATCTGCATGATCTCCTACTCTTTCTAGATCATTTATTGTGTTAAATAATGTTGTTATTGTACTATGTTGTTCATCTGTCAATGGGGCATTCATCAATTCTGCTAAGTATTCTGTTATATCTCTTTCTAATTGATTGATTCTTTTTTCTTCTTTAAATACTTTCATAGTTAATTTCTCATCATTATTATAAAAAGCTATCTTAGATAATTCTAAGTTTTGTTTAACTATTTTACCCATTCTTAATACTTCCCTAGATGCCATTCCAACAGCAATAGATGGGGTTTCAATAATTCTTGAATCTAAGTATTTAAGTCCTACTACTTCTTCATCTTCTCCTGGTACTAATTTCTTAGCTGCTATAACTATTAACCCAGCAAAAGGTAATTGAACCAATACATTTACTATATTAAAAATAGTGTGAGAGTTTGCTATCTGTCTTTGTACATTTCCTGGACTTAAACTTACAACAAATTCCTTCATAGGTGTTACATATATCAAGAACATAAAAAATGCTGTACCAAAAATATTGAATAACAAGTGCATCATTGCAGCTCTTTTAGCAGTTTTACTAGCTCCTATACTAGAAAGCAGTGCAGTAACACAAGTACCAATATTTTGTCCAAATAATATGGGAAAAGCTATATCAAGAGTTACTAGACCTGATGCAGTTACAGCAAGTAATAGTCCAGTAGATGCACTACTACTTTGTACTATTACAGTTATAGCAAATCCTACTAATATTCCCAATATAGGATTATTCAAGCTAACCATTAAATCTTTAAAGACCTGAGAACCGCCTAAGGGTTTTAATTGAGAACTCATCATTGCCATACCCAAGAATAATATACCAAATCCAATTAATATTTCAGCAATATCTTTATTCTTTCTTTTAGATGTAAATAACCAAATTCCTACACCTATAGCTATAACTAATGGTGCTATGTCTGTTAATTTAAATGCTATTAATTGAGCTGTTATTGTTGTACCAATATTAGCACCCATAATAACACCTATTGCTTGAGTTAAATTCATTAATCCTGCATTTACAAAACCAACAACCATTACCGTTGTCGCACTACTACTTTGTACCAATACAGTAACAAAAGCTCCTACAAGAACTCCCAAAATTCTATTATTAGTTAGAACTCCTATTAATTTCTTTAGTTTATCACCAGCTACTTTTTGTAATCCCATTCCCATTAGATTCATACCGTATAGGAATAGTCCTAGTCCACCTAAAACACCAAACAATAATTCCATAATAAATCCTCCCACTATTTAAATATTTATAAGCGCAAATAATATAATACAATAAAAAATGTCGACTTTTGTTAAATCCATGTTAAATTTATTATTTTTGTTTATCCTGTGTTAAATCATATTGGGAAAATCTATCTGTCTTAAAGCTTCATAAACAATAATATTTACTGAATTAGCCAAGTTCAAGGATCTAGCATTTTTATTATTAATCATTGGGATCCTTAAACAAGTTTCTTTATTTTCATTTAATATTTCTTCTGGAATACCTTTGGTCTCTTTTCCGAATATAATGTAACAGTCATCATTAAACTCCATATCAGTATAGGAATGATCAGCTTTTGTAGTGGCATAAAAAACTTTGTTTTGCCCTACTTTCTCAATTAATTCTTCATAACTATCATAATAATGGACATCCAATAAATCCCAATAATCTAATCCTGCCCTTTTTAAATGTTTACTATCTAAAGAAAAACCTAATGGTCTTATTAAATGTAGTGATGATCCAGTAGCTGCACAAGTCCTAGCAATATTACCTGTGTTTTGTGGAATTTCTGGTTCCATTAATACAATATTTATAGCCATAAAATAACCTCCATTTCTTATTCTAAATCTATATATAATTCTACTTTATCATTTCTCCAAAGAAAAGGTATACTGTATATTTTATTATTAATAAAATATAATAATATATCCTTACCCATGATTATAGTAGGAGGAGTAAAATTCAAATGAATATTCAATTCAAATAATCTTGATATAGCATTACCTAAAACAATTGATATCAACTCATTAATTGAATTTTTTACATTATCATCAAATATTATATTTGGTAAACCATTCATCATGTTTGATGATATTTCCATCGCTATATTATGAGACAATTCTATAGCTACTTGTCCTTTAAAATCTCCATTAATCCCTATCAATATAATTACATTTTCATATGCATTTACTTGATTTGTTAAGTAATTACTATCACTATTCAATTGAATATTTACCATTTGAAGAAATATATCCTCTAAAGCTTTTTTAAAAGACTTGATTATTTTACTGTTTATATTGTTATTTATTCCCATGAAAATCCTTAATTTTACCTTTGTCTAATATAACTTCTTTATTATACGCTTTTAATGAAAATTCTCTCTCTATTTCTTCTAATGGTATTCCTTTTAAGTTTACGTTTTTTAATTCTGCTTCACCTATACCCATTTTATGTAGTTTATATAGGTAATTGATGGCTTGAGGTAAAAAACCTAACATTCTAGCACCTATAGTATCCGTAGATATTGGATCAGTTCCAGCAACAATAATTCCATTTGTATCTATAGCTCTACCATCAGAAGGACCAGTACCAATCATTACTTTATCAGCGGATATTATTGTTAAGTCTATGGGTATTCTTTCAGTTATTGCACTAATAAAACCATGTAAATCCTCATGAATTCCTAAATCTTTTTTAGGAAATCCATGTATTTCAGCTGGAGGCCACCCTAAGGCTATATTCTTAATCCCTGCACTCATAGTAGCTTCTTCATGCATTTTTAATTGAGTGAAAGATACTAGGACATCCATGTTTTCTAATATATTATTAATTTTTGTTTTACTAGGATTATTATGATTTATTTCTATTTCTGTATATGGACCATAATTTAAATCAATAAACTTCACATTGTTATCTTTTATTACTTTATCATATCCTACATAATTCATAACTTTAGGAGTTTCATCCCCTCCAGATCCTGTTGCCACAATTATTTCTCCTGGATTATATTTCTTCAGAAGCTTTATCAATTTATCTAGTGTTTCTGGACCTACTACTGTAGCAGTGTTAGGAAGTTTTGATTTTACCCAATTCGGAGTAATAACTACTCTGTCATTTTCATTAATAATTCTTTCTAAAGGTAGATGCCTTAAGCATTTTTCCAATGAGTTTATTTCTTTATTGTCTTTTTCAATAGCTACTATAGATTCTCTTACTTTTCTTGTTCTCATTATATCACCTCATAAAAATAATAGACCTTATATAAGGTCTATTATTTTATATACTCAAGAAATTTATTCTCCCTTTTATAAAATGTACTTTTTTATAGCTTTGGCTACTCCATCATTATCATTTGTATCTGTTACGAATGTAGCATATTCTTTTACTAAATCAATCCCATTTTCCATAGCTACAGAAGTTCCTGCAAACTCTAACATGGATAAATCATTTTCATTATCCCCTATTGCAATTACTTCTTCTCTTTTAATATCATAAATATTGCATAGTTCTTTTAAGGCTTTTCCTTTTGATACACCTTTATACATTATATCTAAACTGCTATGCCAAGAACTAACTATTTCTATGTTCTCGTTTAATGATAGTTCTTTTCTGACTCTCATTATTTTTTCTATATCTTTATCCATTACCACAAATTTATATATTTTAATATCATTATTATGAACAAATTCTATTGGATTATTAATTATCTCAATATGAATTTTATTTTCTTCCTTTTGTTTTTCATTCCATTCATAATATTTTAGTGAATTATAATCTAAATCTTTTGTATAGAATATTTCATTATCATAAAAATGATAGTATAAATTATTTTTTTCAAATACTTCAATTATTTTTTGAACATCTTCTTTATTTATTGGATGATGTAGTAATACGTTTTCTCTGTGGTATTCACTAACATAAGCTCCATTACATGCGATTATCGGCGTTATAACACCAACAAATTTTGCAAAATATATTGCTGATGTGAATATCCTTCCTGTAGATATTACTACTTGAATGCCTTTATCTGTAGCCATTTTAATAGCTTTTCTATTCTCTTCTGATACTTTTCCTTCATTATCTAGTAAAGTCCCATCCATATCTATTGCTATTAATTTGTACTTCAACTCAATTTCCTCCTCTGTTTAATATTACTAATCTAAATTATATACTTATATACTAATAATTTTAATGTGCCTTTTTTATTTTTTACCTCGTTTTCTAGTTTTTCTATTAACCTTTTACCTGTAACCTGCTCTTCAAAGGATATTTCTTTATTTCCATAGACAGATTTCATATAAACATTAATAAATCTATATAACTCATTATTTAACTCTCCATTTAAACTAATCCTATCTACATACTCTAAATCCGTTTCACCAAGTTCCTTATCATATCCTAAGAAAGATAATAATCTATTGATTTTCATATGATATACAACTATTTTTTCACTTGTAGTTAATTTTTTAATTCTTCTATTTTTTATAGTTGTTATTATTATTCTATATATTAGATAAATTAATAATAAAAATGCTATTATCAATAAAATAGATACAATATAAAACCCATTAGATCTATTTCTAATTTTATTACTTCCTCTAGTATCAATTTCTCCTACTTCACCCATAAGTTCATCTTCAAACAAGTCTTCTCTCATTCTTTGGCCAGCGAGGCCATCATTTGGCTGAGAATCATTACCATCATCTTCAGCTATAGAATCATCTTCTACTTCCTCTTTTTCTTGATAGTCTGGTGTTTGATATGCAGGTGTGGCTTCAAAAATCATCCATCCGTAACCACTTATATAAGCTTCAACCCAAGCATGAGCATATTTACTATAAACTTTATAAGTACCATCTTCTTTTTCATCACCAGTAATAAATCCTTCTACATATCTAGTAGGTACATCAACACTTCTTCCCATTACAGCTAATGCTGAAGCAAAATATGTACAATATCCTTTTTTAGTTTCAAATAAAAAGTGATTTACAAAATCATCATTATACCCATTATTACCAGGAGTTAATGTATATTCATAATTCTCTCTCAAATGATTTTGTAGCATCATCATCTTTTCATAATCATTCTTAGCATTCTTTGTTATATCAAATGACAAATCATGGGTAGCAGAAGGTACAGAATTTGGAAGTTTAAGATATTCTTGAAATCTTTCCTCTTTATCATATTTGGCATCTAATTTACTTGTATCAAAATAAGGAATTCTTGATTTTACTGTATACCCTTTATCTTTTAGAATAACTTTATTAGTATATATTTCATATTCATCACTTACATAATAATCATCATCATAATCAACTTTTATAGGAACATAACTATTAAATATTGTAGATGTAGTCATATTATTATATTTGATTTTATAGGTTACCTCACTATAACTATTTGTATCCATATCTCGTATATCAATAGTTGAGTCTTTTAGTTGTCTACTTACATTGTCATCTTCACTTTTCCAAAAAAAGCCTGTATATTTGTTACTTACTCTACCTTTTAAATATAATGGACGATCACTTTCAACCTCCATAACTAAGGTGTTCTTTAGTTTTATATCCCCTCCAAGTCTTTTTTCCTCTTTTTGATATTGTGTATAGGATAAATCAAACTTTAAACTATTTCCATAACCTCTAGATTTTTTTAAATTATTTCTCCATTCTGTAACTTCAGGAAATGTATCTTGAACTTTATTATCCATCCACCTCCATGTTATTGGTGGATTATCTTTAGGTAAAATAAAAGCTATTAATATTATTATTACCGATGTGAGAATAGAATATATAAAAAGCGATTTAATATTATAGTTACTATAATCTTTTTTATTCATCTGCCATTCTAATTCATTGTACTTATATCTATTATAAACATAAAGTAAAAGCACAGATAATATAAAAACATAGTAATAAGTTAATGCAGTATCTTGGTACAAAAACCATCTATATAGAAAATAAGCCGTACCTAGTATTAATAATGGGTATACCCTTTTAAATTTAAAAACAATAATATATATAAATAATGATAATACCATTGTAAATAATACTATAAAAAAATTAAAATATTTTAAGTTTATAGCTATATCATAGTTAATATATTTGATTACCCAAAAGCTAAAATCCTCTAATTCATTTATATAACTTCTATAAACTTGATTATAATATCTATTAGCTATTAGTGAAACAATAAGCCCTAAAGACATCAAAATTATTAAGGTTATGGGCTTTTTATCAACGATATAGAAAATTAATATAAATATAAAAGTTGAGATAGAAATTAGACTTATATGGGTCAATGATATTGTATCACCTATTGCATCAGTGGATATTTTTATTATGGTGAAATTTATTATAAAAGTTAAAAATAACCTATAGAAAAATCCTAACACTTTTTTCAAGTTTATCACCCCAATACCTTTTCTATCTCATCATTATCATATAATTTATATACCTTCACCAGTAATTTTTCTAAAGAAATAATATCTTCTTCTGTTTGTTTATTGTAACTATCTTTAATAATAAATAATGTAACATTTAAACCCATTTTTCTTATACTATATATAGCATGAGTTAAATCTTTATCTAAATCTACAGTAACTATTACTATGGTAGTGCCTATGGAAGACAAATTTATCTCATCTAAAATTACATCTGATATTTTTCTATTACTTTTTGGTCTTATCATTACCATAGCATCTAAAAAGTTATTTAAAAATGAAATATTAGTTCTTTTAATATTTAATCTTTTATCCGAATATGTAATAAGTTCAGTCTCGATGTTGTTATAAAGAGTAAAATATATTATGCTAACAGTTAACTCTACTATTCTATCTTCAGTAATTTCATCTAAATTTTTATATTTATCTATTTGAAAATCCATAAATACCTTAACGTTTAGATTTGCAGATGTATTATAATTTTTAACAAATAATTCTCCCTTTCTGGCAGTTGTCTTCCAATGTATTCTCCTTAAACTATCTCCTCTAGTGTATTCTCTTAGATTTTTAATGTTTGAATAATCTTCATTGTGTTTTTCATTGGTTTTACTAGTACCAAAAAATTCTTTCCCAAATAGATTTATTTTTTTAATCTTATATACTTTAGGATATACCACTATGTTTAAAGGATCTTCTATAGTAGCTTTGGATTCTTTTAAAGTAAAAATATCTTCTACATTCACTGATAACTTCCCTATATCATATTTTCCTCGATGCATACATAGAAATTCCTTTTTTATTCTTACATAGTCATAGGGTTTTATAAAAAATAATTGGGAACCTCCAGTTGTAGATGTTAATCTATTATCTAGATCGTCTCTTACATCTGCATAAGGTACCGGTAATATCCCGCCATTATATATTTTGTATTCTATACTAATAGTATCGCCTCTTACAAATTGGTATTTATTACACCAGAAGACTCCAGCTAGATTTTTGATGGTATAATAGTTAGAGAATCTAGAATATATTGTTACTAAGATTATTAGAAAAAACAAAAGAAAAGGAAAACTTCCTCCTACAAAGAGAGAGAATATCAATATTATTGCTGCTAATATATAAAATACAATTTTTCTATTCATATTATCACCACTTATATTTTTAATTTAGAAAAGATCCTTTTAAGAACTTCCTCTGTGTTAACGTCATTCAATCTAGCTTCTGGTTTTAAAATTACTCTATGAGAAAAAACATCTAAGTATAATTTTTTAATATCATCAGGAATTACATAGTCTCTACCATTTATATAAGCAAATGCTTTACTTGCTTTATATAAAAGTAATGATCCTCTAGGGCTAATTCCTAAATTAATGTCTGGATGGTTTCTGGTGTTATCTGCCAATCCAATAATAATGTCTTCTATTTCTTCTGATACAAATACTTTATTTACTTCTTTTTTTATTTCTGTTATATCAGTTAAACTCATAATAGGAGTTAATTTTTCTAAAGGTGTAGAACTGGAGAAATTTCTTAAAATATTTTTCTCACTTTCATTATCAGGATATCCTATAGACATTTTCATCATGAATCTATCTAATTGTGCTTCTGGTAAAGGAAATGTCCCTTCATACTCAATTGGATTCTCTGTTGCTAGTACCATAAAAGGATCATCTAAAAGAAATGTTTTACCTTCTACTGTTACCTGTCCTTCTTGCATAGCTTCTAATAAACTTGACTGAGTTTTAGGGGATGTTCGGTTTATTTCATCTGCTAGTAATATATTAGTGAAAACTGGACCTTTATTAAACTCAAACTTTGACAATTTAGGATTGAAAATAGATACTCCTGTTATATCAGAAGGTAATAAATCTGGTGTAAACTGTATTCGGCCAAAATCACTATCAATTGATTTTGCTAATGCATGAACTAGTGTCGTTTTTCCTACTCCTGGCATATCCTCTAATAGTATATGCCCTTCTGCTAATAAGCAAGTAACTATATTTATAATTTCTTTTCTCTTTCCAAATATAACTTTGCTTATATTTTCAATCAACAATTCAATTTTTTTATTCATAACCACACCCCGTTTTCAGAATTTTCTATCTTATTATGATTATAACCTAAATAATTCACTATTTGTATTAATAATCTGTAAATATTATATCACTAAAATTTTTTCAATTAATACAATAGATAAAAGTCCTGGTCAGGACTTTTATCTATTGTATTAATTGAAATTTAGTTTTTGATGATAATTTTTCTTCTTTAAAATTATCAAAACCTATCATATCTTTGTTTGATGAAAATAAAAGTGAAGCTTCTTTAGCTTCTTTAGGGTCAATTTCTAATTCTAAATGTTTTATATTCTTTCTTTTTATTATCAACCAATATCCCTCATTCTCTAATGGTATTGGAGTTATATAATTATACTTATAAACTTCATTATTCTTTATCATATCCTTATCAATTTGAAGTTTTAAACTTTTTACATCTTCTAATAGTAAGCTTATATATACATTCCTATCCTCTATTGCTTTTCTACTATATCTTAATCCTAATATATCTTTTATAATATCATTACTATATTTTACTAAATCCGAATGATCTTTTTTTATATAATATTTATTTACTCCAGAAATCTTGCTACTGTTTACTGTAACTGTACCATCCCCACTGGTTGTTTTATTAATTTTTACAGGTTTCCCATCCATCCATTTATTCCTATCACCATATTTTATCTGGATAGAATCATTAGTTAAATATCCATAGCCAATAATCTGATGAATATTCTCAACTCTTTCTTTTAGACTTTCTATCCTAATATTCAAACTTTCCAAAAAACTATTCTGTTCTTTCATATTTTCAATATTTATATATCTTTTTCTTCCATATTTATTCTGCCTATAAAGATAAGGACCATAAAATAATTTAGTAGGAAGAAATTGTTTTATAGATGGAAAGTATTCCTGTAACGAATATAACTCTCCACTATTATAATTTTTTTTCAAATGCCATAAATAAGAATTCCAAAAAATCTTAAATAAAATATTACTATTAAGGTTTTCATAGGGAACTTCTCCTCCCTCCCAAAACAAATAGGATGTGGAAGAACCACTATTAGGAGTTCCTAACATAATTAATGTATCTACATCATTTTGATAATCGCTTCCTTGAATATATGACCTTGCTACTAACCCTCCCATGCTATGACAAATAAGAATTACTTTATTCGTTTTTGAGATGGCTTTAGCTTTATTAATAACTGGAATTAGATATTTTTTAGCACTTATACTATTATCAATTCTCCAGTTGTAAAATGCTATATAAAGATTTTTATAAGGTCTGTATCCATTTTTTATTAAGAAATCTAATAATGGACTATATATCTCTTTGGCTGGACCGAACCCCAAACGATTATTATCCATAAAAATTCCTTCTCCCCAGGAACCAAATAGGCCAGGAATTATAATAATAGGATACTTTAGATTATAAGTGTTTTTCATGATTTCACATCCTTTCTGTATATAATATGAATCCTTCCTTAAAATAGTACAAAATAGGAGAAGCACTAGGGCTTCTCCTATTTTGTACTATTTTTTATTAATTGCCATTGTTCTCTGGCTAAATTTTCAACCCTCATATTAGCTCCAGGATTATTTGACACTACTATGTTATACCATTTAATTGCATTTTCTTTATCATTAGTCTTATTATACAATTCACCTATTAGATACTCCACTGTTTTCTTATCAAAGTAAGACTCACTTAAATTTTCTTTCTCATAACTATATATAAATAACTTCAAGGCATTTTTAAGAAACCTGTACTCATTTTCGTAATCACCTTTCAGACGATATATCCATCCTAGCCTTAATGCTAATGAAGCCAAATATATTTTTTTACTATCAATAAGCTCTGCACAATATAAAGCCAGTTTGTAGGTTTCTTCTCCTTCCTCAAGGGTTCTAGTGTCCATATAATTCTTATTACTTAGTCTACTTGTTATCTTTTCTAATATTACTTTTTTAGATTCCTTTTTTATACCTTTATATTCTGCATCTAAGTATGAAAATCCACATTTATTACAAACAACAACAGAATATAATAATGGATTCTCTCCCTTATAATAGGTCATCAAATCAGTATCTCTTTTTTCTACCCTTAATTTTGAAGACTTTACTTTTTTACTAGTATATTCATTCTCACAAACTGGACAAATAAGTTTTTTATCATATAATTCTGTTATTATTCTCATACTAACACTCCTACTTCGTTTTTAATCTTCAGTTTTTGATTCTTCAGTTTTTGATTTTTTAGGACCTACCTTCTCTATTTGAGTAGATGGTTTATAATAATCAGATGATAATAAAATCCTATCTATAACTTTATTATCTTTATATATAACTTTATATGTTTTAACCTTATAGCCTTTTCTCCCTTTTTGTATAATTTGTTTTTCCCCTGGGGCTAAACTATTATCAATTTCTGTTTTGGTGGTGTAACCTACTGCTTCTATAACTTCTGATTGTATTTTTATATTTAAATCAAATTTATTTGCGTTTCCATATAGTTTAAAAATCACTCTATCATTATAGGTGATACCTTGAATATATATTGGATCATTATAGGTGTTTTTTATCTTTAAATCTAAATATCCATAGGATACAGTTGCATCTTGACCTATATCAACATAAGATGATGGAATAGAGTGATTATGTCTTTCAACAATATCTATGTTAGACAAAAGAGCGGCATTGTACAAAGTAGTAGATACTTGACATACTCCACCACCATATCCTGGTACTAACTTACCATTAACAATTACATCAGCTGGTAGATATCCATTTTCATGACTTCTCTTCCCAGTTGTATCATTAAATGACAACTCTTCTCCCCCAAAAAGTATAGTTCCATTAATTGATCCAGTAGCTATTTGAATATTTTTAACTCTATTTGTATTACTACTTGAAAAATATGTAACGTAAGTAGCTAATTCACCATTAATTTTAGACAATACTTCCCTTGTTACTTTTGGTACTATTTCTTTTACTGGTATCAGAATCTGAAATTCTTCTTTCTTAATAGATTGTCCTACATGAGATAGTAGCATATCTTCATCAGCCTCTAGTCCTATAGTCTCTTCTATTATTTTAAATTTGCCCTTATCAAATTCTAATTGAGCATCTTTCTGTGGACGATGTATATCTTCAGAAGTGTTCTTACAAAATTCTCTTAGTTTATCATCATCAAATCTAATTTCCATATCATAGGTATACTTATCATTTCTCATAGTAAATTGATTAAACATGATACTTATTAAGTTTCCATCTTTTCCTTTTTTAAATGCTTCTTCTACAATCTCATCATAATTATAATCTGCATCAATTTCTTTTAAGAAAAAAGACTTTTTAAAATCATTATAATATAATTCTACACTTGTATTTAATATATCATTTCTTACTTCACCTTTTAATAAGTCGATAGCTTCATCTTTTTCTAATCCACTTACATCAATATTGTTAATTTTAACATTCCCATAAATAATATCCTTATCTATGTATTTAACTATAAATCCTACAATAAATAAAAAAACAAATAAAGATATTATAACCGCCACTTTTAGTACCTTAGTTTTTTTTCTCACCACTTTGTTTTTTTCCATAATTGCCTCCTAATATTACAATATATTAAATAATATTCTGGAAGCTTTATTTTTATGAGAAAAATATACTAAAATACTTATGTAATTTTGTAATGAGATGAACTTAATAGTCAATATATAATATATTAATTATTTTTCCAATAGATTTCAATAACATCACCACTTGTAAGTCTTTGATGATAGTCTGCCCTTTCACCATTTAAGGTTAAATGTAGGTGACCCTTTGGTTTTGATAAATCAAAGTCTATATAATTAAAAATATCTACAAATATAAAATCCTTTTTATCATAACTAAAATTCTTTTCTTCATCATTAATAATGAGACTTATATTGTTTTTACTAGACTTTTTATTTATTTCAATTACATCTTTATGTTTTAATTTATAACCTTTAGTTACAAATTTATTATTTACTTTTAAATCATGAATATCTACTATATTTTTATAACTTTTAATTATGTCATCAATTGCAACTAATCTATTTATATCTATCCTGTCATTTTCTTTAATCTTAATATTCCCATCCAATTTATTGCCGTTTATATAAATATCTTTAATTAAATATTCCTTTACTCCTTCAAGATACACATATTCTGATTTATCAACAATATCAAATAATTTTGGCTCTGTTTTTTTTCCTTCTGTTGCATCTAATATATTAATAATATCTCCGTTATTTAACTTACTATCTAGGTTTGATCTTTTATTGTTAATATATATCACTGCAGGGTCTCCTAACTCCCCTGGGATAGTTTTTATTTCCCCATTAATAAAACACTGGATAGCCTTTCCTCTCTTTGGTATTAATTTTCTAGGATTATATCCAATTAAAATTAATGCATCAGAGACTTTCAATGTTTTAGAATTCAAAAGATTTATACTTTGACCATTTATTTTCAACTCAAGAAAATCCTTATACTTTGTGTCAATAGCTGTCATAGCAATACCAATAGGAGTTATGGCATTAGGTCCTGATAATTTCTCATTAATCCCCTGTACATTCTCAATAATTGAAGTATCTCTCACCACTACTCTCTCTTTAGGTATACCTAAGTTATCTGCTATATATATATCTAACATAGGAATTTGACTTCCTCCCCCTATTAAAAATACTGCACTTGGAGGTTTTTCATTATATTGGGTGATTGCCTGGGTAATCTCTTTTGCTAAGGATTCTATTGTATCTTTTATATCATTAAGTATCTGAGAACTTTTAATTTCATGTTCCATTCCAATAACATCTATAAAGCTTTGTTCCTCTAAACTATTTAATTTTGTTTTTACTCCCTCTGCAACCTCGAAATCTAATAAATATTTTTTTGCTATAGCTTCTGTTATTTCATCCCCTGCTACAGCAGCCATACCATATGCAATTATCGCACCATCTTTTGTAATAGCAATATCCGATGTACCAGCTCCAATATCAACTAATGCTAAATTTAATAGTCTTAGACTTTTCTTAATCGCTACATTAATTGCAGCTATAGGCTCTAATGTCATATTAATAACCTCTAAACCTACCCTATCCATTACTGTATAAAGACTGTCTACAACTACATGGGGTAAAAATGTAGCAATAGCTTCTACTCCTATTTGATGTCCTTTGTGTCCTTCTAAGTTATCTATGTAGTTTCCATCCAATAGATAATTCATTACTGAATACCCAACACAATAATAGCTTGTCTTGTTTTTTTCTTCATTTGTATCTATCATCTTCTGTGCCTTTTGAATCGCCTCCATTTCAAGACTTTCCATAATTCTTTTATCAATTTCTCTAGATATATCAGAATTTCTTTCCAATCTTACCTTATGGGTTTTTAAAGCTCTACCCGCAGCTGCAATTCCTACTTTTTCAAGTTTAATATCTAATCTTTTTTCTAGAGTTGATTT
The DNA here is from genome assembly GCF_016820655.1 of Anaeromonas frigoriresistens. Classification (GTDB taxonomy): domain Bacteria; phylum Bacillota; class Clostridia; order Tissierellales; family SIT17; genus Anaeromonas; species Anaeromonas frigoriresistens. Next base: position 106,136 of record NZ_WSFT01000021.1, read on the forward strand.
TATACCATTTACTATTTCTACAACTCCATTAATATCATGAATCTGTCCATCATACATATTTCTTTTACTATGTTCTTTTATCTCTGAATCTAATATGATAAGATGTTCTCCATCATATTTTCCTACAATACCTATGACAGTCCTTGTCCCAATATCTAATGAAAAAATCAAATCATCAAGTTCATTATAACTAGTAATTTTATCCATCATTTCCCTCCGTATAGTATTAACTATTTGATATTATCCTTCACTTCATTTTTATAATACAAGCAATAGTCTGTTAAAGGACATTCTTCACACTTAGGTTTTCTAGCTTTGCATATCCTTCTTCCATGAAATATTAGCCAATGGTGAGCATCAGACCATAATTTTTTTTCAATATTTTTCATTAAATCGATTTCTGTATCTTTAACATTATCACTATTAGCTATTCCGATCCTATTAGAAACTCTAAAAACATGTGTATCTACCGCTATAGCATCCATTCCAAAGGCATTGCTTATTACTACATTCGCTGTCTTTCTACCTACTCCAGGAAGCTTAATCAATTCTTCTCTAGTCTTAGGGACTTCAGAATTATATTCTTCTACTAAAATTCTACATGTGTTTAAAATATTCTTACTTTTATTTCTATAAAATCCAATACTCTTTATTTTTTCTTCTAACTCTCCTTGTTTTAGAGACAAAAAGTCTTTGGGACTTTTATATTCTTTGAATAATCCTTTTGTTACAGAGTTTACTCTTTTATCTGTAGATTGGGCCGATAAAATTGTAGCAATAAGTAATTCAAAAGGGTTAGTAAAATCCAACTCTGATTCAGCATTTGGATAAAGTTCCTTTAGTATTTCTAATACATCATTAATTTCTGTTTTTCTCAGTTTTTTCTTCATTTTTACCTCCCTATAGTATCTCGATAGAATGATGACTAATTTCTACTCTATTATCCCGTTCAATAAAATTTAGCACATTTGATATTACACTATTTGCATGATGAGTTTCATTAGTAACACAAGAAAATCCTATTACGGATGATTGCCACTTATCATTATTTCCTATTTCAGAAATTGATACATTAAATCTGGACTTTATCCTACCAATTATACTCTTTATAACATGTCTTTTATCTTTTAAAGAATTAGTATCATATATTAAGAGCTCTACTGTACATACACCAATAATCATGATGATACCCCCTGTTGCAATTTTGAAGTTAAGTTTATATGCTTTTATATCATTTTATCATTAGTATATTATTAATTATATAAAAATATTATACAGAAAAAAAGGACACTCCTCAGAGTGTCCCTCAAATCTATATAATATCCATCTCTTTTCCTACTTTTTCAAAAGCTGCTACTGCTCTATCTAACTGTTCTTTAGAATGTCCTGCAGTAACCATACATCTAACTCTTCCTGTTCCTTTTGGAACTGTTGGGAATACAATCGCAGAAACAAATACTCCATTTTCTTTAAGTTTCTTACTGAATTCCATTGATTTCGACTCATTACCAATAATAACTGGAGTTATAGGAGTTTCACTGTGTCCAGTATCAAATCCTAATTTTCCTAATTTCTCTTTAAAATATTTTGCATTGTCCCATAATTTATCTGTATACTCAGTGGTTTCCATTAACATATTAACTGCTTCAATAATAGCTCCAACAGCTGCTGGTGGTAAAGCAGTTGAGAATAATATTGGTCGACCTCTATGATTTAACCACTCTTGAGCTGATTTACTAGTTGCTACATATCCACCAATTACTCCTATAGCCTTTGATAAAGTTCCTATTGAAAAATCTACTCTTCCATGAAGTCCAAAATGATCAACTGTACCTCTACCACTTTCACCTAACACTCCTGATCCATGGGCATCATCAACATAAGTCATAGCACTATACTTCTCAGCTAATTCAACTATTTCTGGAAGTTTAGCTATATCTCCATCCATACTGAATACTCCATCAGTTATGATAAGCACATTATTGTAATTATCTCTTTTTTCTTTTAATACTCTCTCTAAATCCTTCATATCTGAATGTTTGTATATAGCTTTATCTGCCTTACTTAATTTTACTCCATCAATAATACTAGCATGATTTAGTTCATCTGATATTATTAAATCTCCTTTTTCAGTAACAGCTTGAATAGTACCTGCATTACAGTTAAATCCTGATTGGAATACCATAACAGCTTCTTCTCTTTTAAATTTAGCTAATACCTCTTCTAATTCTTCATGTATATCCATATTTCCTATAATAGTTCTAACCGCTCCAGCACCTACACCATATTTTTCAACTGCTTCTATAGCTGCTTTTTTTAGTCTCGGATGATTAGCAAATCCTAAATAATTATTAGAAGATAAGTTTATTACTTTTTCTCCGTTTAATACTACCTCAGCTTCATTAGCTCCTTCTAAAACTGGTAATTTTCTATATACTCCTTCTTCCTTTAAACCTTCAATTTTTTTGTCTAAAAATTGTGTTTTTGCCATGTTATTACCTCCTTAATTATTTATATGTAAATTTAAAATTATTCTCTTTTCATTTATATATTCAATATAAAAAAGGGTTTTCCTTCTTACATTGCTCTTTAATTTTGTTAAGATATTATAATTTATTTATAAATTCAATCTATTTATTTATATCATTTTCTAAGTTATAGGATGCTTTGATAATAGAGTGAGATTTTATTGGCCAAATTTTTGTGAAAACCTTCCCTTTAATTCTATCTAATGTAACATAACCAAACATTCTACTATCATTACTATTATTTCTATTATCTCCCAATACAAACACACTTTCTTTAGGCACTATTCCTTCTGTAAAAGGATATGGAAGATTACTGCCGTCATTATTATATGCATACTCTTCCTTTAGTAACTCTCCATTAATATATACCTTGTTTTCTTCTACCTTATATTTATCTCCTGAAATAGCTACTACTCTTTTAACAAAAATTTCATTTTCTCTACCGTATATAGGAGGCTCAAAAATTATTATTTCACCTCTTTCAGGAGAATCAAATCTATAACTCATTTTCTCTATAACTAATCTATCATTATTATGTAATGTAGACATCATTGAATCTCCACTTACTACTGTTAAACTAATTAAGTATTTTTCAATTAAAATAGATATTACTAAAGCTATGAGTATTGTTTTAATCAAATCCCCTATATTAAATTCAGAAGATCTTGACATATCACCACTTCCTTCACTATTAGTATAATAGATTATTATGTATTTTTCTATAACCTCTTATACAATAATGTAACACATAATAGAAAAAGGAGAAGATCATCCTTCTCTTTTTTCTATTATTATCTCTATTTCTTTTTTATATCCTTCTAATTCGTTAGGAGTTTCTAAGAAAAATGGAAGATCTTTTAATCTAGGGTGATTGATGATATTAATTATGGCTTCTAAACCAATTGTTCCTTCTCCCAATTTTTCATGTCTATCTTTATTACTACCAAAAGGCATTTTACTATCATTTAGGTGAATAGCTTTGAGTCTATCTAATCCAATAATTTCATCAAATTTATTTAATACTCCGTCAAGATCGTTTACTATATCATAACCAGCAGAATAAATATGACAAGTGTCGATACATACACCTATTTTATCAGAATGTTCAACCTTATCAATAATAGCTCTTAATTCTTCAAAATTTCTTCCAATCTCTGTACCCTTACCTGACATTGCTTCTAATAGAATCCAGGTACTTTCTTCTCCAGTTAATACTTCATTTAATAATTGAGATATTCTATCAATACCATACTCTACTCCCTTACCAGTATGACTTCCTGGATGGAAGTTATATAAGCTACAAGGAATGGTTTCTAACCTGTCTAAATCATCCCTAAAAGCCATTTTAGCAAACTCCCATACATTTCCTTTATATGAGGCTGGATTCATGGTATAGGGGGCATGGGCCAATAATGGTCCAAAATCATTTTCTTTCATTATACTCTTTACCTTTTTTATATCATCTAAATCCAATGCTTTAGCTTTACCGCCTCTGGGGTTTCTTGTAAAGAATTGGAATGTATTTGCTCCTATTTGAATTGCTTCTTTAGAAGCATTAGAAAATCCTTTTGCTATGGATAAATGACTACCTATTATCATATATATCACCTCTAATTATATTATTACATCAAATACAAAAATCACTATCATTATAAGTGCTATTGTACTATTTAAAACTACGCCTATCAAGTAGCCTATAAAAGTGGCTATTCCCACTTTAAAAGAGTCTTTAAATTGTTTTTTTATCAATAATTCCCCTACTATAGCTCCAATGAATTGACCAATTATTAATCCAATAAAAGATAATGATAAAAACCCAATAATGCCTCCTACTATAGCACCTATTATACCATACTTAGATGCTCCCACCTTTTTAGTGGTTATTAAAGAAGTTACATTATCTAAAATGATGGTCAATATTGCAAGAATTCCCAATATTACTATAGTAATTACAGCAATATGTTCAAATCCTGTAATGATTCCATAGAATAATCCAGTAAAAAATATTAAACCTGGTCCTGGTATTGCAGGTAGGAAAGTACCTATAAATCCAATAAACATTATTATTAATGAAATTATAACTAATATTATATTCATATAATTTCTCCTCTCTATGCTCATATTTATTATACCCCTTAAATTTATCATTAATATTAATATATGATATGTAAATGTATTATTAACAACTATAAAACAAATAATATTACTGGAGGTGAAAAAATGGAGATACACAATGATAATTTTGATAATTGGAATAAATGGAAGTCAACATTACATAAGGCTGTAAATTTAGGAGAAACCGTAGGCCTATCAGAAAATACTATCGAGGTAATAGGTACTAAAATAGGTAATGTATTATCATCTAATGTTGACCCTGAAAATCGAGAACAAAGAGTACTTCAAGAACTCTGGAGAGTAGGAGATGATAAAGATAGAAAAACACTTTCAAAAATGATAGTGAAAATGGTACAAAGCGACGATAAATAATATAAGTTAAGCCCTTAGGGGCTTTTTTATTGTGTCAAATATTTTTCTTCTACATAAGCTAATAGTAAATATGTAAAATATGGGGGCAATGATATGTTTACAAGAAAATACTCCATTAATAACATCAGAAAATATATATCTGGAATTGATCAGCATATAAAAGGCGTATCCTATAGTAAAGGAAATTATACTAACTTTGATAACGCTGCAAGTACTCCACCTCTACTTCCTGTTGTTAAAAAGATAGAAAACTTTTCAAAATATTATTCAAGTATTCATAGAGGTGTTGGATTAAAATCGATTATTTCAACAGAAATCTTTGAAAATGCTCGTGAAACAACTTTAAACTTTGTTAATGCTAACAGTAAAAAGAACATATGTATATTTGTAAAAAATACTACAGAAGCCATTAATAAATTATCCTATCGTTTAAATTTATCTAAGGATGATATCGTCTTGGTTTCCTTGATGGAGCATCATTCCAATGATTTGCCATGGAGAAATAAATGTAGAAGAATGTATATAAAGTTACTTGAAAATGGTAGATTAGATTTGGATGATTTAGAATACAAACTTAAATATTATAAAAATAAAATTAAATTAGTATCTGTCACTGGAGCTTCAAATGTAACTGGTTATATTAATGATATCCATAGAATAGCAAAATTAAGTCACCAATATAATACTAAAATATTCGTAGATTGTGCTCAACTGATTCCCCATAGAAAAGTCAATATGTCAGGAACAGGTAATGATGATCATCTAGATTTTATCGCTTTTTCTGCTCATAAGATGTATGCGCCTTTTGGTGCTGGGGTTTTGATAGGCCCAAAAGATATATTTAATAAAGGTGTACCAGAATATGTAGGGGGAGGAACTATAATAAGTGTCACTGAGAACAATGAATACTGGGCTCAATCCCCTGAAAAAGATGAAGCTGGAACACCTAATGTTCTAGGGGCTTTAGCGTTAATGGAATCAATCAATATTTTACAAGAAATAGGAATGGAAAAGGTAAAAAAACATGAGAATGTCCTAACTGAAAAACTAGTATCTAGTTTAAAGACTGTAGATAACATCAAACTATATACATCTATTAATAATATAAATCCTAATAATCATCTTGGTGTTATTACTTTTAATATTAAAAATATTCCTCATAACTTATTAGCTTCTTTACTTTCTTTCGAAGGAAATATAGGTGTTAGAAGTGGCTGTTTCTGTGCCCATCCTTACGTCCATAGATTATTGAACTTATCTACAAATGAGGTAAGGAAAACTCAACAAAAAATGTTATTTGGAGATATTAAAGACATACCTGGACTAGTAAGAGTTAGTTTCGGTATGTATAATACTATAAGTGAAATTGATGAATTTGTTAATTTTTTGAAATTAATAAGCAAAAATATAGATAGCTATAAAGATCAATACATATACAACAAAGGATATAACTGTTATTTTCCTAGAGACTTTATATTAAAGGATATACTTAAAAGCTTGTGATACTGCCAAGTTTATAGTAGAACTTGTATATATTCTATGATTATAAAAAAATAAATTTCCAAATACCTTAAGTTTAAAACCCTATATATATAAATAAAGATCTTTATTTATATATATAGGGTTTTTATGTTATAATTTCATTGTTAAGTCTTTAAGGATGGAGAGTTGTAACATGATGACATTAGGTAGAAATCGTTTTAAAAAGTTTGATTATTTTTTATTGTTTATTATATTTTTATTAACCGCCTATGGGTTCTTTTCTATATATATAGCTACAGGTACTATAGGTTCTCTTAAAAGTCAAGGGGCTGCTTTCATATTGGGTATGGTGGCTGTCATAATACTATCATTTATGGATTATGATATATTTGGAAGACTTTATATACCTATTTATATAATTTCAAATGTCCTATTACTTGTTGTTATATTTGCTGGTACTGGAGGAGACGAATGGGGGGCTGATAGCTGGCTTGTTATCGGAGGATTTAACTTCCAACCTTCTGAGTTTGTTAAATTAGGTATAATCTTATCTTTAGCTAAATTTATCGAAAAGAATGAAAAAGATATCAATAATATATTTACTCTAATAAAGATATTAATATTTGCTGGTATACCTATATTATTAGTTGTAGAAAATGATTTTGGTACTGGTTTAGTTTTTATATTCTTTACATTTATCATGCTTTTTGCTGCTGGTTTAAACTATAGATATATAATATATAGTGCTATAGCAGGAATTATCAGTTTACCTATACTATGGTTGGGATTTTTAGGGGAATATCAAAAATATCGTATATTAGTATTTTTTGATCCTTCTCTTGATACAATGGATGCTGGATATCATGTAACTCAGTCTAAAACAGCTATTGGCTCTGGTCAAATAATGGGAAGATATTTTACTGGTGAAGCAAGTTTTGCTAAATTAGAATGGTTACCCGAGAAACATACTGATTTTATATTTGCAGTTATTGGTGAAGCCTTTGGATTGATTGGAGGGGCTATATTAATATTTTTGTTTTTAATTTTATTATATAGATTAATCATAATAGCAAAAAATGCAAAAGATTCCTTTGGATCACTAACTGTTATTGGAATAACTGCAATGATAACCTTTCATATTATTGAGAATATCGGTATGACTATTGGACTTATGCCTGTTACTGGGATTCCCTTACCATTTATAAGCTTTGGAGGTACTTTCATGCTAACTAATATGATAGCGATGGGTTTTGTATTCAGTATAGCAATGAGAAAGAGTCAAATAAACTTTTAGGGATGCCTTTGGCATCCCTTATTTAGTATCTATCATTTCATTTATCATTTCTTCAGTATAAGGTTCTCCAATATATAAATGTCCCATCAATGACTCCTGGATCTTTCCATCTACATAAAATTGTACTTTATTTATTTCTTCTAATTGCGCTAAAGATTTAACAATAGATGAAGCTAGTAAAATCTCCTGAGTAGATCCCCCTGTTAATTCTTTAGAAGATAGATTAACTTCTGCTATATTACCAACCACCTTCACATCTAGTATCTCTATCTCCGCTGGTAATGTTGGCAACCTATTACTTTCTATTGGTCCCTTTTTTAGTTCTTGAATTATCAAAGTTGCAATTTCATCTACTTTCATACTCTCATCAATTTCTATTATTCTTTTTTCTGTTAAGAGATTCATAGCTTGTTTATCAGTGAAATATAATGTAATTTCTTTTAATTCTTTTTCTTTTTCATCTACTGCACCCTCATCTTCCTTTATGTCCGTATTTTCTTCTGATGTTTCTACATCATTCTCATCTATAGTACAACTTATTATAGATAGAGTTAGAATTATGATTAAAAATAAACTCAAATATTTTTTCATAAAATACGCCTCCTTATATATATATTACCCTTGTAAAGTTTATTAATACTTTTATACTTTTTATCACAAAATAAATTTAAATGTTAAAGGAGGTTTATAATGAAAAAAAATGTAGGTAATCTAGATGCATATGTGAGAATCACTGGTGGCTTAACTCTTTTCGGTTATGGTATCTTAAGAAATTCAAAGTCATCTATTATGTTGGGTAGTATGAAAGTTGCTGAAGGTATAACTCGATTTTGTCCTATGTTGTATTTGATGGGAGCAAGTACCAATGATGATACAATAACTTTTGAACTAACACAAAAATAAAAAATATAAAACAAAAGGGTAATTATTACCCTTTTGTTTTTATATGATCAATTATTATTTTATATATATCATCATCAAAAGATATATTTTCTGGTAATTCATCAAAGAGTTTAACTAAATCAGTTTCACTCCATCTTGGTTTAGGCTCAAATATAGCGATTTCTCCTATATACACTAATGTTTTAAAAGAGTTCTCACCTTTGATTATCCTATAATATCCAATAGGATTTAACTTAGATAATATAGCTCCCGTTTCTTCAAAAGTTTCTCTTATTGCGCATTGTAAAAGATTTTCATTTTCCTCTTGTTTCCCACCTGGAAATTCCCAACCTTTTCTACCAGGATGATAGGTCATCACAAATTTATCTCCATAAAAAGGGATAACAATAGCCCCTCTATATTCTTCATCGATATTTAAAATCTCTGTAATTACAATTTCCATTTCTTTATTATCTTTAACACTTTTATAATAAGCTTTTTCCATATAATCACCTACAATAATAGTCTTCTAGTATATATTATTTACTAATAGGTGCTTTTGCTTTATTTATTTTTAAAATATACTTAAATTTAAAGATTTAGATAGATCTTCTAACATTTTATAACCACCAATAGAGTTACCTTTATCATCCAAAGAAGGCCCATATAGACCTATTCCCATCCTATGAGGTATTGAAGCCATTATTCCTCCTCCTACTCCACTCTTAGCAGGTATTCCTACTTTTATGGCAAATTCTCCAGACCCATTATACATTCCACAAGTTACCATAAAGGTTTTTACAGCTCTAGCGATATGCTCAGAAACCACTCTCTCACCAGTTTGTGGAACAACTCCTCTATTTGCTAAGAATAATCCAATTTTAGCAATATCTATAGAATCAACCTCAATTGAGCATTGTCTAAAATATACATCTAATACATCTTCAATGTCTCCTTCAATAATTCCCACATCTCTCATGAAATAAGCCATGGCTCTATTTCTATCTCCGCTACTTTTTTCCGATAGGTATATTTCTTTATTAATATTCAATTTATCGTTTCCTGAGATCTTTCTCATGAAATTTAATAATCTTTGAAACTTTTCTTCCTTATTTTTACCTTTTATTAAAGAAGATATTACTATAGCTCCTGCATTAATCATAGGATTAAGAGGTCTAGAAGGCATAATTGTTTCTAGTTTTATTATAGAGTTAAAAGCATCTCCTGTTGGTTCCATACCAACCTTTTCAAAAACTAGCTCTTCACCGTTATCCATTAATGCTAACATTAATGAAATTGTTTTTGAAATGCTTTGTATTGTAAATTTTTTATTGTAGTCTCCTGCTTTATATATATTTCCGTCCATATCAGCTATACATATACCTAAATCCCATGGGTCCGCCTTTCCTAAGGCAGGAATATAAGTTGCTACTTCACCCTGTTGAGTTATGTGTCTATTTTCATCTATTAGTTTATTTAGTATTTCTTCCATAACCTGTCTCCTCTCTACAATGTTAACCTATATCTAACATAAATGAAAAACAAAAAATAGTCAATAGCTAAGCTATTGACTACTCTTCTTCTCTATAACAACTACCACCTATAAATTCTTTTAAAATCGAAGTACTAGGTATTATATCATCATTTCTAATAATCTTAAAATAACCTAAAAACTTTAATAGTCTTTTTGCTTCACCATAATGAATACTTGACCTTGTAACTTCCTTTAGTAAAGGTTCTGCATATTTTCTCAATACTGCTAGTTCATATACTAATGCCGAATTAAACATTACATCTGCTTGTTCTTGATAAGGAAATATATTTCTTTCTTCACCTCGTCTTACAGAACTCCATAATTCTAAAGTACCTTCAGCTGTTCTTCCCCTGTATTTGCTATCCCTAACTATTCTTCTTATTAATCTATTATCAGTAGTAGGTATTCTATTATGTTTATCAATATTAAGCTGAGTTAATGCACTAACATATATTTTAAATTTATACATATGAGGAATCTTATTAGTAAGTTTTTCATTGAGACCGTGAATTCCTTCAATTATTATTGGTTGGTCCTCAGCTATAGAAAATCCTTTAATTTTCACTTCTCTTTTACCTGTTAAAAAGTTAAACTTTGGAATATCAATTTTCCCTCCATCTAAAAGAGTTATTAAATCTTCATTAAATTTCATAATATCTACTGCATCAATAGATTCAAAATCATAATTCCCATTTTCATCTAAAGGGGTATCTTCTCTATTTACAAAATAGTCATCTATTGATAAAGAAATTGGTCGTTTTCCATTTACTCTTAGTTGAGTATAGAGTCTTTGAGCAAATGTAGTTTTTCCCGATGAAGATGGACCAGCAATAAGTATTATTTTTATATTTTCATTTTCACTAATTTTGTCAGCTATATATGCTGTTTTTTTCTCATGGAGTGCTTCTGACACCCTTATTATTTCTTCAATAGATCCTTCTAATATTTTATCGTTTAATGAACCTACATCTGCAACATCTAAAATTTCAACCCACTCTTCAGCTTCTCTAAAGATTTGGGCTATTTTATTTTGTTCCTTGAATTCTGGTATTTTAAAATTACTTTCCTTTCTTGGATATCGAAGTATAATTCCTGGATGATAATAACTTATATCAAAATATTTTATATATCCAGTAGAAGGAGCTAAATACCCATAAAACTTATCAAATAATCCATCTAGTTCATATACATGAACATAATCTTTTTCTCTGTATTTTCCTAGCCTTAACTTATCTGTCATATCTTGCTTTTTGAATATTTCGTTAGCTTCACTTGTTTTCATAAGTATTCTATGGATAGGTAAATCAGCCTTAATTATTTCGTTAATTTTAGTCTTTATTTTATCTATATCTTCCAATTGTAAATCTTTTTCTTTATGTATTTCTACATAGAGCCCTTTACTTAAAGAATGCTCTATAGAAACTTTTGATTTAGGAAATAATTCATATATTGCTTTTAATAATATGAAGGTTAGAGTTCTAGCATACACTCTAATTCCATCTTTATCTGTGATATCTAGTAGTTCTATATCTTTTGAACTTTCTATAGTGAAGTCAAGATGTTTAATTTCATTATCTATCCGAGCACAAAGATAATTTTTATGTTCTATATCATTTACTACTTTTATAACATCCTTTATTTTTGTCCCTTTTCTTACACTAAAATTTCCAACTCCATCTATGGTTACTTCTAAATCTTTCATTAAATCCCCCCTAAAAGTCTATAGTCTAATATATACCCCATACTTTTTAAAAATACTTATAATATTAAAGCCCCATTTTGGGGCCTTAATATTACCTCATATTTCTATCTGGCAAAGAAATGTTAGAAAGGGCATCTCCTGCTTCATTTGCATATACGTCTCTAACAGCTAGATCTCCAAGAGAAACTATTCCAACTAGATTACCATTTTCCACTACCGGTAGTCTCCTAACTTGCTTTTCAGCCATTAATCTAGCTGCTTCATGGATATCAGTGTCTGGAGATACTGATATTAATTCTGATGTCATAATACTACTTATTGGACTATTCACGTCACCTTGTCCTGTCAATGATCTTATTACTATGTCTCTATCTGTTACAATACCTACAGCTCTATTATCTCTAGATGTTATGGGAATTGATCCCACATTAAGAATTTTCATCTCTGTTGCAACGTCTTTAATAGATGAATTATTAAACATGGATCTTACATTGTTGGTCATAACTTCTCTTACCTTCAAATTTTCATCCTCCTTATATCAAGTCTATAATTAGGATATGTAATTTATAAAATTTTAAACATTTATATCTTTCTTAAAAGTTTTATTTACTTCTATAAATCCCTTTTTTTCATATAGTCCAATTGCTCTTCTATTTTGAGTATTTACATTCAATTTTATAGTAAATACTCCCTCTTTCTTAGAATAATCTTCTGCTTTCTCAATTAATTTTTCTGATAATAGAGTTCCTCTATAGGATTCTTCTACAAAAATATCTGTAATAAAAACTGTTTTATTACTTTTAAATACACTATCCATTTCTCTAATTTCCATTCTTATAAATCCAATACATCTATTGTCTATTTCGCCTATAAAGATTTTACTGAACCTGGATTCTAAATCTTCATAAAAAATTTCAAATAAATTTTTTCTCCAATTACTTGAAAGACTCATATAATCATCAAATTGTTCATGATAATCCGATAATTTTTTCCATAAATCTAGTATACTATTAATATCCTTGCTATTTGCCTTTCTTATTAACATAGAATCCCCCTAAACACATTACTTAAAATATTACTTGTTCTATTCTATTATATTTTTCATCTATTTTAGCTTCAAAACTTCTATTATTTAAATATTCTAATCCATTTTTCAGCCCTTTAAATGTGATTTTGTAAGCAATTAAAAACTGAGATTTTAAGTTGAATTTTTTGTTTGTTTCTTTATCTCCATATTTCCTATCTCCTACTATTGGATGATTAATAGAAGATAAATGAGCTCTAATCTGATGTGTTCTACCAGTAATTAGCTCTATGTCTAATAAAGTATAGTCCTCATTATACTTTATAGGTGAAATTCTAGTTTTTATTTCCTTACTGTTTTCTACCCATTTGTTATATATCATAACTTTATTTGTTTTATTATCTTTTACAAGATATCCTTCTAATAAATCTCTTTTATCTATTTTTCCAGCTACTAAAGCTTTGTAATACTTTTCGATTTTTTGATCTCTTATAGCTTCATTTATTACTTTTAATGAATTATAATTTTTTGCCGCTATAATAACACCTGATGTATTTAAGTCTAGTCTATTACATATAGCTGGACTGAAAGTCTTTTCTTCTTCAGGTTTATACTCTCCTTTATCTATAAGATACTTTTTAACACCTTTTACAATGCTTTCACCATCTTCGTTGTTTGAGTGAGATATTTGTCCTTCTTTTTTATTAATTAATAAAATATTATCATCTTCGTATATTATATTTAAATCTATTTTAACATCTATATTCTCAACCTCACTTTGAAATTTATTTATTGTTTCTTCAGCCAAATATAAAGTTATTTCATCATCACATTTCACAATTTCCTCTGAATAGGTTCGACTACCATTTAATTTTATTCTTTTTTTTCTTATCATTTTCTGTATAAATCCTTTTGAAGCTTTATCCATATATTTAGATAAGAACCTATCTATACGCTGATTTTCATCATTTCTTTTAATTATTATTTTTTTCATAGTTTATCAACCCTTAATTTTTAATATTTATTATCGTAATATATATTTATAATAATACTTATATGGAGATTAATACAAGGTATATTTTGTAATTTAGATAATATTGATTATTATTGCTTGATTATGATATCATTTAGTATATAGACATAATATCACATGACACTATAGCAGCAGAAGGAGGATTAATATGAATAATGCATTTGAAAAAGTAAAGGATCTTTTGTATGATTACATAGACTATTTCTTGATTCTTTTAGTAGTGCTCTTAATAGGAGCTATAATTGGTTGGAGATTAGATATCTTGTTTGGTGATAATGAATTAGAAGAAACTGATAATAATATCCAAATAGAAGAATCAAATGATGAAAATGTTGAAGATTCGACCAAAGAAGAACAAGAGAAAAATTCAGATGAAGATGCAGAAAATGATGAAAGAGATGACCAAGAAAAAGATAATAGTGGTAGAGAGGAATCTTCTTCAGTAAATAATCAAGATGGACAAGCTAAAGAAGAAATATCCCTTGATATACCTGAAGGATCATTGCCCCCTAATACAGCACAGATATTATTGGATAATGGTGTTATCCAAGATAAAAACCAATTTTTAAGTAGAGCTAGTGAATTAGGCCTAGATATAAAGCTTCGTTCTGGAAGTTATACGTTCATTAAGAATTCTGATTTAGATACAATTATAAAAATACTAGCAAATATTAAATAAAAAGAAGTTCCTCTAGAGGAACTTCTTTTTATTTAATATTTTACATTAACATATTCATCTATCAGGGATTTCTGAATATTATCTATAAATACCCCTTCTTTTACTAAAATATCTAATATTTTATAACTTTTAGAATGAAGTATTGCTTTATCATAATCTTTAAGATGAATTTCATAGAGCTTTCCATGAAGACTATCAGAATTAACTTTTATATAGTAAGCTTCCATATTAGTAAATTTTAAAAACTTAAGAAATTTCAAAGTGGATTTATCCTTTTGTTGATAATAATAATACCCTTCATCTAAAAAAGATTGGAAGTACTTTTGTGGTTCTCCCTTATTCTTCAATTGTTTTGCTTCCATATAATAATACTTTGCTAACATATTATAATACTGATAGTTATACATACCTTTTTCAAAACTATCAATTTTATTAAAAGGTTTCATATTTAACCTTTCTATGAAATCAATATTAGCTTTTATATACTCACTTTTAGAAATATCACCATTCTTAAATTGCATTATTAACGAATCCCTATGATTAAAAAACTTATCAAAAATACTTTCCTTCTTAATATAATCCAATTTTTTACACCCTATCTAATCATTCTATTTGTTTAGCTTTTCTAATTCCTTTGTGGTTAGTTCTCTATATTCACCTAATCGTAAATTAGGATCCAATAGTAGTTCTCCCATTGATACTCTTTTTAGATAAACCACTTCTTTACCTAATTCTTTAAACATTCTTTTGACTTGATGAAACTTACCTTCTCTTATTGTAACATATCCTGTCGATATTTTCCCGGAGGAAATTATTTGAAGGTCTGCAGGTAAGGTAATATCTTTTTCTCCAATATCAATCCCATCTTTAAATGCTATTTCATCTTTTGATGTTAATTCACCTTTTACTTCCACATAATATTTTTTATCTATATGTTTTTTGGGTGATAATAAATTGTGAGCTAGTTTCCCATCATTAGTTAATAATAATAATCCTTCCGTATCTTTATCTAGACGCCCAACTGGAAATGGTTCAAATGCTTTAAACTCGTTATCAATTAAATCAATGACTGTCTTATGATAATTGTCATCAGTAGCGGAAATCACTCCTTGGGGTTTATTCATTAGTAAATATATATACTTACGATAATCAATTTCTTTATTATTAAACTCTATTAATGAATCTCCTGGATTAACCTTCAATGAACTATCTTTAATAATTTTACCCTCAACTTTAACTAATCCTGCTTTAATTTTACCCTTTATTTCTTTTCTTGTTCCATATCCTAAATTAGATAATATTTTATCTAACCTTTCCTTTTTTGCCATAAAAAAATCCTCCTGTAATCCTTCTAGTTAATATTGTATAAGTTGATGATAAAAATTTCAAATGAATTTATTACGTATTAATTATTAAAGAGTTATTAGCCCTTTAATAAATTCTAATTAAATCTTTTTAATGCTTTTCCATTAAGATAATCGCATTTCTCTCCTTGAATTATATTTCTTTTTTCCATCATATCTAAGATTTCATCTTTAATCTTCCACCAACTAGTATCCCAATTTACAAAAAGTGTATTCTCTTCAGGAGCTCTTCCTATCAACCTTTGAATTACTATGTTCTTATCTAAGTAACTAATAAAATTAACCACTCTATCAATATATTCCTCTTTTGAAATTATTTCAATACTACCTTCTTTGAACATCTTTCCTAATATAGTATTTTCAACTATATAAAGAGAGTGAAGTTTAACCTGGTCAATCCCCAAAGCTGAGATTACCTTAGCATTCTCTATTACATCATCTTCACTATCCCAAGGAAGATTAAGAATAAGATGTACACAAATATCGAATTCATACTTCTTTATTCTAATTACACTATCGATTAGTTCTGCTAAAGTATGACCCCTATTTATTTTCTTTAATGTATGATAGTTTACTGTTTGTAACCCTAACTCTATTGAGATCTCTATATTATTTTCTTCACTAATATCTTTTAGAAATTTAAGGTATTCATCAGAAATAGAATCAGGTCTTGTTGATATAGCTATTTCTACAATGTCCTCAATTATAGCATCATTAATTATACTTTTAAATTTTTCAAAGCTCATATAAGTATTTGTGAAGTTTTGAAAATATGCTATGAACTTTTTAGCTTTATATCTTTTACTAATATACTCTTTATTCTTCTCTAATTGTGACCTTACTGAAAGTTCATTTGACAATGACTCAAATCCTGCTCCCTCTTCACCACAAAAAATGCATCCTCCAGTACCAACACATCCATCTCTATTAGGGCATGTTGTAGGTACATTAATTGGTAGTTTATAAACTTTTTCACCATATTTATTTTTTAAATACGTAGAATATACTCTATAGTATTTATTCTCATCCATTACATTCACCTTTCTTCTTGAATCATTAGTACTACTCTAGACTATATCATAATTTTTATCAATGGGTAAAAAAAAGGATAGACAATTGTCTATCCTAAAAATTATTATACCCTTTCTGTTACAGGCTTATTTGACCCTTTAAATTTAATAAGAAATACACCTAAAGCTATAATTGCAACAATCACTCCTACCGGATAAGAAACAGTCTCAGATAATTTAAATCCTTCTGGAGCTTGTAATATATAAGTAACACTAACAGCGGTCATGAAGGTTGCTGGTAATGTAGCAATCCAGTGAACTTTATGACTCACTATAAGGTATGCAGCTGTAGCCCACAATACAATCATTGCTAAAGTCTGATTTGACCATGCAAAATATCTCCAAATAATAGTAAAATCTATTCTTGTTAATGCAAATCCCACAACAAATAATGGTGCCGCCACTAATAATCTATTTTTTGTTTCTCCTTGCTTGTATCCTATAGCATCAGCTATTACTAGCCTAGCGCTTCTAAAAGCTGTATCACCTGAAGTGATCGGTGCTGCAATAACACCTAACATAGCTAAGACTCCACCAATAGTTCCTAATAGTGAATTAGAAATGGTGTTAACAACCCCTGCTGCTCCACCACCATTAGATATTGCATCATCTAAGCCTACTACTCCACCATTAAAGAATGTCATAGCTGCAGCTGCCCAAATCAAAGCAATAATTCCTTCCGCAATCATTGAACCATAAAATACTCTTCTACCATATTTTTCATTTGGTAGACATCTAGCCATCATTGGTGATTGAGTTGCATGGAACCCACTTATTGCTCCACATGCTATTGTTACAAATAGCATTGGCCATAGGGATAAGCCTTTAGGGTGAAAATTAGATAGAGACACTTCAGGAATATTATATCCTTTTATAATCAACATTGATCCTATACCCACTGCCATTATCAATAAAGCAGCTCCAAATAGCGGATAAATTCTAGCAATTATCTTATCAACTGGTAAGATAGTAGCAAGAAAATAATATACTATAATAATACCTAACCAAACATTCAAACTGTCTAAACCAGCAATTCCTAAATTAGCTAATAGCTGAGCTGGTCCTGTCATAAATACTGTACCTACTAATATAAGTAAAACTACAGAAAAAACTCTCATAATTTTTCTAGCATTTTCTCCAAGATATATTCCTACAATCTCAGATATACTTTTTCCTTCATGTCTTATTGATAGCATCCCAGAAAAATAATCATGAACTCCACCAGCAAAAATACTACCTAACACAATCCAAATAAAAGCAGCTGGACCAAATAATGCCCCCATTATCGCACCAAAAATCGGACCTAATCCTGCGATGTTAAGAAACTGAATAAGAAATATTCTTGGCCAGCTTAAGGGAACAAAATCAACCCCATCCTCCATAGTAATAGCAGGCGTTTTTCTATTCTCATCCGCTCCGAAAACCTTTTCCACAAAAGCTCCATAGGTGAAATAACCTAATATTAATATTACGATAGAAACTAAGAATGATACCATAATAACCCCTCCCTAAAATTTAATCTGAATATATTATAATATAGAGAAGAAAATTATTAGTTTATTTTTGACGAGATGCATTAATCCTAATGTGAATTGCATTATGCATAGTCAAGTTGAATTTAAATGATATTCATTATCATCTTAAACTCTTTTACTTGACCCCTACTAACTGGTATCATTTCATCATATCCTTTTAATTTTATATGAAAAGTATTATTAAACCATGGTTCTATCTTTTCAATATAATCAATATTTATAAGAAAACTTCTATGACTTCTATAGAAATTTCCTCTATTTATTCGCTCCTCTAAATGAGTTAAGGTTTCATGATAAATAAACTTACCCGTGGTAGTGATAATTGTTGTATTCTTATCTTCTACGGTTGCCATTATGATATTCTTTAATTCTATCGGAAATAACATCCCATCTTTATAGAGAGTTAACTTTTGATATTTATATTCTTTATTACCTTGAATCTCTTTTATCAACCCTGATAGTCTCTTTTCATATTGAATACCTTTATTATTTAAACTTTCCCTTAATTTATTTAATGCTTTATTTAATCTCTTATCCCCGATAGGCTTTAATAGATAGTCAATGGCATTAAGTTCGAATGCTTTAATAGCATAATCATCATAGGCAGTAATAAATACTATCAAAGGTACCTTTTCAATTTTATAATTCAAAACCTCAGAAGCAACCTCTATACCAGATATCTTAGGCATATTTATATCTAAGAATATCACATCTAGTATATTCTCTTTTATAATATTAAGAGCTTCAAGTCCATTTTTTGCTTCTTCAATAATTTCAATATCTTTATGTTTTTCTAATAAATATCTTAACTCTTCCCTTGCTGGAAGTTCATCATCCACAATCATAGCTCTTATCATCATATCTCTCCTTCTTCAGGTATTGAAATAGTCACCACGGTTCCTTCATTTTTATTACTTTTAATATCTAATCCAAACTCTTCTCCATATATTAATTGTAATCTTTTGTGAACATTTATTAATCCTATAGACTGCCTTTTAGCATCACTTATTAATAAATTTTTAAGTTTTTCCTCTTCAATTCCTTCTCCATTATCTATTACAGAGATTCTTATGATTCTCTCATATTTGCTAGCAATAATATTTACTTCTCCTCCTTCTAGCTTTTCCATTATTCCATGTTTAATTGAATTTTCCACAATTGGTTGAATTATTAATGGAGGAACCTTTATCTTTAAATCCTTTTCTATCTCGAATTTAATATCTAGCTTATCTCCAAATCTCGCTTTTTCAATTTCTAAGTAAGATTTTACATGTTCTAACTCTGTAACCAAATCTACCAATTCTTCTGATTTATATAGGTTTTTCCTAAAATAAAAACCTAAATGTAAAAGCAACTCTCTAGCTTTATCAGGCTTCGTTCTAGTCAAGGAAACTATAGTGTTTATAGCATTAAATAAAAAATGAGGATTTATCTGAGCCTGTAATGCAGTTAGTTCTGACTTTGTAGCCAATTCTTTATGAACTTCTATTTTTCTTAACTCTATTTGAGTAGAGAATAAGGATCCTAATCCTAAAGCCAATTCTAAATCAATGGGAGATATAGCATTATGTCTAGTTTTATATAATTTTAGAGTGCCTATAGTCTTATTTCCTTCTTTCAAAGGAACGATTATAGCTGATTTAAGCTTACATTTTTCTTGATTACAATCAATTTCATTAGAATAACTGGCTACTTTATAGAGACCTGAAGATAATACTTCCTTTGTAAGTCCAGTTTTAATATTATCTTCAACTCTATGATGATCCTCACCGATTCCTGTATGAGCTAAAATAATATTAGAATCAGTTATTGAAACTGCTTTAAATGAAGTCATATTATAAATAATTTCTGACACTTTTTTAGATGTATCTGTATCAAAGCCTTGTCTAAAATAAGGTAGTGTTTCATTTGCAATTCTTAATGCTCTTTGAGCTTGGAAAGCTGCTTCCCTTTCCTTGTCCCTTAATATACTAAGTATTATTGCGATTGTTATTGAAATTCCTATAGCATTTGCTACTATCATTGGTAGCCCAATTATACTTACTAAATTAATAGCTGCAGTAAAAGGTTTAGCTACTATTAATATAACTGTCATTTGAATAATCTCCGCTATGGCTCCAAATATTAAAGCAAACATCCATTTATTTTTTGTTTCAAAGAATTTCTTACTTAATAATCCAGCTATAATACCTTCAATAGTAGTAGAAATGGCACAGGCTAGAGCAGTAAACCCACCTATGTCTATTCCCCACCTATGTATGCCGGCTATAAGTCCTGCTAATGTTCCCACAAGAGGTCCTCCCAGTAAACCTCCTACGAAGACACCGATTACTCTAGAGTTAGCTAAAGCACCTCTTACAGGGATTCCAGAATACGTTCCTATTATTCCTAATAGTCCAAAGAATGTAGCAAAAATTATTTTATCTACAAGACCTATTTTCTCTTTTGAAATAAGTTGTCTTACTATGGAAACCTTAGATAATATAAAGGAAAGTATAGCTATAATACTAACCCTATTAACTAAATTCCCTAAAATATATACTATCAATATTACACCTTCTTTTTAAGTTCTTTATTTTATATTCTAAGTGAACCTCCCATCACTGAAGTGACGGGCTTCCTTTTCAACAGCTTGCGCCTTCTATGAAAG
>NZ_WSFT01000032.1 GCF_016820655.1 Anaeromonas frigoriresistens
AGTTGAACCATTAGGAATTACTTTCTCACCACTTTTTCTTTTCCATATATAATTCATAGCTTTGATAGCCACATCCCCCATTAATAAATACACTTGAACATTCGGAAAATAACTTATTTCTTTTCTAGAATTTTTGAACAATTTTTTATAGTTTTAGCTGATATTCGATATTGAAGTTTAGGACATTTTACAGCAGTTGTTAAATACACACCTAATTCTTCTAATTCATTTAAACTATTAACTTCTATACCTGCATCTTTAAAAGCCTGAATAGTAGTATTCATATAGTCAGATTTATCAGATGAATAAAAGTAATCTTCTTTATTTTCTGGAGGAACTTCGGATATCATCAAAATCCTTATTTTTTCCTTCTTTATATTCCTCGTAGGAACTAAAAAACCACCTTCATTTATACCACTACACGAAAAATGATCACAATTTATACTCTCGTTAATATGCATTTGTTTTTCCTCCTTTGCTTACTCATTAAACCATCTGCAAAAATTTCATATAACGTCTTGGGCTTATCGACGTCAGACTTTGCTAGCTAAATTCTTGCCGATGTCTGATAAGCCTTTGTTATAGGAAGTGATGACCTTTTACCACTCTAATCCTTCGCATAATAAGAATATTACGTCACAATATTTTATAAGTGATAATCCACGCTATAAAAAAATTATAATTTTGAAATCATTTCATACTGGTCAACACTATTTTCAAATCCTAATTTGAGTAAAAAATCTTTCGTAGATTTAGATTCATTGTCTACATTAATAACACTAATCTTATGTGCTTCTGTATTTTTTAGCAAATCTGCAATTATACTTCTTGCAATTCCTTTACGTCTATAATTCTTATTTACTGCTATTTGAGGAATATCTCCTGTTTTCTTATCAATAATGCCATAACCCACAATCGTATCGTCAAAACGTATAATAGAATATATAAATATATCAGATGCAGCGTTGATTGAGTCAATAGAATTTTGCCAAGATGGCGTAAAATCCCAAAATTCCATCAATCCTTCCCAATTAGTTGCATCAATTTTATTCACATGCTCAACTTTATAAGTTGTCATCAGACTATATGTATCCTTCTGTAACTGAAAGCATGCGAGATTTCTTATAATATCAAATCCTTGTTTTTGGTAAAGTTGAATTGCAGATGTATTGTGTTGAAGTACTTCAAGTAAATATCGCTCTACTTTTTTTTCTTTAAGCAATTCTCTGATATTTAAAATCAAAGTACTTGTTATCCCCTTTTTCCTATACTCACCTATAACACCTGTCCCTATGTCATACACAGTTGAATTGCCATTCCAGTTTCTTAATCCATTTAAAACGAATCCCACTAACGCATCATTTTTAAATGCTCCCATTGAAATTTCTGAAACATAACCTTTTCTTTGAAGCATTTGTTGAAACTTCCAAAAGGGTAAATCGATTTTAACTTGATAATCAGAAAATGCACTTACAAATGTTTGATGTAGTATTTCAACACTTGTATCTTCAAGCGTTTTATAAGTAAACATAGTTATCTCCCCTAACTTTAATTTATACTAAAGTTCTTTTGTGACGTAGTTTTCTACAAATACGTCATAAATAACTTATAAATATATTAAACATCTCTTTTTTCAGAAAAGACCCTAAAAAATACTCTGATATCATCATTTCCTATAACGTTTCTGGGATTTACGACGTTATCGTCCCGTTAGGGTTGGCATGTCTTTTGCTACTATAGCTTTTTGCTCTTTTATTCCAAAAGACATGACAAAGATAATGTCCCGTAGGGTAGCCCGGTTTTTGGCGTAACGGAAATCCTATGTTATATGATAGAGTAGGCACTTTAAACAATTATTTGTTTTCACTTTAAATAATTACTTTGTAATAATCCCATAATGATAATATTATGCCATTTACCTTCTCTATATAAAGCTTCTCTCATCTTTCCTTCATGCTTAAATCCGAACTTTTCATATAATCTTATTGCTCTCTTATTAAATGAGAAAACTTTTAAATATATACGATGTAAATTCAACTCTTTAAAAGTATAATCTAACATAACAGTAACAACCTCAGTTGCATATCCTTTTCCCCAATAATTTTTTTCACCTATGTCTATAATAAATTCAGCATTTCTATTAAAAAAATCAATATTTGTCAGACTAGTTATGCCTAATGGAGTCTTTTTAATTTTCTCTTCAATAATATAGGTTTTAGAATTATTGGTATTTTTTATTTTATTATAAAAATCTTCTGTATCCTCTAGTGAATGTATATCTAAATTTGGATAGGTATTTGAAATTACCTTTTCATCATTACTCCATTTATTGTACACTTCTATATCGTTTTCTCTCATTTTTCGCAATCGAACTCTATCCGTTTCAAAAAACATATATAATACCCCCTTAATATAATTTGTTTATAAAATTTATCGATGAGAAAGATTGAAATCTATCAAAAGTAGTTTCTAGTATTTTGTCAACTACTCTAAAAAATTTAATGGTGATAATATTGTATCTGCCATAGTATAGCCTACTCTTTCATATAACGTTCTTGTATTTGCGACGCCTTCGAACTGGACCCCCTTGACATTTCACCCTGGCGGTGCTTGCCACCCAGTGAGAAGAGTGTGGTGCCTGACCTTTCCCTTAACACGTGCAGCCAGCACCTTTATGCAAATGTATTGTTATAGGGAGTAGTGACCTCTTTTGCAAAGAATGTGAAATAACTCAACTACAAATTGAAATTTATCGGTCTGTTTGTTCCGTCATCAACCCCCAACGGAAACCAAATTTGTCGATAAATACAACCATGCAAGAACTATATGTCGTGCTCTGCATCTGATAAATTGTCTCGCTGCCTTCCTGTAAAACTTCATATGCCTGTTTTACTTCGTCCTTTGTATCGAATGTTACAGTCAGTGAAAGAGCCGTGCTTTTTACAAAATTAACATCCATATTGTCGCACATCATAATCCTTTGGTCACCAATAAAAAGCTCTGCATGATATATGTAATTTTCTTGTTCTGGTGTTAATTTTTTATCCCAATCAGACTTATTGGCATCAGAATATCGTAATAAACAACCAACCTTTGCGTCAAAAGCCTTTTGATACAATACAAATGCTTCTTCACAGCGACCTGCAAAATTAAAATTTGGTGTGATTATAGCCATTTTACCACCCTTTCATTTCATCATTAAATTCTTTTTTATCACTAAGATTGTATGTATAATAGCCATTAGTTCGTAATTTTATACTGTCGTGTATCATCATGTCTTTTGAAAATAGGCTCCGTAGAACAACCCCGATATCACTATTTCCTATAACGTTTTGTGGCTTAGTGATGTCGGCCTTCCCCTAAAATTTTTCTTTTCGATGTCTACTAAGCTCCTGTTATATGCTGTCCTGTTATCTCAAATGTTTTTACTCCCACTTATTTATTGCTTTTTATGACGCATAGAAAAGAAAAGGCACAATAAAATACTCTTTAACCACCTTATATCTTATAAATATTGTGAATTAATTACACTTAATTTTACTTCATTATCTATGATTAACAAATAATAATGTTTAGATATGTATCCAGTATCTTTCAAGGTATACATCATCAGGTTCACAATAAATTGTACTTTCGTATATTCCACCATTAGCAAGAATGGTACGCTTACTACTGTCATTTTCTTGAATGCATGTCACCAAAACCTTCTCAAGACCATATAATTTACAAATATTAAGACAATTATCAAGCATCATCTTAGCGTAGCCTTTTCTTCTTTCGTCAGGTCTAACAGAATATCCCATATGACCACCATATTTTTCAAGAAATTCGTTGAAATAATGGCGAAATTGAATCATACCAACTATTTTATTATCTGCTTCACGCACATAAATATATTGTTCACATGTAACCCAATTTTGGGGTACAGTTTCTTTATTTTCACATCTTTGATTAAATTCCAGCCATTCTTCAATGTTATCCATACGTTTCAATGGACCTGTTCCATCCATAGAACTGTTAGCATCTAACATTTCTTTACGAAAGGCTTGAATATCACTTTTAAAAGAAATATCTGGTTTAATTAACATGCACTTATCCATATAAATTCCTCCTAGTTTTTACTTTTGCATTTTATATTTATATTTGATTCGCATAATCCATCTAATATGCCTATCATCATCTTCATTTTACCTATTTCCACTACTTTTCTCTGCAGGGATGGCATATAACGTTCCTGGGCTTTGCGACGTGATATTTTCTTTCTCTACCAACATTCCTTACCATGTTGTAAAGCCCATGTTATAAGACGTAGCGATGCCACTAACCTTTAAGTTACAACCTATTTAAAATATCATCTATGTTATCAAACCCATATCCGACCTTTTTAAGAATTCTTCCTCCGATTTTAATATCATTTTCAACTATCTTTTTCCCTCCTAGATATTCATAAAACTTATATGACGGATTATCTTTTAAAACCCAAACTATCATTGAGCTTGTCTCATTATTTTTCATCTTCTCTATTACCTTCTCAATCATTTGTCTTCCTATACCTTTTCTCTGATATTTTTCAAGAATGTATATTCCATATAATTGATCCTCATAATTGTATTTTTTATCTTTATCAGGACCAAATGATGCGAATCCAATTACTTTCTTGTCCTCATTTAAACTTACTATAACTTTATTGTTTTTATCTTGAAAGAATCTTCTCCAACTTTTCTTACCTTTTTCAAGTGATAGTCCCTGCAAATAATCATTTGATAACATTTCTTTATATGTACTTCTCCATGAATCTATGTGTACTCTTGTAATTCCTTCTATATCTGAAACTATTCCTTCTCTTATTTCCATAGAAAAACCCTCCTCTTGCCTTAAATCTACTGTATGAACAGCTATACCCTATAACGTTTCTAGTATTTTACGATGGTCTACACGCCTTTTGTGGACTGTCTGCAAATGCTATGTTAGGCGATGTCGTCTCCCTATAATTATTATCTAAAGAGTTTCTCTAAATCTGCTATTCTTTCTGACTTTATTACTAATCCAAGATTATTTGGAATACTGGAAATGGCTATATGTCTTTGAGAAGTTGGTACATTTATAATTTTAATCTCGCCAGTAGCTGTATGTTGTGGTCCAGCGTATAAAACACCCATTAACAATATTCTATTTTTCCCCAAATATGTATTTCCTTTTTTGTCCCTATAACTACCTTCATTAAAAATAAACACTGGAGAACCACTTGATCCCGGAAAACATGCTGCATCAATCATAAATTCCTTTTTCCCATTATAATCAATATTTGGATTAGTAGCAGTAACACCTTTACGAAATATTGGTTTATTATTAACTCCATCCCAAATACCATTTGGATAGCCTATCATAAGTATTTCTTCAAGTGCAGAGATTTCTTCTAATTGCTCTTTTGTGGGAATCAATGACATATCAAGTGGAATATAAAAAAGTTTCTCTTTTTTATTCTCTGCTTCTTTAATAAATGGAGCTATCGGTATTGCACATAAGTCAACCCGAGGATCTGGATGCTTTCTCCACCATGATTCAAAGTTGTCAAAATACACATTAAAATGTTCCCTATCAATAGGTTCATAGTTCTCATGTGCTTTTGTAAATAGCAGTCTACCCTTAATAGCTCCATTAATAACATGCTTATTGGTAATCACAACTGGTACATGATTACCATTTTCTTTAGTTTCCAATAACTTAAAAAAGAAACCTGTCCCAGTCCCAGAACCCCCATCTTTATATTGACACTCAATTCTAACAGTTGAATACATTAATTGTTCAGAAATTGATAAATCCATTTAAATATTCACTCTCCTCATTTATAAACTGTTTTTTCTATTAATTCTTGTTACTAATTGAATATATGTCTTATAACTATTGTATTACCGAATCATAGTTCGTCATTTACTCCAATATAGGCGGATTTACGAACTATAGTTCGCGAATATTTGCTTATGTCTGTATATCTACTTCATTAATCTATCCAATGGATTTTTTATTTTGCTAAAATTTGTTTTAGATACATGAGTGTATATTTCTGTAGTCTTAGAACTTGAATGTCCTAATAATTCCTGGATATATCTAAGATCAGTTCCTCCTTCTAAAAGATGTGTTGCAAAGGAATGTCTCAATGTACGCACTGAAACTTTTTTATTTATTTTAGCTTTTTTGCAAGCCTTTGCAAAAACCTTATGTACTGAACGTTCTGTTAAAAAGCTACCTTCTTTTCCTCCAGGAAACAACCAATCTTTTAGTTTTTGTAGCACAACATATTTTCTCAACATATTTAAAACAACTTCAAAAAGTATAGTATATCTATCCTTTTTACCCTTCCCTTATTTTACATGTATTAACATTCTATCACTATCTATATCTTCTACTTTTAGTCTTACTACTTCTCCAACTCTAAGTCCTGCTGAATATGTCAAAAACAATATAGATTTATGTTTTATATTATGAACTGAATCTAAGATTCTAAGCACTTCATTTTGACTTAAAATATTTGGTAACTTTTTTTCTTTTTTAGCTCTTGGTAAATCATATAATACTTTCCCGTTTTTCAATATATACTCATAATAAAATTTTATTGAACTTAAAGCTTGGTTTACATATGCATGGGAATTTTCTTGTTCATTAAGTAAATAATAAATATATTTTTCAACATCTTCTTTTACCAAGGAATGAGGTGTTCTATTAGTAAACTCTACAAATCTTCCCACATGACCGCTATATGCTTTTTTAGTTTTCGTACTATATCCTTTAAATGTCAACTGCTTTTCTAATTGTTTTAAAATAACATTTTTACCGCCTCTTTTCAATATTCTTATACTGTAACATTAATTTACTCTTATCCCTTATTTCTACAAAGATTTTCCATTTCCTTTATTTTAAAGTGAAATATCTGAATATTTTAAAATATATCATTGTTAAAATATCCTATGTAATATTGATTTTGTTATCAAGCATCATATTATTCTTTTAATATTTATAATACAGACATAATAAAAAGTGATGAGAGTATCTCATCACTTTTTATTATCATTTATCTTCCTATACAATAAATATGGATATATAGTTGTAAATATCACTAATACGATTATACCTCCAATAATAAGAACTGTAGTAATTTTCCCCGGGGTAAATGCTCCTATAATAAACATTAATCCTAATAGTATAAACGCATATCTAGTAACCCTATGGGTTTTATTCCAAACTTCCTCACTGGCCAGAGTCCATGGATTCTTTATTCCAAAGAAATAATTATGTCTTATTTGACCCATATAATTACCCATAATTATAAACAATATACCTACTCCCATGGTTACTAATAATTTCATATTAATATCATTACCTAAAGAGGCATACATAGTAACCCAATGTAAAGCAATCATTAAAACTATAATTCCATATATAGTGATATTGTATGCTTTCTTATGCTTTCTATAAGATTCTCTTTTAGGATCTATTTTGGGTAAGAATCTCATTAAAAAATAAAGTAATAATGGTAAAGCCGCTGTAAGAAATGCTCCTTCTTTTCCCCAGTAAGCATCTACCTCTCCATTTGACCCCCAATGTCTTGGTATCTCCTCTGGAAGGCTACCATATACAAAAAATGTAGCTATAAGTGATATTAAAGCTATAATTATTAAAAAACTATCTTTTTTCATAATCAATTCTCCTTTCTAAAATCAAGAAACCATCTCATAACTTCTTGAACAACAGTAGTATTTAATGAATATACAATATTTTGACCGTCTTTTTCCCACAATACCAAATTAGCATTCTTTAATATATTCAAATGGTGACTTATTGAAGGCTTACTTATATCAAAATATTCAGCTATATCCCCTGCTGTCATATCTTTTTCTTTTAAATATTCTAATATTTTTCGTCTAGTAGGATCCGATAAAGCTTTAAATGCTTTATTCACATTATCACCACCTCATGTTATTAGACATTTAGATAATTATCTAAATATCTAATTCTATATTACTATTATATTATCGATTTGTCAATATAATACCACAATAAAATACTTCATACTAATTAGCATGAAGTATTTTATTTAATTTTCATTACTTATTGTACTCTTACTAATTTATTAGCACCTACCACCTAAATATGGGTAACAAAATAATACTACTAATAATAGGAAGAAAAACAATAATTCACTATTACAACCTCCACTAAAACAACCTAAGATTCCGCCTCTGCCATCAGACATTCAGTACCATTCCTTTCATTTAATAAATTATTTATTTCTAACTAATATATAATATACATTAAATGAAAAATGGTACTATTTTTTATCATTTTTATTTTCCAGCTCTAATAAACATCTGTGTCCAATAATATGTTCCATTTTTAGCTTTTGCAACTCCTACTCCTATCTGATCAAAAGATCCACCTAAAATATTACTTCTATGACCAGGTGAATTCATCCATGAATTCATAACTTCTTCTGCTGTTCTTTGTCCATATGCTATATTCTCTCCGGCAGCTGTATAATTGATTCCAAAATCCTCCATCATTCTAAAAGGTGATCCATAGGTAGGTGATGTATGAGAAAAATAATTTTTATCTCTCATATCTACAGATTTATATCTAGCTACTCTAGATAACTGCCAATTCTTAGTTAAAGGAGATAACCCATTTTTGCTACGTTCTACATTTACTAGTTTTATGACCTTATCTTCAATACTCTTAACATCATCAATATTTGGTATAGTTAACTTTTGCCCTGGATAAATAAGACTAGGATTCTTAATTTGAGTATTTGCATTTATTATCTCACTTAATCCAATTCTATATCTTACGGCTATTTTCCACATACTATCTCCAGATTTTACTGTGTATGTATCCTGCATTGCAAAAACTGGAAGGGATACTAACAATAATACTGCAATACATAAAATAAATATTCGCTTTTTCATAGCTTCCTCCTTAATCTATTTCTTGTATATAGTTTTCTATATATTTGTTAAATATATTATTTTAATTTTAACTATATAATCCAATTAGTGGTATATAAAATAATAACCCTTTTATATTATTTTATTTTGTTTTTTATTTTAGTATTTATGAGAAAATATCCTGAGGAGGTATATCAATGTTTAGCAAAGAAATTTCTATTAAAAATAAATACAATAAATTTTTATCAATATTACTAGAGTATCCTGATGATACTCTAAAGGATTATATTATATTTAATCACTGTTTTACATGCTCTAAAAATTATAAAATTTATAATAATATTTCAAAAATATTAGTAAAGAATGGTTACGGAACTATTAGATTTGATATGACGGGATTAGGTGACAGTGAAGGTGATTTTGAAGACACCAATTTAACAACAAATATTGAAGACTTGATATCAGTATACGAATATATCTCTTCAAATTATAAAACTCCAAAGTTCTTAATAGGTCACTCTTTAGGAGGCTTAATATCTATTAAAGCTGCAAGTCAATTACCTTTTATAAAAGGCATTGCCACAATAGGGACTCCTTATAATCTAAATGGCCTTATAAAATTATTTTCAAAATACGAAGATGAATTATCTAGTAAAGGTAAAACTGAAATAGATATTGCTGGTAGAAAGTTTAAGATTGGAGATCATTTCTTAGAAGATATAAAAAATGAAAATATTCATCAATCTATGAGAAAATTTGATAAGCCTATTATTATATTTCATTCAAATAAAGATAAAACTGTACCCTTTGAATCGGGATTAAAGTTATTTAACTTAATAAGTTCACCTAAGAGTTTTATAACTCTTCAAGATGCAAATCATTTAGTAAGTAATAAGGATGACGGATATTATATCGGAAGTATATTAGCTCGATGGTTTGATGAAAATAAAGGCTGATGGTTATAACCATCAGCCCCTAATATATGTTGGTGATAAGATACTTTATCTATACTCAATATAATATAGCACGTATCAATTCAATTCAACTTTATTCATTCTAAATATAGTTAACCCTATTAATACTATAATATAACCAATCGTTAATATTATTGACTTATTTAAAAAATCAGCATAATTATTACTTAAAATATTAGCTTGCTTCACTAGGTAATAGGGAAAAATTTTAGATAATTTTTCTATCATACCTATAGCAGGCATAAGATATATAATGCTCAAACTTAATATACCCGCTACAATACCTTTTTTGAACAAGCTACTCATAAGTAATATTAGACTTAGATTAAATAAAAAATATAAACTAAATATCAAACTAGTCTTAAATAATATTGATATTCTCAAAATTTCTTCAGGAAAAAGCAATTTTGAATAATAATAATTAATCAAAAATCCTACTAATGTAATTATCAATATTGCTATACTATACACTAGATACTTAGCCAATACAATACCATTAATATTAGCCTTATTAGAATAGGGTATAACTAATGTTTTGTTTTTTAATTCTTCAGATAATATTCCCATTAAGCTTAATACTAATACTAAATTAGATATTTGAAATAAGTTATTCATATAGCTTTGTATTGCTCCAGCTTGTGTAAAATTTACTAATTGAGATAAATCCATTCCTGGTGCTTGACTGGCTAATATATTAGGCAATAATTTTAACACCAAAGGATCTAACAAAGCAAATAGTATAATACCTATAGCAAGTATTAAAAATTTAAAACTTCTAATTCCTTCCATAGCTTCTTTTTTTATATAGGCAGCAAAACTATTCATTTTCACTCACCACCTTAATAAATATATCTTCTAGATTACTCCTTCTTAAATTAAGAGATAATATAGGAAGATTTATTTCTGCTATTACTTTCATTATGTCTCTACTATCAATATCTTCATTTACATATATATTCATAATATTTTTATATACTTTAATTTCTTCAATCCAATCTTTATCTATTGTATTTATAATGTCTTCCTTAATATTTTTTTCAAATTCAATATCATAGATAGGATGTAAATACCTCTTCTTTAATATGTCTAATTTTTCTTCTAATATAATCTTACCTCCCTGAAGTATGCCTACTCGGTCACAAACTCTTTCTATATCACTTAATATATGAGTTGATAAAAATACAGTTATTCCTAAGTCTTTAAGATCTTCTATTATATCTACTACGTCTTTTCTTCCGGTAGGATCTAAAGCAGATGAGGGTTCATCTAATAACAATATCTCAGGATTATTATACATAGACACTGCTATCCCTAATCTTTGCTTCATACCCCTAGAGTATCCGCCAATTTTTCTATTACAGCTTTCTTCAAGTTTTACTAGTTCTAATAATTCTTTATTTCTAGATTTTATTTTATTTTTATCAAATCCTAGCACTTCACCTATAAAGGCAAGATACTCATTAGCTGTCATATAAGGATAAAACTTAGGTTCCTCAGGAAGGTATCCTATAGTTCCTTTTAGATTAGTTCTATTCTCTTTCATATCCAAAGAATTTATCTTTATATTTCCATCATTATAGTCAATAATTCCAGCTAATATATTCATTGTAGTTGTTTTTCCAGCTCCATTATGGCCAAGAAACCCATATACTTCCCCTTTTTCTACATTAAAGTTTACACCTTTTAATACTTTATTGTTTCCATATCTTTTACACAAATTTTCTGCTTTAATTATCATAATTATTCCTTCTCCCAAATATTAAAAATGCAATTGGTCCTATAGTAGATATAAACAATATTATTAATGTCCATCCTACTTTGTTTAAATTTCTTACACCGTTTTTAAAAATAGATACCAGACAAAATATTTTGACTGCTAATTCCAATATTATAACTGGTAACATCATTTTCAAGATCTCCATTACACTTAGCCCTTCTAACATAATTACCCCTCCTAAATTTAATATCAATTAATTATATTGATATTCCCTTTATGTCATTCTTATTTAATCAATTAGATAATTAGACATTTATCTAAATATCTAATTAAATTATAATATACTATTCTT
The DNA here is from genome assembly GCF_016820655.1 of Anaeromonas frigoriresistens. GTDB lineage: Bacteria > Bacillota > Clostridia > Tissierellales > SIT17 > Anaeromonas > Anaeromonas frigoriresistens. Next base: position 11,983 of record NZ_WSFT01000032.1, read on the forward strand.
AAATTTGTCAATTATTTATTTATAAATATAATAAAAACCACTATATCTATTAATAGATATAGTGGTTTAAAATAAACATAAAAAAACCAGCAACGTCCTACTCTCCCAGGCAGTCTCCCACCAAG
>NZ_WSFT01000039.1 GCF_016820655.1 Anaeromonas frigoriresistens
AAAATCGGGGATTTAATTATGGATAAAAAAGACAAGTTATGTAAATTAGTATCAAAACTAAATGTATATGAACATTTTAGTGAGAATCGATTATTATATCATATTATTGGTGATTACATATTTGATGGAACTGCTATTGATTATTTTGGCTCTAATGAAACATTTAAAATTTCAAAAAAGCAACCTGGAGGAAGAGACTATATACTGATAGGTTTTGAAGAAAGTGAAAAAGTATTTAACTTTAGCGACAACTTATTGTGTAGTAGCAATAATTATAAGGTTAAAAATATTAGATTTAATAGTTTTGGAGACGGTAATGGAAATAGAAAGGATCTTTATAGGTTCTTTAGGCAAGTCTATGCAAATTTAAAAAGTGTTACTGGTAATGAAAGATTAAACCTTAGTTATATAAAGTTATTAGAGCAGCAAAATCAAGTATTAGCAGAGGATTGCTCAATATTAATAAAACGATTGCTAAATGAGGATGTTCATGTCAACGAGTTATCCGAAATAGAAAAGAAAAGATTTTATTTTTTAAAAGAATTGGGGTATCTCAAAGAAGATAACAAATCAGAAATTTACTTTAATGTACCCGTTTTTTATAATAATGATATTAATATTTTAAAAGAGATTTCTAAATATATATTATTTATAATTGAAGATGAAGTCTATAGTATATTTAAAGAGCTTAACAATGATTTTAAAGATTTGTCAGCGATAAAACATGAAGTAGATATAAAAGAGGTAGCAAATGAACTATGGCATCAAGTGTTTGGGAATATAAATGAGTATCTAGTAGGAAGAGGTTTTTTTGAAAAACCTAATTACATAGATGGACAAGGTAGATTTTTTCAAAGCATATACATAGAAGAATAACGAGAATAACCACTACAGTTAAGATAAAATGAGCAGACATCTCTTCACTGGGTGCGGAGCACTACCTATGAAGAAAGGCTCTGAGGGTCCGGATCAGAGACATTGCTACTCCAAAACCTTATATGAAATAAAATCAAAAGCTTTTAAAATCTAAGTATTTAGGGTAAATCAAGTAATTGATTTTGATCTTTTTGGCTTTTATCAATATATGAATTATATAAAAGTCCAGAAACGATAAATAATCCTCCAATGATTTTCCATTTCGAAACTAAATGACCTGTAAAATAGTCTATAATTGATGCGGCTAAAAGTTGTCCAATAAAAATGAGTAGAGTTGAATAAATAGTTGGAATTTTAGGTATTATAGTATTTGTTGTAGCCACTACTAAAACTCCAATTGCTCCACCTAAATAAGCCCAAAATGGAACGGTAGATAAATTATTAAATGAGAAATCCATAGAATTATTAGTTGTTAATAGAGCTAAACTAATGAATGATAAACCTACAATAAAGTTTATAAAGGTACCTTGGAACACACCTATTCTCTTGGCTAATCCTGAATTAAGTATCATGGATAAAATAACTAAACCACCAGTTATAAATGCAAGTATAATATATATCATAATTTTAACCTCCTATTATCATTATAAATATTCCTATAAATATCAAAATAAATCCTGTTGTCTTTTTCTTATTAAATGTATGTTTAGACATTCCTAGTAGTCCAAAATGATCTATAATTACTGCTGTAATTGATTGACCGAATAGGCCCAGAGACAATGTTAGTGATACACCTAAATTATTGAAGGATATATTATTGAAAAATATCATAATCACACCAATGGCTCCACCACTAAAAAAATAAATAGGGATATCCTTTTTCAAGTTAATTCTTTTATTTTTTATTATTAGAATTAAGCTTATAGCTATAAGTCCTATTATATGGATCATTAATATTGATACATAATCTCCTGTTTTTTTAGCTAATATACCATTAAATGTGACCATAAGTGCAATTAATATTCCTATAAAAGAAGCTGATAATTTATACATAAAAGTCCTCCATTCTCCAATTTGTTTTATTGCAAAACTAATAGTATCATATAAGTACTTGAGATAAATATGACAAATGTCATATTTATAAATGGTTTTTACTCTAAGTGGGAGGTGCAAGATAAATGAAACAGATAACTGACCTAAATAAACTTGAATATTACATTGAAAAGTATAATATTCAAGATATTTTTGAAAAAGACATGACACCTAGTATGGAACTAATATTATTTGATAAAAATGAACACATTTGTAGAGAACAAGAAAGATTAGATTATTTTTATTTTTTAGTAGAAGGTAAAGCCAAAGTATATAAGTTGCTGGAAAATGGGAGATCACTTTTATTAACATTTTATAATCCATTGGTAGTGATTGGCGATGTTGAATTTATTGATATTGATGTTGCTACTTCAAACGTACAAGCCTTAGAAAAAACCATATGTTTAGGTATTCCAATGAATGAATTAAGAAAAGAGATCACCAGTGATACAAAATTTTTGAAATATGTATGCAAAGTTTTAGGATATAAATTAGATAGGATTTCTAAGGTGAGTTCCATTAATCTTTTATATTCTGTTGAAAATAGATTAGCTAGCTATTTGCTAGCTATTGCACCAAATGATAGTGCTAATACTAATATAGATGAATTTTTTACTTGTAAATTGACAGAAATGGCAGAGTTGTTGGGAGTTAGTTATAGGCATTTATTAAGAACAATAAATACATTATGTGAAAAAAGAATTATAAAAAGAAATAAAGGATCAATAACAATTCTAAATAGAGATTTATTAAAAGAATTAGCAGGAGATATATATGATTAATAAGCAGAAAGATACCTATATGTATTCTAGTAATATCTCGTCTTGCATAAATTAAAATGGGAGGATACAAATTGTTTATTTATGAAAAGAATATAGTTTGGGGATTACTATTTATCATTATTATTATAACTTTAACATTTACTTTATTTAAAATTATTAAGAATAACTCAAAACATTACCTATTAAGTGGTTATATAAATAAAATTGAAAGACAAAGGGACAATGAAAAGTTTTCAGAACCAACTATTAAACAAGATGATGATTTTTATAGGGTTACGATTGAAATTAAAATATGAATATATGGGTGATGGATGTGGAGTTAATGATCCAGATTCACCCTATATACCAAAAGGATATGCAAAAAAGTATGGTACACCAATAGATTTTTTCGTAAAATTTATAATAAAAAAACAACCTAGTAATATATTAATCTGATATCTAGTTAAAGATATCAGATTTTTTGTAAAAAAAGGATTTTAGTGAAATATATAGAATTAAAATATTAAAGGATAACTTAATCAGAGATAATTATATATTACCGAAACAGAGTTCGGGAATACCTATATGTAGTAATGAAATATGAACTATAGGATTGGGAATATATTGTTAGGTAAAATTGACTCATTCATTTCGGAGCATTTCTTTTGGGTGAAAAATATAAAAAAGATGAAGATATTATAAAGGTTATATATAACTATTATTAAAGTGCAAAATTGTGCATAAAAAGATACGAGTTAATATTTTATTAATGTTAATCTTTAATTGAAGGAGGGAGTAATATGGATTGGCTTTCAAAGATGAACTCAGCAATTGATTATATTGAAAATAACTTAATCTACGAAATTGATTTCAATAAAGTTGCTCAAAAAGCCTGCTGTTCATCATATAATTTCCAACGTATGTTTTCATTTATAACAGACACTACTCTAGCTGAATATATTAGACGAAGAAGATTGACACAAGCAGCGTTGGAATTACAAAACACAAATTTAAGAGTTATTGATATATCTACAAAATACGGATATAACTCAGCTACATCATTTGCAAGGGCATTCACGACACTTCATGGATTAACGCCAACTGAAGCAAGAAAACCAGGAGTACAGTTGAAGGCTTATCCTAAAATCTCCTTTCAAATTTCAATTAAAGGAGAGAAAGAGATGGATTACAGAATTGAAACAAAAGAGGCTTTCGATATTTTTGGTATCGAAACAATCGCATCATTAACAGGAGAAGAAGGTTATTTAAGTCCAGCAGAGCTATGGCAGAAATGTCACCAAAACGGAGAATATGAACGCTTACATGAAAATTCAGGTGATTTACCAGATTTTATTACTCAAAATTTATGCAGAATTCATGGAGTAGAAAATTATTGTAAGACGGAAAAGAATACTTTCTCGTATATGCTTTGCTCATTTGTATCAGAAAGTAGTAATACCAACGGCTATAAAGTAGTGAATATCCCTGCACAGACTTATGCAATATTTCCTTCAGAAAAGTTCAAGTGGGATGATGATTTTTATTCTATATTATCTAATTTACAGAAAAGATTTTATACTGAATGGTTGCCAACTGCAAATTATGAAAGAGCAGAAGGTGCTAATTTTGAAATTTACGGTGGGACACCAGAATGTGGATATATAGAGTTGTGGTATCCAATTGTGAAGAAATAATTCAATAATAGCTAGGCAAAGGTAATTTGAGTTATACTTTAGTGCTGAATGAGTCAACATCATCTAACAAAATGTTTGCGCAAGAGGTTACTAGGGCGTGTTTTGGTAGCATTCACGCCCACACCTTCTTGCTAACCGAGTCGTTGTATTAGGCGTTCACAGTCTCACAGCCATGAACGATTTCCATGTAAAGATCGAAGGCATCGCAAATATGAAACGTTAGGTAACATTGACTTACTCATTATGGAGTATTGCTTTGGGTTCTTAAAAAGAATGGGGGAAAATACATGGCAACACAATTGATATTAATAGAAGGTTTACCAGGTTCGGGTAAATCAACAATAGCTAAGATAACAGATGAAATATTAAATGACCTAGGAATAGAACACCAGACTTTTAGGGAAGGGAATTTAAACCACCCTGCGGATTATGAAGGTATGGCTTGCATGACATATAAAGAATTTAATGAACTTAGAAGTAAATTTAAGAAACATTTGGATTTTATTGACCAATATATGGTACAAAAAGAAAATAATTATTTTTTAGCATATGATAAAATAAAAAAAGAAATAGGTAGTAAATTCCCAAATGAACTACTTAATAAGATAATAGAATATGATATATATGAAATAACATTAGATAGACATATACAATTGATTTTAGAAAGATGGACGAGCTTTGTGGAGAGTGCTTTAAAAGATAAAAATGTGTATATTTTCGAGTGTTGTTTTATTCAAAATCCAATAACAGTTAGTTTGTTACGAGACAATAGTCCAAAGGAAATAACTATAAACTATATACAAAAACTAAAAAGGATTATAGAACCATTAAACCCCGTTTTAATATATGTTAATCAGAATAATATAGAGAAGGCATTTAGAAAAGTTGTTGAAGAAAGACCTGCCTCATGGTCAGATGGATTTATGTATTATTATACAAAGAGAGGATTTGGAAAAGAGAATAATATGCAAGGGTTAGAAGGAACTATTGAAGTACTTAAATCAAGAAAGACATTAGAATTAGAACTTTTAGATGCATTAGATATGGATCATATAAAATTAGATAATTCTTCATATGATTACAATAAAATAAAGAAAGAAATTGTTAGAAATATTGATAACTTCTTAAAGAACTAGGATTGGATATGAAGAAAAGCTCTAAAGTTCAGTTCAGAGACGTTCTAAAATCTAGAAAGGTTACATGCCATCACCATCACAATATTATAGTGGCAGTTGGGGCAAGAAAAATGAGGAGGGGGAGTTAAATTGTACGTTAAACAATTATCTGAAAGCGAGGAGAAAGCGCGAGACAAAAGATTTGAGAAAATAAAAGAATTGCAAGAGAAAGGCATATGCTTCGGATGTTATAACTTTAAAACAGGAGATTTATTCCCTGATGATGGTTTAATTATCTATGAGGATGAAATGGTGAGGTGCCAATTTGAAAGATACCCAAGAGCAACTGGACAGACAATTATTGTGGCAAGGGAACACTATGAAGATATTTCTGAAATGCCAATTGAATTAGGAATACATATATTAAAAATATCAGATGCAATAATTAAACTTCATAAAGAAATTTTAGGTGCGGAAAAAGTATATATGTGTACCATATGTGATGGTAAGAGAAACCATTTGCATTTTCAACTTTTCCCTAGATTAAAAGGGGAACCCATAGGCTATGGAAATTTTGTTAGAGAAGAAGGAATTATTATGGATTATCATAAAACAGCAGAACTTTACAAAAATAAATTAAAAGGAATTATGCTATATTGAAGGTTTAAATGAATTATGGGAGTGTTAATAAAATGGTTGAAAATAACCATGAATTTTCTGGAATATTAATTATATCTTTTTCAATATTAAGTAGTGTTTTACTTCTTTTAATAAATATATTCAAATGGACATTAATAGATATATTTACAGTATTTTTATTTCCAATTATAGAATTAGGTGTTGGTGTTATATTCTTGGTGATATCTATTTTATCCATAATATATTTTGGGCTTAAGGCACATAAATTAAAATATAAAGCATTTATACCATTAGGTATTAATCTAGTCACATTCATTATAGTTCTTACTATTCCTTTTACTGGCATTATGCTGTATTTTGATTTTAAATTAAATATTGATGAAAGAGAAGAAATAGTTTCAATGGTCAAATCTGGAGAATTAAAGGCAAATGTTTATCATAATGATAGCTTAATCAAACTTCCTGAAGAATATGAACATCTATCAAAAGGTGGAGGAGAAATAGTAGTTGAAAGAGATAAAGGTAGACTTAAAGTTTTCTTCTATACATACAGAGGTGTATTAGATAATTTTTCAGGGTTTGCTTATATTTCAGATAATAGTGAATTATCATCAGATCATTTTAATGGAGATTTTAAAGAAATAAAAAAGAAAAAAGAACATTGGTATTGGGGGGCATCTAAATAATGAGAAAAATAGTAGTTGAACCATATAATCCTAAATGGAAAGAAGAATTTGATAAAGCTAAATCTTTTTATGAAAAATTACTTAAGGATATAAATGTGGAAATTGAACATGTGGGCAGTACATCAGTGGAAGGTCTATGGGCTAAACCAATTTTAGATATCGATATTATTGTCCGAGATGAAGAAGATTCTAAGGAAACGATAAAATTACTTGAAAGTATTGGATATAATCATATAGGAAATTTAGGAGTAGAAGGAAGAGAGGCTTTAAGATATAATCCAGATAATCCTAATATAAATTGGATGGAACATCATTTATATGTTTGTATGAATGGTAGTGAAAACCTTATAAATCATCTATTATTGAGAGAACATTTGAGAAAGAATAAAGAATCAGTTAAATTATATGGAGAATTAAAGCAAGAATTAGCAGATAAATATCCTAATGATATTGACTCGTACATTGATGGTAAAACTAAACTTATTACTACAATATTAGAATCAGAAGGAATGAAATTAGAAGAGTTGGAGAGAATTGAAAAGATAAACAGTAAATAGAATTTAAGTATTGAAGGGAATCTAATCTAATAGATAAGGGTCTACAGATGAATCATCTGTAGATTTTTTTATGTATAAAATTAATTCCGAGTATTTTTATCGGATATTGATTATAATCACAGTATTATATTTATATTCCCCTTATAATGTAATTAACAGATAAAGAAAAAACATTTCAAGGAGGAATATATAATGAATAATAATAATAGATTAGTTGCTAAGGATTCACACTGGGTAGGATATGTTGATGATAGAAAGGTGCCCTTCCATAGACTTACTTTAGAAAAAGGTACAACATATAATAGTTACTTTTTAGATACAGAGAAACCAACAGTTATAGATACAGTAGATATTAGTTTTGGAAGAAATTTTGTTCAAACATTAAGTGAATATATAGAGCCAGAAAAAATTCAATATATAGTAATAAATCACGTAGAACCAGATCACTCTGGAGGACTACCAGCATTAGCTAATAAAGCTAAAGATGCTGTTATAGTTACAACTGAGTTAGGAGCTAGAGAGCTTAAGGAAATGTATAAGCTTCATAATAAAGAGTTTTTAATTATAAAAGACGGAGATACATTAGATATTGGAGGAAAGACTCTTAAATTCTTTGAAACACCATATCTTCACACAGAAGAAACAATGATAACTTATGCAGTAGAGGATAAAGTATTATATCCTTGTGATATATTCAGTACTCATATTGCTACAGAGGAGTTATTTAATGACTTGGCTCCAGAAGATATTACTGAAGATTTTAAAGTGTATTACAGCTTGATCATGCATCCCCATAGACCATATGTTCAAGATATGATTGAGAAGCTAAGAAATATAGAAATAGATACCATCGCTCCATCCCATGGATATATATTAAGAGATAATCCACAAAAATATATTGATATGTATGATGAAATGAGTAAACCAAATAAAGACAAGAAAGCTCTAGTACTATACTCTACAATGACAGGAAATACAAAGAAAATAGCTAATCATATTGCTGAGGAACTGAAAGAAGCTGGAATAGAAACAAATACAATGAAGATAAAAGATGATGTAGATATGGATGCAGTAAGAGAAGCAATTAAAGAATCTGATGCTATATTCTTTGGAAGTTCCACTAGATATGCTGATATGGTAGGTGGAATGGAAAAAGTACTAAAAATGCTTAAATACATGAAACTAGAAGGAAAAGTAGGAGTAGCCTTTGGTTCTTATGGTTGGAGTGGAGAAGCAGTTGAGGTAATAAATGATTATCTAGCTGATACTGATATAAGCCTAGTAAGCAGCTCATATATCATAAAGACTACAGGAATGTCAGACTTACAATTCCCTATAAGAGTAAAGTTTAATCCGGATGAGAATGGTATTGAAAGATTAAAGATATCTGCAAGAGTAATCAAAGATATATTAGTAGGTTAAAGGAGGGTGTAATATGAATAAAATAGATAAATTGTCAAATATATTAGAAAGACTTAATACAGAACAGATAACAGAAGAGTTACGACAAGAAGCATTGGAGTTAGTTAAGGATATTAATCCCTTAGAGCTATCAATGGCAGAGCAAAAGCTTATAGAAAAGGGTATGAAACCAGAAGATTTGAGACATCTATGCGATATTCATATGGAAGTATTAAAGGATGAATTAGATAAACTTAAAATGAAAATAGATGAAGGGCATGTACTTTATACCCTTATAGCAGAACATGATGAAATATTAGGTTTCTTAACAGAATTAGATAGTCTAAATCTAAGAATACAAGATATGGATAGATATGATAAAAATAGTGATGAATTTAAGAGATTAAAAGAGTTATCATTAAATATATTAAGTGCAGAGAAGCATCATCAAAGAGAAGAAGATGTATTATTCTTAGAAATGGAAAAAAGAGATATAACAGGTCCTACTAGAATAATGAAAATGGAGCATGATGAATTAAGAGAAAGAAAGCATTTATTAAAGGATTTATCCCATGGAGTAGAATATATGGAGTTTGGAGAGTTTAAATCTAAATTAGATGAAGTATCCAAATATATAGTATTTAATCTTAGAGATCATATATATAAAGAAAACTATATATTATATCCCACAGCATTAGAATCAATTGATCAGATAGATGCTTGGGATGAAATGAGAAACAGATGTGATGATATAGGATACTGCAGCTTTACCCCTAATATGTAAAGGAGGCTATAATAATGGAAAAAATAATAAAAAAAGATCAACCAATAGGTGAGATAGCAACAATATTTCCAAAAGCTACAAATATATTTATGGAATATGAAATAGACTTTTGCTGTGGTGGAGACAGGAAGTTAGAAGTAGCTATAGCAGAGAAAAATATAGATGAAAATGAATTATTAGATAAACTTAATACAGAATATCAAGAGATGCAAAAGAGCATGGATAAGGATGTTGATTGGCAACAAGAAAGCATGTCTAATCTGATAGACTATATAGTAAATAAGCATCATGCTTTCATGAAAGAAGAGATGCCTGTGACAGAAAGATTTGTATCAAAGATACTACAAGTACATTATCTTTCCCATGGAGATGTATTAGTAGAGTTGCACAAATTATTTAATCAATTAAAAACAGAGATAGCTGAGCATCTAATAAAGGAAGAAGAAGTATTATTCCCTCTAATAAAAGAGTATGAAAATAATCCTTCAGAAAAAACTTTAGAAAAAGCATTGAAAGTTCTAGAAGAAACAGAATCAGAGCACGATGTAGCAGGAGATATCCTAAAAGATATGAGAAAATTAACAAAAGGGTTCAAAGTACCTGAAGATGGATGTAATACCTACAGAGTAACTTATGAAAAAATAGAAGCAATAGAAAAAGACTTATTCCAACACATTCATTTAGAAAACAATATATTATTTAATAGACTTAAGTAAAGAAAAGAGATGGTGAGAGATTCACCATCTCTTTTTATCCTGTTACATAAATATAAAGTATCCTGTTAAGTTTAAAATGAATAAGAATAAAACTAATGCAACAGTTCCGAAGGTGTTGATAGCTTTGGAGGAAGTATTAGTTTTCACATTAGCAGCCATTAGAAAGTCCCGGGGATGTCCTAGAGGGTTACCATTGGATAATGATTTTCCCTCTTGAAATATATTTACAAATCCATAAACTAACATAACTAACCAAATAAAAGTCCAGACAAGAAAGAAAAAATCTAAATTTGTATCCTTCATAGTTAAATAGAAAATTAATTCGATTAAAACCAGTGCAAGAAAACCAATAAACTTACCATACTTTTTCATAATTAAAGCCTCCTTTTGGTATTATATTACAATTATATCATGATTAAGTCGAAATTTTCAGAAAAAATATATTACAAATAAATTACAGTTATTTATAAATCAATACATTTGTGTATAGTTTGTAATGTTAATATTTTTGAAAAATATGGTATAATAGTGTAGTTAAAATATTGAATCCTAAGGAGGGTTTATATGAGTAAAAAAATAATATCAATAGTAATAATAGTAACTTTTCTTGTTTCGGGGGTAGCATTTGGAGATGCTGTTGCTGGAGAAGAGGTAGTTAGTTTAGGGCAAGATCTGACTGAAGCACAAAAAACAGAAATGAAGAATTATTTTGGTGTCACAGAAGATGTGAGAATTATAGAAGTGACTAATGAGGAAGAAAGAAAATATTTTGGAGAGCATATAGACTTAAAGATAATAGGTACTAGGGCATTATCCTCAGTATATGTACAAAAGCTTGAAGAGGGAGAAGGTATAGAAGTAGAAAGTAACAATATAACTTGGGTAACTGATGATATGTATGAAAATGCACTAGTAACAGTAGGTGTAAAGGATGCAAAAGTCCGAGTTAATAGTCCTATGAAAGTAACTGGTACAGCAGCCCTTACAGGAATAATCAAGGCCTTCGAAGACATGTCTGGAGAGGATATATCTGAAACAGCTAAGGAAGTTGCAAGTGAAGAATTAGCAAAGACTTCAGAGCTTGGAAAGGAAATAGGAAAAGAAGAAGCAACTAATTTGATAAACGAAATCAAGATATATATTATAAATAATAATATAACTAATATCAATGAGATAAAAGAAGTAGTAGAAGATAAATCTAAAGAATTAAATATAAATCTTACTCAAGACCAAATAGATGAGATATCTAAACTTATGAAAAATATAGCAGGTTTAGACTTGAATTTAGATGAGATAAAGACACAATTAAAAGGTCTAGGAGATAGGATTAATAAGATAATCGATGAGAATCCAGAAGCTCAATCATTTTTTGCAAAAATATTAAATGCAATAAAGGATTTCTTTAATAGTTTGTTTAATTGACATAAAAAATCACTTTTACTGAAAGGTAAAAGTGATTTTTTATGTCATCCTGAGCATAGCGAAGGATCTTATCACCAAGTTCTATTTTTTTTATCATACATTGGTCTTATTATCCCACAGCCTAGTCTCTTGCCAGCATTTCCAGCAGGTTGGGACCTGTAATCATCAGGGTTTTGATGGATTATAATTGTCTTACCTAAAATTTCTTTAATATTAAACTTATCTGTAAAAAAACACATTTGAGCATATCCATTACTAGCAATTAAAACAGGAAAATCTCCCGGATGGTTACCATGGGGTAGGTTGTTAGGATTATAATGACCTTTAGCTGCTTGGAAAGGATCATCAACATCTCCTATAGCACAAGTTTCTCCTTCATGAATATGAAAACCAAAGGGACCTATAGGTTCATCATTTCCATTGGCAGGATCATATTCCGGTAGACCATAAATAGTAGCACATACAACAACTCCACCATATACCTTTTGAAATCTCACATATCCCTTAAGTTCTGGACTAAGAGGACCTCCATATATCTCAGCTACTGCAAAATCATAATACATATATTAATCACCTCATCAAAGTACTTTTATAATATATACTATGATGAAAGTTATGTAAAGATTTCTTTTATTTCTAAAAATTAACTTACGTCAAGTATTTTTCTCCAGCAAATTTTATCCCAATAGCTCCTAAAGGTGCAGTAATGATAATAGCTAACACAGCCATTGCAAGAATTAACTCACCATTTTCTACTCCCATACTTAAGGGTACTGCTCCTATAGCTGCTTGAACTGTAGCTTTGGGAGTATAGGCTATGATACAAAAGAGTCTTTCTTTATAATTTAAGTCCGTTCCAATAAGGGATAAAAATACTCCGATAGATCTTCCAATTAGCCCAATAGCTATAACTAATATACCTAATAATCCAGAGTCCATAGCTACAAATATATTTACTTCTGCTCCTACTAATACAAACAATACTATCTCAGCTAGTATCCATACCTTATTTAGCTTGGTTGAAAGTCTATTGGCTACTACTGGATATTTTTCTAGTAGTATGAAACCCATAGTCATAACTCCTAGTAATGTAGCGATAGGTACGAAATTTTTAACCGGATCTTCTAGGCTAGTAAATATAATAGCTGTTCCTAATAATATCAATGTTTTCTTGGTATCTCTAATATGATGGGTTTTAAATATATTGGTAATTATCAATCCAATTATAAGTCCTAGTATAATCCCTAAGATTATTGATATGGGTATATTTATTAACTGTCTAAATATACTTATATTATTTGTAGTATACATACTTAAAAAAGTAGAATAAATAGTTATAGCGAAAACATCATCAATAGAAGCACTGGCAAGAATCAATGTAGGTATTCCTTTATTTTCACCTTTTCCTCTCTCAATCAAAGTAAGCATTGAAGGTACTACTACGGCAGGAGAAACGGCAGCAATAATAAAAGCTAGTATACCTGCTTCATTAAAGGAAAGATTAAAGGCTTTTATTGTAATGAGTATCAAAATAAATCCTTCAAGTAGTCCAGGTATAAAACTCATCTTTATAGCAGGAATTCCTATTTTATTTAATGTTTCCTTCTTTATTCCGAGACCTGCTCTGAGTAATATTACTATTAAAGCTATCTTTCTTAAATCCCCAGAGATTAATAATATATCCTTGTTTAGTATATTTAGAACATAAGGTCCTATTATAATCCCGACTAAAAGCATTCCTAATAATCCAGGAAGTTTTAATCTTTCAAAAAGTTTATTTGCCAATAAACCAAAAATAATAATAAGTGCAAAACTAAGTGCCATATTTACTCCTCCTTAAATATAAAAAGACTCCTACTCAAAGCTATACCTTAAGTAGGAGCCATCAATTACATTTATATGTAATACTCAAAGGCGAGCTCCATCGCCTATATATTATGCATAATCTATGATAATATTATACTTATAATATTATGAAAAGTAAAGGGTGATAGAATGATTAAAGCAGTTATATTTGATATGGATGGAGTAATAGTAGATAGTGAGCCAGAGTTAGTAAAGGTAGAAATTGAGTATATGAAAGATAATGGAGTGAAAATTGTTAAAGAAGATATTGATGAATTTGTAGGGACAAACTCCTATTATATGTGGGGAGAATTAAAGGAAAGATATAACTTAAATAAATCTGTAGAGGATTTAGTAACAGAAAATAGAGAAAAATATTTACAGCATATACAAAATTCTAAAAATGTAAAATCAGTACCAGGAGTTATAGAATTAATAAAAGCTTTAGACGAAAATGGTATTAAAATGGTAGTAGCATCTTCATCTCCTGTTTCTTGGATAGAGAAAATTATTGATACACTAGATATAAGAGACTATTTTCAATTTTTAATAAGTGGAGATTATGTAGAGAATAGTAAACCAGATCCAGATATATTTCTATTTGCTTTAGATAAACTGGGAGTAGACAATAAAGAAGCCTTAGTTATAGAAGATTCAACAAATGGAGTAAAAGCAGCAATAGCAGCAAATATTAAAGTAATAGGATATAAAGGGGATGAAACCTCAAATCAAGATTTATCTATGGCAGATAAAATCATAAAGTCTTTTGATGAAATAGAATTATCAAAATTAATATAATAAAAATCCCATTTGTACAAAGTACAAATGGGATTTTTTCTCTACTAAACATAAAATAATACTAAATATACACTAGATATAAATACAGATAGAACCATTATTGGAAATCCTACTTTTAAAAAACTTATAAATGATAATTTATTATCAGTTTTTTGTAAAAATCCTGCGACGATTACATTAGCAGACGCACCAACCAAGCTACCATTTCCGCCAAGACAAGCTCCTAATGCTAGAGCCCACCATAGGGGACCGATACTAATTGTTGACATAGCACCAATACTTTTTATAAGGGGGATCATTGTAGCAACAAAAGGAATATTATCAATAAAAGCTGATGCAAAGGCTGAAACCCATAATATCATAAGGGTTGTCAACATTAAGTTTCCTTTAGTGAAACCTAATACTCCTGATGCTAAATGCTCAATAACTCCAACTTTTTCTAATCCTCCTACTAGAACAAATAATCCAGCAAAGAAGAATATAGTGGACCATTCTACTTCTAATAAAATATCTTCTGGGTCCTTTTTACTTATAATCAGTAAGAGTGATGCACCTATTAATGCCACCGTTGCTGACTCTAGGTGGATATACTGATGTAGTATAAATCCTATCATTGTTAGACCTAATACGAATAAGCTTTTCTTAAGTAGGGGATAGTCCCTAATGGATTTATTCTCATCAAAAGCCATTAGCTTATCTTTAAGATTTTGATCAACGACGATTGATTTACCATACAAGAATTTGAAAATTACTAGTGTAACTCCTAGTATAACTATTATAATAGGTCCAAGGTTTAAAGCAAAATCCATAAATCCTAACTTTGTAGCACTACCAATCATGATATTTGGAGGATCTCCAATTAAAGTAGCAGTTCCACCAATATTTGATGCAAGGATTTCTGGGATTAAAAAGGGAAGTGGATTAGTCTCTAATGTTTCTGTAATCACTAAAGTAACAGGGACTATTAACAATACTGTAGTAACATTATCTAATAAAGCAGAGGATATAGCTGTAATAACAGATAGAGTTATTATTATTCTAAAAGGTTCACCCTTAGCTTTTTTAGCTGCTTTAATAGCTACATACTGAAAGACTCCTGTTCTTTTAATAATAGAAACCATAACCATCATTCCTATTAATAAACCTATGGTGTTAAAGTCAATAGCCTCAAAGGCAAAATCTTGACTGATAACTCTAAGACCTATAAGTAGAGATGCTCCAAAAAGAGCAATAGCAGTTCTATTAATCTTTTCAGATATAATAAAGATATAAGTCAGTATAAATATAGATACTGCAATATAAACTCCAGAATCTAAAGTCATTTAAAACATCTCCTTATTTTTAATATTCAATTGTATTAGGTCGTACTATCTAATAATACAAAAAAAACAAGAGAATGTCTAAGTATTTTTTGTATATAAATAAAACTTAATAGTAGTGGAAATAACAAAGTTATATTGTATCAGGATCTTTTTTATTATACACTCTTTCAGAAGAATCTTTAGCTTCTTTTATCATTGTTCGTATATCATCTAATTTTTCTTTTATATTGTCCATAGTATCATGGGGAACATTATAATATAGATATAAATCTTCAAAGTTTCTAACCGTTTGACTTAAAGATTTGTTAATCTCTACAAAATCACTAAAGACATGAGAATTTTTAGCATTTTTGAATTGTTCAATGTCAATTTTTATTATATCGATTAATTCATCTTCATTATTAAATGTTCCAGCTGGTTCTGGATAAGGTTCTATTCGTTGAAGAAAATACTTATCTTTTTTATTTACATTATATACATAAGATACTTCTGTTCCATCAATATCAAAAGTTATATAACATAATAAAGAGTTCATTACATGGACCTGTGCTCCCAATTGAGAGAATATAGTTTGATGTTTTTCAACTTCTGCCATCATATATTTACGCATAAAATTACCTCCTGCTTTTTTATATTTTATATTATATTATACCACAGATATTATAATGAAAACCTAGGGTGAGGCTTGCTATCATATTTTGAATAATGGTAATAAATGAGGGTAAGTAAAATATGTAAGAAAAAATGAGGAGGTTATATCTGTGAAAAAAATTGCTTTATTAGTAGAAAACCTATATGAAGATATCGAGCTTCTTTGGCCTTTATATAGATTAAAAGAAGCTGGATTTAAGGTAGATCTAGTTGGTACAGATAAGGATAAAGAATATACTGGAAAACATGGAGTACCAACTCAGAGTGAGTTAGCATCTAAAGACATAAAGGTAGAAGACTATGATGCAGTAGTGATACCAGGAGGATATTCACCTGATCGAATGAGAGCTTGTGAAGCTACTAAGGATTTTGTTAGAAATATGAATAAAGATAATAAATTAATAGCAGCAGTTTGTCATGGACCATGGATGATTGCATCTACTTGTGATATTAAGGGCAAAGACATAACAGGATATCATACTATTAAAGATGATTTAGTTAACGCAGGAGCAAATTATATAGATAAAGAAGTGGTAGTTGAAGGAAATCTTATTACATCAAGACAGCCTGATGATTTAATTGCTTTTACAAAAGAGATTATAAATAAACTTAAATAGTGTATTAATTACCCCGACTATATACAGTTGGGGTAATTTTTTGTAAGTATTGATAGTATAATATAAAATATATATACTAATTATTAAACAAGATCTAGAATTTTAGGAGGAAGTACTATGGAGATAATAAACGCAGGAATAAATTTATATGATAAATATTTTGTACCATCTTTAATAGAGTTAGGAATAGCTTTAGGGATATTTATGTTATTTTTAATATCAAGTTCAATAATTACTAGAATGATTTTTAAAGTAGGTGATATTTTTGCAAAAAAATCAAAGACAGGACTGGATGATGATATGTTAATCGCCTTTAAAAAGCCTGTTAGAGTGTTAGTTATATTATTAGGACTATATATTGCACTTATATACTTACCTTTTTCAAAAGGAACAGAAGATAATATTACACTATTATTTAGAGTATCAATAATAGTGTTGATTACATGGGGATTATATAATTTAGCAGGAACCTATGAGGTACTTTATGATAAACTAGGAACTAAATTAAACTTTAGAAGTCAAAAAATATTAAAGCCTTTTATATCGAAGGTTATTAGAATAATTATAATTGCTATATCTATAGCTATTATTGCAGAGGAGTTTGGATATAGTATTAGTGCTTTTGTGGCTGGTTTAGGAATAGGAGGTATAGCTATTGCTATGGCAGCTAAAGATACTTTAGCTAATGTATTTGGTGGCATAGCTATACTTATGGATAAGCCCTTTGATATTGGTGATTGGATAGTAGCCTCAGGGGTAGAAGGGGTAGTAGAAAATATCAATTTTAGAAGTACAAAGGTAAGGACTTTTGAGAAGGCTATAGTTTCAATTCCAAACTCAAAAATGTCTGAAGAAGCTATAACTAATTTTTCAAGAAGGGGTATTAGAAGAGTCAGATTTTATCTAGGAATTGTATACTCTACATCATCAGATAAGATTCAAATGGTAGTAAAAAAAATAAATGACATGCTAGTAGAGCATCCTGATGTTGACAATGAGATAATACTCTCTAATTTTGAAGTGTTCAATACTAGCAGTTTGGATATACTTATTCAGTATTATGCCAAAACTTCTGACTACCAAGAGTATTTATCTGTAAAGGAAAATGTAAATTTTAAAATAATGGATATATTAGAAGAAGAGAATGTAGAAGTGGCATTCCCAAGCACTAGTATTTATTTTGAGGATAACTTGAATACAAATGAGCATCATAAACAATCATAATGTTATTTATAAAATAAAAATATATCTTCATAATCTCTTCATAAATTTTTTCTATAATTAAATTACAAAATAAATAAAATTAATAGGAGGAATTGATTATGAAGAAATTAGTAGGAGTTTTACTTGTATCAGTACTGATTCTTTCAGTAGGAGCAATAGCCTTTGCTGGAAGTGATGGGAACTTACCTGATTGGTTTAAAGGTATGTTGGATTGGAGAAAAGATAGAATAGAAAATGCAGTAGAAGATGGAACAATAACACAAGAGGAAGCTAACGAATATCTTGAACATTTAGAAGATATGGAAACATATCATACAGAGAATGGTTTTCCTGAAGAAAACTATGGTCCAGGAATGGGTGCTGGTAAAGGGTTTGGAAGATCCCAAGGAAGAGGACCTGGAAGAGGTTTCGGCGGAGGTTGCGGATATTGGCAATCAGACGTACAACAATCACCAGTACAATAATTAATATAAAATAAGGCGGCGAATATATTCGCCGCCTATTTATTATCTGATAATGTAAAATCATTATTTGTAAGTTCAATTTTGTCTATTAACTCTGAAGACAGATAAACTTGCTTTTCATTAGTTATAAAGATAGCGTCTACACCATCAGTATTTTCTACTAGATTCATGCCTCTCTCTAATCCTAATGCGAATATTCCTGTAGAAAGACCATCTGCATCAAATGATTCGTCAGCAACTATTGTTACACTTTGAAGACTATTTTCTATAGGATACCCTGTAAAGGGATCTAATATATGATGATAAAGCTTTCCATCTTCTTCAAAGTTTCTCTCATAAACTCCAGAAGATACAACTGTCTTATCCTTAACACTAACTATGGCTACATGTTTACCTCTAGGTTCATAAGGGTTTTGTACACCTATTTTCCAGTTAGATCCATCTGGTTTACCTCCTAAAGCTAAGACGTTCCCACCTAAGTTTACTATAGCATGATTTATATTATTTTCTTTTAATATCTTAGCTACCTCATCAGCAGCATAACCTTTAGCTATCCCGCCTAAATCTAGAATCATATCTTCCTTATCTAGATAAATACTCTTATTTTCATTATCTAATACTACATTTTGATAATCTACAAGGGGAAGATTATTTTCAATTTCCTCTTTAGTTGGAACTCTAGCATTTTCGGTGCCTATTTGCCAAAGTTCTACCAAAGGGCCAATGGTTATATCAAAATGACCTTCAGTTTTATCAGAATAAAACTTACCTCTTTCTATAACGTTATAAGTATCTTGAGAAACCTTAACAGAATCTTTTCCTGCATTATAATTAATTTTATTTATCTCGCTGTCTTCTATATTCAAACTCATTTTATTTTCTATTTCTTCAATCCTATTAAATACTTTTTCAAATATTCCTTCAGGAGCCTCATCATAAATAGATATATTTATAATTGTTCCTAAATAAAATCCATTTTCAGATACTGGCTCTGATGACTTAGGAGCAATATTTCCATTTCCATCTTCTGAACAACCAGTAATCAATATTGAAAACAATATAAGTAAAAGAAAAGCATATTTTTTATAATTTATCATTCATCTATCCTCCATTTAATATTAATTCTCGTGATAATTATAACATATATTTGAATATAATGTTTTTTATATAAACTAAAAATAAATATAAGAAATATATGACTAATACATCAGAGTTTTAAGTATCGTTTACCATTATGTGGAATGACCTTGTAAAATGATAGAAAAACTATGGATTAATAAAAAAAGTATGTTATAATATTATACGAATAGTGTAAATATATAAGTTACATTATTAACAAAGCTTAGTCAAAAATATGACACGTATCACATTTATTTTTTTATTTACTGGTATAATTATAGTTAATATAGTTATGTTTTTGACAAAACAAGTCCGCTAAGGGTGGACAAATAGTATAGAATAAGGGGGCACATTATGAGTAAAAAAAGGATAGTAATTCTAGGTGCTGGATATGGTGGTGTACACTCAGCAAAGCTACTTCATAAAAAATTCAAGAAAAATGATGAAGTAGAAGTTACTTTAATTGATAAAAACCCATACCACACGCTTCTTACTGATTTACATGAGGTAGCAGGTAGAAGAATAGAGGAACATGGAGTAAAGGTGAATCTAGAAAAGATATTTGGCAAGAAAAAAGTTGATGTTGTTACAGACAAAATTGACAAAATAGATTTTGATGGTCAAAAACTTGTTTCTGAAAATGCTGAATATGGATATGATTATCTTATACTAGGTTCTGGAAGTGAGCCAGCATATTTTGGAGTAGAAGGTGCTGAAGAAAATAGTTTTACAATATGGTCATATGATGATGCAGTTAAAATTAAACAGCACATACATCATATGTTCGAGCAGGCAAGTACAGAAAGTAATGAAAATAAAAGAAGACAAATGCTTACTTTTGTAGTAGCTGGAGCAGGGTTTACTGGTGTAGAAACTATCGGTGAAATTGCTGAATGGCAGAAGAGACTTTGTCGAGAGTATAACATTAATCCAAAAGAAGTATCATTAAAAATTGTAGAAGGCCTACCAAAGATCCTTCCTATATTGAATGATAAGCTTATAGCTAAATCAGAAAGAAGACTTAATAAACTAGGAGTAGAAATTCTTACTCAATCTTTAATAACTAAAGTTACACCTCATTCTGTAACTTTAAAGAATGGAGAAAAGATAAAAACGAATACATTAATATGGACTGCTGGAGTACAAGGTAGTAGCTTTGCAGCCAATATTGGTCTTACACTAGGTAAAAGAGGACGTATTCAAACTAACGAGTATATGCAATCAGTAGATTATAGTAATGTTTATGTTATAGGAGATAATTCATATTTTGAAGAAGAAAATGAAGGTCCTATACCTCAAATAGTTGAGACAGCTTTACAGACTGCAGAAACTGCAGTAGATAATATAGAAGCTGATATGGAAAATAAATCCTATGAGGCTTTTAAATCAAATTATCATGGATTTATGGTATCAATAGGTGGAAGATATGCAGTTGCTCATCTAGGAAATACATCAATGTCAGGATTTATTGCAATGATGATGAAGCATATAGTAAATATTCACTATCTATTTGGAGTAGGTGGATTTAATTTAATCTGGTCATACATCATGCATCAATTCTTTACTATAAAAGATAACCGTTCTATATTAGGTGGACACTTCTCCTTTAGAAGTCCTAATTTTTGGTTAGTTCCATTAAGAATTTTTGTTGGATATAAATGGTTAGACGAGGGATTAAACAAGATAGGAAAGGTAATAGAAGATCCTTCTAATATATTCTTGATACCAGCTCCACCAACAGCAGCTACTTCTGGAGCAACTCAAGCAGCAGAAGAAGGAGCAGAGGCAGCATCACAATGGGGTGAAGCATTACCAGTTCCTGAGTTTATTCAAAATATTATGGATTGGTTTATGGAAGCATTCTTCTATACAGCAGATGGAGAATTCACTGTATTAGCCACTATATTCCAAACAGGAATGGTTATAGCTGAAGTAGTAGTAGGAGGATTATTAATAGTAGGTTTATTTACAGCTCTTGCAGCGATAGTTTCAGTAGTAATGGGTATTATGATATGGACTTCTGGAATGGCACCTACAGAAATGTTATGGTTCTTAGCAGCAGGTATAGCTTTAATAGGTGGAGCGGGTAGAACATTTGGTTTAGATTATTATGTGATGCCAGTTCTAAAAAAATGGTGGTCAAAGACACCTTTTGCAAGAAAGACTTATCTATATATAGATTAGTTATATATGTCCTTTCGGAGAACAAACTTCGAAAGGACTTTATTTTAGCATATATCTAAAAATCTTATTTGCTGAAAAGTATAAAACTTGATAAACTATAGTAGCATACTAAGGTTGGAAAGAGGAATATATATGAAAAAATTAGATGGTATAATTATTATTGTAGTTCTTTTAGTATCATTATTAGGATTTCTATATCTGCAATATGGTAGAGATAATGATTTCAATAATAAAAAGGCTGAAATATATATAGATGGTGAATTATATAATAGTTATGAGTTAACTGAGGATATAGACGAAGAAGTAGTCATAAATACTGAATTAGGTACAAATATCATTAAACTATATAATAATGGTGTTAATATTATAGATGCAGATTGTCCTGATAAATACTGTGTAAGTGATGGGTTTATTAATGAGCCCGGAGAGATGCTTGTATGTCTTCCTAATAAAGTTGTGGTAGAAATAAAGGGAGAGAAAGAAAGTACTATAGATGATACATCATACTAAGGGGGAGAACTATGTCTAAAACACAAAAACTAGTTATAATTTCATTATTAGTGGCACAAGCATTGGTTCTTCATTTAGTAGAGAGAATGATACCTTTTAATTTTGGTATACCAGGAGCTAAACTAGGACTTGCCAATATTATTACATTAGTATCTCTATATTTATTTGGATTTAAAGAAACTCTCACTGTGGTAGTATTAAGGACGTTGATGGCTAATTTATTAGGAGGAAATGTTTCTGGATTTTTATTTAGTATTTCAGGAGGATTATTAAGCTTCTTCATTATGTATTTAATAAAAAGAATAGCAAGAGAAAAAGTAAGTGTTATAGGATTAAGTATTGTAGGAGCAGTATTTCATAATATTGGACAAATATTAATGGCTGCTTTTGTGATTCACAATCTAAATATAGTTATATATTTACCCGCTTTATTAATATCGGCTGTTGCTACAGGCTTATTTGTAGGTATAACAGTAAATTATATTTTAAAGTTTTTAAAAATGACTGGATTATTTAAAATTAGTTAGAAGATATAAAAGAAAACATCAAGGGTGATAAAATGAATTCATTTTGGGATAAATATCCTCAATTGCAAAGAGAATTAGAGGATGTAAAAGAAATAATGAAGAAAAATGTCAAAACCAATGAGAAATATATTGAAAAGCCTTTATTAGATTTAATAGATTCTGGTGGAAAAATGTTAAGGCCAGCATTTTTATTACTCTCTTCTAAATTTGGTAAATATGAAAAAGATAAACATCAGAATTTAGCTGCTATTATAGAGATGCTTCATATGGCTACATTAATTCATGATGATATTATAGATGAGTCTAAACTAAGAAGAGGACAAACAACGATTCAATCACGATATGGAAAAGATTATGCAGTATATATGGGAGATTATCTATTCTCGAAATGTTTTATGATGTTATCTGAGGACTATTCTATGGAAAATATGAGGAAAATTTCTAAAGCTATAACTCATATATGCATGGGTGAAATAAGACAATATTATTTTAGGTTCAGAAGTGATGTATCTTTAAAAAGATACTTAAAGATAGTATCTGGCAAAACAGCATCTCTTTTTGCCATGAGTTTTCATATTGGTGCAAAGGAATCTGAATGTGATGAGAAGATGTCTAAAGCATTAGGAAAGATTGGATACAATATAGGTATGGCCTTTCAAATAATAGATGATATATTAGATTATACAGCAGAAGAAGAAACCCTAGGAAAAAGTATAAAAAATGATCTAAAACAAGGCTTCTTTACATTACCATTAATATTTGCTTTATTAGAAGATAATAAAAGGCTTGAAATATTAATAGAAAAAGAAGATGTAACAGATGATGATGTTATAGAAATCATAAATATTATCAGGTCATCAAATGGTTTAACTAGAGCTAAAAAATTAGCTGTAAGATATACTGAGAGAGCCTTTTCTATAATAGATTCACTACCAAATTGTGAAAGCAAAGAAATTATATATGAAATTACTGAAAAATTATTAAAAAGAGAATATTAATATCAAAGCTGAGGATAATTCCTCAGCTTTTCATATTTTCTTCATATTTGTAAGGTATAATTTTTCATAAGAGAATTAAATGGAAAGTAAGGTCGAAAAAGATAAAAAAATAGATGAAATGACTAAAAATTGAATATAGGGGTATAGATAGTATAAGGAGATGATAGATATGAATATTATCAAATGGATTTTTATTGAATTATTACTTCCTATTACTATCTTAAAAGCTGGATTGATAACTATTTCGTTTGCAGCTCTGATTTATACTGTACAAAAAGTTATGCTCACTAAAGTATCCTCCGCAAATCAAAGTAACGATATTATATATGCAGTCACAGAATTAAGAAGAAGATATACAGCAGGTAAGATATCAGAAGAAGAGTATCAAAAAATATTAAATGGTGTTACGAAATAGAATCCAGCCTAGGCTGGATTTTATTAATGTCTCATACCTATCAATTGAAAAGCATCTCATGAAGCTTTCCTTTGTGATATATTATAAATGAGGTGGTAATATGGCAAAAAATTTCTTAGTAGTAGATGACCAAAAAGAAATAGTAGATGTAATAAAAGCATATTTACAAAAAGAAGGATATAATATTTACCCGGCATACAACGGAAAGGATGCTATTGATATATTGAATCAAGAAAACATTGACTTTGCTATACTAGACTTGATGTTGCCGGATATATCTGGTGAAGAAATATGTAAGAAAATAAGATTAAGGTCTCAAATACCAGTTATCATGTTAACTGCAAAATCTATGGAAGAGGATAGAATATATGGATTAGATATTGGAGCAGATGATTATATAGTCAAACCCTTTAGTCCAAAGGAACTACTAGCAAGAATAAGAGCTATTCTACGAAGAAGTAGTGAAGAATTTATAAAGGCTGACATTATTCAAATTGATAAAGGGAATCTGTCTATAGATTTAAATAGTAGAGAAGTGACAAAATCAGGTAAGATAATAGATTTAACTCCTACTGAATTTGATTTATTAAAATTATTTTCGCAAAACCCATCTAAGGTGTTTAGTAGGGAGAATTTAATAATAAAAATATTAGGTTATGACTATGAAGGATATGATAGAACAATTGATGCCCATGTTAAAAATTTAAGGCATAAGATTGAAGATAAAGAAAATAAGTACATTAAAACAGTTTATGGGGTTGGATATAAATTCAGGGAGGATTAATATGATTAATCATTTAAGGACTAGGATAACTATATTAATGATAATTGCAGCACTGATATCAGTTATTACAATTGGAGTTATATCAAATATTACTTTGTTTAGTAAGTTTGATGAGTATCTAAGTAAAGAAAAAGAAAACAGAATAGAAGAAGTTATAAATTTTATTGAAGAAAGTTATAAAGTAGATAAATGGACTGAAAAAACAAAAGATAATATAGAATTATCTCCAATGGTAGAAGGATTTGACTTATTAATCCGTGATAACAAAGGGGATATTATATTATCAAAGAAAATGAACAAATCCTTTATCAATGATCATATGATGGGCAAAGGTATGGGCATGGGTATGATGAGGGGCCGTAATTCTAATTTTGAAAATAGTACAGGAGATAATTATAAAGTAGATAATATATCTTTAGAAGCAAATGGTGAGAATATAGGTACACTACAGATAGGATATTATAATTCTCTAGTAGTGGGAAGTCAAGAAGTTGAATTCACTAAGGGTATAAATCAATCAATACTTTATGCTGCAATTATATCCATAGTAGTAGCAATTATATTAGGTATATACTTTTCTAGATTTATTTCTAAACCTATTATTGATGTAAAAGAAACTACTAATGAACTTAGTAAAGGTAATTTAGATACATCAGTTAAGACTAGAAGTAAGATAACTGAGATAAATCAACTAACCTCTTCAATTAATTATCTAAAAGAATCTTTAAATTCTGAGAATATATTAAGAAAACAGCTTACTTCAGATATTTCTCATGAGCTAAGAACACCCTTAGCTATTTTAAAAAGTCATATAGAGGCTATACAAGATGGAATATGGGAATTGAATGATGAAAGGTTATTAGTTTTTCAGAAAGAAGTAGATAGATTAATACTTTTAGTAGAGCAAATTAAGTTCTTAAATAATATAAAAGAGCATAATATATCTCTTAATTTAGAAAAACTTGATTTTGAAAAAATAGTGCAAGAAGTAAATGAAGGCTTTGAAATAGAGTATTTAAGAAAGAACATAACCTTAGTAAAGAATTTAGAACAAAATATATATGTATTAGGAGATGAATATAGGCTAAAACAAGTTATAATAAATTTATTTTCTAATGGAATTAAGTTTACTAATAATAATGGAAGGATTGATATAGAAATATTTAAAGAAAACGATTATGGAGTTTTTCAAATATCTAATACTGGAGAAGGAATTTCTAAAGAAGATTTACCCTATATATTTGAAAGACTTTATAGAACTGATAAATCTAGAAATAGAGATAAAGGTGGTTCTGGATTAGGCTTATCAATTGTAAAGGAATTAGTGAATGCACATAATGGTCAGGTTAAGGTTAATAGTGAAATAGGTAAAAAAACTGTATTCACTGTATATATTCCTCTATATACTACTAATTAGTAATATATAGTTGACAATAAAACTAATTAGTAGTAATATTATAATATGAATAATAAAACTTATGGAAAAGAAAATGACTTAAATTTAAAAGTATTAATAAAATTAACAAGGGCAACTCAAAAAGTGCATAAACAAGAGTATAAAACCATAAAAAAAGGAGGACTTACTGTATCTCAATTTGGAGTACTAGAAGTTTTATACCATAAAGGAGATCTAAGAATTAGGGATATAATAGATAAAACATTGTCAACTGGTGGAAATATGACTGTAGTTATAGATAATCTAGAAAAAGAGAATCTTATTAGAAGATATCCTGATCCTACTGATAGAAGAGCTACCCTTATTAGTATAACTGAAAAAGGAAAAGAATTAATGGATAAAATATTTCCGAGCCATGTAGAAAATATTAATGATATATTTAGTGTTTTTTCTGAAGAAGAAAAAAATCAATTAATAAAATTATTAAGAAAGTTAAATAGAGTAGATTAATCTACTCTATTTTAAGACATCATAATACTAATTAGTAATAAACTATATAGTAAATTAATAACTAATGATTAGTTCGAAATGTGCCGGGTATTATATAAAATGGAAGGGATGATATCATGATAAATAAAATAGAGAACGCTACAATGGGTAGAGGTGAACATGACTGGTTAAGAAGTATACATCATTTTTCTTTTGCAGAGTACTATGATCCTAATAGAATGGGGCTTGGAGTGTTAAGAGTATTAAATGATGATTTGGTAGATTCTGATACGGGATTTGATCTTCATCCTCATAAAGATATGGAGATAATTTCCTATGTTGTTGAGGGAGAACTTACCCACGGAGATAGCATGCAAAATGATAGCACTATAAGAAGAGGAGATATTCAGTATATGAGTGCTGGAAAGGGGGTATATCATAGTGAGCATAATAAAGGAGATACAACTTTGAGGTTCCTTCAAATATGGATTAAACCAGATAAATCTAGTTATGAACCAAATTATGGAGATTTTAGTTTTCAGTGGAATGAAAGAAAAAATAAATGGCTCCATATGGTATCATCAAAACAAGGAACTGCACCAGTGAAAATAAATCAAGATGCAGATATATATGTAACAAGTCTAGATAAGGATAATCAAATTAAAATAGAAATAGATAATAAACATCAAGCTTATTTGGTGCAAATAGAAGGAAAGTCAGATATCAATGGGGTAGGTTTAAATACTAGAGATGCTATGGAGATATTTAATGAGAAACTAAACATTAAAGCTATAGATAAATCTCACATACTATTGATAAAAATAAAAAAATAGATTTATAGGAATGTAGACAAGATATTGAAAGGAGAGTATTGATTATGAAAATGTTAATTGTATATCACTCAATGTATGGACATACACAAAAATTAGCTGAATCTGTTGCTAAAGGAGCTAAAGAAATAGAAGGTACCGAGGTTAAAATAACAAGGGTAAAAGAAACACTCCCCGACGAAGTACTAGAAAAAATGGGTTGCCTAGAAATAATAAAAAATATGGAAAAGGAAGTTCCTGAAGTAACCTTAGATGATTTAAAAGATGCTGATGCTATAGTATTTGGTACCCCTACAAGATTTGGAAATATGTCAGCTCAAATGAAGACTTTCTTAGATAGTACAGGTGGTTTATGGTCAGAAGGAGCACTAATAGGAAAAGTTGGAGGAGTATTCACATCTACAGCTACTCAACATGGAGGGCAAGAATCAACTATATTAAGCTTTAATAATGTTTTATTACATCAAGGTATGATAATAAGTGGATTGCCATATTCTTATGAAGGATTATCTAGTGTTGAGAAAATTTCGGGAGGATCTCCTTATGGAGCTAGTACAGTATCAGGGGGAGATGGGAAACTACAACCTACTGATATTGATTTAGAAGGAGCGAAATATCAAGGTAAGCATATAGCTAAAATAGCTAAAAAATTGGTTGAATAAATAAAAGGTAAGGCTTAAGCCTTACCTTTTTAAATTGATAAATCTATATGACAGTATCCATTGGGATTCTTTTTTAGATATTTTTGATGATATTCTTCTGCATCGTAAAATGTTTTTAAAGGTTCTACTTCAGTAACAATATTATCTTGATATTTTTGTTGTTCTTTATCTTTAGAGTTTAATATAGTATCCTTATCTTGCTTATCAATGAAGTAAATTCCTGTCCTATACTGAGTACCTCTATCTGGTCCTTGTCTATTTTCTATAGTTGGGTTAATTATATTCCAAAACTTATCTAATAACTGTGATAATTGGATAATATTTTCATCATATTCTATATAGCAAGCCTCTGCATGTCCTGTTAATCCTGTACATACCTGTTCATAAGATGGATCTTCTATTTTACCATTAGCATAGCCTACTTTAATATCTAAAACTCCATCTATCCTACTCATATATTCTTCTACACCCCAGAAACAGCCACCAGCTAATACAATCTTCTTCATTATACCATCTCCTAAGCTATCTATTTATTATAAGATTATCATACCAGTATAAAGAATTATTTTCAATATATTATTAATATCCCTAATATAACAAATTATAATAAAAAAATGTCATATATGTATATAGTCATTTAATATATATAAATAGTAATAAAAAAATATAACAATCTAACATAGGATTTTTAGGACTTGTTACATATTTCAAGATACTATTGACAAAAAAATATCGTTAAATTATAATCATAAGAGATACACTAATTAAAATTGAATGAGGGGGAATTTTAATGTCAATGAAGAAATTTTTATCATTAGGACTTGCTCTATTTGTATCAGCTGGCTTATTAGTTGGTTGTGGGGGAGATGAGGAGCCTACATCCACAGATACAGATACGGAACAAGAGGAAACGACTGATGAGGAAAAAACTTCTACAGAGGGTAATTATGAAGATGGTATTTACTTTGCCCAAGAAGATGGATTCTCAGAAAATAGTGGATGGAAATATGTTGTAACACTAAAAGTAGAAGATGGAAAGATTACTGACGCTGAGTGGAATGGAGCTCACAAAGATGGGGGTACAGATAAGATTACTAGATCTGAATCTGGAGAATATGGAATGGTGGAATTTGGTGATGCTCAAGCAGAATGGCATGAGCAATCTGTAAAAGCTGAAGAATACTTATTAGAAAAACAAGATCCAACAGCTATAGAATATTCTAGTGATGAAGGACACACAGATGCTATATCAGGAGTATCAATTCACGTTAAAGAATTCTTTGATTTAGCTGAAAAAGCTTTAGAAAAAGGACCTGTAGGTGAGGGATCATATAAAGATGGTAACTATAGAGCTGAAGAAGAAGCGTTTGATGAGAAGTCAGGATGGAAGTATACTGCTGATATTACAGTTATAAATGGATATATAGTTGCTGCCGACTGGGATGGATTACACAAAGATGCACCTAAAGACGATAAAGGTAATGAGAAGACAAAAGATGTTGTATCTGAAGCAGGAGAATATGGAATGGTAGAAAATGGTGAAGCTCAATCAGAATGGCATGTTCAAGCTAATGTAGCTGAAGCTTTTCTTTTAGAAGAGCAAGATCCAACTGCTATAGAGTACACTGATGATGAAGGTCATACAGACGCATTAACAGGAGTATCAATCCACGTAAAAGAATTCTTTGATTTAGCTGAAAAAGCATTAGATGGAGCTAAAAAATAAATATAAATAGACTTTAAACCCTTAGAGATTAATCTTTAAGGGTTTATTTTATTGTTGTTGCATATATTAATTATTAGAGTACCGGGTATATATACTTATAAATACTAAGGAGGAAAACTATGAATTCTGAAACTGATAAAATCAGAAAAAGATATAATAGAGTTTCTAAGATATATGATATTATGGAAAAACCTATGGAATCAATGCTAGGAGAAAAATGGAGAGGCAAACTTATCGAGGAAATAGAAGGAAAGAAAATATTAGAAGTTGGAATTGGGACTGGAAAGAACATACCATATTATCCTAAAGATATTGATGTTATAGGAATTGATTTTAGTGAGAATATGGTTCAAAGGGCTAATGAAAGGGCTAATTCTTATCCTAATGTGGATATTATTCAAATGGATGCACAGAATATGACCTTTGAAGATAATATGTTTGACACGGTTATAACTAGTTGTGTATTTTGTTCTGTTCCAGATCCTATAAAAGGTTTAAAGGAAAT
The DNA here is from genome assembly GCF_016820655.1 of Anaeromonas frigoriresistens. Taxonomy (GTDB): domain Bacteria; phylum Bacillota; class Clostridia; order Tissierellales; family SIT17; genus Anaeromonas; species Anaeromonas frigoriresistens. The sequence goes on from NZ_WSFT01000039.1 coordinate 30,810, forward strand.
TAGAAGAGTATGTAAACCTAATGGGAAAATTATTATGTTAGAGCATATGAGAAGTGAAGATAAAATAATAGGAAAAGCTATGGATATCATAAATCCCATACCATTATATATTTGGGGAGCTAATATTAATAGAAAAACCATGGAAAACTTACAAAGAGCAGGATATAGTGAAGGTGAAATTCAGATAGAAGATATTTGGAGAGATATTGTAAAACTTATTAAAATAAGAAATAAAAAGAATTAAAATTCATATTTTCTTCAAAGTTAAATATTATACTATAAATATAGAAATAAAGGAGGAATACTTATGATGCATAGAGGATTTGGAATGATGGGAGGAGGAGGTTTCTTGGGTTTTATAATTATAGCATTAATTGTATATTTTGCTTTTAAATATATTAATAATAACGGGGAACATACATCTAATTTTAATAAAAGAAATGATGCATTAGATGTTTTAAATGAAAGATACGCAAAAGGTGAAATATCTGACGAAGAGTATAATCGTAAGAAGGATATGCTAAGAGATTAAAAGGAGTGAGTGTATATGATGCATGGATTTATGGATGGGTTTGGAGGTCCATTTGGTTTTGGAAGTAACTTAGGAGTTTGGGTTATGGTATTTCAATTAGTTAGAACACTACTGATAATAGGAGCAGTTATAATAATAGCAAAACTATTTGTAAAAAACGGTAATAAATCCAATGTTAATTCTAATTCTTTTAGAGCAATAGATATACTAAAAGAAAGATATGCTAAGGGAGAAATAGATGAGACTGAGTATCAAAGAAGATTGAATAATTTAAAATCGTAAATATATAGACATTAAATACACCTAGTAATATTTCTAGGTGTATTTAATGTCTATATTAGTTATATCAAATTAATCCAAGTTTTACTTAAAAATTTTCATAAGAATATTACGAATTCCTTCAATTGGTTTGAAATGATTTCGTCTTTGCCATTTAACTCCCTCTAAGGCCATAATAGTGACAATTAACCAAATTGCTCCAGACATTTGACCTGCAATCACATCACTGGGATAATGGGCTCCAAGATAAATCCTACTAATACCAATAAGAATAAAAAGTATAGTTGCAAAAAAAGACAAACTCCATTTAATTATTTTGGAAAGTTTACTTCTAAAGATAAAATAAATCATAAAACCATAAAAAATTAATGAACCCATGGCATGACCACTAGGAAAGCTAAATCCAACCGCATCTATATGGGGGATAATAGATGGCCTTGATCTTTGATAATAATATTTTAGACCCTTTATAATAAGACCCCCTCCAACCATTGCAATAATGAAAAAAAGGATTGCCCATATATCTCTTTTTTTAAACCATAGAATAAGCACTGTTATGATTGATAATAAAGTCAAGAACCAAACTGAACCCATTTCTGTTATTAAGAACATAAATTGATCTATCCATTTAGATTCAATGGATAAAAAGAAATTAATAATTGCATCATCAAAGACTTGAAGTTCTTTGCTTGCTATATTTTCAGCGATTTCTGTAAATACAGAAAAGAATAATCCAGCTCCTCCAAATCCAATTAATAAGAGTAACACTGGTATTACTTGTCTCTTTATCTCTTTTTCATCTTTTATCAATATATCTCCCCTTTCAAAATATAATTACTCTACTCTAAAAATATCCTTATTATCTGTCTACTCGGTAGAAAAGCACTAAACCATAATTGGCTCTACAGTACTACATACTATAATGAAATAAATTTTATAATATATATTTAGAAGATAAAAAAATAGAGGATTTATAGAAATGAAAAGAGAAATGTATATAGAATATTCAAATTGTTATTTTAATGTTCAATAATAGTAATATATTAAAATGGAGGATGATTGATGAGAGATTTGTTTTTAGCTAAACCAGATATAAAATATCAAAGAAGTTTCGAGGATTATGTATTAGCATATAAAAAGGCAGGAGATGAGTACTATTTCAATAAGTATAAAAAAGGAAGACAGAATTTTAATGAATATTTAAATGAGTTAATCAATTACTCTAAAGGTATAGACTTACCTCAAGGTGAAGTCATGACATCATCATTTTGGTTAATCCATAGAGATGAAGTGATAGGTGTAGTGAGAGTTAGACACCAAGAAGTTGAGTATGCTGGACATATAGGTTATGATATATCACCAAGTTATCGAAATAAAGGTTATGGTAGTGAAATTCTTAAATTAGCTTTAAAAGAAGCTAAAAAAATAGGAATAGTAGAAGCAATAGTGACTTGTAACATAGATAATATGATTTCAAAAAAAATAATAGAAAAAAATAATGGTAAATTATTAGGAAGAGTTTTTGATGAAGAGGAAAATGAAAATCTGTATAAATACAGTATTTTTATATAAAGGAAAAAAAGCATAACAAAAAGATTGTATCTAATCAAGTGGCTCAGATACAATAATAGGATAATCTAATTATATACATAAGGAATTACTATCTTAAGGACAGGAGAAGTTAAATGAAAGCTTATCTAGCTATTAAATTTTATGAAGATAATAGAAATCGAGATAAAATAGACCGTATATCCACACTATTGTCTAATAATAGAATTAAAACTATTTGTATAACCAGAGATGCTGAAAATTGGGGAGAAAAAATTTTTCAACCAAAAGAATTAATGAAAATCACCTTTGAACAAATTAAATCTAGCAATTTTGTATTAATTGATTTAACAGAAAAAGGAGTAGGATTAGGCATTGAAGCAGGTTATGCATATGCAAATGGAATACCAATAATAACTATAGCTGAAGAGACATCGGATATTTCTAATACATTAAAAGGTATATCAAAAAAAGTTATACTATACAAGAATATTCAACAATTAAATAAAATATTTAAAGTTGATAATATTAGAAGAGTTTTAGATATGTAGAAAACTTTAAAAAGAGGTATGATAGATTTAAGATTATATATTTACTAAAGGTAGTTAACAGAATGGATAAAGTATTGGAGTGATAAGTATGAATGGATTATATTTACAAGGTGGCGGTGCTAAAGGTGCATTTCAAGCTGGTGTGCTCTATGGATTAAAGAAGAGGGGTATAGAGTTCAATGTTATTTCTGGCACATCTATAGGTGCAATTAATGGCTATTTTGTCTATACAGAAAAAATAGAAACTATGAAGAAAACTTGGATTACAGTGGATGAAGATGCATTAAAAGACCAGATTATTAAGGACAAAGTCATAGAAAACAAATCACTAATAAATCAATTATACAATCTTGATGGAAGAAGTAAAGATGTAAAAGATTTTTATGTAAATTACATAGCAATAAGAAATGGAGTGCCTAAAGAAATTCAAGTTAATATCTCTAAAATATCGAAGGATGAAGGGTTAGAAGTAATAAAATATAGTTCGTTATTACCTTATATAGGACAGACAAATATATCTTTACAAGAAGCTATGAAGAACTTTAATTCTAAAATAGCTTTTGAACAATTTAAAGCTGAATTAGTAGAGGGAAAGTATGATGGATATAATTTAGACGGTGGAATACTAAACAATAACTTTTTAGATAAGTTTATAGATAAAAAGGTGGATAAGCTTTTCATTATTCCTTTTGTGAAAAACTATCAGCCCCCAGAATATATATTAGAAAACTATGATAAGGAAGATTTGATTATTATCGAACCTACAATTGACTTTGAACCTGGAGATACTCTACGATTTGAACAAGAATTTTGTAAAAAGCTTTTTATAGAAGGATATGAAATTGCAAAAAACATTAAATTATAAAATATATAACTCTATTGATTTTAGTTAGAATAAGTTGTGAAAATGAATGTAGAAGAATATTAGGTCTCAAGACTCAATATAATGTGATATAATGTTATCAATTATCTTGATACAGTAAGGAGGGGTTTGTATGAATGGAGGATGGGAATGTCCAAAATGTGGTACTAGAGGTTATGAAACAGGTCAATTTCAAGCAACTGGAGGTACATTGTCAAAGCTTTTTGATGTTCAAAGTGAGAGATTTTCAACAGTAACATGTTCAAAATGTAAGTTTACAGAAATTTATAAGGCAAAAACTAGTGATTTAAGTAATATATTTGATTTATTCTTTGGCGGTTAGAGGTTATGTTTATACATAGCCTCTTATATTACGAATTATATTAAAATTAATGAAAATATAATGCGTAATAATGCAAACTATATAGATGTATAATAAAATATAATTCATAAAAGTTCTTGACTTATATAATAGTCTTTGTTATTATGAAAATGAAAAGTGAATAGAGGATCCATATAATATCGGAAATAAGGTCCGAGAGTCTCTACCAGATGACCGTAAATCATCTGACTATGGGTGAAATTTTAGTTAGGGTGCTGTATATTCAGTGCCTTTATAGAGTTATCTTCAGGAATAAAAGCCTGAACTAAGAAATTTCCCTTTAGGAGAGATTTTTTAGTTCGGGCTTTTTTATTTTCTAAAAAAGTTATCATAAAGGGGATGGATGCTATTATAAGAAGAATTTATGTAGAAAAAAGAAAAGATTTTAATAGTCCAGCTAAGGAATTATTAGGTACACTAAAAGAAAATTTAGGACTAAAAACAGTAAAGGATCTTAGAATTCTTAATAGATATGATATCGAAGGTATAGAAAATGATCTTTATCAAAAAAGTAAAACAACAATATTTTCAGAGCCCAATGTAGATATATTATTTGAAGAAGACTTTCCTATAGAAAATGATGAAATAGCTTTTGGAGTAGAATATATACCAGGACAATATGATCAAAGGGCAGATTCTGCTATACAATGTATTCAAATATTAAAGGAAGATAGCACTCCCATTATAAACACAGCTAAAATTATTGTATTAAAAGGAACATCAAAGAAAGAGATAGATAAGATAAAGAAATATATTATTAACCCTGTGGATTCTAGAGAGGCAACCTTAGAGAAACCTGAGAGTATAGATATTAAATATGAAGAACCTTTTGAGGTAATGACATTAGAAGGATTTATAGATAGAGAACAGCTTAAAGCTAAGGATATCAAAAGAAATTTTAATTTAGTAATGAGCGATGATGACATAGATTTTGTAAGGGAATATTTTAAAAATCGAGAGAATAGAAATCCTACAATAACAGAGGTAAGAGTACTAGATACTTATTGGTCTGATCACTGCAGACATACTACTTTCATGACAAATATTGATGAAGTCAAGATTGAAGAGGGTTATTATAATCAGTCTATTAAAGATTCATATATTGATTATCTGAAATCTAGAAATTTTGTATACGGAAATGAGGATAGGGATATAACCCTCATGGATATTGCTACTATTGCTATGAAAGAGATGAGAAAAAGAGGTATTTTAGATGATTTAGAGATATCAGAGGAAATAAATGCAGCCAGTATAGAGGTTGATGTAGATGTTGATGGACAGATAGAAAAGTGGTTAGTGATGTTTAAAAATGAAACTCACAATCATCCAACAGAAATAGAACCTTTTGGAGGAGCTGCTACTTGTCTTGGAGGTGCAATTAGAGATCCTTTATCCGGGAGAAGTTATGTATATCAAGGAATGAGGATAACTGGCAGTGGTGATCCTAGGATAGACATATCTAGAACCACCAAAGGTAAACTTCCTCAAATAAAGATAACTACTGAAGCAGCAAAAGGATTTAGCTCCTATGGAAATCAGATAGGATTAGCTACAGGACAAGTATCAGAAGTATATGATGAAGGATTTATCGCCAAGAGAATGGAGATAGGAGCAGTTATAGCTGCAACTCCTAAAAAAAATGTTATAAGAAAATCTCCTCAACTAGGAGATGTAGTTATTTTATTAGGAGGTAAAACGGGAAGAGATGGATGTGGAGGAGCTACAGGGTCATCAAAGAAACATGATGAAACTTCATTATCTAAATGTGGATCAGAAGTACAGAAGGGGAACCCTCCTGAGGAGAGAAAGATACAAAGATTATTTAGAAATAGTCAAGTATCTACGTTGATAAAGAAATCTAACGACTTTGGAGCAGGAGGAGTAGCCGTTGCAATTGGTGAATTAGCCCCCAGTATTAATATAAACTTGGATAAGATCCCTAAAAAGTATAAAGGATTAGATGGTACAGAATTAGCTATATCAGAGTCTCAAGAAAGGATGGCTGTGGTGGTAGATAGTAAGAATGCAAATAGATTTATTCACCTAGCTCAACAAGAAAATTTACAGGCTACAATTGTAGCAGAAATAACTGATAACAATCGTCTAATCATGGAATGGAAGGGAAAGAAAATAGTAGATTTAGATAGATCATTTCTAGATACAAATGGCATAACTCAAAGAACTAGCGTATTTGTAAGGAATCCAAGTCAAATTGAAAATTACTTTAATAGTTATACAAGAATACAAGATGTAATAGATATAAAAGCTGATTGGATTAATACATTAAAAGATCTAAATATAGCTGATCAAAAAGGATTAAAAGAAAATTTTGATAGTACAATAGGAGCATCTACAGTTGTTTTACCCTATGGAGGGAAATATGGACTTACGGAAGCTGAAGGTATGGTAGCTAAAATTCCAGTATTAAAGGGAGATACTAGAACTTGTACAATCATGACTTATGGGTATAATCCTAAAATAGCAAAATGGAGTCCTTTTCATGGGGCTATGTATTCGGTATTACACTCTATAGCAAAAATAGTAGCTTTAGGAGGAGAATTAGACGGTATACGCCTTACACTACAAGAATATTTTGAAAAACTAGGTACTAATCCTGAAAAATGGGGAAAACCCTTTGGAGCTTTATTAGGAGCTTTGAAGGTTCAAAAAGAATTAAATATTCCCGCAATAGGTGGAAAAGATAGCATGTCTGGCACATTTAAAAATTTAAATGTACCTCCTACATTAGTATCCTTTGCTGTAGCTCCCTCAGATGTAGAGGATATTATCAGTCAAGAATTTAAAAAGGTAGGGAGTAGAGTAGTTTTATTAGAAGTAGAAAAAGATGAGATGGATATACCAAAATTCAAACAACTTAGAAAGAGTTATAGAAGGTTAAATGAATTAATTAAAGAAGGAAAGGTTTTGGCAACTCATACTATTGGTCACGGAGGAATTACTGAGTCTGTAACAAAAATGGCTATTGGAAATAAAATAGGAGTTGAATTTATAGGAGAAGTAGACTTATTTAAACCTGACTACTGTTCTCTTTTAGTTGAAATGAATGAGAATGATTTAGAAAAATTAAAGGATATAAGACATAGAGTTATTGGTAAGACAATTAAAAATCCTATTATAAAATATGGTGAAGTAGATATAGCATTAGATGAAGTAATTTTAGCATTACAAGAACCATTAAAAAAGATATTTCCGATTAAAGGTAAAAAAATAACCCATGCTTTAGATATAAAATACACTAAAGGAAATTTAATAAAAAGATCAATAAACATAGTTAATCCAAAGGTGTTCATACCAATATTCCCGGGCACTAATTGTGAATATGATATGATAAGAGCTTTTGAAAGGTCTGGAGGAGAAGTAGAGACTTTTGTATTTAATAATCAAAGTGCTATAACAATAAGAGAATCTATCAGAAGCATGAAGAAAATAATTGAAAGATCTCAAATTATAGCATTACCTGGAGGATTTAGTGCAGGGGATGAACCAGAAGGTTCAGGGAAATTTATTGCAACAATATTTAGAAATCCATATATAAAAGAAAGCATTTCTAATCTACTAGAAAATAGAGATGGTCTTATTTTAGGAATATGTAATGGATTTCAAGCACTAATAAAATTAGGATTGCTACCCCAGGGGGAAATAATTGATATTAATGAAGAATCTCCTACTTTAACCTTTAATAATGAAATAGGACATATATCAACTATTGTAAAAACAAAAGTAGTATCTAATTTATCTCCATGGCTAAATGAAGTGAATATAGGAGATGTTCACAAAATACCTATATCCCATGGGGAAGGTAGATTTGTAGTATCAGAAAAGATGCTAGAGAAACTTATCTCCACTGGTCAAATAGCTACTCAATATTTAGATTTTAATCCCAATGGTTCAACCTTGAATATAGAAGGCATTACTAGCCCTAATGGTAGGGTCTTTGGAAAAATGGGACATTCTGAGAGAGTGGGTAAGGGATTGTATAAAAATAATCCAGGGAATTATGATCAGAAGATATTCCAATCAGGAATAAATTATTATAAATAAGGAGGAGGTATATATGAAAATAGCAATAATAATGGGCAGTGACTCAGATTATCCAATAGTAGGTAAGGGTGTGAGAATATTAAAGGACTTTGGAGTAGAAGTTGAAACAAGAGTAATATCAGCCCATAGAACTCCATTTAAAGCTATAGAATTCGCAAATAATGCAGAAAAGAATGGATTTGAATTAATTATAGCTGCAGCAGGAAAAGCTGCTCATCTACCAGGGATATTAGCTGGGATATCCATTTTGCCGGTGATAGGATTACCAATAAAGTCATCTACTATGGATGGGATGGATTCTTTACTATCGATAGTTCAAATGCCAAAAGGAGTACCAGTAGCTACTGTAGCTATAAATGGAGGCGAAAATGCAGCTTTATTAGCTATTCAAATATTATCGGTTAAATATCCAGAGTTAAAGGAAAAGCTTAAAGCTTATAGAGAGATAATGATTAAAGAAGTGGAAGAAAAGGATAAAAGAATAACTAAAATAAGTAGAGATGAATAGGGGGAAATCTATTATGAAAAAATTAGATATGCTATATGAGGGTAAAGCAAAAAAAGTATATAAAACTGATGATTCTAACGCATATATTATCGAATATAAAGACGATGCTACAGCTTTTAATGGAGAGAAAAAGGGAACGATTTTACAAAAGGGTGTAATAAACAATAAAATGTCAGCCTTACTATTCAAAGTTTTAGAAGAAAGGGATATCCCTACTCATTTTATTGAGTTATTAAATGATAGAGAGATGATAGTTAAAGATGTGGATATTTTACCCCTAGAAGTAATCGTTAGAAATGTTGCAGCAGGTTCCTTAGCAAAAAGACTTGGACTAGAAGAAGGAACAAAAATGAAAAATACAGTCTTAGAGTTTTGTTATAAAGATGATGACTTAGGAGATCCAATGATAAATGAATATCACATAGAGGCAATAGATTTAGCCACACCAAATCAAGTAGAAAAAATCAAGAACTATGCCTTTAAAATAAATGAAATATTAACTAAATATTTTGGAGAGAAAAATATTGATTTGATCGACTTTAAATTAGAATTTGGTATCCATAAGGGAGAAGTAATATTAGCAGATGAAATTTCTCCAGACACATGTAGACTATGGGATAAAAATAGCAAAGAAAAGCTCGATAAAGATAGATTTAGAAGAGATTTAGGGAATGTAGAAGATGCATATAAAGAAGTATTAGGAAGATTAAATAATTAGTTGGGGGTCTTAGATATGTATAGAATATCTTCAGATAAGCTAAAAGAAGAATGTGGAGTCTTTGGTATTTATTCAAAATCTATAGAAGATATATCACAACGAATTTATTTTGGTCTTATATCTTTGCAGCATAGAGGACAAGAAAGTGCTGGGATTGCTGTGTGTAAGGATAAAAGAATGAACTATTATAAAGAAATGGGTCTTGTTAGAGAAGTATTCAATGAGAAAATATTAAAGAGGTTAGAAGGAAATATAGGTATAGGTCATGTTAGATATTCCACTACTGGAGATAGTCATGTGATCAATGCTCAACCTCTAGTTGTTCAATATATAGGTGGTTCAATAGCCTTAGCTCATAATGGAAATCTAATAAATGCTCCTAAAATAAGAAAAGAGATGGAGAAACAGGGCTATATTTTTCAAACCTCTATTGATACGGAGGTAATTGCCACTTTGATTGCCAAAAATTACAGTTATGGATTAGAAGAATCTTTAATAAGAACAATGAAAAGTATAAAAGGAGCTTATGCATTAAATTTAATATACGAAGATAAACTTATAGGAGTAAGGGATCCTAATGGATTAAGACCTTTAGCTATAGGTAAATTAGACGATGGTTATGTATTATCATCTGAGAGTTGTGCCTTTAATGTAATAGGAGCAGAATATATAAGAGATGTAGAGCCAGGAGAAATAGTAATAATAGATGACAATGGAATAAACTCAATTACCTTTTCAAATGAAAAAAAGAAAGCCCTCTGCTCTTTTGAATTTGTATACTTTTCTAGACCAGATAGTATATTAGATGGTCGAAGTGTATATAAGAGTAGGATAGAAGCAGGAAAAATATTATCTAAGGAAGCTCCAGTGGAAGCAGATTTAATTATGTCTGTCCCAGATTCAGGTACATTAGCTGCTATAGGATATTCTGAAGAATCAGGAATCCCCTTTAGAGAAGGATTAATTAAGAATAAGTATCTAGGTAGATCATTTATAGAACCCTCTCAAGATATGAGAGAATTATTAGTGAAATTAAAATTAAGTGTATTAAGAGAGAATGTAGAAGGGAAACGAATAATATTAGTAGATGATTCAATAGTAAGGGGTACTACAAGTAAAAAGATAATATCTATGTTAAAAAAAGCAGGAGCTAAAGAGATTCATGTGAGAGTGAGTTCTCCGCCAGTTAAATATTCCTGCTATTTTGGGATAGATACCCCGGAGAGAAAACATCTTATAGCTTCAGAGTACTCATTAGAGGAAATTAGACAAAGAATTGCTTGTGATAGTATTGCATTTTTAAGTGAAGAGGGGCTTATCAAGTCTATAGGACTTAAAGATAATATCTGTACAGCTTGCTTTAAAGGTGACTATCCAATGGAAGTTCCTGATACATTATGTAAGTTTTCTATGGAAAAATAGGGGGGTGGAGATATGACAGATAGATTAACATATAGTGACTCGGGTGTAAATATAGATGAAGGAAATAAAGCCATAAATCTTATGAAGTCTCATATAACAGAAACATTTTCAAAGGATGTGATATCTACTATAGGAGGCTTTGGAGGATTATTTAATCTAGATCTTACAGGAATTAATAATCCTGTTTTAGTTTCAGGAACAGATGGAGTAGGGACCAAACTATTGTTAGCATTAATGATGGATAAGCATGATACTATTGGAGAAGATTTAGTAGCCATGTGTGTAAATGATATATTATGTCATGGAGCAAAACCATTATTTTTCTTAGATTATTTTGCTACAGGAAACCTTGAAGGAGAAAAGGTAGCAGAGGTAGTTAAAGGGATAGCAAATGGATGTAAACTAGCTAGTTGCTCTTTAATTGGAGGAGAAACAGCAGAGATGCCAGGGCTATATAAAGGTAAGGAATATGATTTATCAGGCTTTGCAGTAGGAGTAGTGGATAGAGAAAAGTTGATAGACGGTAGAAATATAAAAACTGGGGATATAATCATTGGATTACCTTCTAGTGGAATTCATAGCAATGGTTATTCTTTAGTTAGAAAATTGTTTTTTGAAAAATTAATGTGGACCCATGATACCTTCATTCAAGAATTAGGCAGTACATTAGGGGAGGTCCTTTTGACTCCAACCAAGATATATTGGGATATAGTTTCTAGACTTAGTGAAAAATTTGATATTAAAGGTATGGCTCATATAACTGGAGGAGGATTTTATGAGAATATACCACGGATAATACCCAAGGGGTTAGGAGTAGATATAGACTTATCAAGTTGGGATAGACCTGAAATTTTTAAATTAATACAGAAATTAGGGAATATCCATAGAGATGAAATGTTTAGAACATTTAATATGGGCATAGGATATATTATTGTAGTTTCTAAAGATGAATCAGATATTGTATTAGATGAGATGAAAGCCATAGATGAAAAGGCATATATAATCGGTGAAGTAGTAGATACTCATTCAGGAGTAAAATTATGGCAGGAATAAAAATAGCAGTTTTTATTTCTGGTAGGGGCAGTAATTTAGAAGCTATATTAGACAGTATTAATAGAGAAGAGATTAAGGGAGAAGTGGCTTTAGTTATATCTGATAGGAAAGATGCTAAAGGACTAGAGCGGTCAAAAGAAAGAAGTATACCCTCAGTATATATAGGAAAAAGTAATTATTCTGACAATGAAAGTAGAGTAGATAAAATTTTAGAAGTGTTAGAGTTAAAGGAAATTGACCTTATAGTATTAGCAGGGTATATGAGTATAGTAGATACAAGTATCGTTAGAAAATATAAAAATAAGATTATAAATATACATCCTTCGTTAATTCCTTCTTTTAGTGGGAAAGGATATTATGGTTCATTTGTCCACAAAGCTGTATTAGACTATGGAGTCAAAATAACGGGAGCAACAGTCCATTTTGTTGATGAAGATACTGATACAGGACCTGTTATTATACAAGAAGCAGTAAAGGTTTTTGATGAAGATACGGTAGATAGTTTATCTAAAAGAGTATTAGGGATAGAACACGAGATACTACCTAAAGCAATAAAATTGTTTGCAGAAAATAAGCTTGTTATTGAAGGAAGGATAGTAAAAAGGAGGGACTAATTATGATAAAAAGAGCTTTAATTAGTGTATCTAATAAAGAAGGTATAGTAGAATTTGCAAGGGAATTAGTAAAAATGGGGGTACAGATTATATCTACTGGAGGAACATACAAAAAACTAGAAGAGAATAGTATAGAAGTAATTTCTATAGATGAAATAACTAAATTTCCAGAGTGTTTAGATGGAAGATTAAAGACCCTTCATCCTATGGTCCATGGAGGTATATTAGCTATAAGAGATAATAATGATCATATGGAACAACTAAGTAATTTACAAATAGAAACTATAGATCTGGTAGTGGTAAATCTCTATCCTTTTAAGGAAACAATATTAAAAGAAAATACTACTATAGAAGATGCCATAGAGAATATAGATATTGGTGGGCCTACGATGCTAAGATCTGCTGCAAAAAACTATAGAGATGTAACTGTGATAGTAGACCCAAAAGACTATGAAAAAGTTTTATCCCACATAAAGGATAATGGAGATACTAACTCTGATTTAAGATACACACTAGCTAAAAAAGTTTTTTGTCATACTTCTAAATATGATACTCTTATCAACAATTACTTATCCAATGACGTTCCACAAGAATTCCCTGATGATCTAACATTAACATATGAAAAGATTGAAGATCTGAGATATGGGGAGAATCCTCATCAAAAGGCAGCCTTTTATAAAGAAATTACTAAAACTAAAGGATCTTTAATTAATGCTATAAAACTACACGGAAAAGATTTATCCTTTAACAATATAAATGATACTAATGGGGCAATAGAAACCCTAAAAGAGTTTGATAATCCTACAGTTATAGCAGTAAAGCATACGAATCCTTGTGGTGTAGGAGAAGGATATGATATTTATGATGCATATATAAAGGCCTATGAAGCTGATCCTAAGTCAATATTTGGAGGGATTATTGCAGCTAATAGAACTATAGATATAAAAGTAGCTAAAGAGATAAATAAGATTTTTGTAGAAATAGTAATAGCTCCTGATTATGATGAGGATGCACTAGAGATATTGAAACAAAAGAAAAATATAAGAATATTAAAATTGAAAGATATAACGGACAAAGATAACGGGCTTGATATAAAAAGAGTCACTGGAGGGTTATTAGTTCAAGATAAAGATAATAAACTAATAAATGAAGATTTAAAAGTAGTAACTGAACGTATACCTACTGAAAATGAAATGAATGATATGATATTTTCTTGGAAAGTATGTAAGCATATTAAATCTAATGGAATAGTTATCGCTAAAGATGAACAAACCCTAGGGGTTGGTCCAGGACAAGTTAGTAGAATATGGTCCCTAGAAAACGCAATAAGATATTCAAACCAATCTACAAAAGGTGCTGTAATGGCATCAGATGCATTTTTTCCATTTTCAGATTCTGTTGAAACAGCAGCCAAAGCAGGCATAACAGCAATAATTCAACCAGGAGGCTCAATAAAAGATCAAGAATCCATAGATATGGCAAATAAGTATGGAATAGCCATGGTATTTACTAGTATGAGACACTTTAAACACTAGGGGGGATTAGTATGAATGTATTAGTAATTGGTAGTGGTGGAAGAGAACATGCTCTTATATGGAAATTATCTCAAAGTCCTAAGATAAATACTATATACTCTATACCTGGAAACAGTGGAATAAGTGAAATAGCTAAGATATCAGATATTGATTTAAGTGATACTGAAAAGATTATAGATTTTGTCAAGAATAACAATATTGAATTAACAATTGTTGGACCAGAGCAACCTTTAGTAAATGGTATAGTAGATAGATTTAATGAAGAAAATTTAAAGGTATTCGGTCCTAATAAGAAAGCATCTCTCTTAGAGGGAAGTAAAGTTTTTTCTAAAAATTTCATGATAAAATATAATATTCCTACTGCAGCATATAAAGAAGTGAAGAATTATCAAAAGGCATTAGAATATATTGAAGATTTAAATACATTTCACTATCCTCTAGTATTAAAAGCTGATGGACTAGCAGCAGGAAAAGGTGTAATAATTGCCAAAAATAAGATTGAAGCAGTTCATGGATTGGATAGTATTATGAAGGATAAAATATTTGGAGACTCAGGGAATAAAATTATAATAGAAGAGTATTTAGATGGAATAGAAGCATCGGTATTATGTTTATGTGATGGGAATACTATTACTCCTTTAGAAAGTGTAAAAGATTATAAAAAGGCTTATGATAATGATTTAGGTCCTAATACTGGAGGAATGGGAACTTACTCTCCTAATAAATACTATACGGAAGAAATATCTATGAAAGTGAAATCCACAATCCTAGATAATATTATTAAGGGCTTTAAAAAAGAAGAAATAGAATATAAAGGAATATTATTTATTGGGATTATGATAGTGGAGGGTGTTCCAAAAGTTTTAGAATTCAATGTAAGATTTGGTGACCCTGAAACTCAGGCTCTAATGCCTAGATTAAAAACAGATATAGTAGATATAATAGATTCAGTATTGGAGGGAAATTTAGATAAACAAGATATAGAATGGTCTAATAAATCTTCTATATGTGTGATTCTAGCATCGGAAGGATATCCATTAAAATATGAAAAATACAAAGAAATTAAAGGGCTAAATTCCTTGGATAATTCTATAGGATTCCATAGTGGAACAATAAACAAAAATGGGAAAACATATACTAATGGAGGTAGAGTAATAGGAATTACCGGTTTAGGTGATAATATTGAAGATGCTATAGAAATAGTATATAAAGATTTAGAAAAGATAAAATATAAAGGAAAACAGTATAGAAAAGATATTGGAAGATAGCAAATGCTATCTTCTTTTTAATATTACATATTATTTCAAAGGATTTCTCATATATATGTAGAATATATAAAAAAAGGAAGTAATGTTGACTCGATTTTAAAGGAACTGGGGTTGTTTGATTATTATTATTATTGGTTACACTAGTATTTGGTATTTAATACAATAATATGGGAGGAATCATATTGAAAAGAACTATAATAATAACTTTAGTGTTAATTATGTTGTTAAATATATCTGGTTGTACATATTTAAAAGATAAATTGACCAGTAGTGATAAATATACAGAGGAAGAATTGCAAGAGAATCTTGATAAACAACAGGAAGTGTTAATGAATTTAAAGGAAGATAACGATATTGAAGACATTTCTATGTTGATAAGTACTTCTCATGATAAATTAAATAATTCAATAGGGTGGAATAGAAAACCTAAAGATTATAATCAATTTAAAAGATTAGGAGTTAAATTAGAAGATGCTGCACAAAGTATAGCAGACAGAGAATTAAAAAACGATTTAATAATAGCATCAAAATTATTAAAAAAGGGTGAGATAAAAAAAGATAGGGAAATGATAATATATGCCCATAGAATATTACATGATTTAGATTCTTTTTTATTTAGTGATAAACCAAAGGATAATTTTAAATCCACTGAAAAACTTACAGGAAAAAACAAGTATTCTTCTTTAGTAGAATAGATTCAAGGGTATAGATCAACTAAAAATAGATATTTATTAGGAGGTTAATATGATAAATTTTTTTGAATCATCCCTATTAAATATAATAATTAATATATTATGGCCTATGATTTTTGTCTTTGTGTTGATTTTTTCTGTGAGAAATTTTTATAAGTATAGAGGAGATAAAGATAAGTTTGATAAATCATTAGATGAGAAGCTAGAAAAAGGAGAAATAACTCAAGAAGAATATCATAGAATAAAAAATAGAGATATATTATAAGGACTCTTTAAGAGTCTTTATTTTTTTGAATAAAAGAAATAATCCTCCATACACTATTTATACTTAGGAGGATGAAATATGAGTTTTGTATATAAAGCAATAATATTATTGACGGCTGGAGTAGTATTTCTTAGGATTTCAGGAAGAAAATCAATATCTCAAATGACAATTTCTCATACGGTAATTATGATCTCTATTGGATCATTAATTGTTCAACCTATTGCAGAAAAAAGTGTATTAAGGACGGTAATAATCGCTGGGATATTTATATCATTTACAATAATTCTTGAAATCTTACAAATTAAGATGAATTTTATGGAAAAATTAATCACAGGTAAATCTCTTATTGTAATAGAGAATGGAGAAATACAGGTAGGTAACCTAAAAAAACTTAGAATGACAGCAGATCAGTTGGAAATGAGATTAAGAGAAAAAGGTATATCAGGATTTAATCAAATTAAATATGCTACAATAGAACCAAATGGCCAGTTAGGATATGAGTTAAAAAGAGAATATAAGCCTTTAACTATAGGTGAATTTGAAAAGCTCATAAGTGGAAATATCAATATGGATAATTCATCAAATATATTTGATGAGATTAAATATACTAATAAAGATAATAAAAAATTGAAATAGCATTAGATAAAATTCATTTATAAAGGGCAGAATATTAACATTATCTGAGTTGTAGGTGGTGTTTATGTGTATAATTTTATAGGTTATAAAATAGAGAGTGACAGTACATTGATCCTCTATTTAGAAGGTGATTTAAGTGAATTTGCTAAGGAGTTTAATGGACTAGAGGAAAATAAATCAGAAAGATTTGAAGAAGGTATATTAAATTATGTTAAAAATAATATGCCAAATATTAAGTTCAAAACAGTAAAGGTTATGTTGGGACCCTTACTTATAGCATCTCTTCCATTTAGTAGCATGCAAGCAGAGGCTAGTTCTAATGTAGAAAAAGCTCAAATACAACAGGATGAAGCTTATATTGTTAAATCAGGGGATACATTATATAAAATAGCAAATAAATTTGGTGTAGATATAGGAGAACTGAAGGAAATAAATAATCTTAGTAACAATATGATATATCCTGGACAAAAATTAATAATTCCTCAAAACTTAAAGGGTATTTATATTGTAAAATATGGAGATACTTTATATGAAATTTCTGCTAAATATAATATAAGTGTAGAAGAATTAAGAATTCATAATAAATTAGTGAGTAATATGATATATCCTGGAGACGAAATATATATTCCATCATCTGATATACTTCAAACTATTCATAAATTATCTCCGGGGATTATTAGGTTAGGACATAATGGTGAAGATGTAAAAAGGGTGCAGAGAGCATTAAATACTTTAGGATACATTATAAAGGAAAGTGGAGAATACGATAAAACAACAGAATGGGCTATTAAAGACTTCCAAAGTCAATATTATAAGTTAATGAATGATGGAGTATATGGTCCTAATACTAGAGAATATC
The DNA here is from genome assembly GCF_016820655.1 of Anaeromonas frigoriresistens. Taxonomy (GTDB): domain Bacteria; phylum Bacillota; class Clostridia; order Tissierellales; family SIT17; genus Anaeromonas; species Anaeromonas frigoriresistens. Next base: position 48,596 of record NZ_WSFT01000039.1, read on the forward strand.
TAATAAAAGCTATATTGTCAGACCATAGAATAGTAAATAACTTTAGCAATACATTAGTAGTAGTAAATAAAGAGTATAGTTTACCTTTTGATTATGAACCAGAAAATTTAGTTATACCTAGTGTAAGGTTTACATTTGAAGAATATGATGAGAAAAAGCTATTAAGACATGATTCTGCTAGTGCTTTAAAAGAATTGTTTATATCAGCTAAAAAAGAAGGGGTAATTCTTTATGCTCAATCGGGATATAGATCCTATGATAGACAAAGACAAATATTTGGTATAAAAACAATGACTAGGGGAATGACAGAAGCAAATAGATTTAGTGCAAAAGCTGGAGAAAGTGAACATCAGACTGGATTAGCCATGGATATAACCAGTGAATCAGTAGGATTCAGACTTTCACAAAATTTTGGTGAAACTAAAGAAGGAAAGTGGCTCAAAGAAAATAGTTATAAATTTGGATTCATTATCCGCTATCCTAAAGGGAAAGAGAGGGTTACTGGGTATCAGTATGAACCCTGGCATATAAGATATGTAGGTAAAGATATAGCAAAAGAAATAGATGATAAGGAATTAACTTTAGAAGAATATATGAATATAAAGTAAGGAGTAGACTCTTGTCTACTCCTTTAAAAGTCTATTTATGTGGTTAAACCTAACTCTTTTCTTTTCTTTTCGATATGATCAATATAGATTTGTATTGTTTTTTCTGCATCCATTTCTACAACTACTTTTCCAAGGCCTAATGTTTCAGTGGTTTCTGTCAATGTTTTGACTACTAAATCACTTCCTGTTATAGATGGTACAGGAGCTACATGAACTAGCCATCCTAAAGCCACAGCAGTACAAGCATCTGCTACTGCCTTTTGTTCAAGATATTCAGGGGCACCAATAACCAATGGAAGTTTGTTGGTATCAACATCTAAAGCATCGGCTAATTCCTTTGCAGTATGGGTCATCTTACCGATATCTACACATGCACCATAAGTAAGCACTGGAGGAATTCCTAATTGTTTACAAACTGCTTTTAAACCTTCTCCACATTCATCTGCAGCCTTTGGATCAGTTAAGCCTGTATATTGCATTACAGCAGATGTACAGCCTCCGGATAACACAAGGATATTATTTTCAATTAATCCTTTAGTAATCTTGAATATATTACTACCTCCTTGACCATATCTAGCTGTAGTACATCCTACTATTGTTGCTATTCCTCTTATATTACCATTAGCTAATTGTTCAATTAGAGGGTCAAAGCTTCCACCCAAAGCATTTTTCACAGACTCTGTACTAAATCCTACCATAGTATCAGAAACATGTGGAGGTATATATGTTTTTTTATTAGAAGCTTTACGTTTTTTATAGGATTCAATAGCCATTTCTAGGGCTTTAGATGCTTGTTCTTTCATTTTTTCTGGAACAAAATCCAATGTCTCTGTTCCTTGTAATTTGATAACAGGGTGAGTACTTAATAATTTTGTACCAAATTTCTCTGCATATAATGGCATTGTAGGTACAGTACAATTGTAATCAAACATAAATAAGTCAACTACACCTGTGGCAAGTAGATACTCTTGAGATAGCCATTCTCCTTCTTGACCACCATAGCCTTTTTGATTATGAGTTCCTTCATAATTGATAAGCTGTTGACCTTCACAAACATGGCCAAGAATTTGCATACCTTCGGCTCCTGCATCCTTAGCTTTTTGTTGCCATTCATCAGTAGAAGCAAGGTCGATTGCTACATGGGCTAATAGAGGCATATGACCATTAGTTATAATATTAATCATATTATCTTTTAATAATCCCATATTTTGCTTCTTATGAGCTATTTCTTGAGTACCCATCAATATTTCTTGGATTATATCTAGAAGGAATAAGCCTTGATACTCATTAGCTACTCCTTGTCTAACACTATTTAATAAAAATTCTACTGGATCTGACCTGAAATTTGTCATACAGCTAGTTTGTGCATAGGCAACTTCACTATATCCTCCCCCAGGGAATAAACCAAGTTTTTTCCATAACTCTTTTCTCCTAGTTGGAGCAAAAGCTTCAACTGCCTTTGAAGGAATATCATAAGGACTGTGGATATCGTTCATAACCCAATTAGCAAAATCTACTGCTAATTCATTTATTGGTTTATTTGCATCTAGACCAGCCATATCTGAATACTTCTTAAGTTTTTCTGGATCTCTAATTTTAAGTCCACTTTCAGGATGTTCACCAGCTGCTTTTAGAGTTCTGGCTGCTTGGTGGGCATGGAATATGTTTGCTGAAGTCCCTATAGTAACATGTCTGTATACGAAGTTTCTAGCTACCATAGTATGGGCATCAACTCCGCAAGTTCCTCTAGGAGATTTAGGACTTATTCTACAAGGGCCATTAGCACATAATTGGCAAGATAGACCTTCTACACAAAATTTACATTGAATAGGTTGCTGTTCAGAGAATCTATCAAAAACATTTGTCATACCTGCTTTATTTACTGCTTGATACATTTCTCGCATGGCAGGGTCAATGATTACATTTAAAGGGTATCCATCTTTTCCTTGGTCATCCTTTTTTATATGTTCCCTTTGCCATTTATGTACATCTTCCATAGATGGAGACTTCTCAATTGAATTATAATCTATTTCCATATCATTATGTATATCTCCATGAATAGTAGGATCATTAAAATCCTTATTTGTTAATTGAGATCCTAAAGTTTTTTTATCACCTCTCATTCTCTCAGCACTACGTTCATAAGATTTATTGATGTCTTTATCTGACATAAAACTACCTCCTTATACATAAATTACTGCTTTGATTAGTGTATATATTAAGGTCTATTTTTATACATAAAAAATGGTGAAAGTAGAAGAAGTTAAAATGAATAGAAGAAAAATATAAATTACACCTATATTACTAAAAGAAAAAAATCATACTTTTGTAATATAGGTGTAATATTTAGTGCTTTGTTCCTAAAAAAATATAGGTTTTTTAATTTAATTTTTTAGTAGGGGAAAAGGGCTATTTTTACAAGAAAACCCTGCTATACTTAATATATGACATAATATTTTATCATTTGCTAAAATTACCTAATAATAATATAATAGGTATAGGATAAATGTTAATATATATTTGTATCCGTTAGGTAACATATTATTTGAAAAAATAGTATAAAGTAATAAATATGAAATATTATTTTTCTGTAAAAATTCATCATTTAGTGGATTTATATGGAGATTCACTATAGTATATAAACTGTTCGATGTCGAATTAATAGATGTTTAAGGATATCTATCTATAATTAAGGGGGAATATGAGTGAATTTAAGAAGAGTGTCTGCATCACTATGCTTAATTTTATTTCTTAATGTACCATTCGTATATGGGGATATAGAAAGTAAAAAAGACGATCTAAATGAGACAAACCAAAAGATGGATGAAGTGAAAGGTAATATAGAAGTTACTAAAGATGAAAAAAAGAATGTAGAAACTGAAATAAAAGAATTAAACTCTAAAATAAATAACACAAATAATGAACTTGAAACAATTCAAATTAATATAAATAATACAAAAACAGAAATAGAAAAAAGTAAAAAAGAGATTGATAAAGCTCAAAAAGAAATTGAAGAAAAAAATGAGTTAGTAAATAAAAGACTTAGAGCTATGTACAAAACTGGCAATAACGTGAGCTATTTACATATACTTTTATCAACTGAAAGTATAGGGGATTTTTTACAAACCTTTGATACTATAAAAAAAGTTACTGATAAAGATCATGAATTATTAGAATCAATGGAAAAACAAAAGAAGGTCTTAGAATCAAAGAAAGATAAATTAACATCTCAAGAAAAACAACTTAAGTTATCAACTGTACAATTAAAAAATAAAAAAAGAGAATTGGAAGTAGCCTCAAGACAAAAAAATGAGTTATCTAAAGAACTAGACCAAACTATTCAATTGAGCGAGAGTCAATATCAAGAATTAATAAATGAATCTAATAAAATAGAAAAAGATATACAAAGATTAGAAGCAGAGGCTCAAAGAAAATTAGAAGAGGCAAGAAAAAAAGCAGCAGAAGAAGCTAAACGTAAAGCAGAGGAAGAAGCTAAGCGCAAGGCAGAAGAGGCTAAGAAAAATAATCAGGAAGGTACTGAAGCTCAAACACCACCAACTCCAGTTGAACCTAAACCTGTAGAACCTGTTGTGGAAAAGAGTACAGGTTATGTATGGCCTACTTCTGGTAGAATTACATCTTCTTATGGAAATAGATTACATCCAATCTCTAAAGTATGGAAAATGCATACAGGTATAGATATTGGAGCACCAAGTGGAAGAACAGTAGTGGCTGTAAGAGATGGTATTGTCATTACTGTAGTAAACAATAAATATAGAGGTTATGGTAACTATGTTATAATTGCTCATGATAACGGAACATCATCCTTATATGCCCATAATTCATCTTTATTAGTTAGTAAGAATCAATACGTAAAACAAGGACAAGCCATAGCAAGAGTAGGAAGTACTGGAGCTTCTACAGGACCTCATCTTCACTTTGAAATTAGAGTAAATGGAAAGCATAGAAATCCAATGAATTATTTAAGATAAATGAAACTTTTAAAACAAGCACTATATAGTGCTTGTTTTTTCAGGTCAAATATTTTAAAAGATAAGAATAAGAGGAGCTATTTGGCTCCTCTTAAAATTCACCTATTTCTAAAGTACCCATTGTAATACCCCTTTGGTTTCTATACTTAGATTATAAAGTATATATTTAGAAAATTCTATTAATATTATGAAATATTCAGATTATAATTAATTGAAAAATATGGTATTTGATAATATAATGAGATTTAAGATAGTAAAGGGGGATTGTGATATGTGGGATGTAATCTTGGGAATATTATTTCTTTTGATATTTATCATAATTATTAGAGAAGAGTATATTAGAAGAAAATATGAAGTAGTAGTTAAGTCTATAAAGGAAATCCATTATAATGCTTATTTTTCAGTAATGTGGTTTTTAATAGCAGTTATGTATTTACCCACAGATAGTATAAGGGAATTTAATAATAATGAATTGAGAGAGATTACGGACTCCATACCTTTTTTTACAGTAGCGATACTTCATTTAATATCTGGATTAAGAAGAAACTTAATAAATGAGTATGGAATAATAACTCATAATGCACAAGTAAAATGGAAAAAGGTATTGAATTATGAATGGAATGATAAAATTAAAAAGAAAAGAAATAAGGAATATTACATATTGAAGCTTTTAATTAGAACAAACAAATTTGATAAAAAAGTTTTTGGTTCAGATGAAAGAAAGATATTTTTTAAAATACCTATAGAAGATAGAGAAAAGGTAGAAGAATATTTAAATAGAAAGTTAAATACATGGGAGATATAAATAATGAAGTTGGATAAAGAAATATTAATTAGAGAATTAGAAAAAGATGAAAAGGCACCTCATGATTTGTTACTTCTTGCAGATCCTTCTCGAAAAATCGTAGAGGATTATATTAAAAGAGGAAAATGCTATCTGGCTATAAAAGAAAAAGATATAGTTGGAGTATATGTCTTAATATATACTAGACCTCATACAATGGAATTAGTCAATATTGCTGTTAATGAGAATTATCAAGGAAAAGGAATAGGGAAAACTATAGTATTAGATGCTATTGAAAGAGTTAGACAATTAGGAATGAAAACTTTAGAAATTGGTACAGGAAACTCTAGTTTAGGACAACTTGGCCTATATCAAAAATGTGGATTTAGAATTGTAGGTATAGATAGAGACTTTTTTATTAGAAATTATGAAGAAGAAATATATGAAAATGGAATTCAATGTACAGATATGATAAGGCTAAGCATAGATTTATAAAAGGATTTGAAGATAGCTATGAATATAGTTATCTTTTTTTATTAAATAAATATAAATAAGTAAGCAGGGTAACAGTAATGTTTTGAAGAATAAGTGTAGTAAGCAAGTTATTTTACTTTGCATTCTTTGAATTTTAGGAATGGTAGGATTAATTATGGCTATATTGGAGGGAGTTGTAGCCTTAAATATTGAGGAAGATTAAGTCATAAGGGGGATAATGGATAATGGTTGAAATGATCACGGAAAGATTAGTATTAAGGAGATTTCTACCAGATGATTGGAAGGACTTATATGAGTATTTATCTATTGAAGAAGTAGTTAGATATGAACCATATGGGGTATTCACAAAAGAAGAATGCATAAAAGAAAGTATTGAGAGATATGAGGCAGAGGATGACAGTAGTTTTTGGGCAGTATGTCTTAAGGAGAATGATAAGATGATAGGTCATATATATTTTCAACAAACAGATCCTAAGAAATTTATGACTTGGGCATTAGGATATGTATTTAATCCTAAATATTATCATAAAGGATATGCTACAGAAGCATGTAAAAGAATACTTCAATATGCCTTTGAAGATTGTGATGCCCATAGAATTGTGGCAGGAGTGAATGTAAAGAATATAGCTTCATGGAAACTTTTAGAACGTCTAAATATGAGAAGAGAGGCTCATTTTTTACAAAATGTATTCTTTAACAGAGACTCTTATGATAAACCTGTATGGAATGATTCATATAGATATGGAATATTAGCAGAGGAAGTTTAATTAATAAACATAGTAAGGAGAATAAACATGAAAAAAATTACAGAACTTATAATGGTAAGACATGCAAAAGTAAATTATACTCCTGATGATAGAAAGAGAGCTTTATCTAAAGAAGGGGAAAATCAAAGGCAGGATGTATTAAATATATTAAAGAAGAAAGAAATTGATTTGATTTATTCTAGTCCTTTTAAAAGGGCCATTGATACTATTAAACCCTATGCTGATTTCAAAGGGATGGAAATTAATATAATTGAAAATCTTAGAGAAAGAAAAATATCTGATGTATTTATTGATGATTTTGATTCTTTCGCTAATAACCAATGGAAGGACTTTGACTATAAGCTTAATAAAGGAGAGTCCCTTAGAGAAGTAAGGGAAAGGGGATTAAAATCAATAGAGTCTATTATCAGAGATAATAGAGGTAAGAGAATAGTGATAGGTACCCATGGTACTTTCTTAGGTGTAATGCTAAATCATTATGAAAAGAAATGTGACTATAGATTTTGGAGAAAGATAAAGATGCCTGCTATAATATCAATTAAGTATAATGAAAATGATGAAGTAATCAGTATAGTAGAAACAGAAATGAATGGCAATACTATAGTGATTAAATAACAAAACAAATAAATGAACCTCATATGAATTCATATGAGGTTCATTTATTTGAAGAAAATTGAAGAAATAGAAGGTATTAATAGTTTGATGGAGAAATAATCATAAGAAGGAGGGGGAAATATGTGGACACCATTAGTTGTATTAGGGAGTATAATTGTAGTTAGTTCTATTATATTATGGATTTTAGTGAAAATTAATAAAATAGATAAAAAAAATATCATATACAGATTACTAAAATTTCTTTTTATAATCTTGCCTGGAATATTAGTAATTTTCTATTACACATATTTAGTAACAGATACATCGGTAGATTGGTTTATAGCTTCCTGGCTTATCCTCATACTCTTTGGAGGTATGTATTTATTAGAATTTTGGGTGGAAAAAAAGAATGATATCAACTATGCTATTGTACTCATAAGCATATTATCTATATATGTTTTAGCTAATGCTATAAATGTTTTATTACTTAATGCTATAAATAATTTAGAATATATATTTTCTTTGGGGATAATAGGAATAGTTACTGAGAGTAAAAGGAATTATGGAAAGCTAACTGTAGTAGCAATAGCATTCATTATAGTATTAGGAATTGGAAATTTCATATTATCAGATAAATTAGATTTAGATTCTAAACCTATAAGAATCGCAAAAGAATATGCTTTAAAAAAAGGATATGATTTAGAGAAGATGGAAGAGCTAGAATTTAGTTCATCGAAAACTCGAAAGGCTCCTATAGAATTGATTTTTGTAAACGAGGATTACTCTAAGTCTGTTAAATTAGAGTACTATAAAGGAGAGATTCAAAGTTTTAAGTTAGAGAATTCTAATTAATAAAATAAAATTTTAAAGGAGTGTAAAGTATGGATTTAACAAGTCCTGCCTCAATGGCTAACTCAATATTTCTAATAAATATTTTAATTCTTATAGGAATGCTAGCAGGTGGTATTTACTTATTTGTATTAATAGTAAAGGTATCCAGAAGAGGAATCAAGGCATTAGATATCTATATTAATAAGAATGAAGAAGTAAAGAAATGAAATTATATTAGGACAGTTAGTTTTTAAGTGGAAAAATATTGATTGATGGGGGTACTAGAGATGAAAGTGGTAAATAAGATATTTATAACTATGGGAATTTATTTAGGATTAGCTTTAGTATATATGCTAGCAGCAACATATATAGATATTAATAATTTATACAGGGTAGCTATAGTATTTAATATATTATTAGGAATATTAATTATATACACTATTATTAGAATGGGAATAAAAAATAAAGGCATTCTCTTTTATAAAAACAAACTAGGAATGACTATATTAATAACTGTTCTATTTGCTTTAGGGGGGACATCCCTTGGAGTATCCAAATTGTATAAGGAAAAGTTAGCAGGAACTTCCCATGAGACTTTAAATTCCCTTACAAGAAAGCCCCAAGAGACAGCTAAATCAAGAGAGCCTTATCAAGAGTATGAAAGGGAGAATATAAAAATATTATACAGAAAAGATGTAGAATCTGCATTAGATCTTATAAATGTATACATTGATGAGATTCAAGAAGATACTGAAAAGGTATTTGGACAGGTAGAACGTCAAGAATTAACTATTAAATTAACAGATGAAGAGACCTTTAGAAAAGATTTGTTAGTAGATGAGTGGACTGGGGGATATTATTATGAAGACCTTAAACAAATAACAATACCTGTAGAAGATGCATATTATGATGTTTTTAATACTAATTTAAATTATAATTTTGAAGAAATTTTACGCCATGAATATAGTCATTATATTTCTCATATGTTTAGAATTCAAAATGATATAAGTAGCGATTCTATGCCTCATTGGTTCGAAGAAGGAGTAGCAACCACAATGGAAGAGGAAGTTTTTAAAAAAGTAATGAATACAGAGTTAAAAGAAATAGTTCCTTTTTCAACCATATCTTCTTCAAAAGATTGGAGAAAGAATCAAGCTTATGAACAAAGTAATAGAGCTATATATTATCTAGTAACAGAAAAAGGCGAGGGGATAATTAAGGATATATTATTAAAAACAAAAGAAATGTCTTTTGAAGAAGCATTTAAAACTTTCTCAGGGAAAAGTATTGAAGAGTATGAATCAATACTAAGGAATTTTCATGCTAATGATTGGGAGAATTATCCTCGAGTCTCATACTTTCCGGAGGTAACTATTAAAGAGGAAAAAATTCAAGGGCTAGAAGAATATATTAAAGAACATCCAATGGATCCTAAGCCTATTATGAAAGTAGCTCAATTATATTTATCTCAAAAAAAATATAAAGAAACTATTAGAGTATTAAAATTAGCAATACAAGTTGATCCTTCAAATAGCTTAGCATGGTATCAATTAGGACTTTCCTATACTTATACCAATGATTTTAATAAAGCTCAAGATGCCTTGCAAGAATCAGTAAAACTAGAACCCAAAAACAGTCAGAGTTATATGTTTTTATCGAATATAATGCTAATTACCAACTTGGATAAAGGTATAGATACACTAGAAAAAGGAATAAAAATTTCAGATGAACCTAAGTATTTACAAAAAGCTTTAAATGAATATAATAAGCTAAAAGATTTATCTGGTATGGAAGAAAAATATTTAGGCTATTTAAAATTTTTAAAAGATGATATCCTTTTTCATGATAACCTTAAAATGGGAATAATAGACAACATACTAAAAGAAAATCCTGACTATCAAGGTCCTGCTAAAGAGGAGCTAATTAAAATGAAAGAAGATCTAGAAGGAAGGTTATAAAAGACCACTTCATATTAGGGAGGGGGATTTAATGAATCCATTAGATAAACATTATCAAGAATTTATGGGAGTAGATATAAGTGAATTTAATAAAGACAAAAGGATCTTTAAGAGTAAATATAGGGATCTAGCTCTAAATAACAAATACTTTTATCCTATAATTCAAACTAAGTATTTTGGACAGCCTATATTATCAGTATCTCCAAAATATTACAATGAACTTATAGATATATCTAATGATGAAATAAGTTCTCTAGATGATATTTTAAAGAAATTTCTTATAAATAATCCTAGTTATAAGAAAAGAAAAATGCATAGATATGTATATCCCAGTAATAATAACAGATCTACTATTAGCCAGAGAATGACTTCACAAGATGTTGACAGATTAGAATTTTGTGAGAATTTTAATTTTGAAGAATACAAAAGGAGAAAGAAAAAGATATTTGAAGAGGGAAGACAGTTTATAGTTGAAGAGTCTAATAAAATAGCTTCAATAGGATTTATATCTGAAATAAGAGCAGGGGCCGGAAATATTGTAGTAATGACTATGGACTGTTATCGTGGAAAGGGATATGGAAAAGAAGTGGTAAAAGGATGTATAAACTGGTGTATTGAAAAGGAGATATTACCTATTTATTTAGTAGAAGAACATAATTATATATCTCAAAAAATACCTGAATCTTTAGGATTTGATAAAATATCAGATGAAATAATAATATCAAAATAATACTATTATAGTCTTCAATTTAGTATATATATAATAATTATTAAAATCATTAATGGGGGATAGGTGAATGGGATATAAAAAATTGTTTTGGGGATTTATTTTTTTCTTTGATTTTAGATTGAGTGGATTTGATATCTTACCAGATATTATAGGATATATTTTATTTTATCAGGGATTAAATATGCTATATGAGAGAAATGAACATTTTGATAAAGCAAAAAGATTTGCTATACCTTTGATTTTATTATCTGTTTTTAGTATATATGAAGTGACAGTTCCACTAAATGAATTTACTTTTAATTCATACAGCATATTAATATTATTAATAGGTGTAGCTGCTACCATACTTAATCTTATGATGATATATAATATTTGTATAGGAATATCTGAAGAAGCTAGAAGGATTGAAGATAATGATCTTGAGACTAAAGCTTTAAATAGATGGAAGTTATACTTTGTAACTAATCTTTTAGTACTAACAGTCCTAATTGTACGTGTGCCATTTTTACTTGCGATATTATTTATTCCTATAATAATACTTTCTTTGATATCGTTCATATTTATGTTAATTCTGATGAATATAGCATCAAATAAATTAAAAATTTAAAAAGAGTAAACCTTATCTTAAGATAAGGTTTACTCTTTTTAAGGATTAAACTATCAAATCATATAATATCATTTCATTAATAGTATTTAGGATATTCCTCACAAAAGCATCACATAACAAGAGTAAACTAAAAATGTAATAAATAATAAAGAGGAGGAATTAAATGAATAAAAAAACTAAGAAGGCAGTAAATGGTGCAGTAATAGGCACAATGCTATTCTCTATGGTAAATTTCACATCGGCAACAAATGAAACAGGATCAATAGATGAGAAACCAGTTTATCAAGTAGATTTTAATTATGAAGTTAGAGAAAATAGATTAGAAGATAAATTAGAAGAGATAGTAGAAAAAAATATAGTTTCAAAAGATCAGGCAACTAATATAGCTGAAAAATTGACTGAATATAGAGATGAAATTATTCAAGAGAAGAAAGATAAAGTAAAAGAAAAAATAGAAAAAGAGGAAATTACTAAAGATCAATACAATAATATAGTAACCAAAATAGACAATAAAAAAGTTAAAGGAAAGTTTAATCTAAAATACAAAATTGAAAATTTAGATGAGACCTTAGACCAGAAATTAGATGAAGGAAAAATCACTGAAGCACAGTATAATCAAATTAAATTAAAAATAAAAGATAAAATAACATATAGAAGAAGTAGATTAAGTACAATATTAGAAAAATTAGTAGAAGATGAAATAATAACGAAATATCAATCTGAACAAATTTTTGAGTATTTAATTAATTAATGCTATAGATATCTTAACTTCCCCTTTAGACCTTCGATGGATTTCCATCGGAGGTCTTTTATAAGTTTATAAAATTCGCAGGAAATAGAAATTTAGTGAAGAATTATACATATAAAGAGTATAAATAATATATTATAGCCTAAAGAGGTGAATCTATGAAAAAACCAATGGTATATATATTGCTAATTATGCTATTAATATCGGTGGTAAGTATATTAAAAGATAATGGAATGATAATATCAAGTTATAAAACATTAGAAGAAGCTTTAAATAGATCTAAGGAAGAGATCAATGTAATACATAAAGAAAATACAGACAAAGGAGCTATAGTCTTTTTTAATGACAATAAAGATGATAAGGACCTGCAGGTCCACTATATGAAAAAAACTATATTTGGTAGATGGCAGTATGTATATGGAGGTGTATTTGGAGATCCAAATGATACAGCTTACAGATTAGGTGGAGTACACGCCTCTTCTTTTCCTATGATCAGAAATACACCCTTTCCAATGTTTCAAGGGGTTGTAAATCATCCAGACATAGAAAAAATCAAGATTATTGATGTTGAGAGGGATAAAGAATATGATACTAAGATAGTTAGAACTGATAGTTTTACTTTATGGTTCAATTATGAGGATGATTTCAAGACTGGAGAATATGAAATAATAGGATTATCTAAATATGATAATCCAATAATTACATTGAAAACGGATGTCCTAAATATCAATGAGTAAATAGTATACAAATCGAGATGATTACTTTGCTGGTTAAAAGATAAAAAAGAGGTATTAGTGTTAAATTGTAGAAGTTATTAATTAGTTTCAAATACTTAAGAAATTAGGTGAAAATATGAATGAAATTAACATAGATATTACTGGAAATAATGTAAGAATTCATGAGTGGGGAAATAATGATAATCCTACTATCATCTGTTTACATGGTCTTGGAAGCACTAGTTTAAGCTTTTTAGAGTTAGGTGAAGCATTGAAGAATAAATACCATATCTATTCTATTGATTTACCTGGACATGGAGAAACATCAACTTTTGAATCTGATGAAGAATATGAGATTCCTAATTTAGTGCTTTGGGTTGATAAAGTTATAAAAACTCTACAAAAAGATAGCTTCTTTTTGCTAGCTCATTCTTGGGGGGGGGATATTACTCTTCACTATGCAGCAAGATACCCTGAGAAAGTAATAAAATTATTGCTTTTAGATGGGGGATATTATATTAAAGATCGATTATATAGTATAGCTTCCAACCTGTATGATGAAGGGAAATTAAAAGGTAGATCCTCTTGTTCCCTAGAGGAGGAAATAGAATACTATATAAAAGATTTTGATGAGTACGTATTTGATACATGGGAGGATTTTATAAAAGTAGAAAAAGGTGCATACATGAAATGGTCCCCCCTCAAAGAGGTATCTTCAAGAGATCTTATGAAGAAGGAAGACGGTAAACAGAAATTTAGAGCCAGTGGAAATACAGCAAGAAGAGCTATTTTATCTATGTCCAAAAATCCAACAAAGGAAATCTGGGACAATCTATCAAATAACATCCTTTTATTACAAAGTACTTTACCAGAGTCTTGGTTAAATATAAGAAATACATTAAGTAATGAATTTAGACAAGAGACCAATGCAAAAGTTAAAAAAATTGATAATACAACTCATATGCTTCATTGGGATAAGCCAGAAATAATAGTAAAAGAGATAATTAATTGGTTTAAATAAAAATAGGTGTAATTCTTTATCTTGAATATACTGAATATTAAGAATTAATCATATTTTTATAATTTAAATCATTTAATAATATTAATTTTTATTTTCTTTAGAACATAATGATATAAAAAGAAAATTATTCAAGGAGGACTTTATGGAAGATTTAAATTATTTCAGTACATTATGTTTTGCCTGGGCATTTGTAGGAATTGGAAGTAGAATTTTGATGATTCGTTACGGGAAGAAATGGATAGACTGGGAATTGGATAAAGCTTACGCAAAAGAAAAGCCTAAATGGATCTATATTGTAAGTGTTATAAGTTTAATAATTGTAGGATATACCTGGTATCAAGTGTTTAATATGGACATTAAATATAGCTGGATAATAGCAATATTAGTTTCTTTAACCTTAATAAAGATATTTAATTTAATTTTTAATTACGATAAATTTAGAGAATTTGTAGATTCTACCTTAAACAATAAGAGAAAGTTCAAGCAATTGAATATAAGTGTATTTATTTTTTCAATTATATTTATCTTAATGGGAATATTCCTTTATTAATATTTTCAATTATATCTGTTTATATATTAATTAAAAGTAAAAAACAGGGGGAAATAATATGAACGCAAAAGAAGTGAATTTTAAATCTGAGTATTTTAATATTATAGAAATAGCAGAAGGAGTATATGCTGTACTAGAAAAAGGAATAGGGAAAACTGGTAGTAATGCAGGAATAATAGACTTAGGTAAGCATACAGTAATATTTGATACTTTCTTAAATATGGATGCAGCCAAAGACCTTAAAAAAGCTAGTATAGAATTAACAGGCAAGGAGCCTTCTTATATCATCAATAGCCATAGTCATGGTGATCACATAGTTGGAAATCAACTATTTAAAGACAAAGGAATCTTGATGAGTTCGCCACAAGTAAGAGATGAATTAATTAAATTTAAAAATGAACTAAAAGCAGAAAAAAGCATGTATATAGATAGAGTTAAGGAACTTGAAGAAGCTCTAATCAAAGAGAAAGACGAAGGGGCAATTATGAATTTAAAAAATGAATTATTTTTCCTAAGCAACTTTTCAAGACCGGAATTAGATATTTGGATACCAGAGATAACATTTGAAGATGAAATTATATTATATGGAACAAAGAGAAATTTACAATTAAAGACATTCGATATAGGTCATTCTAAAGGAGATGCAATAGCATATATCCCAGAAGAAAAAATATATTTTATGGGAGATTTATTATTTGCGAAAAGTCACCCTTGGTTAGGCCATGGAAATCCTGAAGAGTTTCTTACTATTCTTAGAGATATATCCAAAAAGGATATTAAATACTTTGTACCGGGGCATGGACCTCTCGCTACAATAGAAGATGTATATTTGGAAATAAAATATATAGAAGAACTTTTAGAGTTAGTAGAAAAAAATAATTATTCAGAAGAAAAACAATACTCATTGGATGAAATTTCTCCTGAGTTTAGAGAGTGGAGAACCTTATCCTTTAATTGGAATATACAATTTCTTATAGAAAGAAATAAGGAAGCTAACAATAAGTCAAAATGTATAGACTTCTAATTTTCAGCAAGATAAAACTATTAGTATGATAGAAGAAGCTATAAATTGGTTAGATATGTATTTATAAGGGGTGATAAATATGAATGTTAAATATGTCATTAATGGAGAACTCAATGCTGAAGAAATAATTGAAGTATTTAAAAGTGTAGGATGGAATAAAAATAAAGATATAATTGTACCAGCTTTTAAAAATTCTTATTATATAATGGCTTATTATGAAGATGAATTACTAGGATTTTCTAGAGCAATTTCTGACAATTACTATTATACAGGAATATATGATGTGGTAGTTAAACCAGAGTATCAAGGAAGGGGTATAGCCAAAAGGATGGTTGAATCATTAGTAGAAGAGTTTAAAGGAACTTACTTTTTCCTCACATATACAGAAGGGAAAAGAGCCTTTTATGAAAAATGTGGATTTGAAGATAATTCAAATGCTATGTGGATACCTTTATAAAAACCTTTTAGCAGAGAATATCTTAAAAAGTATAGGAGAGAGAGGATAAAGTGAAAACAATTTTATTCAAAGGGATTTTAAATGGATTTGACCTAATAGGAAGAAAATTTTATTACAATAATGATTTACCTAAAGATGTATATAGTGTAAGAAATAGAGAATACTCTTTTAAGAGTAAATATAATAAATTAGATATCCATTTTCCAGAAGGTAATACAGAGAAACTACCTATAATGATATATATTCATGGTGGAGGATGGACTATAGGGAATAAGGGGAACTATACAAAATTATGCCAAACTATTGCAAATGAAGGGTTTTTAGTTTTTAATATAAATTATAGATTAGGACCTAAAAATCAACATCCAAGTCAAGTTATAGATGTAATTGATGCAATCAAATGGGTTAAAGAGAATTATACAGATTATAATGGAGATATCAATCAGATTTTTTTAGGTGGGGATTCAGGAGGAGCTCATCTATCAAGTTTGGTATCATGTATTCTAACTAATGAAAATTTAAGAAAGAGTTATAACATAGAAACGCCTATAGTAAAAGAACAGCTCCTTGGTCTAATACTATATTATGGTGCATATAATTTTGATACATTAATAGATACTGGGTTTCCCGCTATCAAAATTATGGTTAAAAGCTATATAGGTACAAAGAAACCAGAAGAGTCTCAGTATATAGATCAAATATCGCCTATAGATCATATTACAAAAGACTTTCCGCCAGTATTTATAACAGCAGGTAAAGTAGATTGGCTTTATAGTCAGACCGCTGAAATGATAGAGGAACTTGATAGAAAAGGAATACAATATAGTAAATTAATATTTGATAAAACCACAAAAGAAGCACAACATGCATTTATTAATTTCTATAAAAGAGATTGTACCAAAGAAGCTTATAATGCCACAATAGAATTTTTGAAAGAAAACATTAAACATTCGGTAAAGATTTAATATGTATCCCCGACTATATTATTTAGTAGTCGGGGAATTGTTTTGGAAATAAAAAAATTGTACAAGTTCTATAGAATAGTAATTTTATGACAAGCTTCTAAATATATATTATATATGTGACTACAAAAGGAGATGTATATTTATGAAGTATAGTTATAAGAAATATTTGTTTATTGTATTTAGTTTCACTTTATATTTTATATTAAGATTTCAAGTATCCTATTATATTACAAGTTTAATCCAACAAGAAAATTTCACCCATATCCTTTATTTCCCCTGGTCTTATTATTTGTATCATATTATATTTAATGCTTCATTTGGGATGTTAATAGGTTTAGAATATATCTTAAATGAGAGAAAAAAGAGAGGGGAATGGATGCTGGATTTAGGGAGGATAGGATTTTTAACATTGCCTATATTTCTACTATCCTTAGTGGAATTTATATACTTTAAATATACTAATATTTATTTAATAAAAACAATAATAGAACATTTCAATATAAGTATTACTTTGTTACAAATACTATTTGGTTTTACTTTAATTAAAAGTTTTTATAAAAAAGTTTGTTAGATAAAATTAAAAACAAGAAAAGGATTAAGAATATTCTTAATCCTTTTCTTGTTTTTAAAAGGTTTTTAAACAAAATAGCTAGAATATAGAAATAAGTAATAGTCAAAGGGGTTGATCAAAATGAGAAAAATTATAAAAACTAATAATATAACTCTACATAAATTTAATAGTTATGATATATCAGATATTTTTATTAGGCAAGCAGAATATATGAAGCAGAATCAATTGAGGAGGTCATGTGTTGATAAAAGTTAATCCAAATAAAGCTATATTTAATATTTTTGAAAATAAACTGGAAGTTAAATATGTGTTTCAATCTATGATTGAGGGAAACACACCATGTGAAGTATATATAGATGATGAAGTAAATCCATCCATAATGGTGATATGGGATACTAAAAATACTTTCTACTTTGGAGAAAATAATGCTACGGCAGATGAAAAGAAAAAAGCTATTGAGTTTATTAGAAAAGAGATCATATATAAGGATGATAAGAAAAAGTTAGAAATTGGCAAGCTATATTACTCATCTCCTGTATGGAAGGATTTTTTGATTGAACTATTTAATAATAACGAACCTAGAGTATTTCAAAGGCATTTATATAAACATAGTGGTAAATTAAATACTAATATCATCTTAGATCCTTCTGTAAAAATAATAGAAATAACTAAAGATATTCTTAATAATGATTCCCTAGAAAATATATCAGAGTTAATAGATGAAATAAGAGGCATGTGGGGAACTAAAGAGGCATTTCTAAATGAAGGTTTTGGTTATTGTACTATAGTAAATGATAATACCATTGCCGGATGGTGCACAGCAGAATATATGAGTGAGAGTAGTTGTGGATGTGGAGTGGAGACTATTGAAGAATACCAAAGAAAAGGGTATGCAACTATTATGGCAACAAAAATGGCTGGAAGAGCTAATGAATTAAGTTTAGATCTTTATTGGGATAGTTGGAGCTGGAATGAAGGTTCAGTTAAAACAGCTGAGAAATCTAACTATAATCATATAACTGATTATGAAGTGTTATTTGTAGAGTTATAAAAATTTAAGAGGTGATTAATATGTATTTTCCTTCAAAAAGAGATTTATGGTTAGGTGTAGCGATTTTTGGAATTATAGGATTTACCACTCTATTTATATTGGTGGATTTAGGAATAACTATGGTTAGTATTATTATGATATTATCATTTTTATTTGCTGCTTGGCTTTGGTTTGGTACAGGGTATTACATTGAAGATGAAATGATAAGAATTAAGTGTGGCCCATTTAGATCAAAAGTAAATATTAAAGACATAGAATTAATAAAGAAAACAAATAATCCTATATCGTCTCCAGCATTATCTTTAGATAGAATAGAACTAAAAAGTGCTAATAGACTTTTAGCTATAATCTCACCAAAGGATAAAATGAAATTTGCAGAGGTTTTAAAGGAGAAAAATCCAAATATCAGTATAGAATTATAGTTTTAAAGGTGAGATTCTAGTATAAAGCTTAAATTTTTATAAAAGAATCCCCAGAGAGAATTCTCTCTGGGGATTCTTTTATAAATTTAAATCTTAAGGATAACTTAAGGTTATCTGAAAGCCTGCTTAAGGTGGGAAACTTATACTTATATTAAGAAATCTAAGGAGGTAATTATTTTGAAGAAATACTTAATTGAAACTGATAATCTTACTAAGAAATTTGATGGATTTGCAGCAGTAAATAGCATTAACTTAAAGATTCCCCAAGGAGGAATATATGGCTTTTTAGGACCTAATGGAGCTGGTAAATCCACAACTATCCGTATGCTTTTAGGTCTAATAAGTCCTACGGAAGGAAAAGCAAAATTATTTGATAAATCTATAGATAAAGATAGATTAGATATATTAAAAAAAGTAGGATCAATGGTAGAGAATCCTTCATATTATGCACACTTAACAGCTTATGAAAATTTAAATATAATTCGAGAAATCTTAAATGTAGAGAAATCTGAAATTGAAAGAGTACTAAATATTGTAGGATTACTAGAAGTTAAGGATAAAAAAGTAAAGAAGTTTTCAATGGGAATGAAGCAACGACTAGGTATTGCACAGGCATTAATAGGAAATCCTGAATTACTAATTTTAGATGAACCTACCAATGGATTGGATCCAGCAGGTATAAGAGAAATTAGAGCTTTAATTAAAGGCTTGCCTGAAAAATTAGGAATAACTGTAGTGGTGTCAAGTCATATACTAAGTGAAATAGAATTGATGGCCACAGATGTAGGTATAATCAATAAGGGGAATTTAATCTTTCAAGGAAGTCTAGAGGAGTTACAAAAAAGAAGTTTAGCACAAATTAAGATAGGAGCTGAGCCTAAAAAGGAAGCAATAG
Organism: Anaeromonas frigoriresistens; assembly: GCF_016820655.1. Lineage (GTDB taxonomy): Bacteria > Bacillota > Clostridia > Tissierellales > SIT17 > Anaeromonas > Anaeromonas frigoriresistens. Next base: position 68,382 of record NZ_WSFT01000039.1, read on the forward strand.
ACCATTTACTAAAAAGAGGATATCAAGTAGAAGAAAGAGATAAATACATTTATATAAAAGAATTTTCTAGTCCATCTATATTAACTAAAGAACTAGTGATAAATAACTTTGAGGTCTATCATATTAGTGAAGATAAAAGCAACTTAGAAGATATATTCCTTGATATAACTAGGAAGGAGAATCAAGATGAAATTACCAATATTAATTAAGACTGAATTAAGTAAACAGCGACGAGGGTTTATATGGCTTATGATATTAGGTATACCTTTAGGTACTACTATGGCAATGTTTTTGGATATGTATATAAGATATCATGATTATTTATATGTAAAGGGGCAGGAACTAGGATTTACTTCCTGGGATATTTTACTTAGAGAAAACCATCGAGTATTAGGATGGGGGATATTCCTACCACTTTTTATAGCTGTTATTGCTACTATAATTCATTATACAGAATTTGAAGAAGATAATTGGAAGAAGCTCTTGACATTACCAGTAAGGAGATGGGAAGTCTATATATCAAAGCTTATAACAATAGTTATTTTTAGTTTTATTATGATAGCATTAAATTCTTTAGGATTAGTTTTAGTTGGAAAAGTAATTGGATTTCCTGAAGCAATTAATTATAGATTATACGGAGAATATATTTTATATCAATATGTTGCCATATTAGGAGTAGTAGCCCTTCATAACTTTTTAAGTTCCCATACTAAAAATGTTATTATACCAGTTGTTATTGGTTTTTTAGGAATAATAGTAGCTCCTGGGGTACTAAGTAAAAACCCTGATCTAGCAAAGTTAATTCCCTATACTTATACTTATTATATCAATAATTTGAATGTTGGTAATTCCTCAATAGCTTTATATGGTGGAATTATTTCTATGATACTTATATCTGTAGTAGGAATTTTATCCTTTAATAAAAAAGATATATTATAAGGAGGATTATAATGTTTAATAATTTAAAGATAGAATTTATGAAAATTAAAAGATCAAATATATTTCTAGTAGCTACATTTTTTCCTATTTTAGCAGTAATACAAGGATTTAGCTTTGCTAAAAATATTAAAGGACAGGAGGAAATTGATTTATGGGGTGCTCTCTTCTCTGGTAGTACATTAATGTATGGGATGCTTATATTACCAATATTTATCACAATAATTTTTGCTATCATAACTAGAATCGAACATAGTAATAATGGGTGGAAGCAATTATTATCTCTACCCATAAGGAGAGAAGATGTATATATATCGAAATTAATATTAGGATGTATAGCGGTACTATATAATTTAGTAGTATTTTTGATCGGTATATTGATATCAGGAATAATACTAGGGGGAAAAGGTTCCATCCCTTTAGATATTATAGTTCTGAGACCTCTATTAGCATTTATATCTTCACTACCTATAATAGCAATACAATTTTATATTAGTTTTAAATTTAAGAATGTAGGAGTTCCTTTAGGGGTAGGAGCGATTTTTACCTTGCCAACTATATTGATTGCAAATTCAACTAAATATTGGATTTTTTATCCTTGGACTTATCCTGTACTTACTATGATGCCAAACTTCGTCACATCAGCAGAACAAACTTTAAGATATGGAATAATGTATGGTGTTAGCATCTTGAGTTTTATTTCAATTATAGGTGTAGGACTTTATAAGTTTAGGAGCAAGGATATAATATAATATGTAATGGTAAATTGTAGTATAATTAAAGAAACTTAATTAGAAGGTGATTATATGATTAATGTTCAGGATATATCTCAAAAGAAAATATTAATAATAGATGATGAGATAGAAATATTGAATCTTTTAGAAACAGTTCTTATGAAGGAGGGCTTTCAAAGGATATTTAAAGCATCTAATGGAATTGAAGGTGTAAAGCTAGGTAGAGAAGAGAACCCTGATATAATAATTCTTGATATTATGCTACCGGATATAGATGGTTATGAAGTATGTAGGCAAATAAGGGACTATAGCATAGTACCAATCATATTCTTATCAGCTAAAACGGATGACTTAGATAAACTTTTAGGGTTAGGATTAGGGGGAGATGATTATGTAACAAAGCCCTTTAGTCCTAAAGAAGTAGCCTTTAGAATTAAAGCCCATTTTAGAAGAAATGAATACTTTAATATAGAAAATAAGTTAGATAATAAAAAGCAATATCACTTTGATGATATTAAATTAGATTCTGAAACGGGAGAAGTATTTAAAGGTAGCAGACTGATATCCTTAACAGCTAAGGAATATGGTATTCTTCTATTTCTTGCTAGACATCCTAATCAGATACTAAGTAAAAATAAAATATGTGAAAATGTATGGGGTGATGAATATATAGGCTATGATAATACAATTATGGTCCATATAAGACACCTAAGAGAAAAACTAGAGGATAATCCTAGTGATCCTAAGTATATTAAGACCATTAAAGGATTAGGATACAAGCTGTCTATAGGGAGAGATTAGTATGAAGTGGAAAATAACTGGGAGGTTTCTAATTGCGATAATAGTTACAATAACTATCTCTTTGTTTGCATTTCTAATAATTAATCTTTTTCGTATAAACAACTATAATATGAATTCTTCGAACATAGCCTCTGAGAGACGAGGCCCTGATTTTACTTTAGAATTTGGAGAAAATATAGAATATGAAAATGGAGATATATTCATACAAGAAAGTCAAATAGAAGATTTAAAAAAGCATGATAATTGGATACAGATTTTAGATGAGAATGGTACTGAGATATATAGTAGATTTAAACCTGAGGAAGCCCCTGCCCATTATACCCCAGGCAAATTAATATTTTACCATAAATATCCTGGGTCAGTAGGAGGCTATACTATATTTGTAGGAATAATTAATAGAGAAGGTAAAGAGTTAAGTTATATAATGGGATATCCTAGCGAAAAGATTTCAAAAGTTCAATTTATATATACTCCTGAAACCATAATATCAGATATTTTCAAGATGTTTTTTACTTCTTTAATAGTTATTAGTATAATTGCTCTGATAATAGGATATATATTTAGTTCTTTTTTAACTAAACCTATATTAGGTATTATAGAAGGAATTCAAAATTTATCTAGAGGTAAATTTGATGAAAAGTATAAGTCTAAAGGAGTATATAATGAAGTTTATGATAGTTTAAATACTTTATCTATAACTTTAGGTAGAAATGAAATAGAAAGAGAAAAAACTGAAAAAATGAGGGAAGAATGGATTACTAATATAACCCATGATATCAAGACTCCATTATCTTCTATTAGAGGTTATTCAGAAGTATTATTAGATACGGATTATGATATATCAAAAGAGGAAGCTAAAAAGTATGCTCAGGTGATAAAAGATAAATCCAACTATATAAGTAATCTAGTAGAGGATTTAAAACTTACCTATGAACTTAATAAAGATAATACTAATATAAAAGAGAAGGAAGAAAACTTAGTCCATATTCTTCGAGAAACTATTATAAGTATATTGAATAATCCTCAGTATGAGAATAGACATATAGACTACCAACCAATAAAGGAAGAGATTATATTTAAAGGGGATTATCTACTTCTTCAAAGGGCCTTTACCAATCTCATATATAATGCTTTAATTCACAACCCAGAGGACACTAATATTCAAGTAAGAATAAAGGAAGAAAAAGATATAATTATTGAGATAGAGGATAATGGAAAGGGAATATACAAGGAAGATTTAGATAAACTTTTTGATAGATATTATAGAGGAACTAATACAGGGGAGGCTCATAAAGGGTCAGGTCTAGGAATGGCAATAGCAAAAGAAATTATTGAGCACCAAGGGGGTAATATAGAAGTAATAAGTAAACTAGAAAAGGGTACAATGATTAGAATTCATTTTAAATAAGACTAGCTTTAGTATTGTTTATTTATTAGGAAGTATGCAAAAAAATAGAAGGGTATTATTATCTCTTTATAGAAATATATTTAGAAGAATAATTATTTAAAATGCATCAGATAAGTGAAGCATTAAAGAAAGTAGGTAAGACATGATAGAAAATATAAAGAGTATTTTTTTCAATAAAAAGAAGGTTATCTATGATATCAATAGGAAAAGAAAATTTAAGCTTATAAGGTCTTTATTTGATAAATATAAAGAAAAGGATAATTACATAGATGATAGTACCTGGGATGATCTTAATATAGATAAAGTATATTCTCAATTAGATAGAACCCTGACTACCCCAGGAGAACAGACATTATATAAAATATTGAGAACTCCCTTAATAGATAAAAAATTATTAGAAGAACGAGGAAAGATTATAGCTATCTTTAATAAAAATAAAGAGCTTAGAACAAAAATTCATGAAGAATTAATTAAACTAGATAGAACTGATGATGACGTTATATTTGTATTAAAAGAAAGATTACATTCTGATTTTATTTTAAAAGTAATATATAATTTATTTGCTTTAATATCAGTAGTAAATATAGCACTAATCTTTATTATACCTGGCTATAGAGATGTTCTAATAGCTACATTAGTCGTAATAAGTGGTATGAATATGTTCTTACACTATGCAGCAGGAAGGAAAATTGGAGATAAAATCGAGGCAATACAATATACAGGGAATATGATAAAAATTAGTGGAAGTTTGCTTTCAATCATTCATAATGAATTGCCTAATTATCATTTTGAGCTAAAAACAATCTATAATAAAATAAAAATGATAGGAAGAAAATCAGGAATTATTTCAAAAGTAGAAGGGCTAGATGTTATCGCAGATTATATTAATATCTTATTCCTAGTAAAAGAAAGAAACTATTACTCAATAGTTGATGATGTGAATAAATATAAAGAAGATATTATAAAATTATACAATTTAATAGGGGAGATAGATGCATATATTTCTATTTCATTATATAGAGAAAACTTAAGTTATTATAGTGAACCTATATTTATAAAGGATAAAAAAGTATTAGAAACCGAGGGATTAATCCACCCTTTACTAGAAAATCCAGTAGCTAACTCTATATCCTTTGAAGAAGGAGGAATGATTCTAACAGGATCTAATATGAGTGGTAAATCTACTTTTTTAAGAACTATTGGAGTAAATGCTTTACTGGCTCAAACTATATATACTGTGTTGGCAAATGAATATAAATCTAGCTTTTATAAGATAGTGAGCTCAATTAGCCTACAGGATAATATAGGCGAGGGAAAAAGCTATTATTTTGCTGAGGCAGAAGCTATATTAAAAATGATAAATACTAGAGGTGAGGAAGTAACTACATTGGCTCTGATTGATGAAATTTTTAAAGGAACTAATCCGGTAGAAAGGATAAATGCTGCAGCAGAGATATTAAATTATTTAGAAGAAAATGGGGCATTTACCATAGTTGCAACCCATGATTTAAATTTGATTCCTTTAATAAGTGGTTATATAAGATATTATTTCATGGAGAATATGACAGATGCAGGAATGGTTTTTGACTATAAGCTAAGAAAGGGTGTATCTCCCACTAGGAATGCTGTAAAAATACTTAAATATATCAATTATCCCGAGGATTTATTACATAGAATTGATAAAAGGTTATTAGAAAATGAAGGATAAAGAGAAATTTTATCGAATAGAGTAGTTTAAAAGGTTTTGTTAATTAATTGTCAAATATTTGAAGGGGAAGGAGACTTACATGAAACTAGAAGTAAAAAATTTATATAAAAGCTTTACTAACACTGAAGTGTTGCATGGAATATCATTTTCTGTAGAAAGTGGTAGAGCTTTGGGGTTATTAGGTAGAAATGGAGCTGGAAAAACTACTACTATAAGAATTATCATGAATTTATTTGAAGCTAATAAAGGAGAGGTTCTTCTAGACGGTAATAAATTCATAAGACAAAATCATCATATAGGATATTTACCAGAAGAAAGAGGGTTATATCCTAAGAAAAAAGTATTAGAGCAGTTAATTTATCTTGGTCAACTTAGAGGATTATCTAGCAAAAATAGTAAAGAAAATGCTCTTTACTGGTTAAATAGATTAGGTGTTGAGGAATATAAAGATAAAAAATTAGAGACTTTATCTAAAGGAAATCAACAAAAGGTACAATTAGCAGAAACATTTTTAACTAATCCTGATATTGTTATATTGGATGAACCCTTTAGTGGACTAGATCCTGTAAATTCACAAATATTAAAGGATATAATCAATGAAATGATCAAAGAAAATAAACTACTTATATTCTCCAGTCATCAAATGGGATATGTAGAGGAATTTTGTGAAGAGATAGCGTTAATAAATAAAGGAAATATAGTTCTTACTGGAAATCTAAAGGATATAAAAAAGGAATATGGTAAAAATAGATTAACCATAAGTTCAGATGAATTGTCCTTAGATGATCTAAAAAGTATTATTCAAAAAGACTTAAGTCAAATAGCGAGAGTTATAGAAATGCGAAAAGACTTTTTGATTATTGAATTATTAGGAAATAACTCAAAAAATGATTTTTTAAGATCTATAGTAGAAAAGGACATAGATATTGATCAGTTCTCTACCTATGAACCAAAATTAGAAGATATATTTGTTGAAAAGGTAGGTGAGAAATAATGAGAGATTTTTTTACTGTATTTAAATTTGAACTAATGGGATTCTTAAAAAAGAAAGCATTTATAATCTCTACTGTAATAATTTGTTTGGCTTTAATAATTGGATTATCTATACCTACCATTAGAGATACATTCTTTGCCTCAGATGAAAAAGGAGAAGGTAATTCAAGTGAACAGCAACAAGAGCAAAGTAATAATGTATATGGATACGTTAATAAAAATAACAGTATTACTAATGTAGAAATATTAAAAGAAAACTTTTTTATTGGTCAATTAAACGAGGTAGATAGTATAGAGACTCTTGAGGAAAAGATTAATTCAGGAGAATTTGAAGCAGGATATATAGTAGAAGGTCCTACTGAATATAAATACGTAGTAAAAAATAATGAAATGTCTGATATGAGTCAAATGCCCTTTGAAGAGGCATTGAAGAAAACCTTTAGAGTAAGTGAATTAAATGAAAGAGGAATAGAGTACAGTCAAGTGGAGGATTTAATATATCCTAATGTTCAATCTGAAACAAAAGTGTTAGGAAAAGATAGTGTGAGTAATTATCTTTATACTTATATATTGGTATTTGGATTATATTTTATGATTATACTTTATGGTCAGTTGATAGCCACATCCGTTGCCAGTGAAAAAAGTAATAGAACTATGGAGGTTTTAGTTACTAGCACTAAAACTAGAAATCTAATATTTGGTAAAGTTCTAGGAGGAGCACTGGCAGGAGTTATACAATTTGGGCTTATTCTGCTTACTGCAACTGTAACGTATAGACTAAATGCTGAGGCATGGAATAATAAGCTTGATTTTGTTTTTGATATACCTTCAGAGGTAATACTCAATTTTGCTGCCTTTGGTATATTAGGTTATCTGTTCTATGCATTTATATATGGAGCTTTAGGGGCTTTAGTTTCAAGAACAGAAGATGTAAGTTCTAGTGCTACCCCTATAACATTACTATTTATTGGAGTTTTCTTTGTATCCATGATGGGAATGCAAAATACAGAAGGAATATTGTTAAAAATTGCTTCTTTTATTCCCTTTAGTTCCTTTATGTCCATGTTCGTAAGAATATCAATGGGAAGTGTATCTACACTAGAGATAATTATATCTCTTGGTATCTTATTGATATCTACTATATTAGTAGGGATATTCGCAGCAATGATATATAGAATGGGAACTTTAATGTATGGTAATAGAGTTAAACTAAAAGATGCTATTAAGTTATTAAAAAATTAATAACTTAATATGAAGGAATATAATCAATAATATAAAACCATTTAGGAACACTTAAACTTCTAATTCATATATTATTATTAAGCTTATATTTATTAAGCTATATTATGAGATTAGAAGGAGGAGTATTAATGTCTGGACGTAGAGGTTTACTTGGAGGATTTGGAGATAACAGTGAATTGTTATTCTTCTTTTTATTACTAGTTGTATTATTCACTAATTCTTATGGTGGATACGGAAAATACTAATACACAATATAAAATAAAAGAAGCTGAAAAGCTTCTTTTATTTTTTTATGATTATACATAATAAAAATATGACTACTGTCTAAGGAACATAAAATAGTTATATTAATGGTAAAAAACATTAATTAAACGTGAGTTTTAATATACAATATAAGTATCAATGAAATATTTAAAATACTTTGGCTTTTCTACAAATTAAAACATTTTTCTGCATTAAGGATATGATATAATTTCTTTTCGTGAGGGTATTTTAAATATGATAAGAACTTTAAATCAAAACAAAATAACTAAGTGCATAACAAGCCTTTAAAATTCAGTTCACTCTCTTCGAATAATATAATATAGACTTTAAACTTATACTTAAATTATAATATTTTAATTATACTATCTATATTGACTAATAAAGAATGGACAGATAAATTTATAAAATATACTTAAAGGTGTGAAGAATAAATGCAAAAAGTAAGAACCGGTATTTTAGCTACATCCATTTTTGTTTTTCTATATGTATTTTTATTTTGGATTGCAAAATATAATATAGATCTAATTAATACCATTCGGAAGTCTTTATTTATTGTTGCCCCTATAATAGCATGTTTTTTCATTTTTAGAGGCTATAAAAAAGTAAATGGTAATATGAAAAGTTTTTGGTTGATAATGGGTATTGGAACATTTTTATATGCTTGTGGTATATCTTTTAATATTATTAATTATGATTTTAATTATGAAAATAATAATCCCTTTACATTATTAATTTCTCATTATATTTTTATATTAGATATTTTATTATATACTATAGTATTTATTAGATTAATTCGCAAACATAAAAATAATAATTATATTCTACAGTTATTTACTGATAATCTAATTGTATGTACAGTTATAGTTACTATTGGTTGGATTTATATACTGGATAAATCTGTTGTTTCCTTTGAACTAGAACAACAACTATTACTACCACTTATATTTACTGCTATACAGATATCTGGTATACATACTCTTACCACTTTGTTATTCACTGGAAAATTGGTAAAAATAAACAAAGGATTTATTTTAGGTATAATTAGTGTAACTGTACACATAATAACAAATTTTCTGTATTATTATACTGATATCTTAGGATATTATCTCCCTGTATTTATGGATTTGATATGGGGGACAAGCATAATTTTAGCAGGATTATCAAGTCTATATAAACAGGAACATAAAGAAGTGGAGTATAAATTAACAAAGGTGAAAAGGATATTCAATTTATATTCTATTATGATACCATACATAAGTATATTAACTATAATAATAATAGGCATTATAAAATGGCCTAATGATTTTCCTATTATGATAGGTGGCGGAATAGTTATAATTTTAATGGTAATTCGTCAAATTATAATTGAGGTAGAAAGAAATAAATTAATTAAAGATTTAGAAAAAAAACAATATAATTTAGAAGAAAAAGTACTTCGAAGAACAGAGGAACTTGTTGATAAAAACTCTAAGTTAGAGTATATTGACTATCATGATAGCTTAACAGGGATACCTAATCGTAGAGCTTTAACAAATGAAATTAATAAGGCTTTAGTAGAAGCAAAAAGGAAAGGTGAGCTAGTAGGAGTATTTTTTATTAATCTAGATAATTTTAAATATACGAATGACTTATTAGGACATGCAGGAGGAGATAAACTCTTAAGAAAAGTATCTAATAGATTTAAGAGTGTTATAGAGAGAAACAAGAATTGTCAGATTTTTAGAATTAGTGGAGATGAATTTATTTTACTGTCTACTAACTTTACAAAAATGAAATCAATTGAAAATTTAATAGGAAAATTACAAAAAATAATATATAAGCCTATTTTTATTGATGGGCATAAAATTCAATTAACTTTAAGTATTGGAGTATCTGTATATCCTCTCCATGGAGTAGAGGAAAGTATATTATTTAAAACAGCTAATGTAGCGATGTATGAAGCAAAAAAAAGAGGTAAAAGAGCTTTTTGTATATATGAGGATAATATGAATGATAATCTTATGGAAAAGGTTAACTTACAAAAAGATATATTGAAAGCCTTAGAAGAAAAACAATTCCTATTACACTATCAACCTCAATTTGATCTAAGAACAAATAAAATTACTTCAGTTGAAGCTTTAATAAGATGGAAACATCCTATGAAAGGATATATTCCACCAAAAGAATTTATTACTCTTGCAGAAGAGACAGGACTGATCATGCCTATTGGGACTTGGGTCTTAACCCAAGCATGTATGCAAATAAAAGAATGGCATGAGAAAGGGTGGTTTGTAAAAGTAGCGGTTAATATATCTCCAAAACAGATATTTCAGGATGATTTTATAAATGTTATATCTAATATTATCAATGATATAGATATAGATCCTAAGTACTTAGAGTTAGAGATAACTGAAGATGTATATATAAATGGTAATTATAATATTGAAAAATTACAGGATATTAAAAAAATGGGTATTACTATTTCAATAGATGATTTTGGTACAAGCTATTCATCCTTGGCCTATCTTAAAAAGTTACCTGTTGATGTAATTAAGATTGATAAAGAATTTATAGATGGACTATTAAATAATACCTATGACCTATCAATTTTAAAAGGAATCATCACTATTGCTAGAAACTTAGACTTAAAACTGATAGCTGAAGGAGTAGAATTGGAGAAACAGGTGGAGATTTTAAAATATTTAGAATGTGATATGGTTCAAGGATATGTTATTGATAAACCCATGCCTCCTAAGATTATTGAAGAAAAATATTTAATTAAGAAAGTTCTAGCTTAAAGTTTTATATGGGGAGGTATATATGTTTAATAAATATAAAGAGTTAAAAAAATTCTTAGAGTTGATACTAAATATATCAAATAAATTTATAGGTATAAGTGATTTAAATAAATCAATTAATTCTGCTCTTGAAGATATAGGAAAATTTAAAAAGGCTAGTAGAATATATATTTTTCTCTTCAATGAAGATAGAAATTATGTGAATAATTGCTATGAATGGTGTAATGATGATATAGAATCTCAAATTAATATATTTAAAATTATAAAAACTTCATCAATTTCCTGGGTTATAAGCCAGATTACTAAGCATGAAAAACTAAAAATTAATAACATTAAAAAACTACCTACAGAAGCTTATCAAGATAGTTTACTATTAAAGAAAAACAAGGTAAAATCTACCCTTATATTTCCTATAAAAAATAATAACACAACAATTGGATTTATAGGTTTTGATTATGAAAATAAGCAGAAAAGATGGAATATTATTGACTTGTATTTATTGGGAAAATTAAGAGATATATTAGGTAGTGCTTTAGACAAAGAAGATAAATTCAAATCATTAGAAAATAAAAATACATACTATGAAAAGCTATTTAAAAATTCAATTAATCCTATAATATTAACAGATATAGAAGGAGGTTTTATTGATTTTAATAAAGCTGCACTAGATTTTTTGGAAGTAAAAGAAAAGGATATTGTTGGAAAGAAGATATGGGATTTTTATCCTGATTCTCTTATGAATAGTCAAAAAATTAATTTTATAGAAAATAGTATAAATACTTATATGGAAAAGAAATTTTGTATTAATGGAGAATTGAAGACGTTGATTTTTAATAAATTTCCTATCACGATAAATGGTAAAAAACACCATTTTAATATTGGACAAGATATTACTCATTTGAAGAAATTAGAATATAAGTTAGAACAGAATGAACAATTTTATAAGAGTTTATATGATTATAATGTGGACTTTGTTTTTTCCTTAGATCTACAAGGTAATATTATAATGGTTAATACAAGAGTTAAAGAAATGACAGGCTATACAGCGGAAGAACTTATTGGAAGATACTTTACTGAATTTGTGCCTCAGGAGGAGCTTGAAAAAGTTGTAAGAGAATTTAGTGATACAATAAAAGGTAATTCAAGAATGTTTGAATCTATTGCCTTTCATAAAAAGGGACAAAAGGTGATTTTAGATATACAAACAGTCCCTATAATAATTGATGAGAAGGTTACAGGAGTATATATAATTGCAAGAGATATAACCGAGATGAAAGAAACAGGCAGGACTCTTAGAAAGCTCTTAAAAGAAAATGAAAGATTGCTTAAAGAGACTATTGAAAACGATGAGATTAAAACAGAATTTTTCTGTAATCTTTCCCATGAATTTAAGACTCCAATTAATTTAATACTGGGAGTAGCTCAGCTATTAGAAAAATATAACTTTGAAGAAGTAAAGAAGTTAAATCCTCAGCATATAAAGATTATTAAACAAAACTCATATCGCTTATTAAAATTAGTAAATAATCTAGTTGATATTTCTAGAGTAGATGCAAATTATATGCAATTTAATCCCCGATCCTATGACATTGTGAACGTAGTGGAGAATATTGTACTATCTGTTGCTGACTTTGCTAAAAGTAATGGTTTAGATATTATATTTGATACCCAGGTTGAAGAAATTGTAATGGATTGTGATGTGGATAAAATAGAGAGAATACTATTAAACTTAATATCTAATTCCATCAAATTCACCGATCCTTGTGGAAGTATATTTATTGATATTGAAAAGGATTTAGATAACCTTATATTAAAAGTTAAAGATACAGGAATTGGAATATCGAAGGATAAGATAAATATTATCTTTGATCGTTTTAGACAGGTAGATGCCCTTTTAAATAGAAGAAGTGAAGGTAGCGGTATCGGATTATCCTTAGTAAAGTCCTTTGTTGAAATGCATGAAGGAAAAATCACAGTAGACAGTGAAGTAGGAGTAGGCACTACTTTTTTTATTAAAATACCTATTAAGAATGATAAAATTACAATAGAAGACAATAGCTATCATTCAGAAGATAATAATTTAGTAGAAAAAATGAATATAGAGTTTTCTGATATATACTATTGATAAAAAAGCTTTAAAGGCCATCCAATTATTATTGGGTGGTTTTTGTAATATAAAATTACAATTGACAAAAAAGAAGACCTCTTATATAATCTATAATTGATAATAACTATCATTATCATATATACAAAGGAGGAAGTAATTTGAAAAATAATTTTAAAGTTTTAGCTATATTAGTACTTATAATGTTAGTATTTGTAGGGTGTAGTAATGAAAGTCAAGATACACCTGAACCTAAGGAAGAGGGCAGTAAAGATATTAAAACTATTGAACATCAATTAGGAACAACTGATATTGAAGAAACTCCAAAGAATATTGTAGTTTTAGAATGGGTATATGCTGAAGATCTTTTAGCTTTAGGTATCCAGCCTTCAGGTGTTGCTGATATAGAAGGATATAATAATTGGGTTAATGTAGATGTAAATTTAGATGATGATGTAGTAGATGTAGGAACTAGACAAGAACCTAATCTAGAAACTATTGCAAGTTTAAATCCAGATTTGATAATTACAGCAGGATTTAGACATGAAGCTATATATGATAAATTAAACGATATTGCTCCAACTTTAGCATTTAATCCTTATCCAGAAGAAGGAGAATATACTCAATATGAAGAGATGGAAGATACATTTAATAAAATCGCAGAAGTAGTAGAGAAAGAAGAAGAAGCTAAAGAGGTGTTAGAGCAGTTAGATAAAAAATATGAAGAAGCTAAAAAAGAAATAGAAGAATCAGACTTAGAAACAAAAGACTATGTATTATCCCAAGCTTATAGCTCTCAAGATGTACCAACTATTAGATTATTTACAGATAATTCAATGGCAGTAGAAATATTCTCTAGATTAGGATTAAATAATAGCTTTGAGACTGATAATTTTGAACTATATGGTTTTGCTACAGCAACAGTAGAAGATTTAATTCCAGTTCAAGATGCTAATTTCATCTATATTGTACAAGAGGATGATAATGTGTTTGATAATCAATTAAAAGACAATCCAGTATGGAATAAACTAAGTTTTGTTGAAGAAGATAGAACATATTCATTAGGTGGAGACACTTGGGTATTTGGTGGGCCATTATCCGCAGAGGTAGTAGTGGATAAAGTTTTAGAGGTTCTTATTAAATGATAGAAAAAAGGAGATATAAAAATATTTATAATATCCTAGGGAAGGAATTTCCTCAGAGTATTAAACTTCTCTTTATATATGGAGGAGGAATATTAATATTAATATCTCTTTTAATACTTCACGTATCCCAAGGAAGAGTAGATTTAAGTTTCTCAGTAATATATGAGGCTATATTTTTTCCTAAGGATATTTTAGAACATCATCTTGTAAGACAAATGAGACTTCCAAGATCAGTGATAGGCATCATTGGTGGCGGGGCACTAGCTACCTCTGGTGCCCTTTTACAAAGTCTTACTAGAAATCCTCTATCTTCCGCTACTACATTAGGAATAAATGCAGGTTCTTATTTGATGGTTATAGTTGTAGCTGTTTTCTCTCCCAGTATTTTTGCGGGATATTCATTAGTGCCTTCATTAGTCGGAGGAGTACTAGCAGCTATAGGGGTATATTTAATCTCAGGAGGCCCAAGATCTACTCCTATTCAGATGACCCTTGCAGGAACAGCTATTTCATTAGTATTAGCTTCAATTACAGGAACATTGCAATTATTTTTTGAAAATGAAACAGCAGGATTATTTTTGTGGGGATCAGGAACACTTATCCAAAATGATTGGAACGGAATACAATTTTCTTTTGGATGGATAATGTTAGCCCTGGCTATTTCTATAATAATGAGTCATAAGTTTGACTTATTAGAATTAGGAGATGATATTGCCACTTCATTAGGACAAAAGGTTTTACTGATAAGATTTACTGGATTAGCTTTAGCAGTATTTCTTTCTGCTATAACTGTAAGTGTAATAGGACCAATAGGTTTTGTAGGCATAATTGCTCCCCATTTAATAAAACTAATGGGATTTAAAAAGCATAGAATTCTATTATCTGCTTCATTTCTATGGGGAGGAATCATATTATTAGGTGCAGATGTTCTAGCAAGGGGGTTATTTGGGAAGGCAGGAGAGCTTCCGGTAGGTTCCTTTACTGCTATGATAGGGGCACCCTGGCTCATTTGGTTAGCTTATAGAATAGGGAAAAAACAAAATCAAACAAATAATTCCTCTAAAACTAGTGTAGGAACAAATTTATTTGATTATAGCTATTATAAAATACTAATTGCACTGATAGGATTAATAATTATATTTGTACTATTTGGATTATCAATGGGAGCTTCAAATATTAAAATAGTTGAAGTTATAAAAGTATTAATAGGAAATGGAAATGATTTTTCCAAAAATATTATATTAAATGTCAGATTACCAAGGATAATAGTAGCTTTATTAGCAGGAGGAGCATTAGCTGTAAGTGGACTATTACTTCAAGGAGTTTTAAGAAATCCTCTAGGGGACCCGTCTATATTAGGGGTAAGTCCTGGAGCTGGATTAGGAGCTCTTATATTTTTACTTTTTTGGCCAGATCAACCAATAGAATTATTGCCTTTAGCAGCTTTTTCAGGGGCATTGATCGCTTCTAGTATTATATATTTAATAGCCTGGAGATCTAATTTTAAACCCTCCATGTTAGCTTTAATAGGAATAGCGGTATCTGCTTTTTGTTCTGCTGGGATTCAGATATTAGTAAGTACGGCTAAATTGGGAGTTACAGTTGCATTAACATGGTTAGCTGGAAGTACCTATGCTAAAGGCTGGGCTGAATTAGGAAATCTTATAGCATGGCCACTAATTTTAATACCTATTGCTTGGATCATAGCACCTCAACTAGATACCTTAGCTTTAGGAGATGATATGGCTAGTAGTTTAGGTATACAAGTGAAAAAAACTAGGTTATTTATTTCTTTAATTGGAGTATCTTTAGCAGCTTCTGCAGTATCTATAGTAGGAACTGTTGGTTTTGTAGGTTTACTGGCACCCCATGGAGCTAGAATGTTAACTAATTCAAATCATCGAAAGTTAGTAGTGTTGACATCTTTATTAGGAGGTATGTTACTAGTTTTTGCTGATCTTATCGGAAGAACAATATTTATTCCTAAGGAGATACCATCTGGATTAATTGTTGCCATATTAGGAGCTCCTTACTTTATTTGGCTTATGAGAAATTCAAAAAAGATAAGATGATTTTAAAAGGAGGCTAATTATGAGCGGCTTAAAAGCAAAAGATCTTACATTAAGTTATGGAAGCAAAAAAGTAATCAATAGTATAGATTTAGATATCCCTGAAGGGGAAATAAGTATATTTATTGGGAGTAATGGATGTGGTAAATCTACTTTACTTAGATCCTTTGCTAGATTGATGAAACCAAGAGAGGGTAATATAGTACTAGATGGTACTAAAATAACAAAGTGGCCAACTAAAAAGATTGCTAAAAGGCTATCTATATTACCCCAAGGACCTATAACCCCGGAAGGGATAACAGTAGAAGAATTAGTAAAGCAAGGACGATATCCTTATCAAAACTGGATGCATAAATTTAATGATGAAGATAATAGAATGGTGAAACAAGCCCTAAAAGATACACAAATCGAAGAACTTGCAGATAGACCAGTAGACTCTCTATCTGGAGGTCAAAGACAAAGGGCATGGATAGCTATGGTATTAGCTCAAGGAACTGATATGATTCTATTGGATGAGCCTACTACTTATTTAGATATGACTCATCAAATAGAGATATTAGACTTACTATATAAACTTAATAGAAAGCAAAAAAGAACTATAGTAATTGTACTTCATGATTTGAATTTAACCTGTAGATATGCTGACCATATAATAGCTGTGAAAGACGGAAAGATATACAACCAAGGAAGTCCAAAGAAAATAATAAATAAAGAATTAGTAAAAGAAGTCTTTGGAATGGAATGTGAAATAATGAAAGATCCATTATATGATACACCAATGTGTATTCCCTATAGCGGTGGAATTGCTATATAGAAATTAAAACTTAAATTAAAGAGTCTAGTCAAAAATCTTTACTTGACAGGATTCTAGGAAGAATGATATATTTTAAACATAAAAGTGAATATAATCTTCAGGGCAGGGTGAAATTCCCGACCGGCGGTAAAGTCCGCGAGCCATATGAAAATATGGTTGACTTGGTGAGATTCCAAGACCGACAGTAAAGTCTGGATGGAAGAAGATACATAGGATATAAGTATACATCTATCATTATATAGGTATATTTATACTACTATTATTGTTATCAAGCTCTGAAGGGTTACCTTCAGAGCTTTAATTTTTGCCAAAAGGGTAAAAATATAATTAATAAATATTGTAAAGGATATAATAAAATACGTGATTTTTTGTAAAATCAAATTAGGAGTGAGTGTATGGATATAAAGTATATGAAAAGTGCCATAGAACTCTCAAAAAAAGGCAAGGGTTATACTAATCCAAATCCTTTAGTAGGTGCTGTAATAGTTAAAGAAGATAAGATAATTGGAGAAGGATTTCATGAACTTTATGGAGGCCCCCATGCTGAGGTAAATGCCTTTGCAAATGCTAAAGAAGATATTCAAGGGGCTACAATGTATGTGACATTAGAACCCTGCTCCCATTTCGGAAAAACACCTCCCTGTGCAAACAATATTGTGGAAAAAGGTATTTCAAAAGTTGTAATTGGAATGAGAGATCCCAATCCATTGGTTGCAGGTAAGGGAATTGAAATTTTAAGGAATAATGGGATAGAAGTTAAGGTAGGAATTTTAGAAGATGAAATCAAGAAAGTAAATGAAATTTTCATTAAATATATAACTGAAAATAAGCCCTTCTGTATTCTAAAGACAGCAATGACATTAGACGGTAAAATTGCATCTAGTACTGGAGATTCAAAGTGGATTACTAATGAAGTATCAAGGCATTATGTACATCAGATAAGGCATAGGGTCTCTGCTATAATGGTTGGAATTGGTACTGTACTATCAGATGATCCTCAGTTAACTACAAGGCTTGATGATGGTGGAGTAGACCCAATAAGAGTAATTGTAGATACCAATGGAAGGATACCCTTAGATGCTAAGGTGTTAAATATAAAGTCAAAGGCTAAGACAATTATAGCCACCACAGAAAAAATAGATAAAGAAAAAATGAAAGCAATTAAAGAAAAAGGTGCAGAAGTTATCATTACACCTTTAAAAAATGAAAGAGTAGATTTAGACAATTTGATGTTTCAATTAGGAAAAATGAAAATAGACAGTGTTCTCTTAGAAGGAGGTTCTACTCTAAACTATAGTGCTTTAGAACAAGGTATTGTAGATAAAGTATTATCATTTATAGCCCCTAAGATAATAGGAGGTAAAGATGCTAAGACTCCAGTAGGTGGTAAAGGTAGGGAAAAGATAGAAGAAGCATTTATTCTTAAAAATATGACTATAGCAAGATTTAGTGAAGATATCATAATTGAAGGTTACTTAGGGAAGGAAGGTGGATAAATGTTTACAGGACTTATAGAAGAGATAGGTATAGTTGATAGAGTTGTTAAGGGTATGAAATCAGCTCAAATAACAATAAAAGCTAAAAAAATCATAGATGATGTAAAGCTAGGAGATAGTATAAGTACTAATGGAGTGTGTCTTACAGTTATAGATTTTGACAAAAGTAGCTTTACTATAGATATTATGCCTGAAACAATGAGACGTAGCAATCTAAAGAATATAAAATCTGGTAGTAAAGTTAATCTTGAAAGAGCAATGAAACTAGGAGATAGATTTGGAGGACACATTGTCTCTGGTCATATTGATGGAGTAGGAGTTGTTAAAGCATTAGAGGAAGAAGATAACGCTACTTGGGTTTCAATAGAGTCCTCTTCAGAAGTGATGAAATATATAATAAATAAAGGATCTATAGCTATTGATGGTACCAGTTTAACTGTTGCTTTAGTAGAGGGCAATGTTTTTAAGGTATCAATTATACCATTAACTAAAGAAGAAACCACTTTGTTAAGTAAAAAAGTTGGTGATGAAGTAAATCTAGAGTGTGATATGGTTGGAAAATATATTGAAAGATTTATGACCTTTGGAAAAGTAGATGAACCTAAAAATAATATAGATATGAATTTCTTAAGAGAAAATGGATTTGTATAAAGGAGGGTGCAATAATGTATAAATTTAATACAATAGAGGAAGCAATTGAAGATATTAAAGCAGGAAAAATGATAGTAGTAGTAGATGATGAAGACAGAGAAAATGAAGGAGATTTACTTATGGCTGCTGAGAAGGCTACTCCTGAGGCGATAAATTTCATGGCCAAATATGGTAGAGGTCTTATATGTACTCCCATGACCAAGGAAAGGTTAAGTGAATTAGATATACACCCTATGGTATCTGTAAACACAGATCCAAAGGAGACAGCCTTTACGGTATCAGTAGATTCTATAGAAACTACCACTGGAATTTCAGCAGGAGAAAGATCTATGACTGTACAAAAGTTAATAGATACTGATGCAACAGCAAAGGGCTTTAATAGACCTGGTCACATATTCCCTCTAGTAGCAAAAAAAGGAGGAGTATTAAAGAGGGCGGGACATACTGAAGCAGCAGTAGATTTGGCTAAGATGGCTGATTTATATCCTGCAGGAGTCATATGCGAAATTATGAATGATGATGGAACAATGGCTAGAGTACCTCAGCTTATGGAATATGTAAAGGAACATAATTTAAAAATAATAACTATAGCAGATTTAATAGCATATAGAAGAGAAAATGAATCCTTAGTAAAAAGAGCCACAGAGGCCACTATGCCTTTAAAATATGGAGATTTTAAAATAGTAGGTTATGTTAATAAGCTTAATGGTGAGCATCATGTAGCCCTAGTTAAAGGAGATGTATCTGATGGAGAACCCGTATTAGTAAGGGTTCATTCAGAATGCTTAACTGGAGATGCCTTTGGATCTCTTAGATGTGATTGCGGAGATCAGTTTGATTTAGCTATGAAGAAAATTGAAAATGAAGGTAGAGGAATATTACTTTACATGCGACAAGAAGGTAGAGGTATAGGTTTAATCAATAAAATCAAAGCTTATGCTCTACAAGACCAGGGTATGGATACAGTAGAAGCTAATATAGCTTTAGGATTTCCAGAGGATATGAGAGACTATGGTATCGGTGCCCAAATATTATCAGATTTAGGGGTTAAAAAAGTAGAACTTATGACCAATAACCCTAAAAAACTATCTGGAATAAGTGGCTATGGTATAGAAGTGGTTAAAAGAGTACCGATACAAATGAATCATAATGAAAGAAATGAATATTATTTAAAAACTAAAAAGAAAAAAATGGGACACATGCTAAATTTTAAGGAGGAAAAGTAAATGAAAACATATGAGGGAAATTTAATAGCTAAAGGTTTAAAATTTTCTATAGTTGTTGGGAGATTTAATGAATTTATAGGAAGTAAATTACTATCTGGAGCTATAGATACTTTTAAGCGTCACGGTGTATCAGAAAATGATATAGAAGTAGTATGGGTGCCAGGAGCGTTTGAAATGCCTTTAGTAGCAAAAAAATTAGCTAAATCAAAAAAATATGATGGGGTTATATGCGTAGGTGCTGTTATTAGAGGAGCTACTCCACATTTTGATTATGTATCTAGTGAAGTAACAAAAGGCATAGCCAGTGTATCTTTAGAAACAGAATTACCAGTAGTATTTGGAGTACTTACAACTGATACTATTGAACAGGCTATCGAAAGAGCTGGAACAAAAGCAGGTAATAAAGGATCTGATGCAGCTCTTACAGCTATAGAAATGGCAAATTTATTAAGAGAAATATAGGGTAAGATGAATATGTTTGAAAATGTCAAAACTATATTTTTAGACTATGATGGTACAATTCATAATAGTATAAAAATTTATGGAAATGCCTTTAGAAAAGCATATAGTTATTTGGTAAATGAAGGTGTAGCACCAGAAAAAGTATGGAATGATGACGAAATTTCCTATTGGTTAGGGTTTAGCAGTAAAGTAATGTGGAAAGAGTTCATGCCAAATCTTGATCCAAATATCATAGCTAAAGCAAGCAAAATGATAGGTAAAGAAATGCTCCGTCAAATAAATAATGGAGAAGCAGTACTTTACCAAGAAGCAATAGAAACTTTGAGATATTTAACAGAGAAGGGATATAATTTAGTATTTTTAAGCAACTGTAGTATAAGTTATAGAGATAAGGCAAGACAAACCTTTGGACTCGATGAGTACTTTGTTGAAATGGCTTGTTCTGAAGAATATGAGTATATTCCTAAATATGAAATCCTATCTAAATTAAAGAAAAAATATCCTAACGATATGGTGATGATAGGGGATAGATTTCAAGATATAGAAGCGGGGAAGAAAAATAGTATTTTAACCATAGGTTGTAACTATGGTTTTCATCAACCTAGTGAATTAGATGATGCTGATGTGAGAATAGATAATATAAAAGAATTAAGAAATATATTGTAATTGCATAGATAAATTAACTCCTCCTTATATAAGGAGGAGTTAATTTATTGTTTAAAGTAATAGAATTAATCCTTTATATATATCTTGATATGAGTATAATATCCATAAACTATTCCATAAGGTATTAAATATGAGAAGAATGTGAAAAGTAGATTCCACCTTGGATAATAAATTATTTTTCCGGAAAGAAGAAATACAGCTTCTAAAGCTGTTGCAATCAAAGAAAGTATTATTAAGATTAAAAAAGGAGATAATTTTTTATGGTTTCTGGCCAGGTAGATAAAAAATACTCCTATCAAAGAAAAATAGCCTAAGTCAAAGGGTAAAGCAGCGAAACTGTGCCATTTAACGGGTGTAAGAGTCCAGAATTTTAAATAAAAGCCAAAAGCATTAACGGTATGAGCTATAAGGCTAGAAAAAGGAAAAATAAATAATACTACCTTTTTATCCTTCCTATATATTAAATACATTAAAATCCAACTAAATCCTAATCCAAATACATAGTTAAAAACCATTCCTCAAGCTTCCTTTCTTTAATAAATAATATTATTTCTATTAATTAGTATAAGTAAGTTTATATAAAAATATTTTTATTCTTCATAGTGATTCAATTAGTTGTAATATAAACTTAACCTTAATCTAGTAAGACGTGGGTATAACTGTAATATAGATGTTTTATCAAAGTTCTTTATATATGAATATCATATTATAAAGGAGATGAAACTGATGGATAGTAAGAAAAAAATTATAATTGGTGTAGTATCAATTATATTTATAATATTAGTGGTTTTGATAATATCCATAGCATTAAAAGCCAATATATTATCTACTTTTCTAAATAAAGAAAATATTGATCCAATAGAATCTGAAACTATAGATACAGTAAAAGATGATAAACATCCCGGTGAAGAATCAGCAGATATTACTAATCCAAACTTAGACACTGAAATTGAAGATGAAAAAGAAAATAATATAGAAACCTCTAAAGAAGAATTAACCGCAAATAATCCTAAAGAATACACAGATAAACAAGAGTCGGATAACTCTCAAGAAGATGAACCAAATAAGGAAGAAGAATTAGAAAATCCAACTCACTCTGAACCTAAAGAAAAAGATATAGTTATATATGTAGGTCAAAAATTAAATATTCCCGGTAGTGGACAAGCAACTACAAATCAACCAGCTAAAGTTGTAAGTAGTGGTATAAACACAATCTATGATAAACAAATAGCATTGACATTTGATGCAGGTTGGATATATGAACCTACTATAGATATATTAAATGTCTTAGATAAATACAATGTAAAATCTACTTTTTTCTTAAGAGGATATTGGGTTAAAGATCATACAGATTTAGCTAAAGAAATAATAAGAAAAGGACATATAATAGAGAATCATTCACTAACTCACCCACATATGAGAGAAATGAGTGAAGAACAAATTAGAAATGAGATAAGAGAAACTGCTAGAATAATTAAAGAAAACGTTAATAAAAAATCTTATCTATTCAGACCTCCCTTTGGTGAATATGATGATAGAGTTTTAAAAGTATTAGGTGAAGAAGGTTATTCTTATGCCGTCATGTGGAGTATAGATACCCATGACTGGGCAGAAGAAATAAGGGGTAACAAGGTTACTACTCAATATATTATAGATAGAGTTTTAAATAATGCAAACCACAAAGGGATAATACTAATGCATATAGGACATCAAAAAACAGTGGAGGCATTACCGGAAATAATAGAAGGACTAAAGTCAAGGGGATATACCTTAACTACAGTAAATGAAATGTTAAAAAAGACAACTAATACTGATATAAAAGATAAAATATATATAGTTAAAAAAGGAGATACTTTATATAGTATTTCAAAAAGATATAACATAACAGTAGAAGAAATAGTAGAATTAAATAATCTAGAATAAAAAATGCCTTCTAAATTTATATTTGGAAGGCATTTACTTATATGTATCTTTAAAAATGATTTTACTTTTATAAATAAATAAAGGTAATGTAAATTGGAATGGAGAAATCAATAAACTAGAGTATTTACTTCAGTAGAAAAAATAATCAAGAAAAATAAAGAGTTAGAAGAGAAAGTTAAAATATTTATAATTTAAATAGAGGGAGTGCTTAATTATATGAAGAGTAATAAAGAGCATAAAATATTACAACCTAAGTATTGTGATAAGTTTCGGTGTAATCCAATAAAATGTGAAGAAAGTTGTTGTGAAAGATGGAAAATAATTATTGATAAAAATACATACAAAAAATACATCAATAGTGAAAATGAAGTAATCAAAAAGATTGTAGAAAAAGGTCTTTCTAGAAACGAAAAATCTATGAATGGCGATGACTTTGCAATTGTTAACCTTAATAGTGAAATGATGTGTCCATTTTTAAATCAGCATAATCTCTGTGAGATTTTCATCAATATGGGGGAAAATAGTTTATCAAAAACCTGTAAAAGTTATCCTAGAGCAATTGTATTAATGGAGGATGAAATAGAACGAGGATTAGAATTGTCTTGTTCCGTTGCTGCTGAACTAGCTTTATTAAATGACAAAGGAATTGAACTTGAGGAGATTAGAGATATCATAGAATTTGATGATTTATATGTAGTTTCCCCTCTTACTAAAGACTTGGAGCAAGTAGAAATGATTAAAGAAATAAGAACCCAAATTATTAATATCTTACAAACACGATCCATTAAGTTAAGTGAAAGGTTAGAATTTATAGGTTATTTCTTGAATGAAATAGTAAGTGATATTGATTTTTCAAGAAAGTATAATGAAGAATCACTATCTAAGATTAAAGAGGTAAATATTCTCCATGATGTAGAAAAATTAAAATCTACAAAAAAAGAATTTCAATTTAAAAATAACTATCAGTTCCACCATTTAAATACTATACTTTCAATGAAGTTTAAAGAAGGAGACAGTGTAAGTTTCTTTTCTAAGAGATATATAGAGTGCTTGATGCAAGTATTGGATGTGTTTTCCGAAGTAAAAGATAAGAACTTAGAAAACCATTATAAGATAAATTATGAAAAATATCTAAAACCTTACTTAGAGGAAAAATCCTATATTTTAGAAAATTATCTTGTTAATCATGTTTTTATTTACAGTAGTGAACTCTTTAACTTAAATAACATTTGGAATTCATACTTGAAACTATGTGTCATTTATGGGTTGCTTAAATTAAATTTAATAGGACTAGCTACTTATCATAAAGGAATGAATGATGATTTAGCACTTAAACTTATTCAGTCATTAACAAAAACTTTTATACAAGATAAGACCTATTGGCAGTCCGTGATTAAATATTTAGAAAAAGAAAAATTAGTTGAACTTAATAAGTTGATAACACTTTATGTAGATTAATCTATGGATAATAGAAAATAGAGTAGATCTTATATATGATCTAACCACCACGGGAAAAGATGGAGATGATATTATTAGAGTAATAGAATCTACGCATGGTGTCATGAATATAAAATTGTCGGAAGAATTACTGTAACTCCTTACAGGTAAAAAATTAGAAGATCTATAAGTAAATATATTCAAAAATGATTACATAATAGTTTGAATAAGAGATAAAATAATTATCTTAATCTATCATGTATTAAATTCACTCTCGGATTTTACTTAACTTTAAAAAATTTGATGAAAAGCAAATCATATTTTGACAAATATTACTCTGATATTATAGTCATCTAAATTTATTTAATCATAACAAATCCCTATATTATCATACTCTGCTTCAATAAATGCTTATAAAGGCTCGTTTTGAATAACATATTTTTTGTTTATAATATCAAAAAATATACAAAAGAATAATTTCCTAGGAAATAATGTTGAGAAAGCAAGAAAAAGAGAGAGGTTATGATTAACATAAAATACGTAACAAAAAAACCTTTTATTCTTTTTGAATATTGACATAATTATCAATTTAATATATTATCCAATTATAGTAATATTGATTATGAAAGGTGGAATGCTATCCGGCAACACTTGATGTTAGCAAATCAAATAACATAAGTGAAGCGCGGAGATGAAGGGTAAAGTCTTAAATTGAATTTAATAGGAGAACAACACTGTTATTTTTAACAGTTAATTGTTATACCTAAATTTCAATTTAGATTTTAATCCTTTATCTCGCGGCATAGTTTGTACCTGTTATTAGGGGCCGTAGATTAAAGTCTATAGCTCCTTTTTTATATGCTTTTTTTCATAATTATATTGCTAAATAAAAATAGGAAAAGAGGAAAGTGAAAATAATGTTAAATGGATTATTTAAATATCTAAAGAAACCAGAATTGTATGCATCCAACACCTGTAAGTTTTGGGATGATGAACATATTTCAAAAGGAATGTTAGAGGCTCATTTGAATCCTCAATGGGATGCAGCTAGTAGAAAAAATGATTTTATCCTGGAATCAGTAGAGTGGATTTCCAATATAGTGCCATCATCAAAATATAAAACACTTTTAGATTTAGGATGTGGACCTGGTCTTTATGCTGAAAGATTTTTTGAAAAAGGATATCAGGTTACTGGTATAGATTTTGCCAAGAGATCAATTAATTATGCTAAGGAAAGGAATCAAGATATAAATTATCTTTATAAAAATTATTTAGATATTAATTATAAAAATGAATTCGATTTAGTGACATTGATTTACTGTGACTATGGAGTATTGTCCAGTGATAATAGAGAAATTTTATTAAAGAAAATTTATGACTCCTTAAAGAAGGGAGGGAAATTTATATTTGATGTTTTTACTATAAAGGAATTTGAAGATAAGAAAGAGAATAATACATGGTATGTAAGTGAAAAAGGTGGATATTGGAAACCTGATAGACATATATGTCTAGAATCTCATTTTATTTATGAAGATGATATTAGATTAGATCAATATACAATAATTGATAAGTTTGGAAAGGTAGATATAATAAGAAATTGGTTTAAAGGATATACAAAGAGTACTATAATTGCAGAAATCAAAAAAGCTGGTTTTAGTAAAATAGAATTATATTCAGATGTAACGGGTAAGCCATATTGTGAAGAACCTAAAACTATGTGTATTGTGGTTGAAAAATAAAATAAATATTATAGATTATTTTAGGAGGGGTAATTTTGAAAATTTATGAAACTGATAGGTTATACCTTAGAACCTTAAACATAGAAGATATTGACTCTGTAATGAGCTTCTGGGGAGATGAAGAAGTTATGAAATATTGTGGAGGAGCAGGGAATAGAGAACAGGAGATGAAATCTCTCAAGTTTTACATAAATCTTCAAAAGGAAAAAGGACACTCTCCCTATGCAATAATTTTAAAAGAAAATAATGAAGTAATAGGGGTATGTGGATTTAATCCTCCTGATAATAATGAAGATATAGAATTAGTCTATCACTTTGCAAAAGGATACTGGGGAAAAGGATACGCAACTGAGGCAGCTATAGCTTGTGTGAATTATGCAAGAAAATATTTAAATAGGGATACAATAGTTGCTTTTATCGATCCTTCAAATAAATCTTCTGAAAATATTTTAATAAAATTAGGTTTTATATTTAAAGGTGTGAAGTGGCATGGAGGAAGTAAGAATGAAGATCTGTATTTTGAACTCACTTTATAGTAGTATTAGGAGGCGAGAATATGTAAGATAATTTGTAGATAAGAAATTGAAAAAGATATTGAAAAGTTTATAAGTATAGGGATGAAAGATGACGAATCATTGACAGAATAATGTGATTTTTTATATAATTTTTATAATAAGGAATATAGTGTATGTAATTAGATAGTAGTTTAAATATACTTTTATATTATATATAATACTTAGAATATTAAATATATAGTTGTAATAATTATAGTATTTATAGTAAACTAAGCGTATGGAAAAGTAGAATTATGGGAGTGTATATAATTATGGAAGTAGTAAAAGTAAAAACAGAAGAAGGAAAAGAGAGATACTTTGTAGCAGATGATAATGGATTACCTATAGAGTCAATACTAAAGTTTATTAAGTTTAAGGATAATACTAATTATGCAAGAAATACATTAAGAATGTATTGCCAACATTTAAAACTATACTTTGAGTACCTATAACAAAGAGAGTTGAATTTTCAAAAAGTAACTATTGATGATTTAGCATTATTTGTGAATTGGTTGCAAAATCCATATAAAAGTCTAAAGGTCATCCCTACACACCAAGTACAAACAGCAAGAAGTCCAAGAACAGTAAACATTATAGTAAATACTGTATTGGCATTTTATGATTATATACTAAGGCACGAGGAATATAGTAATAATATTTCTGACAGACTAAAGAAGTTTGTGGCTACACCAAGTAGAAACTTTAAAGGTTTCTTGTATGGAATAGCACATGAGCAAAAGAAAGTAACGAGCAACATATTAAAACTGAAAGTACCTAAGTCTAAGCCAAAGACATTATCAAAAGAAGAAATAGGGACACTTATAAGAGCCTGTAATAACCTTAGAGATAGGTTTCTATTAACATTGTTATATGAAACTGGCATGAGAATAGGCGAAGCCTTATCTTTGTGGATTGAGGACTTTGATATAAGCGATATGGTTATAGATTTACAAGATAGAGGTGAACTTGAAAATAATGCTGAAATAAAGACAGTATAAAGTCCTCGAAGAATAGACATATCTCAAAACTTAGCAGATAAATTTATGGAATATATAGCAGATTATCATACAGAAGAAGTTGAAACTAATCATATATTCATTAAGTTAAGTGAAGCAATAAATATAAACCTATGAATTATACTGATACAGATAATTTATTTAGAACATTAAAGAAAAAGACAGATATATATGTTACTCCACATATGTTTAGACATAGTTCATTAACTTTATTAAGAATGGCAGGATGGCAACCTGAACTAGAGCAGGGCATAAAAACATTTATACTACTTTAAACACTTATATACACCCTTCTGACGAAGAAATAACGAAAGAGTTTAATAAAACTCAAACCAATTTAGACTTAAACATATACAACGAAGGGGATGAATAAAGTGAAGGATTTACAGATAATAAAAAGCAATAAGCAAAGTAAGTAGGATGAAATAATCGAATATCTTAGTCAAGATAATAGATATTGATTAGAAAATGATAAATGGGATTTTGCAAAAGAGTTTTTCATTGCTAAATCTATAACAGTTGGGACATCTGGGTATTCAAGTGTTGATTTTTCTGATTTTGATAATAAATATATAAAAAACGAATTTAAGTTTTATGTATGTTATAGTTTTAAAAATAAACTTTTAAAGAACTCATATATTGCTAAGATTAGAAGTTCTTTAATATATATATCTATATTTTTCAATAAAAATTTTAATACTTTAAAGACACTTCAAGATATAAATATTAATGAATTTAATATCAAATACAATAGTTATTTATTGAGTATCTCAAAATCTAAATCAGCCGAAATGTCAAGTGTATTCGGAACAATAGACTTTATCAAAGATTTCTATGATGATAGAGAAGAAATTGAAAAAGATATATGGTATTCAAAAAATATTAAAGGTGCTAAAATACCTGCAAGTGGTTCAAGTCATGGTAATTATAATTCAATTAATTTTACTGCTATACCTTTATATTATAGAGAAACTGTTAAAAGATATTTTAGAACAATAATTACTAAAAAAAGTTGGATGACTTGCAATAATACACTTAAATATTTAAGTTATTTTTTTAATTATCTTTATTCAAATAAATATCAAGATGGTTGTATTGAAGATTTAAATAGAAATGATATAGAAAAATATTTATACTATGTGTCAAATGACAGAAAAGATAAAAATAAAACGGAAAACTCTAAGTATATAAGTTTTGTTAGAACATTTTTAGAATATATTCAAATGGCTCAATATGATAAAGCACCAAAAAAAGAAGTATCATTTTTAATATTTCAAGATGACATTCCTAAAAGAGAACTAAACAAAGATGAAGTAAAAAAAGCAAAGTTTGTTCCAGAACCTATATTAAAACAATTAGATAATAATATCATGGATTTAGATAGACCACAATTCATACCTATTTATATTCTTCTTCGTGAAACTGGATGGAGAGGTACGGATATATTAAACCTTAGATATGATAATTGCTTAGAGCAGATATGGAATAGTAAAGAAGAGAAATATAACTATTACCTTTGTGGTGAAATAACTAAAACAGGTATATCACAACTTAAAATTCCGATAAGAGATAAAGTTGCAGAAATGATTCAAAAATCTATTGATAAAGCAAAAGAACTAAGCACAGAAGAAAATAATCCTAAGAAGCATTTATTCAATACTTATGAAGGTAAATTAAAAGGCAAACCATTGGCGAAAGCCACACTTTTAGCAACGATTAAGAGGCTAATAGTTCAAAAAGATATTAGAGATGCTAACGGTAAATTATACCACTTTAGGCTTCATTCATTAAGACATACAAGAGCCAAAGAATATGTAGAACAAGGTATGGGAATAAGCGTTATACAACAGATTTTAGGACATCAAAGTTTACAAATGACAGTTCATTATGCTACTGTATCGGAAAATGTATTATATGAGAAATGGAAGAATACAGAGGACTTAGAATTGTTTAAAGTTGATACTACAACTAATGAACTTGTTGAAGTAGATACATCTTCTACCGAAGGTGAAAATCTCATTAGATATGAATATGTAAAAAAGAATTTAGATGCCGTTAGAGTTCCATTTGGAGTATGCTTTAAAGCCTCTAAATTACCTTGTAAGCAACAGATGAACCATTGTTTAACCTGTGCAAGTTTCTGTACTACGGTTGAAAATATACCTGAATATGAAGAAGAAATTGAAAAGGTTAGGCAACAAATCGAAATAAGTGATAGATGTGGCAGAGAACTTTGGGCAGAGAAAAATAAACAGTATTTAAATATATTAGAGCAAACATTGGGAAAAGTTAAAGAACATAAATTAGTTCATAAAAATGGAAAGTCAAGGGAGGAGTTATAATGGCAGACCATACTGAAGGACTTAAAAGATATGCAAAACAGAAAACACAATTAACTTTAGAAAAATTAGATAAAGCCATTAGAGAACTTTCTTTGAATGAAGAAAAAATTAACTTTAATAGTGTATCTAATTTAAGTGGAGTTTCCAAGACTTTTCTTTATAACAACGAAGAAGTTAAGAAAAGAATTGAAAAACTTAGAGATAAACAGACGAGTAAAACTATGAATAAAAGAGCCAAATATGATAAAACTGCTAAAGCAAAAGATATTATTATAATGTCAAAAGATAAAAAAATTAAAGAATTAGAAGAAGAAAACAAGAAACTTAAAGAGCAATTAGAGATTATTAGAGGTAAATTATATGAAAATTTAAAATAACAGTAGTTCGTAATAGTAGAATATGACACACAAAGGAGAGATTTAAATGAGGTACTTTTTTGACTTTATGTTATTATTAATAATTTACTTTCTATTCTTTTACAGAAGGTGGAATGAAAAATCTAAAAAGATACTTATAATTAATACACTAATGTATGCTTATATTACAATGGTTCTATTCGTTACACTAATGCCATTTACAATACCCCTAATAAATGGAACAAATAATATGTTTCTTCAAACTGCAAATTTTATACCTTTTAGAGATTTAAAGTCAAACTATAACGGAGCAATTAGAGAAATTGTTTTAAATATTGTTATGATGATACCTTTCGGTTTTTTATATGCTATTATTAAGAGACAGGGCATCTTGAAAATAATTATGTCCACATTTCTTTTTAGTTTAGTAATTGAAATTTCTCAATTAATGAGTGCATGGTGGGGTGGTTTATCATCTCGCTCATTTGATATTACTGATTTAATTACAAATACATTTGGAGGCTTAGTAGGATATACTATTTTTCTTGTTTTAAAGCCACTAATTTTAAAAGTATTAAAAAAATAATCGCTGTAAACTTTGATTACTCAAGATGACATTTGCTTCACAATTTTCATATTATGCGAACTAAAATTAATTAAATCATAGACTACATTGATTACATGTAGTCTATGTATATAACAAGTAAAATGCAGTATTGTGTCAGAGTATACACGAGATATTTAAAGGAGTGGGGAAAAATGAATAGTAAAACTAACAAGTATAAAGGAAGTAAAACTCTACGCAAAGTCTGTCGATATGACACTGGCGATAGTTGTGTAGGGGTAAATAAGTAATATCGCCTTTCTAAAAAAATTTATCTAAACAGACTTTGTATCCTTAATAATAAAATATAATTTTAAGGAGAGAAGTTTTTATGAATTATATCAATGCTGAAAAAATATTACCAGATAGATTAGTAAGAGAAATTCAGAAACATATCCAGGGTGGCTATGTATATATACCATCTATCCCTGAAAAACGTAAGAAATGGGGAGAAAATTCAGGACACAGAGAATATATAAGAAAAAGAAATAAACAAATATCTAATAAGTATCAAAATGGTCATACAATTCAGGAGCTTGCTGAAGAGTTTTTTCTTTCAGTTAATAGTATTAAAAAAATCATATATACAAAAGTCAGTTAAATTAGAGTTACTACTCTTTTGAGTAGTAGCTTTTTTTGTATAAAAAATAATACAGAGATGTTATTTATCTTTTAAGTAGTATGTATAGGATGCTATAATTACTTTGAGATAGAATTAGAGAGGCTCATAATATAAATACTTAGGAGGAACTGATATGGATAATCCTATATTACAATCAATGCTAAATAGAAAGTCTATCCGTAAATATAAGTCGGATATGCCAACAGATGAAATAATACAAGCTATTGTAAGATCTGGACAACAAGCTCCTTTTGCTTATCAATGCTACAGTATCTTATTGGATCGAAAAAATAAGCACCCCTTTGGAGCACCATTACAATTTACAATTTGTGTGGATCTACATAAGTTAGAAATGATTATGAAAAAAAGAAACTGGACCATTGTCATAAATGACCTTTCGATGCTAATTATGGGCATACAAGATGCTGCCTATACAGCAGGTAATATGGTAATGGCAGCCGAAAGTTTAGGTTTAGGTAGTTGTTTCATAGGTGCTACTCCTTACTATGCAAAAAAAATCGTTGAAGAGTATAAGCTTCCTAACAAGGTATTTCCTCTTGTACAGTTAGTTATGGGTTACCCAGCAGAAGATCCGACTCCTCGTCCTCGCTATCCAATGGAGTATTGTCTTTTTGAAGATCAGTATCCTGAATTTACAGATGAAATGATTGATAATGCCATAGCTGAAATGGATGAAGGTTATATTAATCAAAATTATTACCGAGATATGAATAATATGATTCCTATTAAAGATGGTAGC
This sequence comes from Anaeromonas frigoriresistens, assembly GCF_016820655.1. Classification (GTDB taxonomy): domain Bacteria; phylum Bacillota; class Clostridia; order Tissierellales; family SIT17; genus Anaeromonas; species Anaeromonas frigoriresistens. The sequence goes on from NZ_WSFT01000039.1 coordinate 101,231, forward strand.
AAAGAGTTATATACATTTGATAATTATGGGTGGACAGAACATATATCTCGTAAAGCAGGTCAGTGGCTTGAGTCCCCTGAGGAGTTACTAGAACAATTTGAAGCTTGTGGGTTTAATATACGCTATGAGTCTGCTAAAAATGATTAAGTAGCATTTACAGAGAAAAAAAGGGAGTATTTCAAAAGAATATAAAATCCTCAAACTGGTTAATTACTAAGTTTGAGGATTTCCTTTTTGAATTGTTCATACACCCTAAATATATGATAAATAAATAAGCTCCAAACTATTTATTTATCATATATTTTTATAAAAGAATAATAGGTATTTTGATTACTCTATTTCATAGGTGGTAAAAATATTATAGTTGAAATATTTTTTTATAACTAAATATTTGGGAGGAATTAATTTGAAGAAAACTTGCATATTGCTATTAATATTTCCAATTATTTTATTTACTTCATGTCAAATAGAAGAAGTAGAGACACCTCAATCTACACCAGCTGAAGAAAGTAAAAATGAGGATGAAGATACCAATGAAGCAACCGGAGAACTTTCCGAGAGCTCAACAGAAGATTTAAAGTATAAAACTGAAATAATAGCTGAGAATCTTGAGATACCCTGGGAGATAGTGCCTATCTCAGATGGTAGAATTTTCATAACAGAAAGACCAGGTCGGGTGTTATTACTAGATGAGGGAGAAATTTATGACATACATAATGTTGAGCATATAGGAGAGGGTGGACTTTTAGGGATGGACTTAAGTCCTGATTTTAAGAATAATAACATTATTTATCTTTACTATACCTATGCTGAAGGAAATCAGATTTATAATAGGGTATCTCGATTTACTTTTGAGGAAAACACCCTTAATAATGAACAAATAATTCTTGATAAGATACCTGGTTCTCAATTTCATAATGGAGGAAGGATAAAATTTGGTCCGGATAATAAGCTTTATATTACTACTGGAGATGCTCAACAAGAGAATTCTTCTCAGGATATAGACACCTTATCGGGAAAAATTCTTAGGATTAATCCAGATGGTACAATTCCTACTGATAATCCTTTTGATAGTAGTCCGGTGTTTGCCTATGGACTCCGAAATCCCCAAGGATTAGCTTGGCATCCAGTGAGTGGTCAGCTTTTTGCTAGTGATCATGGTCCTAATAGGAAGGATGAAATCAACTTAATACAACCAGGAAAAAATTATGGATGGCCTATAATTACCTGTGACGAAGAATCATTAGAATACGAGAATCCAATAGCATGCTATTCAGATTTCACATTAGCTCCTTCTGGAATTACTTTTCTTCCCTGGAGCAATATAGAAGAAACTCCTTTATATATTGCTGGACTTAGAGGAAGTATGGTCATGAGAGTTGATTTAGATAATGAAGGTAACTTTATAAGGCAAGAAAGACTTTTGCAGGACTTGGGACGTATTCGTACTGTAATTTATCATGAATATGCTTTTTATATAGCTACAAATAAGACAGATGGGAGAGGGACTCCAATGGAAGGAGATGATAAGATCATAAAGGTTACACCAATATTAAATGCCTCAGATGAATAAGCTTGGGTCATTTTTGGTTAGTAGTATTTGCTTTTTATAATTTTACTATAAGGACCATTAACCAGGATGAGAATTTTGTATTCTTTCAAATAAAAAAATATAAATATGTAACTAAATGATGAGTAGAATACAGAATAAATATGATAATTATCTGTTAATATAGAGGAATAATGATATTAATTGAAGAAGTATATATAAGACAAATGTCTTATATATACTTCTTTTTAAACTCACAGATTATTCATTTCTATATATGAAGAAAATAAGGAACTTAGTAATAAAAAAGAAATTAATACAAAAAGTTATAATTGGATATAGTAAGTAGGTTTTTTTAAAATTCTACACTATTTAAATTAAAAAAATTTATCATAGAATCATGTATAGAATTAGATTCAACAGGAGGAAAATATGACTATTTTATTGATAGAAGATGATATAAAATTAAAAGAATATATAATGGAATACTTAGAAGCCTATGAGTATGATGTTGAGGAAGTTAATGATTTTGACAAGGTAATGGATAGAGTAGAGGAAATTAAACCTGATTTAATAGTTTTAGATATCAACTTACCTAAATTCGATGGATTTTACTTCTTAAAGATTATAAGAAAATTATATAATATCCCAGTAATAATACTATCTGCTAGAAGCGATGAAGGTGAGCAGATTAGAGGAATGGAGATTGGAGCAGATGATTATATAACTAAGCCTTTTAGTATAGGGATTTTACTTGCTAAAATAAATGCATTATTAAGAAGGGTATGTGAATACAGTGAAACTGAGGATGAAGAACAGGGTGAGTTATCTATAAGACATGAAAGTATGAAGTTAAGCTATAAAGATAAAATTATAGATCTGACAAAAAATGAGTACAGAATATTAAATATACTTTTAAATAATATTGGAAAAGTTATTACAAGGGAAGAATTGTTAGAGGTTTTATGGGATGATACTACCTTTGTTGATGATAATACTTTAACAGTTAATATGACTAGGGTAAAGAAAAAACTAAGTAATTTAGGGATTGATAATGCTATTATAACAAAAAGAGGGGTAGGATATGTCTTTAATGGAATTAATAATTAAGGTATTAAGGAGAAAAAGTATAGAGTTAATTGTTTTACTAATAAATGCCCTCCTTATAGTATTATTTTATAATTTACTATATGAAAATAACGAAGTAGTGTATCCATTAATGTTAAGTGGATTTGTAATATTAACGTATTTTATCATTGCTACTATAAGATATAGAGGATTTTTAGAAAAGCTAAAAGAGAGTATAGTAAGCCCTGATTATAATAATGTAGATGTTAATTCCAATGAGAAAGAGATATTATATACAATAAGTGATATTCATCAAAATTATCTTAAGGAAATTCATACATTAAAGCAATCTATAAATGACAAAGATAATTTATTTTCCCAATGGATTCATAATATGAAAACTTCAATAACTGTAATAAGTCTAGCTTGTGAAAAGAGCACTCCCTATACTAAAGATAATAAATATATTGATGATATAAAGGAAGAAAATAATATACTTAAAAAGAATCTAGAAGAAGCTCTTAATGTATTAAGATTAGAGGATTTCTCGAGGGATTATATTACAAGTTCTTGTAATTTAAGGGAACTTGTAAACGATGTAGTTAATAATAAGAAAAGGGATTTTATATACAAGGGGGTTTTCCCTAAGGTAGATATACATGAGAGAACTTATGTCTACACCGATAAAAAATGGTGTGGATACATGTTAGATCAAATAATATCTAATGCTATAAAATATTCAAAAAATGCAAAAGCAAATAAGATAGAAATATATGAAAAAAATAATATTGATACAATAGAACTATTTATTAAGGATGAAGGTGTAGGTATAACTAAAGAAGATTTATCAAGGGTATTTGATCCATTTTTTACTGGGGTCAATGGTAGAAAAGAAAGAAGTGCAACTGGGATTGGCCTTTATATGGTAAGAAGTATAGCAAAAAAGCTTGAACACAGTGTTGAAATAGAATCTGAGATTGGAGTTGGAACACAAGTTAAGATTATATTTAATAAGCAAGATATTTACTAAACTAAATAGAAAGCCTTTCAAGAATGTAAGGTTATGTAAGGGAAATCCATTTGAAGATTATGGATTTCCTTTTATACTAAGAATATAAACTAGTGTAAATATTAGCACTGTATTTCTAGTATATGAGGAGGGTATGATATGGAGATTTTAAAGGTAAACAATTTAACAAAGGTATATAATGCCTATAAGGAAGCAAAGGAAGTTAAAGCATTAGATGGTATAAGTCTTACTGTCAACAAGGGAGAGTTTGTTGGAATAATGGGCCCCAGTGGAAGTGGTAAGACTACACTTTTAAATATTCTTTCCGGGGTTGATAAATGTACTTCAGGGGAAGTATTTATCAACAACAAAGATATTAGTAGTATGAAGAAGGATCAGATGGCTTTATTCAGAAGAAGGAATTTAGGTTATATATTTCAGGATTTTAACTTATTAGATAGTTTAACGTTACAAGAAAATATAGCACTAACCCTTATTCTAGATAAGAAAAGACCACAAGATATTGAAAATAGAGTTAATAAACTTATGAATTTTTTTAGTATAGAAGGTTTAAAGGAAAAGTACCCTTATCATATTTCAGGAGGGGAAAAGCAAAGAGTCGCTGCAGCAAGAGCTTTAATTAATGAACCAGCTATAATTTTTGCAGATGAACCAACAGGAAATCTTGATTCTAAATCAGCAACTAATATAATGAGCATAATGAGTAAGATGAATGATGAAATGAATAGTACAGTACTAATGGTAACTCATGATCCATTCGCAGCATCATTTTGTAAAAGGGTTATTTTTATAAAGGATGGTAAAGTCAAAATAGAAATCAATTCACATGGCGATAGAAAGAAGTTTTTTGATAAGATTTTAGAAGTTCAAAGTGTTATAGGGGGAGTAAACTGATGACCTTTTCTTCTATAGTTCGAAAAAACTTCATTTATAATTTTAACAAGTATATATCCTTTTACTTTGTTAATTCATTAATTGTTGCAATGCTATTTATGTATGGTAGTTTAATTTTTAATTCAACAATAGTAAATAACATAGGTAAATCATCACTATATGATACTGTTATCGTATCATTAGGTGGTACAATACTGTTTTCAATAATTTTTATCACTTATACAAATGTATCTTTCTTAAAAAATAGGGGTAAAGAGTTTGGAGTATATCTTACTTTAGGTATGACAGCAAAGGACTTAACAAAGCTAATATTTATAGAAAATATTGGTATTATGATAGCAGCATTAATAACAGGGATTTTAGGTGGAACTTTATTTGGAAGATTGTTTTATATGGGATTAAATAAAATATTAGGGGGAACTACAATTCTATATGAGATTAATTATGAAAGTATATTATTAAGTATAGGTGTCTTTACCCTTATATCCTTAGGTAACTTTTTATTTAATATGATATTTATAAGAAAAGTATCAGTAATAGATGTCATAAAAGTCCATAGAAAAAAGGAAGTAGGAAAGGCTAGAATGTTAATAGGCGCTATTTCTTTAATGATATTGATAGTGTCAACTTATTATTTGCCAAAGGCTTTATTTAAGGAGATTTTTAAGGAACAATCCTATATTATAGGCGTTTTTATAGGTTTGATAATAGTATGTCCATACATGGTAATCGGATCATTTATTTCAATAGTCAAATATGTCCTTAGTAAATTTCCTAAGTTATATAATAATAACATAATGATTTTATCAAATTTATCACATAGATTTTTGGCATATAAAAATGTTTTATATATGCTTTCGTTACTAGTTGCTGGAGCAATGTTTTTTGTAGGTTTTAGTTATTCACTATATACAACAGCTAGAGAGGATATAAATGCTGATAATCCCTATGATATTATGTTTGTTGAAAATAGTAAATATAATAGAGTTGAAAAAGAAGAAATATCAAATATAATAGATGAGAACAATGGTAGGATAGAAAAGTATAATGTATTAGAGTATTTAGAAGTTCCAGTGTTTAGAGATGAAGGCGATGAATTAACTTTAGGCAGTTCTAGGGGAACAGTTATAAGTGAAGAAAATTATAATCAACACATGAATACTAATATAGATGTAGATTCAAAAGCAGCTTTATTCTTAATGGTACCTGATGAGACGAAAATGATCTTTGAATACCCCACATCTATTTTGATAAATATAAATGAAAAACAATTGGAAAAAGTTAAGTATATAACATCAAAAAATAACTTTGAGATAAGTAAAAAAGACTTTAAAGATATTGCAGGAGATGCTACATCCCTATATCTAGATAAAAGCATGATAAAAGAAAAAGATGGTGTAAAATTTACAAATTATTTAGGGACTAGAGTTTATTCTTCTGGTCGTGCTCTTGTTTTAGACAATGAAGATTATGAAGTATTAAAAGAAAGCTTAAGTGATGCTTCATTAAAGAAGCTACATCTAATGAATGTAAAAAATAGTGATAAAGCTTTTGAAGCATTACTTAGCTATTTAAAAAAAGCTAATGGTCTAGATGATTCATATTGGAATGAAACTGATATTTTTAGCATCCCATTTGAGGATGAAAGGGGTACTATAGAGTCCTACAGACCTGTATATAAAGAAGAACTTATAAAGTTACAGCTAGACAGAAGGGGAGTTGCATTATTTACATTGACATTTATAGGGTTATTATTTGTAATAGCTAATGGAGTAGTTTTATACTATAAAGTACTATCAGATGCAGATAATGAGAAGGAAAGACTAGTTGCATTAACTAGAATAGGTGTATCAGAAAAAGAAATTAAAACTATGATTAGTAAAGAGTTAGCCATAACATTCTTTATACCAATCCTTATTGGCGGAGGAATGGGACTATATTTCTTATATGTCATATTCTCTAACTCAGAAGTAATAGAGTTATTTATGAGAAAGGCCTTTATGATTTTAATTTGGGGATCAATGTTTCAGATTTTATTTTATATCATAAGTAGAAAAAAATATATAAAAGAAGTTATGTGACTTCTGGAAATTAAATGCATACTACTGTTTTGAAAAATCTGCCGTTATAGGGATACAATCATCCTTGGCTTTTTTATATTAATCAAAGATTGAAAGTAGTGATTGTATTTTTGTATTTCTTCTATAAACTTTTTTGATTCTTTAAAAGGTACAATTATGATTAGACAGGTTCAAATAATGTATAAATTTCATATTATGAGTATGAGAAAGATTAATACTATATGTGGGAGGTATACCTTATGAATAAATCAATTCCTGATAAAAATATACCGTTGATTACCTATAATCCAATTACTTCACATATACACCATTCTAGCTATCCTAGAATTTCATCTGATGTTTTTATTGGACTTGGTAGTGTAGTATTAGGAGACGTTACTATAAAAGGTCCTGTTTTTATTGGTTTTCACAATATTATACGTGCTGATTATGGTAGCCCGTTTTTTATTGGCCCAGGCACAAGTATTCATGACCACTGTCTAATTCATGGTCAACCAAATCAATATGTTAAAGTAGGTGCATATAAATGGTCTGTCCATATTGATGGAGAGGTTAGCATTCTCCATGGATCAGCAGTACATGGTCCCTGTAGAGTAGGAAAGAATACATTTATTGGTCAACATGTATCCATTTTTGATGCGGAGATTGGTCCAAATTGTGTAATTATGCATGGTGCTAATATCACTGGAGGAGTAAAGATTGCTGAAGGCCGGTATGTGGAGCCAGGTAAAACCATATTTGAACAGGAAGAAGCAGATAAACTTCCTTCTGTACCTGGAGATCATTTATCTGTAAATCCAGAAACTGTTAATGGATATATGGAGCTCCTTTACACCTATAATAGTCAAACATCACTTGGTCAAAAATTATATGATTAAGAGATTAGATAAATTGGTAAATGAGACTATTAGGGTAGGATTAAGAGACGCTTCTATATAGATATTTTACGAAATAAATTGAATAGAATATTAATAATCCGGTTAGGGTAGATTTCACCTTGACCGGATTATCGTTCTGAATTAAAAAGCAGTAGCAATAAAAATATAATAAAAATTAATAAACATTTATTGATAATCGATAAAAATCATGCTAAAATAAAAGTAATAATAAATAAGTGAGGTGCTTTTTATGAAACGAGAAACACTTTTTTTAAAGATTGCTGTTATTCTTATTGGAGTTCCAATTCTTGCTTTATGTATATTTGTATTACCTTGGATAGCTAAGGATGCAGCAGAAAGTAGTATTAAAATGGCCTATATTCTATATGGTATTTTAACAATTATGTATGTGTCAGCAATACCATTTTTTGCTGCATTATATCAAGCGATTAAACTTTTAAGCTATATTGATAAAAACGAAGCTTTCTCAGAATTATCGGTAAAAACTTTAAATAATATAAAAAAATATGCAATTACAATCAGTGCCCTGTATGTAGTTGGAATGCCGCTTTTCTATATAGTAGGTGAGGTAGATGATGCACCAGGTGTTATATTGATTGGAATGGCTTTTATTTTTGCACCAATGGTTATCGCAGTATTCGCTGCTGTACTTCAAAAGATATTAAAAAATGCCATAGATATAAAAAATGACAATGACTTAACGATATGAGGTGAATAACATGGCAATTATAATCAATATTGATGTGATGTTAGCTAAAAGGAAAATGAGCGTTACAGAACTTTCGGAGAGAGTTGGAATAACAATGGCTAACATTTCTATATTAAAAAATGGAAAAGCAAAAGCTATTAGATTTTCCACTTTAGAGGGAATATGTGAAGCTTTGGAGTGTCAACCGGGGGATATTCTAGAATACAGAAATGATACAGAGTAGATTCGTTAAATCATCAGCAATGTTTATCGGAGGAGATAGTATATGAAAATTAAATTAATCCAACCAACAATGCTACCAAGGCCAATGGATACAAAGTTAAAAACAAGAATGTCTCCTTCTCTAGCTTTATTAACCTTAGCAAATCTTACACCAAAAGAGCATGAAGTTATTATTGAGAATGAAAATGTTGAAAAGATAGACTTTGATGAAACTGTAGATTTAGTAGCAATAACCGTTACTGTAGATGTGATGAATAGAGCGATGGAGATATCAAGAGAGTTCCAAAAACGTGGAGTGACAGTAATAGCAGGAGGTATACATGTTACAGCAAACCCAGAGAGAGCTTCTAATAGTTTTGATGCAATTTGTGTTGGGATAGCTGAGAGAGTTTGGACAAAAATACTTGAGGATAAAGAAAATAATTTACTTAAGAAGATATACTCTGATATAGGAAATATTGATGGTAGTGAAATAGTATCACCAAAATATGATAGTATTGATAATAAAAAATACTTATATGCAAACATAATTAGTACAAGCAGGGGATGTCCTTTTAAATGTGATTTTTGCTATAATAGCTGCACTAATTCTCTTAAAACTTATATTAATAGACCGATAGACGATGTAATTAGAGATATCAATGTATTAAAAACAAAACATATAATGTTTATTGATGATAACTTTATTGGAAATCCTAAATGGACAAAAGAATTACTAAAGCAAATAAAGCCTCTTAAATTAAAATGGAATGCAGCGGTTACATCTAATATAGTAGACATGCCTGAACTATTAGATGAAATGAAAGCAGCAGGTTGTCAAAGTCTTTTTATAGGATTTGAAAGTATAAATAGTAAATCAATAGAAAGTGTTCATAAAGTGCAAAATAGTGTAAAAAGATATGAGAAGCTTGTAGATGAAATTCATAAAAGAGGAATAATGATAAATGCAAGTTTTGTATTTGGATTAGACGAGGATGATGAATCTATATTTAAGAATACATTAGAATGGATAATTAAAAATAAAATAGAAACGGTAACTTCTCATATAATGACACCCTATCCTGGAACAAAGCTATATGAATTATTATCAGAGGAAAATAGAATTGTAGATTTTAATTTGTCTAATTATAATACTGCTCATGTGGTATATAAACCAAAGAATATGACTCCAAAAGAATTATATAATGGCTATATATGGCTATATAAAGAGTTATATACATTTAAAAATATATTGAAAAGGCTACCAAAATCTAAAAAGCAATGGATTCCATTTTTGACCTTTAACTTTTTTTATAGGAAATTTGGAAGACTAACTGAACTGTTGTGCAATATTGTTTCCTTTGAAAGGATAGGGAGAGTTGCTAGATGGTTTGCTTATAAAACAAGGTAAGTGGTGGATTTTGATTGTAAAGATATACTTCAATCAATGAAGGTTAATAGAGATTTTACTTTAGTAGAAGTGTGTTTTAAAACTATATAGGATATGTTAAGATTTAAATAATCAATTACAAATGAGTGTAATCACCATCAAAAGAACCAATTTTTAATTATTAGATACATAATTCTTGAATAAATAGATAAAGATAGATACAATTGTAATTACAACGAGGATTTAAGTAGTATTACTAAATTCTCTAACCCTAGAGTTAATTTATTAGTAGGGTTTGGAGATTAAATCATAAAAGGAGGAAATATAATGAAACCAACACCACATATTGAAGCAAAAAATAAGGATGAAATTGCAAAAACTGTTTTGATGCCTGGAGATCCCCTTCGAGCAAAGTTTATAGCAGATACATTTTTAGAGGATGTAAAACAGTTTAACAGCGTAAGAAATGTTTTAGGATATACCGGAACTTACAAAGGAAGAAGAATTTCGGTGATGGCAAGTGGTATGGGAATGCCCAGTATAGGAATCTATTCCTATGAACTCTATAAGTTTTACGATGTAGAAAATATTATTAGAATCGGATCCTGTGGAGGCTATACTCCAAAGGTAGAACTGTATGATGTAATTTTAGCAAAGGATGTCTGGAGTGAATCTAGCTATGCTAAAGTGCAAAATGGCTATGAAAGTGATGTTATTGAAGGCACTCCTGAATTAAATCAGCGCCTTATAAAATATGCAAATGAGTTAGAGATTCCGATGCATATAGAAAGAATTCATTCTTCAGATGTGTTTTATAGAGAAAATTTTGAAGAATATAAGGAAATTTATGAGAAGCATGGCTGTGTAGCAGTAGAAATGGAAGCTTTTGCTCTTTTCCACAATGCCAGAGTGCTTGGGAAAAATGCAGCATGTTTACTTACTGTCTCTGACAACTTAACAACTCAAGAGGCAACAACTTCCGAAGAACGACAAAATGCATTTACTAATATGATGAAGATTGCCTTAGAAATGGCAGAATAGAAAAATAAGGAGAAGAAGTTAGTTAACTAACTTCTTCTCCTTATTTTTGTCTTTAATGATTTTCAGTTATGCTTTATCTTCAAGCTAACAGTTATGTTCTACTAATTATGTCATATATTATATTATACGGGGGGATATAACATGAAGAAGTCATTATTAGGATTAGTTGTATTATTAATGTTAACAGGTTGTCAGCAAAGCAATAACACCAATGTTGAAAATACATCAATTGATGAGATAACAACATATAAAGAAACCATAAAAGATGGTAAAGTAGAAATCGATAGAATTTCTTATGATATCAAATCAGTCACAAAGATTATAAATACATACGATGAGAATGAGAATATTATAGAAAAAAACACAACAAATGATGATTCTGAAATACTTATTGAGTATCTATATGAAAATAATCAACTAATTGAGGATAGAGCATACTCAAAGGACGAACTATCATTTACTAATTACTACTATTATGAAGATGATTTGTTGATGAAAAAGAAGACTGTTCATAAAGGTGGTTTAGAAACCCGTACAGAATATTCCTATGGAGATAAGACTGAGACCCGAACACATTATAATTCGGATGGTAGTATATCTTTTATCACAAAAGCATACCTAGATGAAGATGGTAAGATGGTGGAAGGTATTATTACTAATGCAGAGGGAGAGGAAAGTGAGTCGATTTCATACCATTATAAAAATGACCTTTTGATAAAAGGAATTAGTAAGAAAGAAGGTATGAAGATCAAGACATTCAATTATAAGTACAATAATATTGGTGATAAAATTATGGATTATATTATCTTTCATGGGGAAGTAAATACTTTATTGGTTAATTTTTATGATATTGAATATGATGAGAACTTATTACCTAAAACTGTTACTATCTATCGAGTACAGTCCCAGATAGCAGATGAAGATATTAGGGACTTTCAATAATAGGAATATGAGAATGAATTTGGTAGCAATCTATATAGAGGATAATTTATGAGTATTTAAAACAAGGATGTATCAGTATTAGAGCTGATATATCCTTGTTTTTTTAATAGATAATAAAAAAGCATATAATGCTTTATTTACAGTATTGATATTAAAAACAATAAGAAAACCGTAAAAAGAAGGAATGCATATGAATTTGTAGAAACATTACATTATAGAAAAGAGGTAGATATTATGAATAAGGTAAATTTTCAAAACTCTAGAGGATTAAATATCGTTGGTAATTTAAATAGTGTTGATTCAAATACAGTAATTATAATGGCTCATGGATTTACTAGTAATAAGGCATCAAGGGGTAGATTCGACAAGTTAGCAGAAGCTTTAAACAAAGCTGGGTATGATGCATTAGCAATTGATTTTAGTGGTTGTGGAGAAAGTGATGATGATTTTCTGACTGTGGAGAAAGAAGTAGATGATTTGAATTCAGCTATTCAATTTGTAAAATCTAAAGGGTATGAAAGAATTGCCCTGTATGGACATAGTCTTGGTTCTCTTATTTGTTTGAAGTGTTATAGTAATGAAATAGTAACAATGGTTTTATCAGGGGCTTTAACTGGACCTATGAAATATAATTGGGATGAATTTTATACAAAAGAACAAATGCAAGAATTAGAGGAAAAGGGATATTTAACAGAGCATACTCCAAAAGAAGTAAGGAAAAAGGTTTTAGTAGATAAACAAATTTTAAAAGATTTTGAGATGATTAATCAGGAGAACCTATTGAGAGATGTCAATTGCCCAGTGTTGATAATCCATGGTAATAATGATGAAGAAGAAAAGCAGCTTTATGAAAGATCTAAATCAGCAATGACATTACTTTCAAATGACTCAAAATTAAAAGTTATTGATGGAGCAGATCATAGTTTTCTTGAGCATTTTCGCATATTAGTTGTGTTGACTATTGATTGGTATAAGAAGCATCTTAATTGATATATTGGAGGTCAAATGAAAGATTAAACAAAATTAGAATATATGAATGCGTATACCTATATAGAAGGATGAGGATAATTTAAATAAATAGTTCAACATATATATTAAAGGAGAGAAAAACTATGAAATTAATTATATTTGACTTAGATGGAACACTTTTTAGGACTGAAACAGTTGATATAGTGGCAATAAACAGAGCTTTAGAGGAGAATGGATATAAAAATAGATATAAATCAGAAATTCTTAAATTAATTGGCGTGACCTTAGATGAAGCTTGTATTTCTTTGATAAATACAAAGGATAAAGATGTTATTGAAAAATTAAAAAAAGATATAATAAGGTTTGAGAAAGAAGAAGTTGAAAAATATGGAGAATTGTACGAAGGGGTTTTAGAAGGTCTGATACGATTAAAGAATCTAGGTTTTACTTTATGTATCTGTTCAAATGGAAATGAAGAATATATCAAGCAAATATCGAAAAAATTTAATTTACCCGAAATTTTTGAAGAAATATCTTATAGTGATAGTAAATTCACCAAATCACAGAGAGTAAGGCGTATAAAGGATAAGTATAGAGCTGACAAGTTTATCATGGTTGGAGACAGAACAAGTGATATAGAAGCAGCAAGGGAGAATGATGGCATTTCTATTGGAGTGACATATGGATTTGGTAAGGATGAACCTCATCAGGCTGATTACATAGCAAAGGATTTTAATGAGATAGAAAGTACAATAGAAGAAATATTTAAGGAAGAAAATTTGATTAGTTATTCATAAAGATATTATACAAAGAAAATAGAAATTTGAAGATAACGTTATAAGGAATATATCTAAAAGGGGCATAGAAAATGATCCAATCAATTGTACATATAGCTTTGGTAGTAAAGGATTATGATGAAGCTATAGAATTTTACACCAAAGTATTAAATTTCACATTAATAGAAGATACATATCAGCCAGAACAAGATAAGAGGTGGGTAGTAGTATCACCCCCGGAGTCAAAGGGTACAACAATTTTATTAGCGCGAGCTTCTAAACCTGAACAAGAGCAATTTATAGGGAATCAAACAGGGGGAAGAGTATTCTTATTTCTAAACACGGATGATTTTTGGAGAGACTATAATGATATGATTTCAAAAGGTATAGAATTTGTGAGGGAACCAAAAGAGCAAGATTATGGTTTAGTAGCTGTGTTTAAAGATCTTTATGGAAACTTATGGGATCTACTACAACTAAATGAAGATCATCCAATTTCTCAACTAATGAAATAGAGTTAAAAATAATATTAATATTATAGCACATTTAGATAATCTAGATGAGTTTATGAATAAATTACATATTAATATAAATTATGGAATTCATACTATGCAAAAACTTCGTGTTGTTCTTGCTCAGATTTTATCTTTAGTTATTGTTTACCTGTAAAGTGTTAAAAAGAAAAAAGGACAAACTAGAGTAGAATTATCTTATTAAAGATGAATTAAATATTTACAACATGTATAGTTTAATGAGGTACTTATTTAAGTAAATTAACTATTTAGTCAAGCGAGGCCCGTAACCCTTAATACATTTTAGACAGAAGTTATTATGAGTGTTAAAATGATAAGGATAAATATATTTATTTTGAATAGTATTTAGGGGGAAGGATCAAATTGCTAGAAATAAAAAATTTATATAAAGAGCATCAGGGAATCATATTTAATCATATAGATTTATCATTGTCACATGGGCACGCTCTAAGTATAGAGTGTACTAGAGAGGCTAGTGATATGCTTATAGACCTAATTTTAGGAAAACATATACCTGCTAAAGGTGAAATACATATAGAAGAGAAAGTAAATACTGAGTACATAAAAAAAGGATTAATAAACATTGGTATAGTATTGAGAGAAGAAGGATATTATGAACGATTGACAGTTAAGAGTTATTTAAAGTTTTACAGTGAACTTTTAGATAGTCAAGTTAATTATAAGGATATAATGAGGAAGCTTGCCTTATTGGATATTGGACATATGAAAATATCCACATTGTCTTATTCACAAAAAAGAAGACTTAGCTTTGCTAGAGAGAGACTTAAAAGGCTTAAATTATTGATATTTCAGGAACCAATACTTAATATGGATAGAGATGGTGTAAGGATTGTATTAGAGAACTTAGAGGAATTAAGACTAGAGGGAGTAGCCATACTAAATACTTCTGTATCATTAAAGGAAACAATCATATTAGGAGGACAATCCTATATTCTTGATGAAGGTGGTATGAAAAAGGTACAAACAGATGATGAAGAAATTGAAAGAAAATATTCTAATGTAGACGATAAAGGTGAAACTAATATCCCAAAAAAGGATAAATATGAAAAAGTAGATATTGATAAAATAGAAATGAAGCCTAGGTATAAGATAGAGAAGATTCCAGCAAAGATAGGAGACAAAATACTGTTATTTAACCCTACCGAAATAGATTATATAGAAAGTGAACAAGGTATAAGCAGCTTAAGTGTAAGGGGAGAAAACTTTGTGTGTACATTTTCTCTTAGTGAACTAGAAAATAGATTAAAGCATTTTGGATTCTTTAGATGTCATAGGTCATATTTAGTAAACCTTCAGAGAGTAAGAGAGATTGTAACTTGGACAAGAAATAGCTTTAGTTTGACCTTAGATGATAAAAACAAGAGCTCTATTCCTTTATCTAAGGGTAGAATAAATGATTTAAAAGACATATTGAATTTATAATATATACTTAAGTTAAGCAAATAAACGAAAATTAAAGGGCTAAAATGCTCCACTTAACCCCAAATATACTCTCCTCATAGTGAAAATATAGTTTTTAAGCAGTATTGATATTATAATAGACTCATAGAAAAGAGAAGGAGAGATATACACTATGGAAAACATTATTTCAGTAAAATGGATAACATGGAGTAAGAAATACAAGGGGGATTGGAAATGAAAAATAATATGACAAAGAAATATAAAATAAATATTCGTGATAAACGAGGAACGTTAGTAATAATACTTATAAATATGATGATTTTTATTGCTCTAAATACGATTCCTGACATTGGAGATAAATTATTGCTTGATCCTAAGATAAATATAATAATGAAAAGACCTTGGACATTAGTGACAGTATTTTTTTCACACGAAATACTTATTCACATCTTTGCTAATATGGGGCTACTTTTATGTTTTGGTTCAAGATTAGAAAAGATTACAAGTTCAAAAATTATTTTTGCAGTATATTTAACTTGTGGATTCGTTGGTAGTCTTACAATTATTCCAGTTGCTTATCTTAATGGATTTAGTGGATTAATACCGGGTGCATCCGCATCAGTTTTTGGTATTGTTGCAACATTCGCAGCCATGCGTCCTAATACTAAAGTGATGGGCGGAACAGCAAAGCAGTGGGCAGCAATGTTATTTGCCTTTAATGCAGTGCTATGGATTTTAAAACCTCAAATATCTATCGGTGGTGGCGCTCATGCTATAGGAATAGTAATAGGACTGATTTTTGGTTATTATCTGAAAAATAAAGAAACTAAAAGGTCAAATATTGGAGAAAATATGTTATAAAAGAAGTGAACTCTATGAGAGATTAAATATATAAAAGAAGAATGGCTATACACGTAGAGCATTAGTAATATAGCCATTCTTTATATTATCTAATATATTAACGTGAAACATTAAGACAGCTTTTTAAAATGAAAGATAAATTGTCTATAGAGGATGATCCTAAGAATTGAAGTTAAAATATAATGACAATAACTTTAGAATCTTTATCAAAACAAAAGATTATTTTAGTACAATTAATAATAAAAACTGTGCAGATAAAATATATAAATAGATGAATACAGCTGAACTTTTATCGATTTATTCTAATCTAAAAGAAATATCCTTAAGGTTAACAGGGAGGGAATTATAATGGAGTTATCTATTAGAAGAGTGAAGGCATTGATAAAAAAAGAAATCAAGGATTTCATAAGAAATAAAAATGTTTCTATCATATGTTTACTTCCTGTAGTATATGCACTTATAGCTGTAAATGCAGGCAAATTAGGAAATGTAATGCCTAAAATAGATATGTTAAATATGGGATTAAGTATGAATCTCACACTAGTGTCGACTTTTTCAATTTCTATGTTGATTGCTGAAGAAAAAGAAAAGAATACTAACAGGACTTTGATATTATCTTCTGTGTCACCAGTAGAATTTTTATTAGGAAAAGCTATATGGATAATATTATTCTCAGTTATTACCAATATAATAATGTATTTAATAATAGGAATCGATATTCAGTATATAGGATATTATATACTTTGGTCTACTCTCGTAGTTTTAACTATGGTGCAAATAGGTGGAGTAATAGGTTTGATTTCTCATAATCAGATGTCTACAGGTGTAGTTGGCATACCAGTCTTAATAGTATTTTTAATTATACCTTTGTTAGCATCATTAAATGATACACTTAAAAGAATAGCATTATTACTGCCTAACTATAGTGTTCAAGTAGTACTGGATAGTCTTATAAATGGTAAAGGATATAATAGCTTTACTTACAATATACTAGTAATATTAGTATGGATATTAATTGCTGCCATAGTGCTTGCTTACACATATAATAAGACGGGTTTAGATAAATAATAATAAAAAGGAATGCCAATATCAGATTATTGTGATACAGGTTATTTTGAATAGCATCTATAGAAATACAATGGAATATATCAAAGTAACTGTGATTTTATCAAGTTTAAGTAGTTTAATAAAATAAGTTTATTGTATTTAGAATAAACTTGTATTCGACATATTAAAAAGGATAAAATAATCTTACTACAATAAAATTTATGATATAGGATAATTTTAAGATATAATGATATTTATAGTAGCTTTTGGTAAATAGGGGGAACCTAATGGATAATATAACTTTAATTCAAAAAACTTTAGATTATATTGATGATAATATTTTAGAAGAAATAACAACAGAAAATTTAGCTAAAATAGCAGGATTTACTAAGGCCTTCAAAAAGACATTTGGTTATTCACCAAATTTTTATAGAATCCATGCTCCTATAGGTATACCCCAGAGAGTTGATTTGAAAAGACTAAAGGATAATATGACCGGGGGCATTATATTGCAGCCTAAAATAATTAATAATAATAGTTTTAGAGTAGTTGGTTATGAGTTTAAAACGACTTTAAAGAACAATGCTCATTGTAGAGATATTCCAGCCTTTTGGTATAATTTTGAAACTGAAGATAAAGAATTTAAATTATATGAAACGCAGAATCCACCTAAGCATGGAGAGTATGGGATATGTACAAGTACTAATTTAGAGAATAATGAATTTTCATATATTTTAGGTGTAGAAGTGACTAGTTTTGATAGTGCTTTAGGGGAAATGTATACTTGAAGAGTGGTTTCCAAACTCACCCTATGAGATTGATAATACCTATCCAGACTTTGAATTCTACAATGAAAGATGTCACCCTTGGGAATATGAAAAGCTCCACATGTATATATACATACCAATAAAATTAAGCGAAAGTCGTAACCTTTAATGGTTTCGACTTTTTTTATTTTTATTACTAACTTTACATATAACAAAATAGGAAAAGAAAATTAAATTAAATTAAGCAGTGATAATATGTAGCTGTAGAGATCATATATATTAACATTATTAAAGCTATGTATACTTATTAAGTTAAATAATAAGTAATGAAAGGAGACAGTATATGAATAAAGAGAAGAACAATATTTCCAATACTGCTAAGTGGTTTTGGAAGTATGGAAAAGATAGATATTTTTATGTATTAGGAATTATTATATGTATTGGGTTAATTACAGGAAGTAACATACTTCGAGCAAAGGTTTTGAATCAGTTAATTACAGTATCAATATAAAGAAAGACAGAGGAACTATTAGCTGTAATAATTACGTTAATTGCAATTGTTATTCTGGGGTTATTATCAACGACTTTTCTTTCCCTATTTAAAACTCGCTTTGTCGCAATAACTGCAGCTAATATTAGAAGAGGTTTTTTTAGTAGTTTGCTTAAAATGCCTATATGGAAAATGGAGTCTCTTTCTTCCGGGTCTATAATCTCTCTATATAATAATGAATTAAATAAGATTATTAGTTTAATTTCAGGAAAATTTGTAGATGCTTTATTGCAGCCTATAGTGTTTATAGGGGTTTCGGTTTATAGGGTGATGATTAACTGGTAGCTTTACTTCATATGCTATATCTTTTTGCCCTTAGTAGTAGTTATAATAAATAAGTTGTCAAAGAAAAATTCTTCTTATGCATATAAGTACTATGAAAAGATTGGATATGCAAATGAATTATCTAAAGAGTGCATTGATGGAATAACAGAGATAAAGACCTTTAATCTAGAGGATTCTATTGCTGAAAAATGTAAGAAGGCTTTTGATGATGTTTTGTTTTATATTCCTCAGTCTGAAAAGTATGATGCATTATCCCTGCCAATCTGGTTATTAAATCTTCAATTATTATATTAGAGAAACGACCTCTGCTTATCGTGAGAAAACAGTTGGATATGAACATTTTCTTAAATTTATCGACACTACAGATATTTATTGTGGCTTTGCTATTAAAAATAATGAAAATAAAATCTTGGGATTTTGTTTATTAGAAGTCTATAGCTCTCTTTCAACATTTTCAGAAGTAGCCGAAATAATGTATTATATTGATAAAGACTACACGGGAAAAGGAATTGGTACTATAGCATTAAAAAAACTTGAAGATGAAGCAAGAAAAAGAAAAATTAGAAAGTTATTAGCAGATATTTCATCAGACAATATAAGTAGTATAAAGTTTCATGAGAAAAATGGATTTATAGAATATGGTAGACTAAAAAATATCGCAAACAAGTTTCATAGATATTTTAGTGTTGTATTGATGGGCAAGGAGCTAGATTGATATAGTATTATATTTAAATAATAAAAAATGTTAGCAACAATTATATATATTAAAAATCTCCTATAGAATAGCTACGGTGAAGCGTATTATAAGTAACGGTGGTTATTCTAAAAATTATTTAAGTAAGTATATATTTACTGCAAGTCATGTCAAGTTTCCGGTTAGATAGTTTGGTATAATATTCTTACAGGGAGGGATCATGGTTGTCAATTAATACGGTAGAAAGCATGGTTAACTGGATAGAAGTTAATATTAAAAGGAATCCAACACTGCCAGAAATGTCAAATTACGTTGGATACTCTCAGTTTTATTGTTCAAATAAATTTCATGAATATGTTGGAATTACTTTTAAACAATACTTATCAAAGCGTAAATTAACTCTAGCTGCGATGGAAGTGAAAAATACACAGGATAGACTTTTAGATATAGCATTAAAATATGGATTTTCCTGTCAAGAAAGTTTTACAAGGGCCTTTGTGGATGCTTTTGGATGCACCCCCAATCAATATAGAAAGACTTCGGCTACCATTCAATTATATATGAGGCCTACTAAGCTTCCTGTTGAAAATGTTGAATTTTTGAAAACTTAAACAAAGAAGTTAGTAAAGGGAGAGTAGAATGAAATTAGGTAGAAATGATTTATGTTGGTGTGGTAGTCAAACTAAATACAAAAAATGTCATGAGGAGTTTGATAATAGGATTGAGCTTTATAAAGCCCATGGACATATAGTCCCACCTATGAATATTATAAAAAGTACTGAACAAATAATAGGAATACGTGAAAGTGGAAAAGTTAATATTGCAGTTTTAGATTACATTGCTGAACATATCCAGACAGGTATAACTACAGAAGAAATTAACCAACTTGTCTATGAAAAAACAGTAGAATTTGATGCTATACCAGCACAACTTGGATACGAAGGATTTCCCAAAAGTGTATGTACTTCTATTAACGAACAGGTATGTCATGGGATACCATCAAAAGATACAATACTAAAAGATGGAGATATTATCAATATTGATGTTTCAACCATCTATCAAGGATATTTTTCAGATTCATCTAGAATGTTCTGTATTGGAGATGTATCTGACAAGAAGAGAAAACTGATTCGCATTGTGCAAGAATGTATTGATTTAGGATTAAGTCAAGTAAAACCCTGGGGATTTATTGGAGATATGGGTCAAGCAATACATGAGCACGCTATAAAAAATGGATACTCCGTAGTAAAAGAAATAGGGGGACATGGGATTGGATTAAAATTTCATGAAGAACCATTTGTAAGTTATGTTTCCAAGAAAAAAACAGAGATGTTGATGGTGCCAGGCATGATATTTACCATAGAGCCCATGATTAATGCAGGGACGGAGGAAATATTCTTAGATAAGAAGAATAGTTGGACTATTTATACGGCAGATAGACAGCCTTCAGCTCAGGAGGAAATTATGGTATTAGTTACAAAAGACGGATATGAAGTATTAGCATATTAAAATTTAATACAAACCTCAGTTATAGCGATAAAATGAACAATATCATGAGTAGCTGGGGTTTTTAATATTGATATTAAGGGAAAAAGCTTAAAACTAGTGACTAAATATCAATAATCATACTCCCAAAGGAAACCTGAAGAAATATTGGGTTAGTATCTAAAAACTAGATGAGTAACGTAGATTAAGAGTTTATACACTCCACGGATATATGAGTGGTTAGATCATTAGGACTTTTAGGATTCTATAATAAGTATAAGAAAAAAATGATCGAAGAAAGGCGATTTACTTGAAGAGTAGAAGGACAAGAATCATTGCTTTTATAGGAATAACATACCTTTTAACTATATTATTTCATATTTTATTGAAATTATTGGGAGGACAATCAAATCCATTCACTATTAATCTATTAGGTATTCCTATGCTCTTTCCATTTGTTGCTGTGCTTATGATACAAAGAACATTTTTAAAAGAAAAGCTTAAATCTTATATTGACCAATTTCTTAAACCTAATTGTTGGTTTTTATATGCATTACTAATTCCTATATTAATGGCGTTGTTTGTGAATATGTTGGGAATAATTTTATTTGAAAGTAATATCATAGGCATAAAAGGTGCTATAAAAATATTAGTAGTAAACATAGCTTTAGGAGTATCAATTGCAGCTGGATCTGCCTTTTTTGAAGAAGTAGGTTGGAGAGACTTTTTATATAAAGAATTAAAACATGTAGGTGTTATAAAATCCTCTATATTAACGGGAATTGTGTGGGCTGTGTGGCATATGCCAGTTGTAATAGGTTATAAATATGCAGATAGTCTCTTAAAAGGTTTAATAATTAACACCTTACAACTATTTATACTCTCATTAATAATTAGCTATATTAGATATAAGTCCGGATCTGTAATTGCTGCTTCAATAATACATGGAATGATAAATACATTATTTCTTTCTTCTTATACTATTTTTTTTAGTACTACAGATGTTTTTGATGTTGAATGGATCAGAATTCTAGCTGGATTTCTAGTTTTAGCTATTATTCTGATATACAAATATATTAAGAAAAAAAGAGAACAGGGTCTTTATTTCAGCAAAACCAAAGCAGTTTAGAGATTCTTTATAAATAAAAACCTAGGTTAGAGCGATACAATGAATATTTACATAAATTCAAGAACTTATTACTATTAAAGTATTAAATAAGCATAACTGAGTTATATAATTTTATGAACTAGGGGAGAGATCATATAAAAAGAGACAAGTATTGATAGGTAAAAAAGTTGAATTAACACCAACAACAGAAAAGGATTTAGATTTTATTTGTAATTTTGAAACAGATAAAAGTTCATGATCTTATTATTTTTAGAAATAAGGACGAAAGAGAATATCGATTGGGATGGCATATATTTAGAGCTATAATGATTATCGTAAAAGTTGGGAAATTGGATATGCAGTGCTACCTGATTATCAGAAATTTGGATACGGAATTGAGAGTGCGAGTCTTTTATTAAAATTTGGATTTCAAAATCTAAAAGCACATAAAATTGTTGGAATGTGTAATAGTGAAAACCTTGGATCTTCAAGGATTATGCAAAAAGTTGGGATGTGTAGAGAGGAATTTTCAGAGAAGAATTGTTTTGGAATGGGAAATGGACTGACCAATATTTTTTTTTCAATATTAGATAAAGAGTATTTTTATAATAAATAATATAACCATGTATTTATATATAGTATGTATATAGAAGAAGTCAGAGGACATTTACAACAGGTTGATAGGGTTGTATCTATAAGGGGTTATAGTTCCCTATCAATCATTTTAATATAACCTTTTATTTCATCGGTTAATTCTATTCCTTTATACCATGTTTCTCCTTTATACCATGTTTCCATTGACAAAGGTTCGTTGTTAAAGTATCTAGCCTTTATTATTATTTCTGGTCTATATTCAAAGTGTAATATATCGAAGTGGTACCATTTACCTCCCCAGATAAAACCATTTTTTTCAAATACTCTTACTATTTCCCTTGGGTATTCAGATAATCTTTTTTGTCCTTGATCGTTACTGGCCCATTTCCAATAATCTCTATCGTCTCTTTTTAAATCAATAGCTATTCCAAAGGAGTGGGGACTTAGACGTTTAGTCCCTGAAATAACACGATAGTTATATGTACCACTAGATGGAAATAAGCAGGAGTATATTTTATTATTTTTCATAGCTAATAAAGATATCTCCCTTATGCTATTTTTTAAGGCTTCTTCTGCATTGTTATTTCTATTAAAGGAAAAATATTTATTGTTTAAACTTACCTTTTTAAGGTTAAGCTCCACTTCTCTTCTTGATTCTCCGTAAACTTCCTTAAAGAAACTGTCTACTCTAATCCGGCCAGGGTCAATATTCTTATCCATGATTGTATGTATATCCTTTATAGGATATATCTGTTCCATCATATCCTGTAAGTCTGGGTTATTTAATTTTTCCTCAAAACTCTTTTCAATTTTATCATCATAAAGAATTTTATTTCCAGATTGCATTATTAAATATACATTTTCCCCTTCTTTTGTTAAATCTCTAATATACCCTGGATAGGCCATCATTAAAGATAAAATATCTCTTTTCATATTTATTTCATAACCACTAATTTTTTCACTAGGATAGATCATATCACTGATAAATTCATTTTTATTGCAGGATGTTAATAACAAAAATAATATACTAACAATAAATATATTTTTTTTCTTCATGCCATCATCCTCCTCCAATATTATAATTCCCAATTCAGTAAAAAAAATAAGACTCTATTTAAGAATATTCGAGGTTATTATCTATGTTTTAGTATTAGAATCAAAATACAAACATACTATTAACTAATTATGATTTTGGAATAAATATATTTTAATGAAAGGTATACATAGATATGAAGAATATTAATAGAAAAAATCTTTTTAAAAGTGAATCTTTAATTAATGCTTTTATTTTAATAGCTCTAATACTGTTATTATATTTAATTACTTCATTATACTTTATCAATCATTGCTTTTTTAACACTGTAATAAATGGAGTAGATGTATCATTAAAATCACATGATGATGTAGAGGATATAATTAAAAGTTATATCGTAGATTACAGGTTGCAGTTAATTGAAAGAAATGGAGAAATTGAAGAAATAATAGGGAAAAATATTGAAATGCAATATAATGTAAGGAATAATATTCATACAATTTATAGACTACAAAACTCATTTAAATGGGGAGGCTCATTATTCAAGAAGCAAAGATATTATGTAGATAATTTGTTTATGTATAATGAATATAAATTAGAAAATAAAATAAATCAATTAAATTGCTTAAATGAAGAGATTATAGAACCTCAAAATGTTAGTTTTAAGTATGAAAATAGTTTATATGAAGTGAGTAAAGAAGTATACGGAAATAAAATAAATAAATATAAGTTAATTAAAAATATAAAAATGAGTATTTTGCATGGAGAAACAATATTAGATTTAAATGAGAACTTTTGTTACGAAAATCCGAAGTACACTTTAAGTTCTGATAAAACTCTAAAAACTAAAAATTTACTAAATAAGTATATATCCACAAATATCACTTATCTATTCGGGAAGGAAAAGGAAATATTAGATGCAAATAAAATAAATCAATGGCTTAGTGTGGATGAAAATTTAGAAGTAGAAATAAATAAAAGCTTAGTTTATAAATATATTCAGGAATTGAGTGAGAAATATGACACAGTTGGCGTAGCGAGAAGGATAAAAACATCTACAAATAAAATAGTTGAAGTTAAGGGTGGATTTTATGGGTGGAAAATCAACCGTATTGCTGAAACAGAAGCATTAGTGGAACATATAAAACATGGTAAGGTACTTAAGAAAGAACCAAAATATATTCAAAGGGCCCTATATAGGGGTGAAGATGACATTGGAAATACTTATGTAGAAATTAATATAACAAGACAACACTTATGGTTTTACAAAGATGGAAAACTTATAACCCATGGACCTATAGTGACAGGTAATCCTAATAAAGGATATTCTACTAAGGTTGGAGTCTATATGCTTAATTATAAAGAAAAAGGATCGACTTTGAGAGGGCAAAATTATGAAGCTAAAGTAACTTATTGGATGCCTTTTAACGGAAATATAGGGATACATGATGCACGATGGAGATATTCATTTGGAGGCGATATATATATAAAGAATGGAAGTCATGGATGTGTAAATGCCCCGTTATATTTAGCTAAAAAAATTTTTGATAATATAGAAGATGGAACGCCTATTATTTGTTATGAGGAATAAGATATGATTTTACATTAAGTATTATCTTTTAGAGAGAGGCTATGTTCTAGTAATATTGAAAATAAGGATATATCAACAATATTATTGATATATCCTTATTTTGTTTCTTTATAATAGATATCAAAATATATTACTTACATTAGAATTCTTTTCATACTTAATACCTAATCATAGTAAAATTATCCCCAATTAAAACTACTACATTCTAACTTAAAAATGAATATATCTAAATTTACTTTATAAATAATTAGTTGAGTATAATCTATTATTCTATAGGTATATAACCTTTGTAATCATTCCACCAGGGGGCTCCCCATTATTTGACTGATGAAAGGTCTTAGTTCCATTTAGTGGCCATATACCTGGATTGTTAGCAATTAACTCTACGTCGATTCTTCTACCTGATGCAATGTCAATGGTATCATCCCAAAAACCTGGTCTACCAAATCCATCAACAGATACAATTCTAAATTGATGACCATGTAAATGCATTGAATGGGAAGTACTAGTTTTAGTAATAAATCTAATTCGTACCTTTTCACCATAGCTAAAGTATAGAGGTGATGTATCGGGAAAGGATTTCCCATTGTTGGACTAATAATACGTAATCATGATGAGGTATAGTCTCCTCATTATTGGGAAGTACGATAAAAGCACCTATAAGACCCTGGGGCATCTTAAATGCTTCTGGGGAGTGATAGAAAAATGTACCAGTCTTCCAACATAAAATTTTATAAGTATATGATTCGCCTGGATTAATTCTTGGGGTTGCTGGTTCTATAGCAGGAGCTCCATTTTGTGAATTAGGCTTTGGTAATCCATGGACATGAACAAATGTTGGGTGATTCGTTTTATTTTCAACTGTAAGATAAATCCATTCCCCTTGTCTCATAATAATTGAAGGTCCTGGTGTCCCGCCATTATATCCTAGTGCTTCAGTTGTAAGATTTGATAATATATTATGTTTAATTGGTTTTGCTTCAAGATAAAAATGTCGTATATTACCTTTTCACTTGTAATTTACAATTTTCATATCAGGGGCCGAAACTCTACTTTCCCAGACTTATAAATAATTGGGTGAGGTATTAGTAAAAGAGTTTATACTTGAATATTTCACCAAAGTTACCTCCTTAAGTTTAAAACTCTACTGTAATATTATATTTGCTGATTTAAATAAAGTTCCAAATTTACTAGAGTTAACTTAAGGAAAATAAATACTTACTTAGATGTAAATATAGAATTATTTACAAGCTACAAAAGGAGGAATAGATATAAAGTTATAGAAATATTACATAGATTGTTTTTGAAATCATATAAATAATATAATAAAAATACTCATCAACCAAAGTTGACTAATTCATAAATGTAAGAGTAAATTACTAAAACAAGGTAGTCCAAAGGTTCTTTATAAAATAAAAAGCTAGGTTAGAGCGATACAATGAATTATGTCATAAATAAGGATGACTTTTTCTGGTATGCATTTATATATTATACAGGAACAGATTTATCTTAATAAATTGAGATTAATTTATAATTATTGAAGAAGGAATATCTACATAATTTCAAGAATTTATTACTATTAGAATATTAAATAAGCATAATTGAATTATATAATTTTATGAACTAAGGAAGGAATGATA
Organism: Anaeromonas frigoriresistens; assembly: GCF_016820655.1. GTDB lineage: Bacteria > Bacillota > Clostridia > Tissierellales > SIT17 > Anaeromonas > Anaeromonas frigoriresistens. Next base: position 128,390 of record NZ_WSFT01000039.1, read on the forward strand.
TAAAATGAGATCAGTAATGATAGGTAAATAAGTTGTATTAACACCAACAACAGAAAAGGATTTAGATTTTATTTGTAATTTTGAAACAGATAAAAATATATGGCTTTATGAAGATTATGTAAAAGAAGATAAAGCTGCTACTAGAAAATTATTTTTAGATAGAATGAAGGAAGATGTAAAAGTTCATGATTTTATTATTTCTAGAAAGAAGGACGAAAGAAAAATATCGGTTGGCATGGCATATATTTGGAGCTATAATGATTATCGGAAAAGTTGGGAAATTGGATATGCATTGTTGCTTGATCATCAGAAATTTGGATACGGTATTGAGAGTGCAAGTCTTTTGTTAAAATTTGGATTTGAAGAGCTAAAAGCACATAAAATTGTTGGGATGTGTAATAGTGAAAATATTGGATCTTCGAAGATTATGCAAAGAATTGGGATGCGTAGAGAAGAAATTTTCAGAGAAGAATTGTTTTGTAATGGAAAATGGACTGATCAATGTTTTTTTTCAATTTTAGATAAAGAGTATTTTGATAATAGAAGATAGCAATAAAAATATATATTTTAAAACTGTACCTACAACGTTTCGATGGACAATATCACAAATAAATTATATGTATCCATAACATAAAAAATAGAGTAATAAAATTAATATAAAAGGAAACTTTAATAGAAATTTGAGGTAAAAAAGTTAAATAAGAGAGAAGAATATAGTGTGATTGAACGAGGATATATCAGATTTACATCTGATATATCCTTTATTATAGGCTTAGTTATAGTTGATTATTGGTTTTTATATAAGAATTTCATAATGTATTATCAATTAATTATGCAAAAAATCTTTTAAGTCAAAATTACTTTTTTTATTTTATTATTATTTTTGTTGCAAATGCAATAAAAATGAATTATAATCTATATATATATTATTGCATTTGCAACAAAATGTGTCTTGAGGAGGTAATTATGACAGAAATTCTTCGAGAAATTGGAATGATAGCAAGAGCTTTAGGTTCTATTAGTAACATAGAATTTAAAGAATATGACCTTACAAAAGGACAGTATTTGTACCTTGTACGAATATGTGAAAACCCAGGAATAATTCAAGAAAAATTAGCTGAGATGATAAAAGTAGATCGAACAACAGTAGCTCGTGCTATAAAAAAACTTGAAATCAATGGGTTTATTGAAAAGAAACAATACAAAAATAACAAAAAAATTAAAAAACTCTTTCCAACAGAGAAAGGGAGAAATGTTTACTCTTTTATAATAAGAGAACATGAATATTCCAATACCGTTGCATTACAGGGATTTTCGGAAAGAGAAGAAAAAACTTTTTTAAATCTTCTTCAAAGAGCAAGAAAAAATGTAGAAAAAGACTGGGACTTTGTAAAAAAGGGAAACAAGAGAAATTATTAATTATGTAAAGGAGGGACATATTTAAATGCTTATAAATACAAGAAAGTGTACTATTGAAGATTCATGCAAACTTCAAAAAATTAGTTATGAAACATTTAATGAGACATTTAAGGATCAGAATTCACCTGAAAATATAAATTCCTATTTGGAGAGGTCATTTAACTTAAAACAAATAGAAAAAGAATTATCTAATACTTTTTCGCACTTCTTTTTTGTTTATCATAATAATGAAGTCGCTGGATATTTAAAAGTTAATACCAATGATGCTCAGACTGAAGATATGGGTGATGATTCACTTGAAATTGAGAGGATTTATATAATAAATAAATTTCAAAAACATGGACTTGGAAAATCTTTGCTAAATAAAGCTGTGGAAATTGCGATTGAACTTAATAAAAAGAAAATCTGGCTTGGAGTATGGGAGCAAAATGAAAATGCTATTGCTTTTTATAAGAAAATGGGTTTTGTTCAAATAGGAGACCACTCTTTTTATATGGGTGATGAAAAACAAATAGACTTTATAATGACCAAAAAACTTATATAATTTAACAGAGTAGCAATATTGACAACTTTTTTTAAAATTGTGAGTTTGTTTTTTAAGCAAACGTTCGTTTTTAGTCTTTGGAAGATAGCATATTTCAAATTTTATAATATAGGAGGTATCCTAATGAAAAAGTTTATTATTGAAGATTCTTTTTGGAGCCTATTTCCTAATGCAAAAATTGGTGTTGTGATTTGCAATGGTATAGATAACTCTATAAAAGAGAAAGAACAATATGAGGAAATGATTTTTGAGGCAGAAAAGGAAGCATTAAAGTATTTACAAAATGAAAATTTTAGCAATAACCCTGTGATAAAAATATGGAGAGAATCATTTCAAAAATTTAAAACAAAGAAAGGGGCAAGATCATCTATAGAGGCATTGCTAAAGAGAGTTCATAAGAGAAATCACATAGGAACTATTAACCCATTAGTTGATATTTACAATTCTATTTCACTGAGATATGCATTACCATGTGGTGGTGAGGATATAGATAAATTCGCTGGTAATATAAGATTGACTACTGCTACTGGCAATGAAGAATTTATTCCACTTGGAACCGACGAGAACTCACCTCCATATGAAGACGAAATAGTCTACAAGGATGATAAAGGTGCAATTTGCAGATGTTGGAACTGGCGTGAAGCAGTAAGAACAATGCTTACAGAAAATACAACTAATGCTTTTTTATGTATTGAATTGACTGATGAAAGTAGATTAGTAGAATTTGAAAATGCACTAAAAGAACTAGCCAAAGTAGTACAAGACAATTTAGGTGGAACAATTGAAACTTCAATTTTAGATGTAAATAATAAGGAAGTAGCAATAAGGTAGTTGTAGCTATAAAAAGTATTATATATTGAAATTGAAAAGGAGGATATGTCAGTACTAGTGCTGATATATCCTCTATATTTTGTGGTATGTCTCTAATTATTAAATATAATAAGGGATTGTATTTATTAAATGATTTTTTTATTTGATTAATTAATAATATTATTGTAGATGATTAAAGTATATGATAGTATATGAGTATAATTGAATATACTCATATATATGAGGTGGTGAAGGACTAATGATAGATATATTCAAAGCTTTAGGAGACGAGAATAGACTTAGGATTTTAAACCTTTTAATAAAGGCTGACCTATGTGTATGTGAAATTGAAGTGATTCTTGATATGAGTCAATCAAATGTTTCTAGACATCTAAGCAAACTAAAGAAAACAGGAATAATAAGTTCGTCCAAAGATGCACAGTGGGTACACTACAAAGTTAGTAATGAATTTGTGAATAATGATAAGTTACTTTGTAGATATCTGAAGGAAAAGTTTACATCAGAAGATGTATTTACTAATGATGTGAGAAGATATCAGAAATATAAAGAAAATAACATGAATTGTCAGTGGATTACTGAGAATAAAGATAAAGTACAAAATATTATAAAATAGAAGAAGAAAAAAAGAGTTAAGAAAAAGATATAATAACATCTGAATAAATGGATATATTTGGTGGTTATTTAACGGTTAGGGTTGAACTTTATATAAGTGTAGGTGTAATGATTGCAAATAGAACTAGAAGATGGTTTAAGTAGAATAGATAAAAGGAGTGTATTAATATGAAAAAAATGATAATATTCGAACCGGCAATGTGCTGTCCAACAGGAGTTTGTGGACCAGGAGTAGATAAAAACCTGTTAAGAATTTCTACAGTGATAAATAATTTGAAAAGCAATGGAATAGTAGTCGAAAGATATAATCTTTCTAATAATCCACAAAAGTTTTTAGAGAATAGCGAAATTAATAAAATAATTAGCAATGATGGAGTAGATTCATTACCGGTTACAATGGTAGATGAAGTTATTGTAAAGATGAAAGACTACCCATCAAATGAAGAGTTTTGTAAATTGCTAGATATATCTCCAGAAAATTTAAAGCCTACTGATAAAAAAGATTCTAATGGATGTGGATGTGGAGATGGATGTTGCTAAAACTAGAAAAGGAGAATTTTAATGTTATTAAAAAGTTTTAATATATCAAAACTTAATTTAACTAAATATATATTTTTTACTGGAAAAGGTGGAGTTGGAAAAACTTCAACAGCCTGTGCCACAGCAGTAAATTTAGCTGATGAAGGAAAGAAAATTATGCTTGTAAGTACGGACCCTGCTTCTAACCTGCAAGATGTATTTAATACTGAATTAAATAACAAGGGTGTTTCTATAAAAGAAGTACCTAATTTAGTAGTTGCAAACTTTGATCCAGAAGAAGCTGCATTTGAATACAAAGAAAGTGTAATAGGACCTTATAGAGGGAAATTACCCGAAGCAGTATTAAACAATATGGAAGAACAGTTGTCTGGTTCATGTACTGTAGAAATAGCTGCATTTAATGAGTTTTCAAATTTTATAACAAATGAGAAAGTTGCTAAAGAATATGATCATATAATATTTGATACAGCACCTACAGGACACACACTTAGAATGCTACAATTACCTTCTGCATGGACTAATTTCATTGATGAAAGTACTCATGGAGCATCATGCTTAGGACAGCTTTCTGGCCTTGAAGATAAGAAAGGAATTTATAAAAATGCTGTTGATAACCTAGCAGATGAAAAGAAGACTACACTAATATTAGTGTCACGCCCTGAGCTATCACCATTAAAAGAAGCTGAGAGAGCTTCTAATGAGTTAAAAGAAATAGGAGTTAAAAATCAAATTTTAATTATTAATGGAATACTTGATTCCTATGATGATGATCTATCTAAATCAATTTGTGAAAAACAACAAAGAGCACTGAAGAATATGCCTGAGACATTTGAACTTATTCAGAAGTTTAAAATTCCTTTAAGACCATATAACATAACTGGGCTAGAGAATGTAAGATCATTTTTAAAATATAATAATATAAAATATAGCAATGAAAAATTAGAAACAGAAAAGATACACAAATTAAATGATGTGATAGAAGATTTATATAGTAGTGATAAGAAGGTGATTTTCACAATGGGTAAAGGGGGGGTAGGCAAAACAACAATAGCTTCAGCAATTGCACTAGGCTTAGCTAAAAAAGGTAAAAAAGTTCATTTAACAACTACTGACCCTGCAGCACATTTAAAGTTTGTACTAGAAGAAGGAAATAATATTACTTTAAGTAGTATAGATGAAAAAGAAGAACTTGAAAAATATAGAGAAGATGTATTAAGTGAAGCTAAGGGTACAATGAGCGATGAAGATATTGAGTATATTGAAGAGGATTTAAGATCGCCCTGCACCCAAGAGATAGCTGTATTTAGAGCTTTTGCTGAAATAGTAGAAAAATCAGAGGATGAAATTGTTGTCATAGACACTGCGCCAACAGGTCATACATTATTACTATTAGACTCAACTCAGAGTTATCACAAGGAAATTGAAAGATTCCAAGGGGATGTTCCAGAGTCGGTTAAAAAACTATTACCAAAGCTAAGAAATGAAAAGGAAACCGAAGTAATTATTGTAGCATTAGCAGAAGCTACACCAGTACATGAAGCGATAAGATTAGAAAAAGACTTAGATAGAGCTGGTATACACAGCAAATGGTGGGTTATTAATTCAAGCTTTTATACAACTAATACAACTAATACTATTTTAAAGGTAAAAGCTAGTAACGAAATACAGTGGATTAATGAAGTAAATGAAATATCTAACGGAAACTTTTCAGTTATAGAGTGGATACCTGAAGAAGTAAAAGGAGAAATATTAAGTAAACTGTTAGATTAAATGAAGGAGAAATACTGATGAAATAGTAGATACTATAAGAGACAATAGAATAATTTCAAATAAATTAATATCTATGCTAAAGAAAGGATATTAGAAAAGTGATAATCATTTAAGTACAAGTAGGTATGCAAATGAAATTGAAAGTTGCATTTGTTTGTGTTCACAACTCATGTAGAAGTCAAAGAGCAGAAGGCTAAGCAAAGAAGTTAGGTAGTGATATTTTGAAGGCTATGTTAGTATTCACTTTTTTATTTATGAAACTATAAAGATTTTTATATTATTACCTAACTTATATCTGTAATATTCTATATTCAAATTTACTTTCCACCAGAAAGAATAAAGAGAATCTTTGGAGATATAAAAGAAGTTAAAGGAAATATTTTAGGAGAGCTTTTCAAATATTATATAGAGTAATTATATGATATAACTAATGATATCTAAAAAAATATTTGACTAAACAATATTTGTATTATACAATTAAATTAAATGAGGTGATAAAATGAAAGAGTTAAATAAAACATTTCAAAATGAGTGTGCTAAATGTGATGATGAGAATATGGAACAATGTTGTATTAAAGAAGTAAGAGAAACAACTCAAAAAATGGTTAGAGTTTTTCAATTATTTGAAAGAGACCAAATAAAAGTATCAGGATTTACCACTTCCCAGTGTTATTCTCTAATAGAGTTACTAAAATCCGATGGTCTAACTATGAATGAATTAAGTGAAAGAATGAATTTAAATACTAGTACAATGACAAGAATAGTAGATAAACTTGTAAGAGATAAATATCTAGTAAGAGAAAGGTATCAAGAAGATAGAAGAGTAGTAGTAGTAAAGTTATCAGAAAAAGGAAGAAAAGCTTCATTAGATCTAAATGAAAGATTAAATCAATATTATGAAAAGATAATTGAAAACTTACCTGAAGGTAAAGTTGAAGAAGTGCTAGATTCAGTATCTTTACTTTTAAATGCTTTTGAAAAAGCAAATCCAAATTGTTGTTAAAAATTTTTAGAGAGTATTTGTATCATACAAGTAAAAATTGTTATAGTAAGTTTGCAAAGATACTATAACAATAAAGAAGAAAAATAAGATAATACTTAATACTTGTATGATACAAACAAAATAAAGGAGGATATAAAATGATTAATATTTTAAAAGACATTGTATGGACTGTATTGAGGTACTTAAAAGCAGATTGGTGGATTTTACTTATTGGTATTTTATTAGCTGTATGTATTAGAGTTTATGTGGATGAGAACAGCTTTAATAGATATTTAAAAAGAAACTCAAAAGCATCCATCTTGTCTTCCATAGGATTTGGAGCTTTAACACCCCTTTGTGCTTGTGGAACTATGGCAGTATTATTATCGATGTTTATTACGTCTATGCCATGGGGACCAGTAATGGCATTTTTAGTATCTTCTCCATTAACTAGTCCTTCAGAATTTATGTTCCAAACAGCATTTTTTGGAACTAAATTTGCTATAGTAGTAGTGATTTCATCAATTTTATTGGGTTTACTAGCAGGACTATTTGCACACTTTCTAGATTTAAAAACGAACTTTTTTAAAGGACAGTTTAGGATTATTAAAGATAATGATATAGTCATGGGTAAATCTCAAGTACAAAGTATAAGTTGTTGTTCTGTAGAAAATGATCAAGTGGGAATTATAAGTTCATCATCTTCTTGCTGTAGCAATAAAGAGACTTTAATAAATAAACTAAAGATTAAAGACTTTATTAGGGAGTTTATTAACTTAGGCATAAAGAAAGTTTTATTATATTTTATTATCTTTATTGCTATTGGTAGAGTAGCTGAACTTATTATTCCTAAAGAGTGGATAATGTCATTGTTTAGCTCAAATAGAGTATATTCTATTCCATTAGGCGCAATTATTGGATTACCACTATATGTTTCAGGACCATCTGCTTTGCCTTTGATGAAGTCCTTTATGAACTCAGGAGCCAGTTCAGGAGTACTATTGGCATTTCTTATTACTGGTAAAGCAACAGGGGTACCTGTTATAGCAGGTATGTCCACAATATTAAAGAAAAGAGCAATATTATTCTATGTACTATTTGTGTATTTAGGAGGTGTTATATTTGGATATGTATACCAACTATTAATGAGTATAAGTTAATTGTATTATAATTAAGTGATCTTTAAATATAAAATATTAATTAATTAAAATTAAGAGAATCCTATATTAGAAATGCATAATTAATCTAATATAGGATTCCTTCAACTTCTCTTGTATCATATTGTAGTATTTCAGTATTTCCTTGGAATAAATATCTTATAATATAATAATCAGGAGATTTATATATTATATTTAAATCTTCAACCTCTTGGGTACTTAAATAATTTTCTATATCTTTAATATTGTCTTCGATATTATCCTCATCTTTCTTTGATTCGCTTAATCTATACTTAAATCTTGTCCAGCTAAGTATAGCTATTCTTATTATATATTTATTTCCTGCCATAAACTCCCTCCTTATATTCTGTTATATTTCGTTTAGATTATAACATAATAATATATGTTAATCAATTTTAATTGCATTTACTATTGTTTAATTATAATATATTATATATAATTTATATTAGCTTATAAATGATTATAGTAGAAAGGGATGAATTTATGAATAATGATGATGAAATAATGACTATTAGTGAAGTAGCTAATTATCTTAAAATAAGTGAAGTTACTACCTATAAGTTTGTTAAGGAAGGAAAAATTCCTGGATTTAAAATTGGACGACATTGGAGAGTAAAAAAAGAAGATCTAACAGAATTTATCGAAAAACAAAAAAGAGGCGAAAGACTATAAAATGTCTTAATTTACAAAGGAGGAATTTAAATGCTAAAAAATGATATGAAAGAAATATTAAATTCATGGGTAGTTAATTCTTATAATATATGGATGGGTGAAGCAACCAGAGAATTAATTAATGAATTGACTGATTTAAAAGAAGAATTGATTAAATATGGGATAACAGATATAAATATAATTGGATTTGACGAGGAAAAAATCACTTATAGATATACTTATAGAGCTAGCCAATACACAGATGCTGTATCTTTATAAGGGTAAAATATGAATAATAATATGGTAACTACAAAATTTTCAAATAAGTTTTTTTATTATGGATATATAATTATTTTTATCGCTGCTATGGGACTTATGTTTTCAGGCCCGGGGCAAACCTATTCTATTTCTCTTTTTATTGACTCCTATATTAAGAACTTTAGTTGGGGTAGATCTTTAGTAGCTAGCTTATATTCAGGTGCTACTCTTTTAGCATCATTTATCTTACCTTCTATTGGGAGAAAAATTGATGAGTTAGGCCATCGAAAAATGATGACCATAATACCTATATGTTTAAGTATAACTTGTTTTTTTATGAGTTTTGTTTTTAGCCCTATAATGCTTTTTATAGGATTTGTATTTTTAAGACTATTTGGTCAAGGATCTATGACTCTTTTATCTTCTACTTTAGTTCCACAGTGGTTTGAAGAAAAAAGAGGATTAGCTTTAAGCCTTATGTCTATAGGAGGAGTTATAGGATCTGCTTTATTTCCTTTATTAAATAACACATTAATATTAAATACATCTGTAGAGTTTACTTGGAGAGTTTTATCTCTATCTTTAGTTCTAATTATGGCTCCAATGGGCTATTCATTAGTAAGGAATAGACCCGAAGATTTAGGACTACTTCCTGATAATAAGGATGTTAATGATTCAAAAAATCATGATATGGATAAAGAAATTCTTAAAAACTCTTGGACTGCTAAAGAAGCTATGAAAACAAGAGCTTTTTGGTTTATGATGTTTTGTATGACTATTCCTTCTTTTATTAATACAGCTATTGTTTTTCATATAGTATCTATATTTAAAGATCAAGGATTTTCATCTACCTTTGCAGCTTCTGTTTTAAGTATAATAGCATTAACTCAGTTCCCATTAACTTTTGTAGCAGGATTTGTTGTAGATAAGATAAAAGTTCATTATATAAAAGCTATTAATTATTTAATACTATTTATATCAATGTTATTTTTATACTTAGGAATAAATCAGCATATGCTAATATTTTATGGTGTTTTTAATGGGCTTTTCATAGCCTTTGATTCCGTTAGTACCAATGCACTGTGGCCTAACTATTTTGGTAGAAAACATTTAGGTAGTATAAGAAGTATGTCAATGACAGCTATGGTTATCGGTTCATCAGCTGGACCTATCATCTATGGATTAGGATATGATATTTTTAAAGGATATGGGGAAATTATTCTTATCACGTTAATCTTCCCTATATTAGGAAGTATTGCTTCATTTTTATCTCCTGCTCCTAAAAAAGATTTATTATAGGAAAGGAAGTGTCTAATGTCTGTAAAAAAACATCCAGATTATATCGAAGAAAAAGAAAGACTAGAATATACAAAAGAGTATATTGAGGAAGTTCTTACTGCTACAACAGATTATAGAGATAAATATAAAAGTAATATAAAAGAAGCTATGAAAGAATTAGATTATCTTGATAGTAGTCAAAGTTATATCAATATAATTCTTAATTCAAAGTTTATGGAGACAGCAGAGAAGAATTTTGAAGCCTTATACAAAGTTAAAGATAAACCCTATTTTGCTAGAGTTGACTTTCAAAGAGAAGAAAATAATAAAAAAGAAAAATTATATATAGGTAAAACTTCTTTGTATAGAGCAGAAGATGATATCCCCTTAATAGTGGATTGGAGATCCCCAGTTGCTAATATATATTATGAAGGTAGGCTTGGTCCTATAACTTATGAAACTACTGATGGAACTCAAAAAGGAGATATACTATTAAAAAGACAGTTTACTATAGAGCAAGGAGAACTAAAAGGAATCTTAGATGTAGACGTCACAACTAATGATTCTTTTTTACAGTCATCCTTAGATGCTAATGTAGATAATAGATTAAAGGATATTGCATCTACTATACAACGAGAACAAAATAAAGTAATAAGAGCTCCTATAAACAAACCCCTTATAGTTCAAGGGGTTGCTGGAAGTGGTAAAACTACTATTGCTCTTCATCGTATAGCTTATTTCATATACACCTATGAAAAGACTTTCTCTCCTGAAAACTTTATGATTATTGCCCCTAATAATCTTTTCTTAAACTACATTTCAGATGTTCTTCCAGAATTAGGTGTTGAAGATGTAGTCCAAACTACCTTTGTTGACTTTATGAGAGATTTAGTAGGTAAAAAATATAAGTTAGTAAATAAAAATAAATATATAATTGATTCTGTAGAAGATAATGTAGAAAATAGTTTATATAGATGGTTAATTTTATTTAAAGGTACTTTAGATTTTAGAAATATAATTGATAATTATATTAAAGAATTTGAAACTAATTTTATTCCTAATGAAGATATCTTATTAGGGGATATCACTCTATTAACCTATTCAGAAATCAATGATATGTTTTTGGTGGATTTATCTTACTTACCTTTTTTTAAGAGGTTAAGTAAAATTAAAACTAGAATATCTAGAAAATTAAAAGAAGTTAAAAAGGATATATTAGAAAGTACTATGAATTATTATGATAGTAATATAGAAGATATAAGGTATTTAGAGGAAGATACAGAAGAAAGAAGACTAAAAATAGTTTCTTTGATTAATGAAAGGGACGATAAAATAAAATCTATCAAAAAGCAAAGTAGTACCCTAGTAAAAGATTACATGAATAATTTTGATAAGAAAAAAATTATAGAATATTATAATCACATTGTATGTAATAAGGATAATCTTAGAGAATATTCTAAAGATATATTAACAGAAGAACAAATTGATTTTATGTATAACCACTCAAAAAATATTTTATATGACAATAAACTTGAATTAGAAGATTATTCGCCTCTAGCCTATATGAAACATAAAATATTAGGTTTTACTAAGAAATTAAAAATGAATAATGTACTCATAGATGAGGCGCAAGATTTTAATATATTTGAGTTTTATATACTAAAAGAAATTTTAAATACAAATATGTTTACACTATTAGGTGATATTTCTCAAGGTATTCATTCTTATAGATCCATAAACGACTGGGATGAAGTAATGGAAGGAGTATTTTCCAAAGAAGAGACTAGCTATATGTCTTTAGTACAAAGTTATAGAACTACTATCGAAATAATGGACTATGCTAATAAAATAATAAGTAAAATAGATAACGATAAAATAGATTTAGCAAAACCAGTAATAAGACATGGAAATCCTCCAGAAAGAGTATCTTTTAAATCTAAAGAGTTATTAATAGATAAATTACATGATAAAATCCAATCTGTGAAGGAGAAGAACTATAAAACGATAGCAGTAATATGTAAAAGCTTAGAAGAATGTAATAAAATAAAAAAACAAATGAATAAAGATATTGAAATCAATATCTTAACAGATAAGGATACATCTTATAAGGGTGGAGTAGTATTAGTTCCTTCCTATTTAGCAAAAGGGTTAGAATTTGATTGTATATTTATAGTAAGTATTGATGAGGATTATTTAGATAAGGATTTGGATATTAAATTATTATATGTAGCAATGACAAGGGCTTTACATGAAGCTTATATCTATCATTTAGAGGGAAACTTAACTCTTTTAGATGAAATATAAGTAGTTTTTAATAATTTTGAATTAATAATCATTCTATCATATAATTCCTTAATTTAAAGTTTAAATTCCCATACCAAATAGTATATCAATATACTATTTGGTGTGGATAAATATTAAAAGACTCATTTATCTATATTAAGATGAACTGTACTATAAATAATCTAAAAAACATTTCCTTTTTTCATATATTTTATATGCAGGAAGGATTTTATTGTTTAAAGGTGGATATAACATTATATTAGCTATCTCTTGTCTACTTACTGTAATAATAGTAGGAAATAAAATAACATATATAATAGGACTTAAATTTAAAGGGGACTATCAAGTATAACATCAATATGAAGCATGGGAAAGAAAATAATTAAGGGATAATCATGACTATGATAATTTATGGATACTTATCAATATTGACACTAAACAATTGAATGTAATAGATTTAGATACTAAAGAGATCATAAAAAAATATACAGTATCCACTGGAAAAGATGATACACCGACTCCTATAGGAGATTTTAAGATAATCCAAAAATCTCAATGGTGTGGTAGTTTTGGATCAAGATGGATGAAACTAAATATAGAATGGAGTAGTTACCGATAAGAATACGAGAATAAGTGTGATATCTAGCTGTCTACATAGAGAATAATATACTAAAATTGCAATCAGACAATAGATTTTTTAATTTTTATAGCATCCTGTATCATAAATGACTACTAGCTTTAAATAATATGTTTTCCTATTATGATTAAAGATTGATTGTGAGATTATTAGATGGATCAGAGGGTGAATGGGAAATTTAATAGGTGTAATAAGGATAAGTCTATTAGGGTGGAGTTCACCCTGATGGGCTTTTATATTTGAAAGGTATTAACAATAAAAATTAAGCAAATAAGAATAAATATTTATTGTAAAACGATAAAATATCTGTTAAAATCAAATTAACAATAATTAAATGAGGTGTTTATAAGGAAACGAGAAACAATTTTTTTAAAGCTAGTTGTGTTTTTAATTGGAATTTCAGTTCTTACTCTATGTATATTTGGGTTACCTTGGATATCTAGGGACGCAGAAGAAAGCAGTTGGAAAATGGCTTATAATCTATATGGTTTTTTAATAGCTATGTATGTATCAACTATATCATTTTTTGTTGCTTTGTATCAGGCATTTAAACTTTTAAGTTATATTGACACAAATAAAGCTATTGCAGTTATCTGAAAAGACTTTTAAAAATATAAAAAAACTGTGTAAACACAATCAGCATATATATATACTTAGCATGTACTCTTATATATCGTAGGGGAAGTAGACGATGCTCCAGCTGTCATATTGATTGGAATGATCTTTATATTTACACAAATGGTTATCGTAGTATTTACTGTTGTAACCCAAAAACTGTTGAAAAATGCCATAGATATAAAATAAGATAATGATTTAACGATATGAGGTGAATGCCATGGCAATTATAATTAATATTGATGTAATGTTAGCTAAAAAAAATGAGTGTCACAGAACTTTCGGAGAGGGTTGGAATAACGATGGCTAACATTTCTATATTAAAAAACGGAAAAGCAAAAGCTATTAGATTCTCAACTTTAGAGGGAATATGTAAAGCTCTAGAGTGTCAACCAGATAATATTTTAGAATACAGAAATGATATCGAGGAGTAAGAATGTCAAAAATAGAGGGTAAAAAAAATTAAGACTTATGAGGTGAATTTATGTATGACATTGTAATAGTAGGGGCGGGCCCTGCAGGTTCTAACCTTGCACGATTAATTGGAGAAAAATATAAGGTTTTATTAATAGATAAACGGGACCTAGAAAATGAGAGTTCCAAAAACCGTATAAATAAATGCTGCGGAGGATTACTAGCACCTGATGCTCAGAGAATGATTGCAAAGTTGGGTTTAGGAGTACCTAAAGATATTCTAGTTGATCCGCAACTTTTTTCTGTAAGAACCATTGATTTAACTAATAATCTTGAAAGGCTATATCAGAGATTCTATTATAATATGGATAGAGAAAAATTTGATAGATGGCTAGTTTCCATACTTCCAACTGGTATTGATAAAAAGTTTAACTCTTTTTTTAAAAGTTTTGCTAAAATACCAGGGGGATATCAAATTAAATATATTTATAATGGTCAAGAGATATCTGCAAGGACCAGAGTTATCGTAGGTGCTGATGGTGCCATTTCGAAATTAAGGAAATCTATGAGCAAGGATATAAATATTCCTCAAAGGTATATCTCAATTCAGGAATGGTTTGAGTGTTCATCTTCTATGCCCTATTTCACAGCTATTTTTGATGAAGAAATAAGTGATTTCTATTCTTGGGTAATACCAAAGGATAATTACCTATTATTAGGGTCAGCCCTTAGACCTAGGGAGAATACTAGAGAAAAGTATGATATATTGAAAACAAAATTAACACCATTAGGCTTTAATTTTGGTAATAAAATAAAAACAGAGGGGGCATTTATATATAGGCCTAAGAAGGTATCACAGTTTTATATAGGAAGGGATGGTATAGCTCTAGTTGGAGAAGCTGCAGGTGCGATTAGCCCAAGCTCAGCAGAAGGAATTAGCTACGCATTAAAAAGCTCTTTATACCTAGCTCAAAGTCTTGATGAGGGAATAGATGGATTTCTGGATAGATACAAACAGAAGATAAAGGATATCAAGTTAAATTTAATTATTAAAAATTTAAAATCCCCAGCTATGTATAATCCATTTCTTAGGCAGTTAGCTATGAAATCAGGTTTTCAAAGTATTAAATAAATTATAAGTTTAACAAAGATACGGGTTAAGACACCAGGCTTTAAAAAGAGGCCCTTAATAAAAAGCGTATGTTTCTGCCAAAAACTATCATTATTTTACCAAAACACATGTGGAGTGTATAGCGCTGATAGAGCGAGTTTAGAGAGCTTTATATATTCCCTCAAACTAAGGTATGGGAAAATTTTGATTTAAGGGGAACTCACTAATGAGAGAATATTATACTAGAATTTCAACATAGCGAACAGTGCTAGAGATTATAGTACCATAAAGTAATTTAAAAGTGAGCCATTCACATGAAACATTTTCAATGCTATAATCTAGTTAAAATTATAATGTATACGCTAATAAAAGAGTTAATAGGTACGGTTCTGATAGATCTGATTTTTAATACCCAAAACCGCAGTTACAGAAATACGGTGAACCGTACTATAAGTAATGGTGGTTTTCCTTACAGACAAGTAATATAAAATGTTCGATAGTTTAATTGATATAATGAATATTGAAAAGTCACAAATAAAAAGAGATTTAAGGAGACTATACACTTCGAATCTAATCTCATTCTGTTTATTATATTTTTTTATACTACAAATATTGTTTGTTAATTACATTGAAAAGAATAAAATCTAGACTTACGTTAATATTTTGGGCACAAAAAGTTTAACAATTTAGGAAGTTGACCTAAGGTAATTCTGAAATTGTTTTGGAGTCATGTTCTTGGTGTTACTATGGATTCTTTTTCTATTTTACCAAGACTCAATGAATACAAAGATTGGTCTCTTAGCGTCATTGAAATTCCTATACTTTTTGTGATTCACTTCTTATTTCTTTAATATTGGATAAAAACTTTTGACAATACCACACCAAGTGGGGAGGAAGTAAAATGAAAAAATATACATCGAAGAATCCATTAGTTATAATTTCATTGATATTTACAATTTTAGTGGTTTCAAGATTTATTGAGTACAGATAGTACTATTTTAAATGAGAATTTAGTACATAAGATTTTTGGTATTATATTATTGTATTTCATCTTGAAAAAATTCAAGTTTACATGCAAAGACATTGGTTTCAAAAAAGACAAGATTTTTTCAAGCTTTATTTTTTGGAATATGGCATATTGTAATGCCTATTAGAAGTGTAATTGATGGAGAAATGAATGTGACAATGGCACTTGTTATGGAGTATTGGATACATTCTTTTATCTCTTATGATGGGGGTAAAGTTAGGAATACTTACCCTATACTCTGGATCTATATGGGCAAGTTTTTTTGAACACACATTAAACAACACCGATATAAATCTTATTCATGTTACTACAAATAATGGCACTGATAGCATGCAAATAGTTCGTGTTGTACTTACACAAATTTTATCTTTAATAATTGTTTATATATACAGTGTTAAAAAGAAAAAAAGTCAAACCATCTATGTATAATTGTAAAGAAGATATACTAAGGAATCTATAAACTTGAATTAACGAATTTTGATGATTTTAAAGTGAAAGACAAATTAGTTAGGAGCATGAAATAATTGACTTTCGAAGTTATATCTAAATAATTATGCTGAAAGTAGCACACAGCTCTAGATAAGAGAAGAAATGTTTTCTTAAGCAATACCGAAGATTATTGGAAATGTAAGATAAGTTACATTATGGTACCAAATAGAGATTAAGTAATAATGAACTTAGAACTAGATACGAACTAACATTTTAGTTGGCTGTCTGTAGAGAGAAATAGATCAAATTAAACATTGTGATATCACTAATATAATTTGTTATCTTTTATTTTGGCTTAGAAATTTTTTAATCATTTCTATATCCATAGGTTACCCTCTTTCTAAATGGTAAGTATCTTAGTAAAAAGTACGTACTTGTATTTAAATTCCAATGAAACTATAATTTATTATATAATATCTAGATATAAATTAACACAAATAAGAAAGTGGAGTAAATTTTATGCAAAACAAATATGATGTTGATAAAATAGGTAAGCTACTGGAATTATTTCAACTCATATCAAGTTTATATTAATTCAAAATGATAAAATACTATATTTGAATTAATTTGGATTTACAGTATTGAAAGTTCCAAAGGTGTATTAAGGTAATTGTGATACAATGAGATTAACCATTAGATATAGAAAGGACTCATAAATAAATGAAAAAGCATATATTAATGATAACACCTGAAAATCAAGAAATTAATAAATTTAGAAAAAGACAGTTTAATAATTTTACTCAAATCACAATGCCATATTTAGCTGGATTTATAGATGAGACAAGATATGAAATTAATTTAATTGATGAATATAATCAAGATATACCGTATTATAATACATTCGATTTAGTAGCGATTACAGTAAATACTCCAAATGCTAATCATTGTTATAACATTTCAGAATTATTTAGGAAGAGAGGAATTAAGGTTATAATGGGAGGACCCCATGCAACATTATTACCAGATGAGGTTAGTAAACATTGTGACTATATTATTATTGGAGAGGCAGAAAACACATGGCCACAATTTCTTGAGGACTTTTATAACGATAATCCCAAACAGAGATATATGTCAAAGGATGCTCCGGAGTTAAATAATATTCCTATACCTAGAAGAGATTTAATAGGAAAAAGGTATTTTACAAGGGGTGCTGTTTTTGCTACAAGGGGTTGCCCTTATAATTGTAGTTATTGCAACTTAAAACAAATATATCATAATTGCTTTAGAAAAAGACCTATAAATGAACTAATTAGTGATATAAAAACAATAAATAGTAAATACTTTGTGTTTTGGGATGATAACTTGTTTTCAGATAAGACATATGCTAAAGAGTTACTGCTAAATCTTAAGAGATTGAAGAAAAAGTGGGCTGCACAAGTTACTTTAAAAGATTGTGAAGATAGAGAACTGTTAAATCTGGCAAAATCAGCAGGATGCATATATTTATTTGTTGGATTAGAATCCTTTTCTGACGATACGCTTATAAATGTAAATAAAGAAATAAATAAAATAGATGATTATAAAAGAATTATAGATTTGATACATGAATATAAGATTATGATTCAAGCAGGTATAGTTTTTGGATTTGATACTGATGATAAGCTAGTTTTTTCTAGAACTCTAAAGATTTGTGAGAATTTAGGGATAGATGGAGCAACAATAAGTATACTAACTCCTTTACCCCGTACACCAATATATAATAAAATGAAATTAGAAGGTAGGTTAATTACAGAAGATTGGAGTTATTATAATGGAAAGACTAGAGTTGCATTTAGTCCTAAAAATATGAGCTGTAAAGAGTTATATGAAGGATATATGTGGTTCAGGAAAAATTTTTATTCCCTCAAATCATTTAAGAAAAGAATGAAAGCTTCTAAGACGAATATATTTTATAATTTTATTATTAATTTAGGATACAAACTGTCAATCAGATAGGAGTAGATGACTATTTATTATGGATATTCTTATGATTTAACTTTTATGAATAAAGATCTCAGTTGCAGTTATACTGTGAACCATACCATAAATAACAGCGTTTCTTGCATCTACAAAGGATAAAACAATATTACTTCAATAAAATCTAATATATAGGATAATTTTAAGATATAATGATATTTATATTAGTTTTCAAGGAATAGGGGGAACCTAATGGATAATATAACTTTAATTCAAAAAACAATAGATTATATTGATGATAATATTTTAGAAGAAATAACAGCAGAAAATCTAGCTAAAATAGCAGGTTTCTCTACCTATCATTATTATAAATTATTTAAAAACTATGTAGGGGTTTCTATAATGGAGTATGTAACAAGACGAAGACTTCAGTATGCACTTTACGAACTTAGCAAAGGTGAGAAGGTAATAGATATAGCTATGACCTATGGCTTTGAAACCCATGCAGGATTTACTAAGGCCTTCAAAAAAACCTTCGGATATCCACCAAATTATTATAGAATCCATGCTCCTATAGGTGTACCCCAGAGGGTTGATTTGAAGAAGCTGAAGGATAATATGATAGGTGGCATTATAATGCAACCTAAAATAATTAATAATAATGGTTTTAAGGTAGTTGGTTATGAATTCAAGACGACTTTAAAGAACAATGTCCATTCTAGGGATATTCCAGCTTTTTGGGATGAATTTGAAACTGAAGATAAAGAAAGGAAATTATATGGAACACAAAATTCACCTAAACATGGAGAGTATGGGATATGCACAAGTACTAATTTAGAGAAGGATGAATTTTCATATATTTTAGGTGTAGAAGTGACTAGCTTTGATAGTGCCTTTGAGGAAATGTATACTTTAGAAGTTCCACCAGCTACCTATGCAGTATTTACAACTCCAGATGTGGATAGTAGTGATTTTGTAAATTCTATAAAAGGTACTTGGAAATATATACTTGAAGAATGGTTTCCAAACTCACCCTATGAGATAGATGATACCTATACAGACTTTGAATTCTACAATGAAAGATGTCACCCTTGGGAATATGAAAAGCTCCATATGTATATATACATACCAATAAAATTAAGTGAAAGTCGTAACCTTTAGAGGTTCCGGCTTTTTTATTTTTATTAATAACTTTATATATAACAAAATAGGATAAGAAAATTGAATTAAGCAGTGGTAATATGGAACTGTAGAGAGCATATAAAATAGCTTTATTAAATTTATATATGATTATTAAATCAAATAATAAGTAATAAAAGGAGACAGTATATGAATAAAGAGAAGAACAATATTCCCAATACTGCTAGGTGGTTTTGGAAGTATGGTAAGGATAGATATTTCTATGTACTAGGAATAATTATATGCATTGGGTTAATTACAGGGAGTAACATACTTAGAGCAAAGGTTTTAGACCAGCTAATTACAGTATCAATATCAAAAAAAACAGAGGAACTATTAGCCATAATAATTACTTTAATTGCAATAGTCATCCTAGGATTATTATCAAATACTTTTCTTTCTCTATTTAAAACTCGATTTGGAGCAACAACTGCTGCTAATATAAGAAGGGATTTTTTTAGTAATTTACTTAAAATGCCTATATCTAAAATGGAATCCCTTTCTTCAGGATCTATAATCTCTCTATATAACAACGAATTAAATAAGATTATTAGTTTGATTTCAGGAAAATTTGTAGATGCTTTATTACAACCTATTATGTTTATAGGGGCTTCGGTTTATATGTTGATGATAAACTGGAAGCTCTACCTGATATGCTATATCTTATTGCCCTTAGTAATATTTATAATAAATAAATTGGCAAAAAAAAGTGCTTCTTATGCATCTCAGTATTATGAAAAGATTGGATATGCAAATGAATTATCTAAAGAGTGTATTGATGGAATAACAGAGATAAAGAGCTTTAATCTAGAGAATTCTATTGCTGAAAAATGTAAGAAGGCTTTTGATGATGTTTTGTTTTATATTCTTCAGTCTGAAAAGTATGATGCATTATCCCTGCCAATCTGGTTATTAAATCTTCAACTATCCAAAATTATGTGTATCTTGTTTGGCGGATTTCTTGCATTAAATGGAGAACTGACTGTAGGAGAGTTAGTAGCATATGTCCAGTTAACATTATATGTTTCTCAACCAGCATCATCTATAATAAGATTTATAGACTCATTAAGACAAGGTAGTGCGGCCTTAAAAGGAATTAGAGTGATAATGGGTGGAGAAGATTTTACAGAAGTACAAATTAAACCTATAGGGGAATCTAAGGAGGAGGCAATATCCTTTAAAGATGTAACCTTTGCATATGGAGAAAATATTGTCTTATTAAATTGCAATTTTTCAATCAAAAGAAGAGGATTTAATGTTTTAGCAGGAGCTAGTGGGCAAGGGAAAAGTACTATCTTATCACTAATATGTGGGTTATACCCTTTGAACAGGGGAGAGATAAGGATTGCACAAGAATACATTGAGAAAGGTATTGCCTATGTATCTCAGGATAATATATTATTTCCAGGCACCATTGCTGAAAATATAGCATTTGGCATAGAGAATCCTAGTTTCTCTTCAATTAAAGAGGCTGCTATTGCAGCAGGGGCCCATGAGTTTATCTGCCAGCTACCAAAATCTTACGATACTCCTGTTGGTGAGCGTGGACAGATTCTCTCCGGAGGACAGCGTCAGCGAATTGCTATTGCTAGGGCTTTTTTCAGAAAAAGCCCGTTAGTATTAATGGATGAGCCCACATCAGCAGTAGATACGGAGACTGAGGAGCAAATTGTAAAAGTATTACTAAGACTTTCTAAGGAATCTACCTTACTAATTTCTTCCCATAGATTATCAACTATAAGAGAAGCAGATTGTATATATGTTCTTGAGGGAGGTAGAATTGTGGAATCTGGAACCCATGAAGAATTATCCTTTAATAGTCAAGGTATTTATCATAATCTGTATAAAGAACAAATGGGAACAGAGGAGGGTGAAGTGGCAATATGAAAAATAAAATCGTAAATGATGGAAACAAGATATTTAATTTGTTAGGAAAGGAAAAGTGGAAATATTTATTATCAGTTATTATTTGTGCTATTGTGGTGCCAGCCTTTGAGCTAACATTACCTTGGGTAACGAAGTGGATGATTAATGCTGTAGAAATAGGAAGTAAGGAGCTTTTAATCCAAGGATTTTCAACTATGATTATAATATTTATTCTATACAGTGTTTTGGTCCCCATTACAGCCTATCATTTTGAAGGAAGAAGCCATAAGCCTTTGCTAGGAGTTAGGTTAAATCTTTTAAAACATATTATAGGCTTACCATTTAATTTCTTTTCACAACAACATAGTGGAGAATTAATGTCCAGATTAACAGGAGATATAGACGAACTGTTTGATTTTTATAAAGAACAAACCTATGATATTATTTCAATTTTAGTTAAGGGTATAGGAGCTCTAGTGATGTTATTAATGTTAGATATACGTATAGCAATACCTGTTATAGTACTAGGGATCTTATCTGCTTTAAGTAGAAGCTATATGATAAAGTCTTTAAAAGACAATAGTGATGATGTACGTAAACTCTCTGGGGAAGCAAATAGTCTAGTTACAGATTCCTTAGGAGGTATTAAGGTAGTAAAGGCATTCAAATTTGAGAAATCATTACTTAAAAATTTTGCTTCTATCATGGATAAAGCTACAAGAAAAGCCTATGATAGAAATCTTATAGATATAAAAAGAGATGTATTAAGTTACATAATTAGCACTTTAAACTTTTTTGGAGTACTATGTATCGGAGCATATATGATATCTACAGGTACCCTAGATGTGGGATCTGTGTTTGCAGCTATAATGCTACAAGAGGGTATTATAGAGATGTTTGTGACATTTGGGAACTATGGTTTTGGAATAAAGATACAATTAGCAAAATCCGCCCGTATATTTGAACTATTTGATGAGATGAAGGAGGAAACTGGAGAGTATGAGGGTTCAGACTCCTATATATGCAATGATGAGTTAATTACTATCAAGGATGGCAGATTTTCTTACAATGATAGAGAAGCAATACTTTTAAAAATCAATATAAGAATTATGAGAAATGAATTTGTTATATTGGAGGGACAAAGTGGCGCAGGTAAGTCAACTCTATCTAAAATATTAACAGGACTGATGCCCTTAGAGTCTGGTAATATCCTTTGGTGTGGAAAAGTTGCTAATATGGCAGTATTACGGAATAATGTAGCCTACGTATCTCAGGAGCCTTACCTTTTTAAAGGAACAATTTTAGATAATTTAAAGATTGGAAATCCTAAAGCTACAATGGAGGAAATATATGAAACTACTAAAAAAGCATGTGCCCATGATTTTATAGCAAGACAACCTCAAGGGTACAACACTTTAATAGGAGAAAGAGGTCTTACCCTATCAGGAGGGCAAAGACAAAGAATTGCCATAGCTAGAGCTCTCCTAAAGGAAGCATCTATATTGCTTATAGATGAAGGTACCTCTGCTATTGACTCAGAAATAGAAAATATTTTATTAGATAATTTGATTAGTGAAGTAAATAGGAGGACAGTAATTTTTGTTGCCCATAGACCAACAATCGCAAAACGAGCTAATAGAGTAATATCTATGGGAAAGGGAATTATAAAAGCTTGTTAATAACTTACTATTCTTCTATCTTAACTTAATGTATCTATAGTAGCAGGACAAGGAAATAAAAAAATTATGGAGAATATATCTATTAATGAACTTAAAATAAATGAAAGGAAGAAAAGGGGAGGAAAATATGAGCAATAAAACAGCTAGACTATATGATTATATTGATATAGATATAAAAATGGTCCATAAGATATTTGCTGAATATGATTCGAAAATTAAAATAAATAAATTGGAACTAATACCAGAGGGACTAAGCACCAGTAATTACATAGTACATACAAATGAACCTCAAATTAAATACTTACTTAAGATCTATCCTGAGAATGGAGGAAATAGTGAGATAGAAGTATCCTCATATAAATATGCAAAAAGATATGTTGTTGTACCTAATATATATTTTTTTGATAATACAAAAAAGGTTTATAATAAGCCTTATATAATAATGGATTATATTGATGGCATTACTTTAAAAGAATATATTATTAAGAATAAGAGATTTCCTGAGAAGATGGTTTATAATATAGCCAATAGCCTAGCACTTTTACATAATCGAGAGTATGAAAACAGAGCACTATTAGATAAGCATTTGAATATCGAAAAGGTTTTACCTTCTATTAAGGCAGTTTATGAAAAGGGTTTAAATAGTTTTGCAGGTAACCATATTAATAGTAAAATAAAAAAGGATATCCTTGAATTCATCACCCAGAATGAGGATATGTTAAAAAAACTAGATTCACAATTTGTATATTCACATGGAGATTTTAATCCATCTAATATTTTAGTTGATAACAAAGAATCTATATGGTTTATAGATTTTGAATATAGTTTATCATCATCTATATATTTGGATATTGGTAAATTCTTCAGAGATAGAACTGATATAGATAAGTATATGACAAAAGAGATATATGATAACTTTTTCAGAGGATATAATTCTTCGGCAAAAATTCTTTTAACTAATGACTGGATAAAACTTGTAAGACTTATGGATATGATATCTATGCTAGGATTAATCAATAAGAAAAGCGTTCCTGATGAATGGGTATCTGAAATTGAAGAAGCAATAATTAAAACAATGAGTATATTAGGAGATTAAAGAAAATTAATTGATTAAGGAATATTAAATAAGCACTAAACAATAGAAATATGAAGATAAGTGTTGAATGAGATAATTAACAAAGGAGAATATAGGAGTAAGTGGGACAATTATCTGTATGGAGAGATAACAATATAGTAAAATTGAAGCAGGTATATATCAGCACTACATCTGATATATCCTTTATTTTAATCTATGTTATTTAATCGTTAATTCTTGGATCAACATATTATAATATTAGTTCAATTAATTATACATGAAAAATCTTTTGTGTAAAAAAATGTGATTTTAACTACGAAACTATACATTATTTCATCTAGGAGTCCAAACAACAAATAGTACATATGGTAAGATATAGATTTTAATTTAAAGGAATATAATGCTTATATGCAGAATTTTAAGTAGTAGATACGGAGTTGTAAAAAAAAATAATAATGGGAGAATTAAAATGATTTTTCAATCAAAAGATTTTCATATAATTTTAAGCGAAAATAAAGATATAAAAGAAATTCTTGAAGTATATAATTCCAATGAGAAATTTTTAATAAATCATATGGATACAAACAAGATAACAAGTGAATGGGTACTTCGAGAACTCGAAAATATGAGGGCTATTGGTTTTTGTTCATACAAAATTGTTGATATAAGTATGGGAAAGATAATTGGTTTTATAGATTTTAAAGTAGATAACGAAACTTATTTATCACTATTGATGATACATAGTGATTTTCAAGGTAGGGGTATTGGAAAACTAATATTTCAGGAGTTAGAGGAATATGTCAAATCATTAAAAAGCAAATGTATTAGGTTAGATGTAGTTACTAATTATGATAATTCTGCACTCAAGTTTTGGGTTAATAATGGGTTTGTTAAATCTAAAGATTTAAAATTAAATTGGTCAGGAAAAGTTTTGCCTGCTATTACAATGAAGAAGTTTTTGTAATTAATACAGAAAGGATACTTAGGAGTCATTTTATTAATAGATATAATGGGGTATTTTATTATTTCAGCAATTGAAAATATAGACAATAAATAAGCGTGAGTTAACTTAATTATATTGCTCATTATTTATAAACTACGCATTATGATGATTCAATATTAAGTTTTACTCAATAGTCATTATGACAAACTCAGATATTTTTATTCAAAGGGGGTTACTATGAAGAATTATATAAAAGTAATTATATTTGGAATTATTGAGATATTGTACTTTGTAATATTAGGTAAAAAT
>NZ_WSFT01000010.1 GCF_016820655.1 Anaeromonas frigoriresistens
AAAATCGGGGATTTAATTATGGATAAAAAAGACAAGTTATGTAAATTAGTATCAAAACTAAATACATAAAGAAACAACCAGGTTTAAGGATGGTCAATTCATTCGGTTAAATGAGGAAACAGGAAAAGTAGAAATATTTAAATCACTAGGGTAGACAGATAGACAAAGTGACTAATGAGATTAGTGAAAGTAAGAAACAGAATTTTGATGATATTGACATTTCCTTAGAATGGAATTCCACATCCTCACTGATGTTGGATCTAAGTAGTTATAATTGTGGTAAGTGTTCATTTTGTGGTCAATGGACAACAGACAGAGAAAAGACAAATGCCATTGAGGGAATTTGTAATGGTTCTACTATTGATGGAAGGTTGTTCTGTGATGAATGCTTGCCTAATAATCACAGATGGGCACTTTAATTGTTTTAACTAATTTGTTTATCACTTAATAAAAATTCAAAATTGCTGTCTGTTCAAAGGAAAGTACTATTTTTATCAGAAAGGGAGGGCAATATGTCTTGTGCTGCTGAATTCGGTATTATTGATAATTTTGAAAGAGATAAGGATTACTCCTCAGAATATGAATCTGAAAAATATAATTGTATTGCTATCAATGATGATATTTTGAACGATTGGTGGAACGAACTAACATTAATTAAAACTTACTTCCATTGCCATAGTAGATCTGAATTTGGATTAGTAAGGTGGGGAGTTACTCTTATTCCTCCAGAATCATTAGAGCATTTTTATAATGTTATTTCAAATGATACAAGGTCAAAATCATCGATTGAGCTGATTGACTTAATGATATTGATAAGAAAAGCAATATCTGAAAGTAAATATATTATACACTATGGTGTGTAAGGATTACATTTAAGTAATTGATACTTTATTAACGCACTAAATTTTTTAGAGTTGTTATGCATAAGGTTTATTTAAAGTTTGGCTAGGTGAAGGAATGTCTTGAATGCGGACCGTTAGATGATAGATGGTGTATTTGATTGGCTGATACTTTAGGGATTTATAAATATACATAGAAGATTAGTACTGAAAATTTATATCATACGCAGGAAACATCATAAGATATAAATTTAATAGATTGCAATAAGAGGAAGGGGAAAATATGATGAAAGTTAAGTTGACAATTTTGGAAAGCAAGTGTCGAGGGAATTATCATAGGACAGGAGATACTTTCATAGTAGAGGATATTTGCCCTCCTATTTGTCATGAATTATGGCAGAGCATATATCCTAGTGTTTATACATTATTGAATAAAGGTGATTTAGATTATGAAGCTACTAGAGAAAAGAAATTTCGAATGAGGTGTCCAGATAATGGCAGAGTTTTAATACATGGGGAAGTAGTTCAGGACTAATAACTACAATATGTAATTTTTTAAAGTAGATATTGAAATAAGGTGAATTTTTCTACGAATAATTAAGTTTTTATATATTAAATCATATAAGTAGGACTTCTAAACAGTAAAAATTATTTATATTTAATGAGGAGTGATAAAAATGAATTTTGGATATGATATAACAATTCCTATAGAGGAAGAAACTGAGTATATCGGAAAAAAGTTACTACAATTTAATCTTGAATCAATACCGCTTTCTCAAGAAAAACCATTTATCGAAATTAATAGATGCATAAAAGATAAGAACGGAGAGATTATAGGTGGGATTTTAGCATGTTTAGCACTATGGAATGTTCTCAGCATTGAAACATTATGGGTGAAAAGAGAATATCGTAATCAGGGGGTTGCGAAACAATTATTGAGTATTGTAGAAACAGAGGCGAGAAATAAGGGGTGTAATCTTGCATATTTGAGTACATATGATTTCCAGGCTAAAGATTTTTACTTGAAAAATGGATATAAAATTTTTGGCGTATTAGAGGACTGTCCTAAAGATCATAAGCTTTATCATTTATCCAAGAAATTATAAGCATAATATACAATATCATAGGTATGATACAACATTTATTAATCATGAAAAACTTAAATTAATATTTAGTTCGCATAATACTTTTAAAGTAAATGGGGTACAGTTTATCGATCGTTTAGATTTTATTTCTACATTAGTAGGTAATTTAGCTTAGACACTTGTCATTTTAATTTTATCAATAAAAACTCCTACTGATATCTTTAACTAGATATCAGTTTTTTGTAAAAAAAGGATTTTGGTGAAATATATAGAATTTAAATCATTAAAGTATAACTTATTATCATATATAAGTAGATATTTCAGAAGTAGGGTTTGGGAAGAATCTTTAAGTGCAATAAAAGGTAGATATAGTAATATTGCAGACAAGTTTAATGATATAGATGAATGATTAGGGGGAATCAGTAAGGTGAATAATAGTTGGGAAATGAAGTATAGAGAATTAAAAAATATATGGGGTTTAGAAGCTGAACACATATTAGTTCAATATCAGACCATGGTGAAACCTGGGAAAGTACTTGATTTGGGAATCGGCGAAGGTAGAAACAGTTTAATGTTTGCATTGAAAGGACATAAAATTGAAGGTGTGGATATATCTGAAACAGCGTTACAGCGCTGCAAAGAGTTATTCACTGATATTGGATGTGAGTACTCTCTTGTACATAAAGAATTATCTGAATACGAAATACAAGAACAAAATTGTTCGTTAATAATATCGACATGGTCATTGAATTTCCTGAAAAAGACAGAAGCAATACAGATTATTAAAGAAGCACAACGGGGCTTAGTTTCTGGAGGGTTATTATACATTGGGGTATTTTCTAAAGATGACCCCCAATATCAAGAGTATAAAGCGAAATATCAAGAAGTCGAAACCGACTCCTATTACATACCAGAGAGAAATATCATTAAAACATACTTTGAAAAGAATGAATTACTAAGAACCATTGAATCTGATTGTGAAATTATATGTATAAAAGAAGACATAAGTCTAGATATTGGGCATGGTGAAGAGCATTATCATGGAGCATTAGAGCTGGTTATCCGCAAAATATAAGTAGATAAATTGCCTTTTAAATCATAGAACATAGCGTTTTCCATCATTCAACAAGTTAGTTAGGTCTTGGAATATTTCGCGGTAAAATATTTATTCGACACAGATGATGTTGGAATTACTGAGCGATCAAGGGTGAACCATGGGAACGTTAGATGCAATAGCATGTTATCTGAAATGGCAAAGAAGAGTAATATAAGAGATCCTATCATAAAGAGTTTTATTTTAAGAGGGGTGAAATTGTTGGTTAGAAGAATAGAATTATTCCATTTTG
>NZ_WSFT01000045.1 GCF_016820655.1 Anaeromonas frigoriresistens
CCCAATTACTATTTTGGGGTTTTGAATAAAAGATTCATAATCTATATAAGGTAAAAGTGAATTAGAATTCATCCCTCCAATTGTTGCCATAATACATTTAATATTAGGATCTCGAATTAGAGCATTTAGCTCCTCTACTCTTTCTTTTATTGAACCTGAACGATAGTAATCTGATTTTCTGGTAAGATTTCCCTCAACTATTTTGTATCCCTTATTTTCTAGATATTTTTTCGCTCTTTCATATGTATTAAGATTACTGACTGGACATGATGGTGAGAATATACCTATACTGTCTCCATATCTTAATTTTTCTAATTTCTTAATATTTAACACTCCCTATCTATTATTTATTCTATTATTATTAAATAATAAATGACCAAATAGAATACCTTATGCGACTATTGTACATGACAATATCTTTCTGAATCATAGTTCAGAATTTATTCTTATATTTAAGTTTTAGCGAACTTTGTTTCGTTAATTTTTATTTCTATTTCGATCAATAACTATTGTACTCCTTCTTAAGTATTGAAAGCATAACCATATCATGACTTTTCTCTTTCCAATAACTACGCTCTCGTAAGACACCCTCTTTTATAAAACCTAACTTTTCAAGAACTCTAATTGATGCTTGATTTTCTATAGATACTGTGGCTTCAATTCTATTTACTTCCATATTATTCAGAGTGAATTCAATTATTTTATTTAATGCTTCAGTCATAATCCCTCTATTCCAATATTTATCACTTAAATCATATCCTAAATCCGCCCTCACTTTAGGAATTTCAACTTCACATTTACAAAAACCAAAAATTTCAGGTTCATTTTTATAAGAAATTCCCCAAAAAATTGCTCTTTTTTGTTCAAACTGCTCTCCAAACCATCTAACTAGGTCCTCTACTTGGTTTACATTGGTAAAAACCTCAAATGTATCATACTTTACTACTTAAGGATTACTTAAAAGTTTATATATACTGTTTACATCCTCTTGTTTTATCTCTCTTAAGATTAATTTTTCCGTACTCATTTCTGGAAAAGTACTAAATATTTCTTTCATCATATATCACTTAACATGTATGAAAGTACTTCATAAGAAATCAATGATCTATTATTATATATATCCAATAATCCATTTGGATGAATTGCAAATATACCATGCTGGAGCATAGCAGCTCCAAACTCTCTTTCTATTGCTCCATTAAATGTAGCCAATATACAATGCTCAGCTGCATTACCACACAAAACAATAAAATCGATTTCTCTTTCTTTTAATACTTCCTCTAGATTTGTTTTCCAAAAACTATTACTAAATACCTTCTGAACTTCAATATCAGTATCCTTAACAATTAGCTCCTCTACATTTTGAAAGTTTTCATCATTACCAGCCTCAACATCCCTCACAATTATTACGGGTTTATCTGACTTTCTAAATAATCTTGCAGTCTCATTAATATATTCAAAGGTATTAATATACTCTTTTTCTCCTTTTCTATCTCCAATAAAAGCTTTTTGCACATCAATTATTAATAATGCCATATTCATCCTTGATCATCCCCTATATAAATATTTTAATAATATTTATTATTTTTTTAAAAACTAAATTCATGCCTATTTATCTTTTACCTTATATAACTTCTTACCTTCTAATTTCTTTCTTCCACCCTTTAAACTAAGTTCTTCAATTAAACCCTCTTCATTTTCATTGAACTTCAAAAATACTGGAAATGACTCTAAATAAAAGAAATTATCTTCCCCTGTTTCTACAGGGAGAACGCTAATATCCGGCCAGATTAAGTCACATACCATATTGCCATTTAGAAGCTTAATAGTACAGCTTAACTCACCTTCCTCTTCCTTATAAGTACCACAGTATCTTTTCTTCTCTTCTAAGCTTAGATCTATTATTTTATTAACTAAATTTAGTTCTAAAAAATCTAGCATTTGCTGACGATAATCATCCCATTTTCCTTCTGAGTTTTCCATAGCTAGTTTATTAAATTGACTTCTATCAAATAGTTGATGGGTAAAATCCTGATAATCTGCCCAAAGTTTTATAACTCCTACCTCTCCTGATACAGCACTTAATTTAACATAGGGAGTCTGGATATCTGAATCAATAAACCACTTTTTCCAAGCATCCCCCCGACGCTTCCAAATTCTTCTAATAGACTGATCAACATCTTCTTGATAGAAATAAAATAGTGTGGGATTTAAAGATTTAAGTATTTCTTCAATTTCTTGAGTAAACTCAAGTATCTTAGACTCTTCTAGATTATTTTGAAAAAGTATTCTAACAGTATCCTGAAAAATAAAACTTTCAATTATATGTATTTCCTCGGATTGACTTGCTTCTTCAGCAAATTTTCTCCATAGCTTGGGGATTGTCCTTATAAATTTATTCACCTCAGCTTGGGAAGTAAATACTTCCACATCTTCCTCATATTCTAAAGGATGACCTGTTTCTTCCTCATGGTACCACTTAACTTTAATACTATTCCTCTTTAATTGATTTGCTAAAAACTGAGATGTGGTGGATTTACCTGAACCAGTTATACCATCTATAAGAATTAGTTTTGTATTAATCATAGTTCACTCACTCCTAATAATTAATTATTTCAGAAATTCTATCTATACCTTAATTATATTAATAAATCCCTAGTAGAACTATGTAAAGAATAATTATAAAAAGTTTTTTATATAAAAATATTTGCTGGATGTAAACACATCCAGCAAATATATCACCTATTTTTTCTGGTATAAACTATTTTTTTAATACTATCAACTGAAAGATAAAACTCTTCGGAGAGTTCATCAACTGATAATCCAATTTCAAATTTCTTGCAAATTTTTTTATTTCTATTTTTTAAATAAGCTTTATTCCCTGACTCTTCTCCCCACTTTTTTCTAGCTCCTTTAGTCTTTGGAATATATATAATCTCACCTTGAGCATGTCTTTGTATTTCTATTAGTAATTCCTTTGGAAAAATCGCTTCAGCATTCTTATATTTCATCTTTAATTCACTCCCTAAAATAATCTCTAAAATAAGGAAGTGAATATTATATTCTCTTTCCTAATACATTAAAGGGAAATTTAGATTGAGATATTTTAGTTCCTCATATTGTTAATCTTCTAATAAACATTTCTTTCATCCCCTTTTTGGTAATATTCAAAATAATCATATTATTTAAGATATTTATATTCTATAACACTATATACTATTTATCAATGACTCTATATTTATCCTTATAATATTTCTTTTAGAATCACTATTAAAACGAAGTATAGTGTACCTTTTAAATATTATAGTATGGTTACATAAGAGTTAACTATTAAATATAACAAGGATTAAAACAAGGATATATAAGATCTAAATCAGATATATCCTTGCTTCAATTTTACTATGTTATTCTCTATATAAACAGATAACTACCCCTTTCATCCCCGTATTCTTCTCAGTAATTACCCCATTCTACATATAGCTTCATATTTCTATTTTTTTCGTTTTTATTTGACCTTATTTTATCATAATTTATAATTAAGACTTCCTTTTAACCAGTATCATCTATTAACAATTTCTAATGAATTATCCTTACCTATAATAACGGTATCTACTATATTAATGAATAGTCCATGTTCCACAACACCTGGTATGGAATTTAAAGTTTTTTCTAATTCATATGGATATTCAATCTTATTTATATATAGATCTATTATATAATGTTGTGAATCAGTTATAAAAAAATCACCATTATTAATTCTTAATCTAGGATTCAAATTCATATCTTTAAATTTTGTAAGAATATGATTATACGCAAAGGGAATAACCTCTACTGGTAATGGAAATTCACCTAATTGATTAACTATTTTGCTAGAATCTACAACCCATATTACTTTCTCTGAAGAAATAGCTACAAGCTTTTCATACAATAAAGCCCCTCCTCCACCTTTAATTCCATTTAAGGAACTATCTACTTCGTCAGCTCCATCAATAGTAATATCAATCTTACCTACATCATTTAAATCTACTAACGGTATTCCTAATTTTTGTGCTATTGTTGTAGTTGAACTTGATGTAGAAACTGCCTTTATTTTTAATCCATTTTCTAGCATTTGACTTATTCTTTTCATAGTATAATATACTGTTGAACCTGTACCTAAACCAACAATCATTCCATCTCTTATAAGTTCTGCTGCTCTTTCTCCTGCAATTTTTTTATCATCCATTCTTCCACCTCATGAATATTTAATTTAATAAACCTATACTATACCTCCTTATTAATAGATTACATTTGTAATCAGTGAATGTCAAGAAGTTTTTTCAAATTATTCAAAATATTTAACTTTTTATAAAAGACTGTCTTAGTTTTGATTGTTGAAATTATTTAGATAAGGTCTAATCTGTCATAATATAACTAGAATTTTAATTATGACAAACTCAAAGAAAGAAAAAAGGATAAAATGCCAAATGCATTCCATCCTAGTAAGTCCAGTTATTATATAGATTTATCTCAGTTTGTCACAATGTTCATTATGACAAATCAGACCTTACTTAAATTATATCAACAATTAAGACTAATACATCCTTACGAAAAAAAGACGTTAGCGAGTTTTTACTCACCAACGTCAAATATTTTACAACCGAAAAGCCTGTTATGCTTTTGGAGGTGTTCCTTCAGCGTTTGATACAACTGCATCGATTTGGACTAAAGCATCTTTAAGTAAAGCTGACATGCCAACTATTGTTCGTGCAGGAACACCACTTGGGAAGGATTTTGTGTAAACTTCGTTTACAGCATCAATATCTTCGATATTTTTAAGGAATATATTTACTTTAACCACATCCTCCATAACGTGGTCGACACTTTCTACAATTGCCTTGATATTTTTTAAGCACTGTTCAGCCTGCTCTTTTACACCACCAGCTACCATTTTACTAGTTTTTGGATCTAGAGGAAGTTGGGCTGAAATATGATTGTAATGAGAAAAAGCTACAGTTTGTGTATATAGAGAACTTTTTGGTGCATTTTCAGTATTGTTTGCTTCTATGATAATTCCATGCCTGTCTTCAACAACTTGTGGGGGTGTACCATCTCCGTGTGATACCACTGCTTCAATTTGCACCAAAGCATGCATAGGTAAAGCTGAAGCTGCGACTATTGTCCGTGCAGGGACATAGGCTACGGCCCTGGCAATAGCCGAGTCTGGGAAAAATGTTGTATAAACTTCGTTTACGGCTTCAATATCCGAGAGGTTTTTAAGGAAGATATTAATTTTAACAATATCGTCAAAAGGAACATCGATACTTTCTAAAATTGCCTTGATATTCTTTAAGCACTGTCCAGCTTGCTCTTTTACACCACCGGCTACCACTCTACCAGATTTTGGATCGATGGGTAATTGAGCTGAAAGATTATTGTAATGAGAAAAAGCTACAGTT
>NZ_WSFT01000041.1 GCF_016820655.1 Anaeromonas frigoriresistens
ACACCAGAAGAGGCAATCATAGGTGGAGCTAAATTCATATCAGAAAAATACGTGAACAACCCTGTATATGCCCAAGATACATTATATAAAATGAAGTGGAACCCAGATATCCCAGGAGTACATCAATATGCCACAGATGTAGGCTGGTCATATAAACAAACAGCTAAAATAAAGCAACTATATGATCTATGTACAAACTATTATTTAAGATTTGACGTTCCTAAGTATGGAATGAAATAAGAATAGGTAGTAAAAGATAGGACTTCTAGGAGCCCTATCTTTTTTTGACCTAAAAGTGATACTATCTCGTCATCCTGAGCCCGTCGAAGGATCTTATCTTTTAAAAGTAGAACATTAGTAATACAATAGTGAAGTACGAATGTATATATGGATAGAGGTTAAAAATAGGATAAGAAGGGTATAATTGAAAATAAAATTAACAATTTAAAAGTGTAAGAGAGTAAATTTGCTATGTTCAGTATGACAGATTATGTCACTCTGAGCCTGTCGAAAAGTCTTAAAATGATATATATTAACTTAAGATATCACATAACCTTCACAACTTTTTTGGTAATATAGAGTATAATATACAAAGAGGAATTAAGGGGGCATTCAATTGACTATAAAGAAAGCTATTATTCCAGCAGCTGGCTTGGGTACACGATTTTTACCTGCTACCAAAGCTCAGCCTAAAGAGATGCTACCAATTGTAGATAAACCGACAATACAGTATATTATAGAAGAAGCAATAGCTTCAGGGATAGAGGATATCCTTATAATAACCGGAAGAAATAAAAGAGCAATAGAAGATCATTTTGATAAATCTGTAGAATTAGAATTAGCCTTAGAAGAAAAAGGAAAAAATGAATTGTTAGAACTAGTTAAAGGTATTTCTAATATGGGTAATATTCACTATATAAGACAAAAGGAACCCAAAGGATTAGGCCATGCAATCAATTGTGCTAAGAGTTTTATAAATAATGAACCCTTTGCAGTACTTTTGGGAGATGATGTAGTATATTCTCCTGAGAAACCCTGCCTAAAGCAATTGATAGAAATATACGATGAATATAGAACTACCATTCTAGGAGTTCAGCAAGTGCCAAAAGAAGAAGTAAATAAATATGGCATTGTAGAAGGGAAATATATAGAAGATAAGATATATAAAGTTGACAACCTTATAGAAAAACCAAAAATAGAACAATCTCCTTCAAATATTGCCATATTGGGTAGATATATAATAACTCCAGAAATATTCGATATATTAGATAATACAGATCCAGGCACTGGTGGAGAAATACAACTTACCGATGCATTAGTAGAATTATCAAAAATTCAGGCAATATATGCCTACGAATTTACAGGAAAAAGATATGATGTTGGTAATAAGCTAGGATTTTTACAAGCTACAGTAGAGTATGCGTTGAGAAGAAGTGAATTAAAAGATGAATTTAAATCATATTTAAAAAAATTAATAATAGAATAGTAATGTAAGAATGATAGAATCCAAACTGATTTTATCATTCTTATCCATTTAAAAGGTTAGGTATAGAGAGGAAGATGAATTAGTATGGATACAGTATTAGTTACTGGGGGAGCAGGATTTATTGGTTCAAACATAGTGGACAGACTAATAAAAAATGGGGATAAAGTAATAATAATAGACAATTTATCCACAGGAAAAAAAGAGAATATAAACAAAAAAGCTATTTTCTATGAAAAAGATATTAGAGACAAATCTATAGAAGAAGTATTTGATGTTGAAAGACCCAAATATGTGATACATCATGCAGCTCAAATAGATGTACAACAATCAATAGAGAATCCAGTACTCGATGGAGATATAAATATACTAGGAACGATCAATATTTTAGAAAATTGTAAAAAATATGATGTTAAGAAGATAATTTATGCATCATCTGCAGGAGTCTATGGAGAACCTGAATATTTAGGAATAGATGAAAAACATAGTGTAAAGCCTATATCCAATTATGGCATATCAAAGCTAACTCCGGAACATTACATAAGAACATACAGTCAAATATATGGACTTAAATATACAATATTGCGCTATTCAAATGTATATGGTATTAGACAAGATCCTAAAGGTGAAGGTGGAGTGGTCTCTATTTTTATGGATAAGATGTTTAATAAAGAAAATCCAATTATATTTGGAGACGGAAGTCAGACAAGGGATTTCATATATGTTGATGATGTAGTAGAGGCTAACATATTAGCACTACAAAAAGGTGATAACCAAATATTTAATATAGGTACAAGTGTAGCTACTAGTATTAAAGAATTATTTGATATTATGAACAGCATAATTGGGTATAATCTAAAGATAGATTATAGTCAATGGAGAAAAGGAGATATTATTCATAGTTATTTTAATATCTCTAAAGCTAAGAATAAATTGGATTGGACTCCAAAATATTCATTAGAAAAAGGCATTAATATAGTAATAAATTACTATAAGTAATAGTTTGAATAATTTTTAACAAAATGTAACATCTAACATGCAATTATTTGACGATATTTATAATGAAGAAGTGATATAATTGTATATTATACATTTGGTATGTAATTACATATATACCAAAGTAGAACTATTGACTATTTCTTGATTTAGTATCATACTATACTAATGATGAAAGATATTATGATAAGGACAAGGTGTTTATATGAAGGTATTATTAATAACCCAACATTTTCCTCCTGAGATAGGAGCAGCATCAAATAGAATGAATAATATTGCATATTATTTGGGCAAAGAAGGTGTAGATCTTACAGTTCTAACTAGTGAACCAACTTACCCTAATAGAAGACTCTATGAAAATAGTACATGGGAAAAAGAGGATAATGGATTAGACAATATAGATATATTAAGAGTAAAGAATCCATTTAAAGATTATTCAACGAATAAAGTGAAGAGAATAGGATTATATCTGAACTTTATGTTAAGAGGAATACTAGATGTAATAAAAAATAAGAAAAGATTTGATGCTATCATAGTTACTTCTCCGCCTATATTTGCAGCTGTTATAGGAGTAGTGTTAAAGAAAAAATATAAAAGTAAACTAATATTAGATATAAGAGATCTATGGCCTGATTCTATAAAGGATTTAAAAATTTTTAAGAACGATATGATATTGAAACCAGCATATTTTTTTGAAAAGATAATGTACAAGCGTGCAGATAAAATCATAATAAACAGTGAAGGCTTTATAAATCCTTTAAAGTCAAAAGGGATAGAAGATAATAAGTTAGTTTACATACCAAACGGTATAAGAAGTCGGGATCTCATAATCAATAAAAATGACCTTGAAAAAAAGAGAGATGTAATTGAAGTTATATATGCAGGGACAATTGGATATGCTCAAGGAATTGATTCTCTTATTGAAGTAGCTAAATCCTTGAAAGATCACAAGAATATCACATTTAAAATTATAGGTACAGGGGTGGAGTTAGAAAAAATAGAAGACTTAGCATCCCAATATCAATTGAATAATGTGAAATTTTTAGGGGTATTATCGAAGAATGAGGTATTCACACAGTTATCAAAATCCCATATAGGATTTATTCATCTAAAAGACTTAGAAGTTTTTAAAACAGTTATTCCATCGAAAATATTTGAATACATGTTAGCTGAGCTACCAATAGTAGGAGGAGTTAGAGGCTATATAGCTAATATGATATCCGAAAAATCCGTTGGGTTAATATCAAGTCCCTATGACGTTAAAGTAATGTCAGAAAGTATATTGAAGTTAGCCCAGGATGAAGATATGAGAAAAGAAATGGTAAATAATCAAAGAAAATTATTAAAAGATGAGTTTATTTGGGATGAAAATATAAAAAAACTAATAGATCTATTATAGAAAGGAATTAGAATATGTCAGTATTTAAAAAAGCGATTAATGATTATAAGAAATATAGAGAGTATATATTATATACAACTAAATCAGATTTGAAAGTTCAATTATCAAGTACATTTTTAGGATATTTTTGGTGGATATTAGATCCTCTTATGTACATGCTAGTATATATGCTAGTAGTGATGGTGATTTTCCAAAGAGGAGGAGAAAACTTTCCAATATTTGTGTTCTCAGCCTTAGTGCCATGGAAATGGACAGTATCTTCCATAATGGATAGTACTAGTAGTATAGCAAGTAAAGGTGGTTTATTACAACAGGTATATCTACCAAAATTTATTTTGCCTTACGTAAAAGTATTAGTAAACACTGCTAAATATATATTTGGTATATTTGTATTATTGATACTAATGGCATTTTTTGGAGCTCCATATACTTGGCATTTAATCGAATTTTTCATAGTGTTTTTAGTCCATTTTTTATTCATATTAGGAGTAGGTTTTATACTATCCCATCTTGGAGTATATTTTAAAGATATAAATAATATATTACAATTTACTATAAGATTATGGTTCTATTTGTCACCAACTCTATATAGTTTACAAGATGTTCCTGCAAAAGTGAGGATATTATGGTGGGCAAATCCAATGACTACATTTTATGCTAGTTATAGAAATATATTTTTATATGGCAAATCACCTCTATATCCTCAATTAGGATTCTGGGTTGCGATGAGCTTATTAATTATTTGGATTGGGTTAAAATATATCTACAAATATGATAAAAACTATACGAAGGTGATATAAAATGAATAATTTAGCTATTGAGGTAAAAAACATTAATGTTAAATATAAATTTGTTAAAAGTATGAATATAAAACAAGAATTAATAAAGATGATTAAAAGAAAGAAAGAAACAAGGACTAAGGAAGTTTGGGCATTAAAAAACCTATCCTTTAGCATAAAAAGAGGAAGTAATGTAGGGATTATAGGAAGTAATGGTTCAGGAAAGACAACATTATTAAAAACTATAGCAAGTATATTCCAACCAGACTCTGGAGAAATATGTGTACATGAAAATTCTATCTCGTTATTAACATTAGGAGCAGGATTTCAACCAGAACTTAGTGGGTATGAAAATATATACTTGAATGGTTTGATACTTGGATTTACTAAAGAACAAATAGATGCAAAAAGAGAAGAGATAATAGAATTTTCTGGGATAGGAGATTTCATATATTCCCCTATAAGAACATACTCTTCTGGTATGAAAACAAGACTAGCATTCTCTATTGCTTGTCATATAGAGCCAGATATCCTCTTGATTGATGAGGTTTTAGGAGTTGGAGATGAATCATTTAGACAAAAGAGTAATGAAAAACTAAAAGAACTAATTGATCATGACAGAACTGTTATAATGGTATCCCATAGTTTACCAGCACTACAAGAACTATGTGATGAACTTATATGGATTGAAAAAGGAGTATTAAAGGAATATGGAGATACAGAAACAGTATTAAACCATTATAAAGAATATATGAATAACCTAAGAAGGAAATGAGGTATTTAATTTGAATAAAAATGTTTGTATGTTTGTTTGGAATCATTTCACAAATGATGCAAGAGTATTAAGAGAATGCACAGCCCTTACTGAAGCAGGCTATGATGTAGATTTGATTTGTATCCATGATCCTGATGATAAAGATCTTTTAATGGAAGAAGAGATAAATGGATTTAGAGTAAAAAGAGTAAAGAGGTATCCTGATCTATATCTGAAATCAAAGGAATGGAGAAAGTCTCTATCTAAATTAAAAAGAAAAGTAATGAATAATAAACTACTAATGATACCACTAATTCCTTTAGGAATTGTTGCATTACCCCTATTAATATTATATAAACTAATCGGTCTATTTCTTAAAAAAACTAATCTTATGAAAGTATATATACGATTTATGATATTTGCTAGGATGATTAAAGAAGGACTTAATAAGAATTATGATATATATCATAGTAATGACCTAAACACATTACCTCAAGGGTATATTTGTAATCTAATGAAGAGAAAAAAGCTTATATATGACTCCCATGAGGTGCAGACAGATAGGACAGGTTATGTAGGAAAACAATACTATTATTTAGAAAAGTTTTTAATTAAAAAAATAAATAGAATGATAATGACTACTGATACAAGGGCAGAATATACAGCTGATTTATACCATATAGATAAACCTGAGGTGATACACAACTATCCTTTTTATAGAGAAGTAAAAGATAAAGTTGATCTATATAAAATAGCAGATGTTCCACAAGATGAACCTATATTGTTATACCAAGGAGGTATACAAGAGGGTAGAGGAATAGAAAAGGTGGTAGAAGCCATACCATACTTTGATAGAGGTATTGTAGTATTTCTTGGAGATGGTAAGATAAAGCCCAAGATAATGGACATGGTAAAAGAAATGAATCTTTCAGATAAAGTTAGATTTGTACCGAAGGTTCCAGTAAATGATCTACCTAAATATACTAAAAATGCATATCTAGGATTTCAAGTTTTACAAAATATTTGTTTTAATCATTACTCTACATTATCTAATAAACTATTTGAGTATATGATGGCAGATGTTCCTGTTATAGCCAGTGACTTTCCAGAGATAAAGAGAATAGTAGATGGAGAAGGAACTGGGGTAACTGTTAATACAGAAGACAGTAAAGAGATCGCCAAGGGAGTAAATGAATTATTGTCAGATAAGGGAAAATGGCTAGAATATCAATTGAAATGTAAAAAAGCTAAAAATATATATAATTGGGAAAAAGAAAAAGAAAAGTTCATCGATATTTATAGAGATGTTCTGGAGGTGTAACTAATGAAACAACCAGCAGATAGAATTACTGAGGCATATTATAATGATTTAGGAGATGAATTTGGAAAGAAGGTAAGAGAGCGAATTCATTGGGTTTGTTCACAAGCAACTGGCGAAAGAATTTTAGATATAGGATGTTCTCAAGGAATTACTGATATTTTATTAGCTAGAGAAGGTAAAGATGTCCTAGGAATAGATATCATGAAAGAGTCCATAGATATAGCTAAACAATCCTTAGAACAAGAATCAGAAATCACACAAAGTCATGTAGAATTTAGAGTGGAAAATTTTATGGACTTTGAAGATAAAGGAAATAAATATGATGTTATTATCATGGCGGAAGTGCTAGAACATATAACAGATCCAAGAAGATTTATAGGGAAGGCCCAGGGTCTACTTGAGGAAAATGGAAAAGTCATAATTACAATTCCCTTCGGAATAAATGATTATTTTGATCATAAAAAGACTTATTATATGTATGATATGTATGAGATGATTAAGGATTATTTTAGAGTTTCAGATATTCACTTCCTTGGAAAATGGATAAGCTTTATTGCTATAAACAAAGAAAGTGAGACCAATCTATCTATAGATGAAAATATAATTAAACAATTAGAAAGTAATTTTTATGAGATAGAACGAGATTATGTAAGTAAAATAAATGGATTAAATAAAAAGACTTCTGGAGTTAGTTCTAATAAAGTTGAAACCTTAAAAAAAGAATTGGTAGAGCACATTTCTAATGAACAAGAAGCCTTAAATAAATATAAATTACTTTTAGCTGAAAATGAGAGAATAAAAAAAGACTATAAAAAAATCAAAAGAAAATATGATGCATTAAGCAATTCCAAATTAGGTAGGTTGCAGTTGAGATACTGGAACAAATAGTGAGTTTACTCTGCAATTCATATGAAGGAGGGGGAGAAATATTCTAAAATTTGACGAAATAGATACTAGATTAGATTACCTACAAAAAAGAAAAGATGAACTATTGAGAGATGACTATAGTCATAGAAAAGAAATTACTACACAAAAAAATGTATCAGTAATTATACCTACTTACAAAGGTGAAGATTATATATTAAGATGTTTAGAATCACTAAACAATCAAACCTTAGATAAAAAAAGATATGAAGTAATCATAGTATTAAACGGCGAAAAGGATAATAGTGAAGATCTAATTAAAGAATTTATCAATCAGAATCAGTTAGAAAATTTCATATTAACCTCTAGTGAAAAAGCAGGAGCCTCTGTAGCACGGAATGTGGGAATTAATATCTCAAAGAATGAATATATTACTTTTGTGGATGATGATGATTTTGTTTCCAAAGGATATTTAGAAGGAATGTTAAAGGATGCTAAAAGAAATAGTATTGTTTGTTCTCTTTTTGTAGATGTTAAAGAAGATAGTGAAGAAGTAATTGATGAAAATTATATAAATACATTTATACTAGACAATCTAGGTATAATTGATAATGACTTAATAAAAATGAGACCTCTTTTATCATCGGTAGCAGGAAAATTAGTTCATAGAGATGTTATTGGAGATATAAGATTCAGAGATTCGTTAAAAAGTGGGGAAGATGTAGTATTCTTTACAGAAATCTCTAAAGATATTAGAAATATAATAATTACTGATGATTTAAAGGTTGCTTATCATAGAGTTTTAAGAAGCAATTCTGTTTCTAGACAAGAAGTGAGCTTTGAGTTTAATATTAGTCAACGCTTAACTGTTATCAAAAATTTAAATGAATTTATGTTTGACTTTGGTAAACTCTATAATAGAGAATTTATCAAATTAAGAATTAAAGCTCAGTCTAAATTTATTAAAGATTATATAGATAAATTTCCTAAAGATAAAATGAAAATCATTAAATTAGTTCAAGCTGAGGAAAAAATAAGATATTTTCCTTTTTCTTATATTTTTAATGACGAGAGAAAATTAGTATTCTCCTATTGTTTTCCTCCATATAACGATCCTAGTGGAATAGTGGCAATGAAACGTATAAGTGAAGATTTTTTTGAAAATGGAGTTATATCTGATGTAATACAAAATAACATGGAAAATATTAGAGCTATAGATAATAGTTTAAATGAATTTGCAGAAATGTTTATAGGTAAACAGATAGAAGTGATGACCGAACCATATTTTAAACCTAAATTTCAAATAAAGTATGCTAAAAGAGCATACAGGATAGCTAAGAATCTAAACAGAAAATATAATTATAAAGAAATCTATAGTAGAGTAATGTGGCCTGGATCTCATTTTGCAGCATTTTACTATAAATTAAGAAAACCTAAGACTCATTGGAAAGCTGAGTTTTCTGACCCAGTGTTATATAGAGAAGGAAAAATAAGAAAATCCAATAGGTTTAAGTTTATAGATAACTTCTGGTTTTGGTTAGAGTGTATACCTTATATTTTTGCAGACGAATTAGTATATACAAATGAAAATCAAAGAGAATATATGATTTCATATTTTCCACTGAAATTTTTAAAAAATAAAATACTAAAAAAATCCGTAATAAAAAATCAATCATCACTAGAAAACAAATATTATAAGTATAAAAACAACCCAGAACTTGAAAATAACAAAATTAATATAGGATATTTTGGTAGCTTCTATAAAAATAGAGATATTTCAAGTGTGTTTGAAGTATTTAAAAATTTATCTGATCCTATTAAAACAAGTTTTATATTCTATGTTTTTACTAATAATATAGATGAATTGAAAGATTATCTTACCGTTAACAATTTGAATGAATATGTGAAGGTAAATAGTTACGTAGATTATTTTGATTTTTTAAACCTTTCTTCAAAGTTTGATGTGCTCTTAGTAAATGATGCTATAACAAAAGAAAAAATAGGTATAAACCCCTACTTGCCATCTAAGTATAGTGATTATAAAGGTAGTCAATCTGATATATGGGCAATTATTGAAGAAGGTAGCCCATTAAGTAAAAAAACAGATGTTAAATACTTTTCTTCAGTGGGTAATAAAGAGAGTATCAAAGAAGTATATAAAAGTATATATGA
The DNA here is from genome assembly GCF_016820655.1 of Anaeromonas frigoriresistens. Taxonomy (GTDB): domain Bacteria; phylum Bacillota; class Clostridia; order Tissierellales; family SIT17; genus Anaeromonas; species Anaeromonas frigoriresistens. The sequence continues at coordinate 9,769 of NZ_WSFT01000041.1, forward strand.
AGAATTTAATAGAAAAAGATTGTATATAGAGACTAATAAATATTTAAATTGTAGATAGGAGGAATTATAGTGAATAAGGTTTGTGTAATAGGATTAGGGTATATTGGATTACCAACGGCTACAATGTTTGCTTTAAGTGGAAAAGATGTTGTGGGGGTAGATGTAAATAAAAAAGTAGTAGAAACATTAAATCGAGGAGAAGTTCATATAGAAGAACCCGGGCTAGGGGAATCTTTCAAGAAAATGGTAAATGAAAAGAAGATAGTAGCAAGTACCACACCAGAAGAAGCGGATGTATTTATAATTGCAGTACCAACACCAAATAAAGATGATCAATATAAATCTTGCGATCTAAAATATGTGGAGTCAGCAACTCAATCTATATTGCCATATATTAAAAAAGGTGATGTAGTTATTGTAGAATCTACTATAGCTCCTACTACAACAGATGAAGTAGTGAAACCTATTATAGAAGGAGAAGGATTTAAAGTAGGGCAAGATATATTCTTAGCCCATTGTCCAGAGAGAGTTCTACCAGGTAAGATAATGGAAGAATTAGTAGAGAACAATAGAATAGTTGGTGGAGTAACAGAAAAATGTACAGAAGAAGCAGCAAAAATATATGAGGTCTTTGTTAAAGGTGAAATACTTAAGACAACATCAAAGACTGCAGAAATGTCAAAACTAATGGAAAATACATTTAGAGATGTAAATATAGCTTTAGCAAATGAACTTACAAAGATATGTAATAAACTAGATATTAATTCATTAGATGTTGTTAGACTAGCTAATAAACATCCAAGAGTAAATATCCATACTCCGGGACCAGGAGTAGGGGGACACTGTTTGGCAGTAGATCCATACTTTATAATAGAAAAAGCTCCTGAATTAGCTAAAATAATAGCACTTTCAAGAGAAACAAACAATAGTATGCCAGAATACGTAGTATCTAAAGTAGAGAAGATGTTACCTAAAAAAGACTCAAAAGTATCTGTATTTGGTATAACATATAAAGGAAATACAGATGATTTAAGAGAATCTCCTGCATTAGAAATAGTAGAGATATTAAAAGAAAAGGGATACAATGTGGTATTACATGATCCTCATGTAAAAGATACAGAATTAAATTTAATAGATAGAAAAGAAGCAGTAGTAGACTCGGATATGATACTAATATTAGCTGATCATAACGAATTTAAAGATATAGATTATAAAGAATTAACCAAGGAAATGAATACTCCTTTGATATTTGATACAAAAGCTATCTTAAAAGATGAAGACTTTGAAGGATCAAATATTATATTTAAGAACTTAGGAAATATATCTGATGATGAACTACAATACTTTACAAGCAAGCTTGTAGCAGCTGACAGAAATTAAGTGACACAAGAGAAATCACACCATATTAATATGGTGTGATTTGGTTAATTAGAGAAAAGAGGTAATTGCTATGATATTATCAAAAATAGCTCGGTTTCATAAAATCAATAAAATTATAACAATGATAATAGATATAGGGTTGATACTTTTAGGGTTCTATTTATCATATCTAGTTAAATTTAATTTTGATATTCCTGCTAGGAATATAGAACCATTTATAGAAGTACTACCTATAATTGCAGTATTTACCCTGATATTTTTCGATGTATATGGACTATTATCTATAAGGAAGAATTCTCAGGTAGAGACTATACTATCTTTAGTTATAGCCCTTGCTATGATTTCTTTATCTACAATGGCAGTTACATTCATATATCGAGGCTTTGCTTTTCCAAGAACAATATTCTTTATAGCCTATGCAATCCAACTAATATTACTAACTATCTGGAGACTATTATTAATCAATATTGTTAGAAGAATTCACGGTATTAAAGAGATATTAATCATAGGGGAGAAAGAAAATACAACTAATATAGCCAAAAAGGTATTAACTAATAGACATTGGTATACAGTCAAGTATCTATATTATAAAAATGTAGATAGAGATTTATATACATATATAGATAAAGTAGATGCAGTGATGATTACATCGGAAGTAGATTATGAAAAAAGAGTAAAGATAATAGAGAGATCTCAACGAAAAAATAAAGAGGTATTTATAATACCGAATCTTCAGGATATGTTCATACTAAACTCTAAAATAGAACAATTTGATGATATATTGACCTTTAAAATAGATAAGATGGAACTATCATTAGAACAAAATATAATTAAAAGACTTCTAGATATAGTTATATCTGCTATTGGATTATTGATTACATCACCATTTATGATTATAGTACCTTTAATAATAAAAATAGATTCAAAAGGACCTGTACTATTTAAACAAAAAAGAATAACAAGAAATAATAAGGAATTCTATATATATAAGTTTAGGACTATGATAGATGATGCAGAAAAGCAAACAGGACCAGTATTTAGTGATAAAGAAGATCCTCGAATAACAAAGGTTGGGAAATTCTTGAGAAGTACTAGAATAGATGAGATACCTCAGCTCCTAAATGTACTAAAAGGGGATATGAGCATGGTAGGGCCACGACCAGAGCGACCATATTTTGTTCAGAAGTTTAAAGATATAGACCCTGACTACTCCTATAGAATGAATGTTAAATCTGGAATCACAGGACTTGCTCAAATACTTGGTAAATATGCCTCCTCATTTGATGAGAAATTAAAATTTGATTTGATGTATATAAGAAACTACTCTGTACTATTAGATATAGCACTAATACTACAAACAATAAAAGTAGTTTTTATGAAAGATAAGTCAGAGGGACTTGTAGATACAAATCTAGATGAAATATTGGAAGAGATAGGATTAGATATAAAATCGGACTTAGGTATAACAAGGATTAAATAAATGTAGAAAGAAAGGAGTGCTAAAATGATAAAGATAATGACAGTTTTTGGTACTAGACCAGAAGCTATAAAGATGGCTCCTTTAGTGAAAGAATTAGAGAAAACTGAAGGAATAGAACCAATAGTATGTGTTACAGCTCAGCATAGAGAAATGCTAGATCAAGTATTAGATTTATTCCATATAACTCCAGATTATGACCTAAATATTATGAAAGATAGACAAACAATCACAGGTATAACAACTAGAGTATTAGAAGGTATTGAAGAGGTAATATCAAAAGAAAAGCCAGATATGATATTAGTTCACGGAGATACCACTACTACCTTTGCAGCATCTCTAGCAGCATTCTATCAAAAAGTTCCAGTAGGACATGTGGAGGCAGGACTCAGAAGTAGAGATAAATATTCTCCTTATCCAGAGGAGATGAATAGAAGTCTAGCAGGAAGAATAGCAAGTATTCACTTTGCTCCTACTATAAGTAATAAAGAGAACTTATTGAAAGAGAATATAGAAGAAAAAAATATAGTTGTAACAGGGAACACAGTTATAGATGCGTTGATAGCTACAATAGATGAAAATTATAAATTTGAAGAAGATATATTAAATAAGATAGACTTTGACAATAAAAAGGTAATATTACTAACATCCCATAGAAGAGAAAATCTAGGGCAGCCTATGATAAATATATTTAACTCAGTAAAAAGAACAGTAGAAGAAAATGAAGATGTTGAAGTAGTCTTTCCCGTACACTTAAATCCTAAGGTAAGAGAATTAGTGAATGGTGTCCTGGAAGGAGTAGATAGAGTACATCTAATAGAACCCCTGGAATACAAACCCTTCGCAAACCTAATGGCCAAATGTGATTTAATCATGACAGACTCAGGTGGAATACAAGAAGAAGCTCCCTCTCTAGGAAAACCAGTAATAGTCCTTCGAACAGAAACAGAAAGACCAGAAGCAGTAGAAGCAGGCACAGTAAAAGTAGTAGGAGTAGAAGAAGAGGACATATATAATGAATTAAATTTACTTATAAATAATAATGAAGAATATATAAAAATGTCCAATGCAGTAAATCCCTATGGGGATGGTAAAGCCTGTGAGAGAATAGTGAAGGGGATAGTGAAATATTTTCAGTAGGAAAACTGATATTATAGATAGGATTTATATAAATCCTATCTTTTTTAATGTCATAATATTGCTTTTATTTTACTAATACTGTAAAATAAAAAAGATAATTAACTTAATATTTAAGTTTAAATTAAAGGGGTGGGTGATAAAATGGTAAAAAAGACAGTAATGGCAATATTAATGATTTTAATTCTTATAAATATGCCAGTAATAGGAGCAGCAGAAGAACCAATTTATCCTGTGATTCAATCAATAGGAATAACAGAAAGTGAAGCCATCAAAAGTGGACAAGCTATAGACTTCATATTAAATGTAGAAGAAATCCCTGAAGCAAAAGAAGTAGAATTATATTATAATAACTTAGAATCTCAAGAAGGAATAAATGTTATATTAGCGACAGAAAGCTCTACGAATACCTGGAAGGGAAATTACATAGTTCAAGAGACAGATGCTAGTGGTGAGTGGATTTTAAATGAACTAATAATAAGGACAAGTAATGGAGAAATTATCTATACAAAAGAAATGTTAAGTGGGTATAATAGTAGGTTTTTTATAGAGGAAGAAAATTCATCATTGATTAGTAGTACAAATGAAGAGGAAATAACTTCAAATAATAGTCAAATAGATTCGACAGTTAATGTTGAAGAAGATAATAGTATTAATAGTTTAAGTCTAGCATCCGCTAGTGAAGAGCCTAGAATAGAAAGTTTACAAATTATATCGAATAAGACAGAAGGGTATACCAATGAGGAAGTCACAGTAAACCCAGAAGTGGTTTTAGTAGGTGACATAGAAATAGAGTATAGATATTGGGTAGGAAGAGATGGGAAGTGGAGTATAGTAAAGGACTACAG
>NZ_WSFT01000015.1 GCF_016820655.1 Anaeromonas frigoriresistens
CAAAATGGAATAATTCTATTCTTCTAACCAACAATTTCACCCCTCTTAAAATAAAACTCTTTAGGACTTTACCTCTTATACTATTCTCAGTTGCCATTTCATCTAACATTTGGCACCTGGTATGCCATCTAACTTGACCCTAAAGGACTAACTTCGCCTCTAGTAAGAAGGTGTAGTGATGAACCTGCTGGAAAAAACATTCTTCCATCACCTTTATAGGAATGTGTTGTTATACGATTTAAATTGTGCTTTAGAATAATTACTTAGTTTTATCAAGTGAACTCTCCTTCACACTAAAGGTTTGCTTTTAACCATGTAATTAAATTTTCTAACATACTTGTCGTAACCCTATGGTTAATGTTACTAAACTCTATTAGTTGTAATTTCTCTTGATTATTTATATAAAGAGGTTTCATTCGATCAACAAACTTTTTCTGTATTTCAATAGGTATAGTTGTATCTTCTACTCCATGGAAGATTGAAATAGCTCTTCCTTTTATTTTTTCTTCATTTGTTATTGGATCATATAACTCAATTTCATCTATATAAGGTTCACTAGATGGTAAGATATTATTTTTTATGCATTCTTTCCAAGCAAAGGCGCCATTAAATCCAGCTAGACATTTTAAGTGGTCATGCTTAACAAAAACTCCTCCAGCTGTTATTGCCCCCATCGAATCTCCCAATACACATATACGGGTTAGATCAGCGTCATGTTTTTCTATTAATTTTTTAATAAGTACGTGGGATTCTTGAATACTCTTAAGAATTATTTCCCATACATATTTCTCTAAAAAGTCAGTATTGTTGTATTCAGTTGACCCTCTTTCACCATGGTATAATGCATCAGGTACAATAACTTGATAACCAAAGCTGGCAATTGACATTGCTTGAAATCTTATAAAATCTTTATTTGAATGGGATCCATGATAATAAATAACAGTTGGTAGTACTCCAGTATAATCTTTTGGATTAAATCTTAGGTATGGAATATCTCCTACTTTTTCTTTTGTAATCATCACGAATGTATTCTCATGTTTAAATATTGACCATTCCATCTGTAGCATCTCCCTTTATCTTTATTCTTGAAAGTATAGTTTAACCTGCTCCCATAGCCTTTTTTAATAATCATCAAACTACTAAGTAACAATTTGAGTTATCAAATTCTATTGTTTTCTTTCCACTCGTTTGCTAAAACTCCATAGACAATATGATTAACAGAATGATCATATAACCATTCTGCATCTCTAATCATCCCTTCTTCTATAAAACCTAACCTCTCTGGGATAGCTCTACTTTTTTGGTTATATTCTGCACATCTAATTTCTACTCTATTTAAGTTTAAATCTATAAGTGCATAGTCAATAAAAGCTCTACATGCTTTTGTCATAATGCCTTTCCCAACATACTTTTCACCAAGCCAATAACCTATACTTGTAGATTTATTCGACCAATCAACCTTATGGTATCCTATAACTCCAGCAATTTCCCCTTTATACCATATACCTGCTTGGAATCCTTCATTTGATGCAAATTGCTTCATAGTAATTTCTATAAACTTCTTTGTATCCTCATAGCTGGTTGAACTATCTACCCATGGAAGCCAATCTCTCAAATATTCTCTACAAGAATCAATCAATTCGAATAATTCTTCTGAATTTCTATTTTCCAACAATCTAAGTTCTATATCACTATCTATCACATATTTAAACATCTTTTTCACCCCTTAAATTTTCATTAACTCTTAAAAAGGCCGCGTAGTCTATACCCTGATATTGTACTTTCTTCTAACATGACCGTGTTTGCGACGCCTTCGAACCGGACCCCAAAGGAATACTTTCTTGGTGGAGCTTCACTCCCAGTGAGAAGGTGTGGGCCTTCTCTTGCCATAGTAGCTCCTTGTGTAAACATATTGTTAGGTGTAGTAGTCGATTGACCCAATACTACCACCATTATAAACACTTTAATTTTAAAAAATCATTTATTTATTATCTGTCTTAATCTATGTATTTGCTCTTCAACCTCTTTCTTTGCATGTGGATTGATTTTATCTATGCTTACTATAGGACAACCACTACCAATTCTGTCATAGCTCCTTCCATATTCTAAGGTTACTATCTTCACTGAAAAGTTAGAGATTATATTTTCTATGTGTTCATATAACTCATCCTGTATTTTCATATGTGACTGAATGTTACCATCTTTTTCTTCCCAACCGTTGATGTGTACCTCATAGACTCTATTAAGAGGAAGTTTTGAAACATATTCTTCAAATGATTCACCTGTTTTTACTGAACTCCAATAAGCGTGACTAACATCATATAAAAAGTCAGTGTCTGTTTTATTGATTATCTTTGATATCACCATTGGGTCAAGCTCATATTGATTAGATTTGCCCATAGCGTTTTCAAATGCAATAAACTCCATTTCCGAAAAATATTTTTTGATAAAATTAATGTTTTCAATTGAGTTTCTTATGACTTCATTTTTTGAAGCACTTAAATCAGCTCCATTTAAGTGAAATGATATGCCTGGTGTCTCAGAAACTCTACACAATTCTTTGAAAGTCTCAATATTAAAATTATCTTTAAATCTTTTATTGCAAATATTAAAATCATTTGGGTAAAATCCATGCAATAATAGGGGTTTTATATCTTTAATATATTTTAATCGGTCAATAAAAGCACTTAGAGATTGGAAACTATTATCGTTTCCAAGACTAGGATACTTAAAATAATCAAATTCTACTATCCCTTCATTTAGCAACTCTTCTGCTTCTCTTAAATAATTACAAGCCAGCTTAATCATTCTGCTCCTCCGTTCCCTAAAAAAAGTAAAAACCCTTAATTAGCACTCTGTTATCGACTATTTCATCTAACGTGTTGAAGCTTAGCGACGTCAGACTTTCCCTAAATATCTTCTGTCCAATGTCTGCTAAGCCTCTGTTAGGCGAAGTTGCCAGTCAGTACAACTAATACTTCGTGCACCTGTTTATCAAACTTTTTAGCCAATCTCGACTTGCCTAGATTAGATTTTATTATCTTCTTTATATCATGATCATTTTTCTGAGCCCACTTCTTCATAAGTTCAAAACCTTCATTAGGTGCTTTAGCAACAAATACACTTATAGCATACTCAAGCCCTTTTTTTAAAACACGAAATCCCTCAGTCTTACGAACTTCTCTATTTAGGTTAGTTAGGTCTGCCAAAATTCCTTCTGTAATTTTAAGACAGAATAGTACATTATCCTTATTATTCAAAACAGGAGGATGTGCTAGAGCCGCTATAATTGCCCTTCTTTCTAAAAGAGAACCATCATCAATCCACTTATTAAAAATTGATTCTGCTGCCCTAAAATCTTCCTCTTCAATCCATTGAAGTCCTATAGCTACGGCTTCTCTAACTCGCCATCTTGAATCATTTGCTGCAGCCTGCAATAGTTCACTGACTTTTTCTTTCTTTTTAGAGTCGACACAACTAAATATACCTCCTAAGGCTTGTACAGCACAAAAAGGGATAAATTCTTTTAGACTATCCCGCGAAGTATCTTCTGCTGTTATTTTTGCCCATCCATTTAAAGTTTTCCATAAAATATCATCAATGTACTGTGTGTCTCTTAAACAGTCAGCAAATGCATATGCTAGTTCCAAGTTAGCCCTCGGTCCTGGTAAGTTAGAATTGAGAATTAAGAAGTCTTCTAGTTCTCCAAAATCACTCTTAATTATTAACGGTTTCAATTGTATTGCATATTCATTACGTTTGCTCATTTTTACCTCCCACTACCTTGAAATTTTTATCTAGGCAATTTTGCCTAACGTTCTTGATATATTAAGACGGCCCAGATGCTCTTTGTGACTGTCCTTAAATATCATGTTATCAGAAGGACAAGTAGCCACAATACAAGTTAATTAAATAGATCTTTGCTATTGATTAAAAAACTAAAACTTACTGATATAACACACTAGCATTAGTAAAATTCATCCATAATAATATAAAATTCTATTTTATTCCAATCCGGATTAGTAATACCATATATATTAAAGAATAAGTCGAGCCATTGTTCTCCAATATCCCCTTGGATGTTTCGAACTGCCAAAGCTATATCTTTGTATTTATCTCCAATCCCTGCTCTTCCCACATCGATTATTCCGTTTAGCATGTTATTATTAATAATTATGTTATCGAAACAATAATCTCCATGAATGAATACATTGTCATTTTTTTCAGGTTTTAATGAAAGTAATTTATCATACAGCTCCAATGGAGTTAGATTTTTATATTTATCTTCCATATTATCTAAATTAATTCCAAGTTCTAAATACTCTCTAGCTTTTAAGAGCATAAATTCATCCTCTTCTTTGTTTGGACATCCACTAATTTTAATACCATGTATTAGTTTTAAGCTTTCAGCATAGATTTTTACTATCTCTTCACTGCTTTTAGATTGATGATATAATTTCTCTAAAGTATTACCTTTGATAGCTGTCATTAGTAAAAAGTGCTTATTTGATGTCTTTTTAAAAGTAATAACCTGAGGCACTTGAAATTTACCTTCTAGCCATTTTAATACCTCATATTCAACTTCAAGTTCATCTATAAACCTATTATTAACATCTACTACCTTAAGAAAATACATCTTATTTTCTTTTTCAAATCTATATATATTAGTCCCTGATAAACCACTCGGTCCATTTTTTATTGAAAAACCTTGTAATGCTTGTTTGATGTCCTCTGGTAATTCAAGATGCAATCTTCTCTACCTCCCATTGATGTTTATTAAATATTAGCTAATAAATTATCTTAACCACTATCTATCCGAATAGAATTGATAATTCTTTATCTGTCTTTCTGATAACGTCCCGCAGCTTCGCGACGTCCCCATAAAAACTCCAACTTCTAATTAAAGTTCCCATCCTAACATAAGTCATCCCCGCTTTCATTTATCCTCTCAAGTTGGGATGTCGCTAACCTGCTGTTATACGAAGGTCGAACTCTACTTAAAAATAAATCTTTGGTTCTTTTCTTACCTTTCCTTTTTTTCTTAAAATAAATTTTACTAACCATGATTTCTTAAAATTAATTTTTCGAGCTTCTTTAGGACACTTTTTTACACAAGCAAAACAACGCAAACATATATTATCGTCTATTTCAAGCTCCTTTTTATCAATTGCTCCTACTGGACATACGTTAATACATATACCACATCTATTACATTTTTTGTTATCAATTTTCGGTTTCTCAGCAAACATTTTAGCACTATTCCTCGGCAAAATTTTAGCTATTAATGGTAATTTACCTTGAATATTTAATTCAGCAAAGTTTTCAATATTATTGGATGTTTTTAACTTCTCAATTATTTTCTTTCCTAAATACTTTGCCTTTTTTAAATCATCTTTATCTGGTCTGTTTTTTGCTATTTTTAATTCATTATTTGAAAAAGAATGTTCTCCAATAAATGACCCTGCTCCAATGACATTAAATCCATTCTCTTCAACTAATTCTTTTAATTGTTTAAGTGCTATTCCCTCACCAATATTTCCATAAAGAGCTATTAAAATTATTGGCTGTCCTTGTCCACTAAGATTAGCTAATGATTTCTCAATTACTTCTGGAATTCTCTCTTCATAAACTGGAACCCCAATAATTAAAAGTTCATTATTTAAATTTATATCTAATTTGAAATTTTGGCGAACTTCTGGTTTAGTTAAATCTATTGTTTTAGTATTTTCAATTTTTAAACCTGTTGATATTGCTTCAATTATGTATTGAGTTGTGTTAGTTGGAGAAAAATATATTTTGGTTAATTTATCTATTTTCATTTAATCACCCTTAATTAATTTGATAAAATTCTTATATAAGACTTCTGAAATTTTATGAAGTAAAAGTATAATTGGAATTATTAGAACTACCCCAACTAAACTACTGATTAAAATTGTTTTAAAAGTAATTAAATCACTTGCTAATAATCTAAAAAATAAATATGGACAATAAGGAAAAATTAATAAAATTGTTGTTATTATAAAAGGAGCATACCTTTTCAATATCACTACTGTTATAATGTGCATGATACCATGAATTAATAAAAATGAATTTAAAACTATCAGAAAAATAAATTTCCCATATTCTACAGCCATAAATGTAGCAATTATAAACAATATAAACTCAAGAAAAACAGCTAAAGCAAACTGAGAAGTCGATATATTTGCAAACTTATCAATTCTTCTTTCTAAAAAATTCGGAGCTTTTTTTCGGATGTAATCAAAGTTGTTTTCTAACCAAGGAACTATTAAAATAATTTCTTCAAAATCATGTAACATAAACACTATTGGTAATAACCATATTAAAGTATTAATACTAATCTCTTTAAAAATAAACATAATCAGTTTCCCTTCATTATAAAATAAACCCTAGTTCGACTTTCGTATAACGTCTCATGTTCACGACGTTCCTCAACCTTAGAAGGAGGCGCTCATGCCCTGTCAAGAGCTAATGTGCCGACTGTCCCGACGGGCTTAGGTTGAGGAATGTGTGGAGGGCTTTTACCCTAAAATAATACCTTGCCCGTAACGGACGTGAACACATTGTTATATATAGTTTTCCCCATGCCCCTAGAGGAATACCTTACTTTTATTTTCTCCTTATACAACTCTATTTTATTGGACAATAAATAGTTATTTCAGGGTTGCTATTTGATTTAAGTTCATTATCTTTAATATGCCATTCTTCACGCCATTTAAGCTTTGGATTTACTTTCATATCACTTGTGTTAATATAATTTATTAGTTTATCCCATGCTTTTGGCAAAGTATTAAAATTGCATTTAGTACGTATGTATTTACCTCCTTCTAAAGTCTGTAAAACTAACCCTTTTTCAAGTTCAATTGGCTTAACCTTACAAGATACCATTGCAATATAATATCTACGTATATTTTTTCTTCTAATATTATAATTATTAAAAGCATAATACCTAGATTCTGTTATTGAAACATTATTTCTTGACCAATTTAAAATGTTTCTCCATGCCTCATACGGAACATTCTCTTCATCGCCATATACCTGTGACAAAATAACCGTCATAGGAGGTGAAGTTACAATCTCATAATCTGATTTTTCTACAATGGGCATCATTAGTCGAACATCATAATCAAAGGATAAATCTACCCCTTCAATGTGCTCTTCTAAGTGTTGATGTGTACCAATATCATACCTACTAAGCTTTACCCAATGTTTAAAACGTTTCCACGCAGATTCTATCTCCTTTACATTAACCGTAGTTACTGCATATAGTCCACCTTCTAAATACTTAGTCTTAATCATATCATCTTCTATTTGTAAGTTATCATCTATTGTTATACATGCTGAGTAACCATGCTTATTTGAGTAATTATTAAAAATATCATAACCAAATAGTCTATATTGCCGATTAGTCAACAAATTAGCTCTTTTTGCCCATTCTAAGAGGTATTTAAATGAATGATATTCGGGGTTTTCATTATAAGATTCAAAATAGGCAATTCTCATAGATTCTATTTTTCTCAACACTTTAATTTCAGGGTATTCTTTAATAATATTTTCATTAGCTAAATCATAATATTCATCCATAATATCAATCCTTTCAAAAACATATTTATGATGGATATGCCTATATTGCGAAGGCAAATAACCAACAATATTATAAAACGTACGAGAGAAAGTATCACTACCTGTATAATCATACTTTATAGCAAGTTCCATTACTGTAGCTTTTGTTAATTTAAGGTCTTTGCCTGCCATATCTATACGACGATATCTAATATACTCTTTAACTTTGTAGCCCGTTAGAGCAAAAAATAATCTATAGAAATTAGATAAAGACATATAGGCAGTAGTTGCTACATCATTTAAGTCTATATGATTAAATAGGTTGTTTTCAATATATTGAATTGCTCTATCGATACGTTCATAATAATCCATAATTTACCTCCGGAGTGATTTATGGTACCTTTATTATACTAAAAATAAATATATATATAGCGACTTTTTTTCCAATAGTATACGTTACAAATATATATGGCCCACAGAGCATATCCCAAATGCATGGGGAAAATTGTATATAACGTTTCCGTATTGCCGAAGTCCATCAGACTTAGATAGCTCCTATCTTAGTCTGATGGATTTGGGTGCAGCGTAGCGGAACCGGCAATATATTGTTATGCGATGTGAGATTTACGCTTTATACTTCATAATTTTTATACAATTTTGTTGTATTTTATCTAAATAAGATTTCAATTCTTTTTTCTCTTTTTCAGTAAATCCTTCTAATATCAGATTTTCTGTTTTTTCATGAACGGGCCACAACTTTGCTAATAATTCTTCTCCATCTTTAGTGATTTCTATCTCTTCATATTCTTTTTTTATTAAATTGTTTTCATATAAAGGTTTAATAAATGCTTTTAAATCATCTCCATAATATCCAAACTGTTTTTTGATCTGTTCTTCATTCATTTGTGATTCTCTTTTAAGTACCATTAAAAAAATAATATGATCTCCTGTATAATCACATATATCATTTAATTTAATGTTAAATGCTTTTCTTATAAGCTGTGATGTTACATTTACTTCTCTTCCTAAACTAGATATAATTTTTTCTGCTAACATTGTTAAGGCCTCCTTAAGTCTCAATTCATAAATACTAATTCCTGTAGCTACTCCTACATTAAGTGACTCTACTCCCGTATACATTGGTATCTGTACAATATGATCAGCTTCTTCTAAAACTTCGTCAGAGACACCTGTTGTTTCATTACCAACAACTAATGCAACAGGTTTTTTATCTAATTTTATCGTTGACTGTAATGATTTACCATGAGGACTAGTAGCAACTATTTGATATCCATTTTCTTTAAGATAAGAAATAGCTTTCTCAGGACTTGTATATCTATGAAAATTAACTTTAAAATTAGTGCCTCTTGATGCGTCAGTAGTCTTAGGCATATATGGGTCAAAATCTTCATTTGTAGCTATATAATCATTAATTCCATATGCTCGACCAGACCTAATAATAGTACCTATATTTCCATGATCCTTAACATCATCTAGTAATAACACGAAAGTATCTGATACATCTTCATAAGTAATACCTTCAGCTACTCCAACAGATGAAATCAAATAATTAGTACCGGTAATCTTCTTTAAAATACCATCAGAAGTCTGATAGATAGGTGATGAAAAGCCTTTGTAGTTTTCTGGACTTTCACTACTACTTATAATAATACTAATAATCTTCAACCCAGCTTCTTTAGCCCATTTTATCTGTTCTAAACCCCTTAATTGTATTTTGTTTTTATCGATTCTATTCTTACTTCTAGCTAATTCTCTTGCTTCTTGCACTATAGGATTTTTTAGTTTATTAATTATTTCTACCAAAGTTATTTACCTCCATTGATTAATTTAACTTTCATTAAATCTCATTTCGCATAACGTGACCGTGTTTGCGACGCCTTCGAACTGGACCTTAAAGGAATACTCCTTGGAGGAGCTTTGCTCCCAGTGAGAAGGTATGGCGCTCATCACCCTAAGATTTTATCTCCCTAGAGCGCCCTCTGCGCAAAAACAATGTTAGGTGATCGTATGATCTACTTACGAAGCAATTCTCTAACTGACCTATATTCTGTTGTATTAGTCAACTCTTCTCTAGTAATTTCTCCATTATACTGATACACTTTGTAAGCTTTCGATTTTACATCTGTTTTATGTACTATATAACTATCATCTTTAAATTCAATTGCACAATTATTTTCAATAGCTATACCTATATCACCATATTCCGATATCTTTACATCAAAATCTACCTTTCTTGTATCTTCATTGTAGTGTGGACAGTGCATAGCATTTATTAAATTTATTCCTTCTACTCTAATATACTTCCATTTTCCAGCTGTTTCAAAGCTTTCAGAATTACTATGACCACTTTTAAACCAACAGATTGAACCTGCACTTAATCCACATAGTGTTTTACCTTTCTCATATGCCTCTCTCAAAAACTTATCTACATCATAGCTTTTCCATACTTCCATCATTTTTCTGGTATCTCCACCACCTACATAGACAATATCCGAATTCATAATTTTTTCTCTAGCTTTCTGAGAACTTGTTTTTCCTTCCAATAATAAAAGGACATCTGTTTTGCATCTAAGTTTTTCACCATATATATAGTTGAATGTATCTATATATCCCTGTGGTTCACCACTAGCTGTAGGTATAAACAAAACAATTGGATTTTCTTTTCTACTAGACTCAACTATTTTTTCATCTATTCCAAATGTCTCTAAATCTCTTATTTCTCCTCCGCCAATAGCAAAAATGTTTCTCATTTTATGACCTCCTATGTTTATTCTATAAACCCATATGTCACCTAACAATATCTTCACGACCCTATAGTTCGTATTTCATTACTACATATAGGTATTCCCGAACTCTGTTTCGGTAATATTTACTTATCTTTGATATTAAGTTACTCTTTAATATTTTTATTCTATATATTTCACCATAATCCTTTTTTACAAAAAACTGATATCTAGTTAAAGAGACCAGTTTGATATATTATTTTGTTGAGTTTTTTATTATGAAAACATTATTTATTTGAATACCTTAATGGATAAATTTTTGCCTAACATCCCTATTATTAAAGCAATTCTGTATGTTTTTTGTAAAATGCTTACAAACTCGAATTTCATATTGAACTTTATTCCAAAAAACTTTATCTTAGTAAGAATCAATCCCATGGGAGTTGTATAATTAATTTGTATTTTCTCTTTCTTAGTCCTATTCAAAAATTTCAATATGGTTCAATGGAGCCCATGCTTTAATATTGGGTTCGTCCTCCTTATAGCACCAAATCCAACCATTTAATTCTTTCTCCATTACAAGAATTTCATCCACTTCAAGATCAAATTCAATTGCACAATAATCTTCTAATATAATTCCTATATCTCCTTGTCTTTCAATTATTTGATAGGGTATCCATCCTTGATTATTCTTAGTTTTACACATAATCCATCCTGCCCAATCTCCATCTTCATTAGATTCCTCTATACATTGAATTTCTTGATTTTTATAGACTGTAATAGGGTTTAAAAATTCATTTTTTCTACTATTAATAACTTTGTATCTATTCATAATTTAAAGCCTCCTCCTATTAATTAATCCCCTTTGTGATATACCTAGGATATTTAAGTTAAGTGTAGTAGTAATAGTTACTTATAAATTAAATCAATTAGCTACTTATAAAGATTGTGATTTTACTGTCTTCGGTTTATGATATAAAGTTTGCATAAAATTAAAACTAAAGTTTACTCTGAAACAACAATATCGAATTCAAATGGAAATTCATCCGCTTTCTGTGCTTTAAAATCTACTTGATAGCCTGTACCATCTTTATAGAAAAAACCTTGCATCAATTCTACTTTTACATAGCACATGTTTTCATCATTTTCATTGTTATGTTTAAAGTACCACGGTTCAAAGGCAATTATTAATTTTTCTCTGATTTCACTATTTTGAGATTTCAATGGATGTCCTATATTATAAGCAAGTCCGCTAAAGCTGTATAGATTATTACATAGAGATACATTTTCGTTAATTTCCAATTCTTTAACTTTTTTTGAATTTGCATATGTTACAATATAAAAACAACCTTTATCATAATATGTATCTATAAATCGAACAGAAGGTATATTATTATTTGTAGTTGCTAAGGCAAATTGATAATCCTTTGAAAATAATTGGTTCATAACTTTTAAACTTTTTTCGAAAACTTCCATTTTAATCTCCTCCATATAAAATAATTGTTCCAAGTTATTTATGAATAGTATTAAATTCACTGTTGTAATCTTAAAGACTTAAGAATACAAAAATCGAGATGAAAGCTTCAAAGCTCTACCCCGAAATTGCCATTGTATTTAACGTCCCGCAGGTTCGCTACGTTCCTGAATCAGACCTCTGAGATAGACCACCTGGTGGAGTTTCGCTCCCGGTGAAGGGATGTGGTGTACAATTCCCTAAGATTGCACACTAGCGCACCTTTAGGCAAATATTCTGTTATCTGAAGTTACTCCCAAGCCCCTTTCAAGGTCTCTCTGAATAATTCATTTAAAACTGATATGCTTGAACTACTTTTATTATCTAAACCTTTCACATACTTTCTATAATAATCCATTTGCTCTTCTAAGAAATCATTAATTACATCAATCCTTGGTTCTGAGTCTAATTCTTCTCCAGACTTTTTTCTTTCAAGTAAATTTTGTACTTCTGAATATAGCTTAGGATCATTAACTTGACTTTCAAGCAATTTATCAAATTCTACAGGTGGTAATGTCCCTCGTGACTCTAGCCATCTACATGCAAGTATAGGTCTTAAAACATAGAAATATTTTTTAATTTTAACTTCGCTACCTTGTAGATATTCTCTATAATTTCCAGTTGCCATATGTAGATAATGATAAATACTCGCTTTTGGAAAAAAGTATTCCTTTCTTAATTTCTTGAGTCTTTCTAAAAAGCTATATTGCTCCATATACATTATTGGAGACCTCAACCATTCCATCAAAGGCGGATTTGATTTTTTAAATAGATATAGTGCCTTTTTAATATCCCATCCACTTATATCTAGTAAGTCGTTAATAGGATATTCTAATACATCCCTTTTATTTTCAATAGATAGATACCATTCTACTGGTCGTATATATACAAATCTAACATCATAATCACTATCTTTTGAAGGAAAACCCCATGCTCTACTACCAGATTCAACTGCAAATAAAATTTTCACATTTTCCTCTTTTTCTATTTCCTTTAATTTTTCTAAAATCACTTCACGCATCTATTATTCTTCCTCTCATACTTATAATCTTGGATAACAGTATATTCCCGAACTCTACTTCGGTAATCTCTACTTATGTCTGATAATAATTTATACTTTAATGTTTTTTATTCTATATATTTCACTAAAATCCTTTTTTACAAGAAAACCTGATATCTAATCAAAAATATCAGGTTGATCTATTGTTTTATTGAGTTTTTATTCTGAATTTTTGTAAAGAATCTGTTCAATACTTCTGAAGTTGAACCTATGTATATTATGGTAATCATTAAAGCAGTATTTTTATCTACTAATACTCTACTTAAAAGAAAGTATATAGATAAAACAGCTATAAGATTATTAATGAAATATAGATAATAATATTATTGCTATGATCCTAATCATTATAATTCTAGTGATTCTTTTATTTGTTGATTTCATATATAATATTAACTCAAATGATGTAATTGATATATTAAAAGGTAACAACTACTTTTTTGTGAGATTCCATCTTACTGGTTTTTAAACCTTATCAATTGTTTTTGCCATTATATAAGAATCGAGATATTTATCATTGCCAATAAAATGATCTTTGTTCAGGGTACCTTCTATTTCAAACCCAAACCTTCTATATAATCTTAAGGCACTATCGTTTTCTGATACTACCTTTAACTCTATTCTTTTTATATTTTTCTCTTCTGCCCATTTCAACATAGTGGTAAGTAAAATACTACCTACTCCTTTTCTCCAATACTCTTTTAATACTCCAATACCAAAATTACATATATGTTTGGTTCTGAACATATCATTTACTCTTGCCCCTAATGTGCCTACTATTTTCCCTTCAACTTCTGCCACAATAAATAATTCTTTTTCACTTGTAAGTTTTCTTTTTATAAAATTAATTTCATCTTCCAGGGATAAATTAAACTCACCTTCTATTCTCATCATAAAATCTGTTTCAGTATCTAACTGTGGAACTACAGAGAGTAACTCACCAGCATCACTTATTTCTGCACTTCTTACAATAATTTTAGTATCCCTTTTCATGTATGTTTTAGGTTTAATTTTAGCCATTTCAGCCTCCTATATTTATTGTAATGTTGCATATAAAATTACTAGCATTATCTGTCGCCCTGAAACCCTTTCTTTAGCTTGGAGAAAATACTATGTTTAATCAAGTATAATTCCTAGTATTTTCAACTTTATATTTTAATTTTTAACTTCAGGTCATAACTCGGTTTTGTAATATACTCTATATATTGTATATTCCCATCAAATTTTAAATAAGCTTTAAACCTTTCAATTAAATTAGGATTAGTGATATAATCTAATACCCTTTCTTTAGAAACCCAGCGTGAATCTGAGGTCTCGTCAGAAACACTTAATTCTCCACCTATAAACGAGCATGTAAACCCCAACATTACCTTAGTAGGAACAATCCCATACCCATTATAGCCCTCATATGTACCAGTATTGGAAGAGATACAGACTAATTTATTAACAGTAACATCAATTCCACTTTCTTCTTTGATTTCACGAATCAAAGCATCCGTAAGATTTTCACCTATTTCAACCTGACCTCCAGGTATAGTCCATATTTCCTTATCTCGATGTTTTACTAATAGAATTTCATTTTTTTCATTTTCAACAATACCATCTACAGCTACTATATGTGTTGGAAATTGCTTCATAATATCCCTCCTACACTTTACCTAATTAACATTTCTTAGCATTATATAATAACTACAGTAATCTAACTAATAATTGACTCAGTATACTCAATACCTTATATAAAAACTCATAGTTTTACTCGGATATTGCCATGGAACACTTAACAATATCTTCACAATCTTATAGTTCGTATTTTATTACTATATATAGGTATTTCTAATTTTTATTTCGATAATATCTACTTATGTTTGATATAAAGTCATTCTTTATTTTCTTTTATCTCCATGACTCACTAAAATACTTTCTTACAAAAACCCGATATATTGTTAAAGATATGAAATTGCTTTATTGTTTTATAGAGTCTCTCTTTTGAGTTTTTCTAAAAAAATTATTTAAGAAAAGATCCTTCTTCGAAACTCACCTATCCAATTTAGCAGATATTCTATTTCTTGATATGCTCAAGCCCCTTCTTCCTCATCTAAACATAATGCTATTTTACGACGTTTCACAAATTTGTAATGGAATGTTTGTAAATAGCATATTATAAGAAGTAATGATACCTTTTACTCTATCATCCTTCCCAATATAAGGAGAATATCACACATAAATCCTTAAAGATTCTGTTCATAATCTCATTTGAGTTTAATATTGTTATAATTATATGGAATACTTGTGCCAACAACCACATCTTCTATTTTTTCGATTATTAGCCAATCGTCCATATTGCTTTGATGATCAAATTCTAAGGGAGAAATTACCTCTACATTATCAAACTCAACAAGGCACAAGCACTTTTTATTCCATCTTGCAATTTGCTTTTCTGATAAATTGAGTTTGTCCTGATTATCCTGAATGGTTTGAAGTGATTCCTCTGGTGAGAGCTTAGTATGATTTTGTACAGATATAATAGAAGCCTTTGCTGAAATCAGCCCTGTTCCTTTTTTCATAAAATACAGCGTTTCGCCCTCAAAAACTCTACTGTGTGGAATTTTTCTTCCTGCAGCACCTCTGATTATCATTGTTTTTGATCCATCAAAAATTTTCTCTAAAACTTTTTCTTTATCAGCACAATAAACTACATGTACCATAACATTTCCTCCTTTTTATTAAAAAAGTGTCAGTTGTTTATTTTCTAATTGATTTAATTTCTCTTTCATGGGCTTTGAATAACTGCTCGAAAGGTTGTATTTTCTTTTTAATTCATTCACCATCAAATATAGCTCGTCTTTATATTCCTTACCGACTCCACCTGTCTTGTATAGGGTTTGTAACGCCTCATATAAATGTGGAAACTCTTGGTTAATAAAATCAAAAAATACTCCTCGTGTTTTTCCTCTTAAATAAAGTGTTCCAGGAAGAACATAATCTACCCCACAATCCTTTGCATTAGCATATAGTTTATCAACATTATCTCTACTATCTGTGATATAAGGGATAATAGGCATAAAATGCAACCCTGTAGAAACATTAGTTTTTGAAAATTCTTTTAACATTACAAATCTTTTAATAGATTTCACACCATTTGGTTCTATCTTTCTTCGGATATTTTCATCCATACTGGTAATGGTTGCAGCCACATTAACATAAGTAATGTTCGCAAGCTGTGAGATTAAGTCATAATCTCTTAAAATCAAGTCCGATTTTGTAGAAATAATGCAAGGTGTTTTATATTTAATCATCAGCCGTAAAATATCAGGCATCAACTTATATTGTGCTTCTATTGGTTGATAGCTGTCGGTAACACCTCCTATATTGACGACTTCTCTTTTCCAAGAGCGACTGCTGAGTTGTTGTTCCAACTTCTCAACAATATTTGTTTTCACATATATGTCCTCAAAATACAGTTCAGAATTTAAATAATAGTGTGAATACATAGCATAACAGTATTTGCAACCATGCTCGCACCCACGATATATATTCAAGTCCCACGCAAATGGAATTTTTCTTTTTAACTTGTTGCAGGCTATAGAGCAAGTCATTTCTTTGTAATTAACCACTAGTTCACCTCCTAAATTGTAGATTATATAAATAACCTTTACTTCACAAAATTCTACTATGATGTAACGTTTGGCTATTTATCAAGTAAAACTCCAAAAAACACCTCAGATATCATAATTTCTTATTACAACATATTCTCGATTCTATAGTTCGTATTATATTCCTTAACGTCCCGCAGGTTTACGGAGTTCAAGGGCCTTACATAGCTCTTATGTTAGATCCTTGAACTTGGGCGCAACAATAGTGGGGCCATAAACCTTGCTGTTATATGAAGTTTCTGGACTCATGGAACATTTAAACGTTCTATTTTTCTTTAATTGAAACATATAAATCAATTCCTGGTTTTTTAGATATACTCCTATGATCATGATACTCGAAATCATCTATTTCAGTACCACTTTTATATTGAGAACGTGGAAGCCATTCTTTATAGATATAACTTTTCATTTTACCTAAAGTATAACCCCATAAAAATGAATATTTTGGTTTTATAGTAAAAACAGCATACTTTCCTTGTGGCACATTATGTACATCTATATTTTCGGGAAAACTATCAGGAATTTCTTTAACTACATCTCCCATAATATATTCCATATATCCAGTTTTAGGATTATAATTTCTTGTTAAAGCTATAAAAATTCTTGGTTCTTTTGCATTTGGAATACTATATATTTTTTTAATATTTTTAAATTCATTACCAAGTTTATTTACATCTTTCCCAATTCGCTTATCATCAGTTTCAGTTTTTAAACCAAGAAAATATATTGTCTTATCCAATTCTTTAATTTTGGGTTCTATTTTTTCTATCTTAAACAAATCAAATATCACTTTTTCATCGCCCCTTATATTTAAAACTATTTTATAATTTTGAGATATTTCTTTTTAAATTTTTCAGATTCCTCTATTTCAATTAATTTCAATATATCTTCTTTTAATTTTTTATCTATATTATTTTTATAAATATTATTAAAAGTTTCAATAATATCCTCACGAATAAGATTATAATGTTTTGCTTCTTTACAATTTAGATACTGTTTTTTTAAATGTTTTACGATTTGGTTTTTATAACTTTCATCTATGATAGCAATTTTCCATATATTTTGAATACATTGTCTTGAAGTAATAAATTTTTTGTCAGATGTATGTGTGAGTATTTCAGCAATTAAATCAGTAATCTTATTGTTCTTATCACTCTTAGCTAAATTACATAAAAGAAGAATACTTATAGACCTTTGGTAAGAATTATTACTTTTTAACTTCTCAACTAATTCATGATAGATATCATCAAACCAATCTACAGGACTATCTGTAATTTTAAGTAATTGATTTAAAGCATTTAACCTTATATTATTATCCTTTTTATTAATTTCTTTAAACATTTTTACAATATTTTCATTCATATTGATCTCCTCATAATTATTAAAAATGATATGCTATCTTATCCAGAAATTTCATATAACATAGATATTCCCGAACTCTGTTTCGGTAATATCTACTTAGGACTAATATTAATTTGTTCTTTAATATTTTTATTCTATATATTTCAGTAAAATCCTTTTTTTACAAAAAATTCGATATCTAGGATTGATATCAGGCTAATCTTTTATTCTATGGAACTTTTATTATAAATTTTAAGGAAAAATCTACCCTATATTTAAAACTGCTTTTAAGCTAGATAGCGTGAAGTATGTATTATTCATATTAATCTATTCTAAGATTAATATTTGACAGTTACGTTACGTAATCATTTATGATAAAGTTAAGAAATGCTTCATAAAAAAATGAAATGAGGAATACCCATGAAAATAAATGAATTAGCTCAAAAATATAAAATTTCTATACGGACAATTAGATATTACGAAGAAATTGGATTAGTATCTCCAGATAGAGACAACTCCAATATCAGAGTATTCAATGAGTTTCAGGTAGAAAGACTTGAGTTTATACTTTTCTTCAAGAAACTTGGTATAAAACTAGCTGAAATAAAAAACATACTAAAAACTATGGATAGCGATACTATTAGGTCCTTATTTCAAAAGAGAATATCTGATATAAGTAGTGATATTAACAGATTACATAATGAAAAACAAATATTAATAACTGTTCTAGATTTACTCAGCTTAAAGGATGATAGCAAACTAAATGTTAAAGAGTTTGTCAGAGAACAAATATATTTTCAAAAAAATAATGAAAGGATGTTTAACATAGAAAATTATAAGGACCATATTATTATTGAAATAGGGGAAAATTTAATACCTTTGGCAAATAAACAAGTTAATGGAATATTGATTGATTCAATCAAAGCAATGCGTATAGAACTAGAAAATCAATATAACACAAAAGTAGATTTAATAAGAGTGACAGACAATCTAGATTTACTTACTCCAAATGAATACAGAATAATAAAAGAAGGAGTACAAATAATCCGAAATTCCATTTCAGGAAATAATAGCATTAAGGATAATGATCAAATAGTAAAAGATTTAAAAGATGTTATTTTAAAGCAATTATAGTATTAATTAAATTCACACGCAATTGTAGCTAGTTCAACCTTTATTGAACTAGCTACAATTGCTGAGTTATATTAATTAATAATTCTATATATTTTATATCCTATATAATAATAAACTTCTCTTAATAAAAACTTTCCTTTGCTTTTCCAAGTTTTATATCTTGAGGTAGGCGTAGGAGATGAATAAGCTTCTAATCCATAATCTTCTGCCATCAACATTGCTCTTTTCATATGCAAAGGGTCACTAACTATTATAGAACTATCTAATCCATTATCTTGTACAATTTGTTTAGCATAGGATATATTCTGTTCAGTAATTTTGGATTTTGTTTCAATTAATATATCTTTACTTGGTATCATATTCTTCTCAGCATATTTTTTTGCTACTATTGATTCTGCAGTTTCTTGTTCTTTGCCTTGTCCTCCTGTGAAAATAATCTTGCTAACATATCCATTTTTGTATAACCATATTCCATGATCTATTCTCGCTTTGAAAACAGGGGAAGGTTCTTCACCCCAAACAGCTGCTCCTAGTACGATTACTACATCTGCCTTAGTCAAATTATCATATTCACTATAGGAATATATACTTATAGCTGTAACGATAAAATAACTTAACATAATCAAACATATTACAATTATGAATCTTTTATTTATTCTCTTTTTCTTCATTTGAACTCCTATCCATATTTATTTAATATCTACTCATATTTAATATTAAATTATCCCTTCATCCTTCTTTTCTATAATATCCAAAAAATTCCTTTTAATTATAGAAAAGATGAATTCCAAATTGGAATTCACACTAGATTTTTCTTCATAAATTCATATATATGATTTGATAAATTGTGTTGAGCATGCTTCTTTTCTTCAGCTGTTTGTTGAGCTAAATATTTATTTGTTTTCTTATCAATTTGAATAGAATTTAATGGTTCACTACAGGATATCTCTTTACACTTTTTCGATGTGAAATAAGTTTCTCTTTCAAATATTGTAGATTGTATTTCTTTTTCATTTAATACTAGTGTTAGACTTATCTTCCAACATCCTTTACTCTCTCCACCACATTTTTCAAGCTCTTTAATATAGTAATCTAACATCTCTTCATCGGAAACTTCTTCTCTATCATCATAAATCCTTCTAACATATACTCCAGGTTGTTTATCTTCACTGAATTTATCAATATATAACCCAGCGTCAATAGAAAAGGTGGGTATTTTAGCTTCTTCATAATACTGTTTTGCTTTTTTTATGGAGATTTCCAAAGGATTCTTACCATCTTCTTTAACCTTTGATTCAATTCCTAATTCTTTTAGACTAACTACATCAACAGGTATTTCCACTAGACAGGTGTATGATATCTGAATTAAATAACCACCCTTCATTTTCCTTTTGATATTCTTCTTCGATATCAAAGTAGTTGATAGAATTAATGCCTATGCTTTCATAAAAATCCTTAGCTTTTTTAAAAAACTTTCGGCACGGATCAGATTGAGATGCTATATATCCAACCTTGGGATTTGTATTTTCTAGCATACCTAATAAAGCTTCGTTCATACCTTTCATACACTCTAGGTAGAATGAATTATGTGATGTCTTATAACGTCTCATGTTTGGGACGCCTTTGATCTGAGCCCCTAAAGGAATACTTCTTGGTGGAGCTTGCTCCCAGTGAAAAGGCGCTCGCTGTCCCTAACTCCTT
Source organism: Anaeromonas frigoriresistens (assembly GCF_016820655.1). GTDB lineage: Bacteria > Bacillota > Clostridia > Tissierellales > SIT17 > Anaeromonas > Anaeromonas frigoriresistens. Next base: position 20,725 of record NZ_WSFT01000015.1, read on the forward strand.
CTCTCCGAGCGCACTTTCACAAACATTTTGTTATAGGACGTGATGATGAATTTTACCCGCCATAACCCTTTATATAATATAAATAATATGAGATAATTGGAATTAAAATCATGTTACTCCAACTCTGTGAATTGAAATTTATTATTAGAAACTTCTTGTCTCTTATAATATTGCCTCTTTAATTATAGTTTTTGCAGCTTCTGAAACTGATAAACTAGTTATATCTAATTTAGGATAAATGACATCATCAAATGATTTTCGAGATTCATTTAAAGCCCTTTGAATACGGTCATTGCTTCTGTTATCTACATTCATCCTACTGATATTTTCTTCTTCGCTACACCAAAGTAAAAAGGGTATAAGGTTATGTTCTATTTTGGAAACCTCTGATAAGACCCTTTGAAACACCTCTCTCCTTCGTCCATGAAAACCATATGAGAAAACGACAGTATTAACAATAGGACACTTTAAATAATTGATAAGCAAGTCGCTAATATTCTTTGCAATTGTAGGTATGGTGTCATCATTTAAAACAAATGGATTCATGATCCTACATGGGTCGGAATCAACATAGGCTGAATTTGGTAGTTGATTAATAATTTCTTTGCAAATGGTAGTTTTTCCTATTCCATTTGGACCACATAAAAATAAAATATTTTTCATCAAGACACCTCTTTATTACTTATTATCCACAAATTTGCTACAAACAGCTTCTTGAATATATTCTTTTTTCTTCTCATGTATTTTTCCAAAAAAAGACTCCCAAAGAACTGCCTCGATATCATCATGACCTATAACGTCTGGTGTTGCCGATGTTCATCAGCTCTCACAAAGCTTGACCCCAAATGCTGATGAATGTTGGCAACACTCTGTTAGGCGATGTTGCGTACGGAAACTATATGTATCTATCCTTAAATTACATAAGATAAAAAATAGGTTAAACTAAAACCTAGATTTTACATAATTATATGGAATACTTGTCCCAACTACTACGTCCTCTATTTTTTCGATGATTAACCAATCATCCATATTTCTTTGATGGTCAAATACTAATGGAGTTATTTCCTCAACATTACCAAATTCAACTAAACACATACATTTCTTATGCCATCGTATCTTATGTTTTTCTGATAAATTAAGTTTGTCTTGATTTTCTTCCAATACTCTATTAATATCTTCTTCCGGTAGTTTTACATAGTTTTGTACACTTCTAACTGTAGCAGTTGCAGATATTTGTCCAGTACCTTTTTTCATAAAATATAACGTCTCACCTTCAAATACTCTGCTGTGTGGTATTTTTCTACCAGCTGCTGCTCTGATAACCATAGTTTTAGTTCCTTCAATAATTTTTTCTAATTCCTTCTCTTTATTATCACAATATACTACGTGAACCATTTCAATTCCTCCATTATTTTGAATTTCATTTTCTTAGGCTTTCTTCACAATAGGAAGCCACACTTCACACCTATAGTCTTGTGATTGTTGATTTCCATCTGAATATACTTCTATATCAGGTGCCTTTGCATACTCATATCCTGATGTTGGAAGCCATTCAGTCACAATACGTCTCTGCAAATTCTGCAGTGCTTCTGGTAAGGGTCCTACCGATTCAAAAATAGCCCAGGTACATTCGGGAACTTCATACTCATACATTCCATCAGGAGTTTCTTTGTCTGTAGCTACAGCAATATAATAATCAAAATCTTTACCACTCATACAAGAACTGACACCTAAAACACCAAACGGATCTTTACACATCAAAGAACATATTTGTGTAAGCATACCACTTTCAACTGTCTTTTTCCAAAAGCCAGGAACTACCTCAAAATTTTCCTCAATGCTTATCTTGAATTGTTCTTTCACGCCAACTACTCTAAAAGCTTGTTTCTTTTCAATTCTATAATTCACTTCCACATCTCCTTTTATAGATATTTTAACGGTGATAGGTGGAAATGCCTTTAACTTCTGACCACTAAACTTTGCTTCTGACGGTGAAATACCATGAACATTTTTAAATGCTCTAGTAAAAGCAGTTGGTGAATTATACCCATATTTCATAGCAATATCAATAATTTTAATATCTTTAGTCTGTAATTCAAAAGCCGCTCGTGTCATTTTTCTTCGCCTAATATACTCCGATAAAGGTATGTTTGCAATATACGAAAACATTCTTTGAAAATGAAATGTTGAACAGCATGCTATTTCAGCCATTTTTTCAAGTTCTATCTCTTTGTCTAAATGTTCTTCCATATAATTAATTGCTTTGTTTAATTGCTCTATCCACTCCACCTAATCGCCTCCTTACTATAAAAGTATACCTATTTAGAACATCAAAATCCTATCATATCCTGCACAAAAAAGAGAGAATAGTCTCAGAACATAAAACTAGTACGCAATGTCGCCTAATAATATCTTCCCGAACCTATAATTCGTATTTTATTACTATATATAGGTATTACCGAACTTTGTTTCGGTAACATCTACTTGTACCTAATCTCAAATCACCTTAATCACCAATATTCTCCACCATTCTGACAAATTCCTCCTTTTTACAAAAAATAAAAGGCAAATCCCTTTCGGAATTCACCTTATCTCACATCTTCTTTTATTGACTCCTGTAATGCATGCCAGGCTAGTACTGCGCATTTTACTCTTGCTGGCATGTTTGATATGTTTTGTAGGATAAATGCATCTTCTAATATTTCTAATTCTTTTTCATCTGTTACTTCTTTTTTTATCATTCCTATAAAGGTATCTACTAGATTATAGGCTTCTCTTTTAGATTTACCTTTGATTAAATCTATCATCATTGAGGTAGATGCTTGGGATATTGCACATCCATGGCCGGTGAAGGCTGCATCTTTGATGATATCTCCGTCGAATTCTAATTCTAGGGTTAAATCGTCTCCACAGCTGGGATTGTGTCCTCTTTCCTTATGATCGGGGTCATCTAGATGTCTCTTATTATGACCACTTTGATTATGCTCCATTATTAGTTCTGTATATATTGAGTTAAGATCCATAGCCTAACCACTTCCTTACATTTTTTAAACTCTCAATAAATTGGTCTACTTCTTCTATAGTGTTATATAGATAGAAACTTGCTCTACAGGTAGCGTTTATCCCTAAATGTTTCATCAAAGGTTGTGCACAATGATGTCCTGCTCTCACTGCTACACCATAGCTATCTAAAATTGTCGCCACATCATGGGGATGAACATCATCTATATTGAAGGATATGACACTACTTCTATTTTTAATATTCTCCGGACCATATATAGTCACATAGGGTATTTCCTTCATTCTCTCTAGGGCATATTGAGTAAGCTTCATTTCATGCTTCTTTATATTTTCCAGGCCTATATCTTCTAAATATTCTATAGCTGACTTTAAACCTACAGCTGCTTCTACATTTTGAGTTCCTGCCTCAAATTTATATGGCAATTCTCCATAGGTAGAGGATTGTTCTTCTACATACTCAATCATATCTCCTCCAGATAAAAATGGAGACATACTCTCTAATATTTCTTTTCTACCATATAGTATTCCTATTCCCATAGGTCCTAACATTTTGTGTCCAGAGAATACATAAAAATCAGGGTCTAGTTCTTGGATATCTACCTTCATATGGGGTACAGCTTGAGCTCCATCTATTAATACAATAGCACCTTTTTCATGTCCGTACTCTATGATTTCTTTTACTGGATTTATTGTACCTAGAGCATTAGATATATGCCCTGTAGCTATCAGCTTAGTTTTGTCGGTTACTTTTTCTTTATAGTCATTCATATCTACTAAGCCTTCTTCATTTAGATATACAAACTTAAGTATAGCTTTGTTTCTCTGGACTAACATCTGCCAAGGTAAAATATTACTATGATGCTCTGTAATCAATACTACTATCTCATCTCCCTCACCTATATTATCTAATCCATAGGAGAAGGCTACTAAATTGATAGCTTCTGTGGTGTTTTTAGTAAATATAATACTAGAGGTAGAGGGACTGTTTATAAAGTCCCTTACTTTTTCTCTAGCTTTATCATATTCTTCAGTAGCCTTTATACTTAATGTATAGGCCCCTCTATGAATATTAGCATTACTACTTCTATTGTATTTTTCCATTGCTCTAATTACACTTAAAGGCTTTTGAGTGGTAGCAGCACTATCTAGATAAGCTAAGGGGTTATTGTTTACCTCTTGATTTAGTATAGGGAAATCTTCTCTGATTTTCTCTACATTAAGCTTCTCCATCTATAAGCCTCCCGTGAATGTTTTCTTGAACTTTTTCTCTTAAGTCTTCATAGGGTATTTCATCTATTATAGGTCTAAATGAGGCTTCTACTATCATTTTCTTAGCTTCCTTTTCACTCATTCCACGACTCATAAGATAGAATAATTTTAGAGAATTTATTTGTCCTGCACTGGCTGCATGCTCTCCTTCTACATCATCTTCACCACATATTAAAGCTGGTATTGCATCAGATTTCACTGTTTTATCTAGTAGAAGTACATATTCTTCTTCTTCGCCTTTCGATCTGGTGGAGCCTTTTTTAAAATCTAAATTACCTCTAAATACTTTTTTTGATTTATCCTTTAATGCTCCCTTTGTTTCAATATTACTTAGACTTCTTCTTCCATAGTGATTCATTGTATATTGAAGATCTATACCCATTTCCTTATCACCGAAGTATATACTCTTAAGATCCGCTTCACTATTATCTTCTTTTAAGTTTGTGATAAAGCTTGATGAAGTTATTTTACTTCCTAGTTCAATAGATATCCAGTTTACTTTTGCATCTCTTCCTACAAAGGCTATATTGGAATCAAAATCATTTGATTCACTTTCCATTCTTTGAAGTTTCACAATTGTTACATTTGAATTATCTTTTGCATATACTTTTGTAACTCCACTATGAAAGGCTTTTATATCTGAAGTATAATCCATCACTATTGTTAATTCACTATTTTCTTCAGCTATGATTAGGTTATGGTCCAACACTATTGGATTCTTTTCATCCATATGAAAGTCTAGTCTTATTGGATCCTTTACTATTTTATTTCTATCTGCCTTTACTATTACGCCAGTATTATAAAAAGTCTCTGTCAATGTGACAAACTTTTTATCTACACCGAATTCTTCATCCACTCTTAAGTATTTAGTGAATTCGTTTATATCTTCCCTTATTTCCTTGATATCTCTAATATCTAATTTTTCTTCTATAGGTATTTGTAAATTGTTATATTCTTTATATTCTGGTATCTGAAAATCTTTTAGTCTTATTCTTTTCCATTCAGGTAATTGAAGTTTATTATATTCTTTTAATCTATCTAATCTGTAGTTTTTAAAACTTGAATTATTAATTAAATTTTCATTATACATCTTCTCACCCCTTAACCTATTGTTCCTTCGAGCTCTAACTTGATAAGATTGTTAAGCTCTACTGCATATTCAAGAGGTAGCTCTTTGGCTATAGGCTCAACAAATCCTCTTACTATCATAGCCTTTGCTTCTTCTTCATCTATTCCTCGACTCATTAAATAGAATATAGCTTCATCACTTATTCTACCGATCTTTGCTTCATGTCCTATATCGATATCATCATTTTTTAATTCAATAATTGGTATTGTATCTGAGTTTGACTCATTATCTAACATTAATGATTCACAAGATACCGTGGATTTACTTCCATGGGCATTTGGTGCTACTCTTAAAAGCCCTCTATAAAAAGCATATCCTCCATCTTTAGATATAGACTTGGAATTAATATTAGATGTGGTATAAGGAGCTGCATGAACTACCTTTGAACCAGTATCTAGATATTGACCACCAGCTGCAAAGGTAATACCTGTAAACTCTGCTCTGGCTCCTTCACCTCTTAATATACTCATAGGATATAGCATAGATACTTTTGATCCAAATGAGCCTGAGACCCACTCTATTGTTCCATTTTTGTCTACTGCTGCTCTTTTAGTGTTTAAATTATACATGTTTCTTGACCAGTTCTCTATTGTACTATATCTTAATCTAGCATCTTCTTTAACAAATAATTCTACACATCCTGCATGGAGATTATTTACGGAGTACTTAGGTGCAGAACATCCTTCTATAAAGTGTACCTCTGCACCCTTCTCTACTACTATCAAAGTGTGCTCAAACTGTCCTGCTCCCGGTGCATTCAGTCTAAAGTATGATTGGAGGGGTATATCTACCTTTACCCCTTCTGGAACGTATACAAAGGATCCTCCTGACCATACAGCTCCATGAAGGGCTGCGAATTTATGATCATTTGGTGGTACTAATTTCATGAAGTATTCCTTTACTATATCTTCATACTCAATAATGGCTGTGTCCATATCTGTATATACTACTCCTTGGTCCACTAGCTCCTGTTTTATATTATGGTATACTACTTCGGAGTCATATTGAGCTCCCACTCCGGCTAGAGATTTTTTCTCTGCTTCAGGAATTCCTAATGAATCAAATGTTTTTTTGATATCCTCCGGAACATCTTCCCAATTTGCACTCATATCTGCATCAGGGCGAATATAATTAACTATATTTTCTACATCTAAACCTGATAAATCTGCTCCCCAAGTAGGGATAGGTTTAGATTTATATATCTCTAATGCCTTCAATCTAAATTCTAGCATCCATTCTGGCTCATTTTTTTCTCTAGATATTTCCTTTACTATTTCAGGTGTTAAACCTTTATCAGTTTTATATTTGTATTTAAACTCATTTTTTTGATCATATATACCGCGGTCAATGTCTGCAATATATGTTTTATTTCTTTTTTCCATTAATATTCACCCCTAATTATGAAAGCTCTCTTTTAAATTCTTCGTAGCCTTTTTCTTCTATTTCATGGGCTAATTCTACTCCACCAGTTTTAACAATTTTTCCATCTACTAATATATGAACGAAATCTGGCTCTAAGTAGTCTAATATCTTATTATAGTGAGTTATAACTAATATGGCATTATCATCACTAGAATAGGTCTTAACTCCCTTAGAGACGATTCTAATAGCATCAATGTCTAGTCCTGAGTCTGTTTCATCTAGTATAGCTAATTTAGGCTCTAATACTGCCATTTGTAGAATCTCATTCTTTTTCTTTTCTCCACCTGAGAATCCTTGATTAAGATATCTTGTTGCATAGGATTCATCCATCTCAAGTAACTCCATCTTTTCTTTTAGAATCTTTCTAAAAGCGAATATCCCTTGTTTTTCTTCTGTGATAGATGACTTAGCAGTTCTTAAAAAGTTTTCCACTGTAACCCCTGGGATCTCTTCTGGATATTGGAAGGATAGAAATAGCCCTTCTTTGGCTCTTTTATTTACTTCCAAATCATTTATATTTTCATCATTAAATATGATTTCTCCATCTGTAATTTCATGTTTTGGATGACCCATTAACACATTCGCTAAGGTTGATTTTCCAGCTCCATTAGGACCCATGATAATGTGAATTTCACCTTTATTTATTTGTAAGTTTAAACCTTTTAGTATTTCAGCTTCTTCTACTCTAGAGTGTAAATTTTTAATATCTAATAATTTTTTACTCAAATCATTCATCTCCTTTAATCCGATAATTAATTCCTAGTAAATTACTCTGAATTAAATCTATAAATATATCCTACTATAATAGTAGGAATTCGTCAATGTTTATTAATAACTACCTGTCTAGTATAGTTAAAATACTTTACGCTATTAATTTACCCATAATCCTGAGTGTAAAACTATGTAATAAATTAATATTTTGTAAAAGAAAAAGTGAGACACCAAAACCGTACGGTGTCCCACTTACTATACATCTAATTGTTCTCTATCGTTAAAGAATGTTTTATATCCTAGTTGCAAAAATATTATTACTGTTAGTGATACACTTCCCATTATTCCTAGCATTATTGCTATTTGATATTTAATTGAAGTTAATGGAGATGTGCCTGATAGAATTTGTCCTGTCATCATTCCTGGCAAAAATACTATTCCCATTCCCATCATAGAATTTATCGTGGGCATTATTGCTGAATCAAAAGCATTATTTACTATTCTCTTTGCTGCTTTCTTTGAACTTGCTCCTAACATTAGAGCTGTTTCTACTTCCTCTTTCCTTGAGTGAAATCCATCTATTAATCTATCTACTCCCAAAGATATACCGGTCATTGAGTTTCCTATCAGCATTCCAGCTAAGGGTATAAAGTACTGAGGTTTGTACCAAGGTTGTATCCTTACTACTACGAATAAAAAGTATAATATGGAGGTGAATGTGCCTACTACCATTGCTATAGCTATCATACCTTTTAGTTTGGTAGATATATTTCTTCTGACCCTTTTAAATATATTGAATATAGCAAAAGTCTCCATTATACCTATAATTATAAGAGTAAGTAAAGGACTGGGATTTTCAAATATATATACTAAAACATATCCTATTAATACTAATTGTAATGTCATCCTTATACTGGCTATAACTATTTCTTTTTCTCTATTTATCCCTTTTAATCGAACTATAAATAAAAGTATAATAACAAATATATAGGCAGTAATAAGCTGTAATATCCCAATATCTACTATATCACTCATCAATAGTTCCCCCTTTGTTCATCCTTATGATTTCATCCCCATATTCCTTTGCTATTAATGATGAATGAGTTACCATTATCACAGATTTATTATTGTCTTTTGCATATTTTACTACACTCTCTATTACAAACTTTTCAGTATCTTCATCTAATGCAGATGATGGTTCATCTAATAATAATACTTCTCCATCTAATAGAAGTACTCTGGCTAAAGCTAATCTTTGTCTTTCTCCTCCAGACATTTCTTTGGCATTATGATCTAAGGATTTATTTAAATTAGATATATCTAGATATTTTTGAAGAATATCATCCTCTGCTTTTTCCTTTTCTGAAAACTCCAATGCCATGTTAAAATTTTCTCTTATAGTACCTTCAAAGGTAATAGGGGTTTGCCCTAGCATTAATACTTTTCTTCTCAACTCTACTGGATTCATATCTACTATATTTTTATTTTTATATAATATACTTCCCTCTGTGGGACTAATCAAATCATTTAATAATCTTAGTAATGTAGTCTTGCCGCTACCACTTTCACCTAGTAGGCAGGTTATTATACCTTCCTTTATATGAAGGTTGTCTATATTTAGTATATTTTTATATTTTACTTTATCTAGTTTAAAAATGTAGCTCATTAATTTCCTCCTTATAATATCGGTGATAAGAGTTTACCGATAGATTCTTTTATTCTTTGTATTACTCCCCTATTTTTGTATTCTTCGTAATTCATTTCTTCACAATATTCAAAGTCTGTTTCAAAATCCCTTTCTAGTCTCTTAGCTATATCTTCATCATAAACAAATGCATTTACTTCAAAATTTATATGAAAACTTCTATTGTCTAAGTTTGCAGTACCTACCGAAGTTGCAATATCATCTACTAATAATGTTTTTGCATGTACAAATCCATTTTGATAACAATAAACCTTAACACCAGCTTTTAATAGATCTTCCACATAGGATCTTGAACCCCAAAAAGCCACAATATGATCAGCTATATCTGGGATTATTATTCTAACATCTATACCACTTAATGCAGCTGTTCTTAGGGCTACATTCATGCTTTCATCGGGAATTAAATAGGGCGTAGTAATCCATACTCTTTCTGTAGCATAAGTTATCAAGGAAAAATATGATTGCATGATTGATTCCCATTCAGAGTCCGGACCACTAGAAGCAATTTGAATTAATTGCTCGCCATAGTATTCTAACTTAGGAAAGTATTTTAAATCATCTAGACTTTCTTTTGTACAGAAATACCAATCATTAATAAATATGTTTTGAAGTTCATATACTGCTTCTCCTTCTATCTTCATGTGAGTATCTCTCCAAAAGCCCATCTTTTTATCTTTGCCTAGATACTCATCGCCAATATTTATTCCACCAGTAAATCCTATCTTACCATCTATAACTATTATTTTCCTATGATTTCTATAATTTAACTCTCTGCTCAATCCCGGTAAAAAAACAGGAAGATATCCTACTACTTCTACTCCTACATTTTTAAGAGCATTTATATACGCTTTTCCCAATCTCCAGCTTCCAACACTATCATATATAAATTTAACTTCTAATCCTTCTTTAGCTTTTTGGATAAGTATATCCTTTATTTCATTACCTATATTATCATTTTTGATTATAAAATACTCTATATGTATGTGATGCTTAGCATTTCTCAAGTCTTTTTTTACTTCATTAAATTTGGCATAGCCATTAGTTAATATCTTACTCCTATTATTTATAGTAACTGGAGATTTTGAATTATTTAATATAAGACTAATCATTTTTTTCTTTAATGAATGTTCTACTTCCGAGAATATTCTTGCTTCCTTCACAGCACTTAATTGAAGTTCTGCTATATCTTTAAGACTCTTTGATCTAATATTATCTTCTTTTTTGAACATTTTTCTCTTTCTAATATTTTGACCAAGAAATAAATAAAGAATAAATCCAATTACAGGAGAGATAAACAATACTAAAAGCCAAGTTATAGTTTTTTGAGGATTTTTATTTTCAATAAAAATTATTACTCCAATTGATATAGTGTATAAAGTAAATAAAACCGATAATATGCTTCTAAATTTAAACATAAATTCCCTTATTTCACCTATAAATCCTTGATTGCTTAAACTACTACTGAACATAGAAATTAATTGTAAATCTAATATAAAATTTGGTATCACATATACTATCAATAAAAATATCGATAATAATAAAAAATACTTTTTAATGTTTTTCATTCCATCAGTCACTTTCATTTAAATTTATCTCAAGAATCATAGTTTAAATATTAATAATTTATTGTAGTATATCTAGAACTAAATAGTTTTTAGACAGGAAGTCTATGATTTTAGTTTAATTATTTCTTTCAATTCTTACTATAATTATACCAATTTTTATAATTCTTAATCTAATAATTAACTCTAACAAACCAATATTTAATCTTTGATGCACTAAACCCTAAATCCCATGGAACTCTATATCTATCTGTATTATGACAATTTACTAATCTATATCCTTTTGAATCTATTCCTGTAACCATAGATATATGAACCACTTTTCCTTTTTTCTCATAGGCAATAAAATCTCCTGGTAATAATTGATAAGAGGATTGTAATACTTTATTATAGTCTCCATGAGCTATTAGTGATCCTCTCCCACTATATATCATATAATCTTTAAATCCTTGAGCATTTACCCAAGCTCTTGTTCCGTCTTTAATATAGTTCCAAGAATAATTTTTTTCAAACTTTCCACCTTCATGGAGAGCTTGAGAAGCAAAATTAGCACAGTCTCCTCCTAGGGAATTATAATTCTTATAGTCTTTATTATATTTATAATCATTAGATCCATCATCAGCTGCCCCTATATATTTATCGGCATATTCTATTGCCTTCTTTCTTCTTTCACTTAATTCTATATTATCTTTTTTTCCTTCTAATATAATCTTCTTTATATTATCCATATATTCCTCTTTTAATGATAATATATCTGCAAAGGGATCATCATACCAGTCTTTAATTATAATCCATTCATCATTTTGATTTTGAATGTCTATTAAATGATAGGTTCCTATTCTAAATGTACTTATGCTTTCTACATCATCTTTATATACATACTTGTATTCTGTAGATACAGTTAAGTTTAGAGTTGTCTTCTCTTCATATTCTTTTACCCAATTTATTATTGGATTAGATTTTATTGATATGAATTTTATCCCTTGTTTTTCTGACCATTTATGCAAATACTTCATTTTATTTATTTCATGTTCATATGCCCATACTCCATACTTCTTATCTAAATCATATAATTTTTTAATATCCTCTTGATTTTTAGATAATATTGAATTATTTCTAAGCATAATATTATCAGATATAATAGTGTTATAGTCTTCACTATTAAATACAGATTTAATATCCCTAGTTCCTATAAAAAATATAATACTTAAAACTACTATTGCAAATAATAATATAGCCACCAATATTTTCTTCCTAATTACTATAATCATATAAAACTCTCCTTTCATTAATAATAATTTATGATATGTTTTTCGATTATAGAATTAAGATTTAAAAAACCTCAACATTTAATGTTGAGATTTTTTATAGTTACCTATTGGCTTTCTTTTATAATTAACAAATATAATACCAGATGCTACTAATACTAATGCACTAATCATATATACTGTGAATTTCTCATTAGGTATTAATAGAACCGATAAAAACGAACCAGAAACAGGGATCATAAATTTATAAAGAGTAATCTCTCCCGCTCTATTATATTTAAGTAAGGCATACCATAAGGAAAATGCTGTAGCAGAAAGGAATGACGCATATATCAGTAGCCCAGAAGTTAATGGAGTGAATTCAAGCATCTTCTCTGCACCACTAATTCCAACTACTAGCAATACTATAGAACCTAAAAGCATTTGCCATGCTGTTACTATAAAGGGATGTATTTCCTTTGAAAGTTTTTTTGCTATTATTGTACCAAAGGCACTTACTAAACCTGCTATTATAAGGAAACCTTCCCCTCTAAAGCTAAAGTGGAGATTAAATCCTCCTTTTCCCCAATTTACTAAAAATATACCTAAAAATCCTGAAATCAATCCCACAGTCTTTTTTAAATTCATTTTATCATCATGATATATAAAATGAGCTAGTATTACCACAAAAAAGGTTCCACTAGATGCTAATATAGATCCTTTTATTCCAGTAGTATATGCTAATCCATTATAAAAGAAAAAATACTGTAGGCTAGTTTGCAATAAACCTAAAATTAATAGAGATTTTAGGGTTTGTTTATTAATTTTTATAGATATCTTCAAAAAGACAACTACTAGAATAAAGATTAATATTGATGCAATAAAGAATCTCATTCCAGCAAATAGTATTTTAGAATAAATATCCTCTGGTAAAATTCTTAGTTTATCATAGCTTATTTTTAATACTGGAAAAGCACTTCCCCATAGTATTGAACATATTAATGCTATAATTACTACATATAGTTTATTAGTTAATAATTCTTTTTTATCCATAAAATCCTCCTGTTTTCCACATTATCCACAACCTCAGTGGATAAGTATGTTTATATCTTTAGTTTTTTTCAACCTCTATACATCAATAAGTCTCTTATTTTATATTTTCTATACACATTTTGTGGATAACATATTGAAATTATATTCAAGTTATCAACATTAATTCTTTAATGCATAACATCAAGTATATAATGTTATTGTACATTATACAAGATAGTTTTATAATATATTATTAAGACTTAGGTATATCCTTTTCAAAGGATTTTATTAATCCTATATATATTGACCATGCAATTTTCTGTTGATACTCAGGGTCATTTAATAATTGTTCTTCTCTATTGTTTGATAAAAAACCACATTCTACTAGTACTGATGGACACTGGGCTTCTCTTATTAAATATATACTATCTCTAGATTGAGGCTGTCTATCATTATTTTTATCTAATACCCTTCTTAATTCTTCTTGTATACTCTTTGCTATCATTTTACTTTCTTCAGATCCTTTTTTATAAAAGGTTTGTGCCCCATAATACTGGGACTGAGGAAAACTATTCAGATGAATACTAATTAATACATCTGGCTCTGAACCGTTTATTAATATTCTTCTATTTCTTAAATCTTCATTCTTTCTTTGACGATAGGTTTTAGACTCTTCTGAATCTAACCCTTCATCTATTTCTCTAGTAAGTACTACTATACCTCCTCCTTGTTCAATAAGTCTCCTTAGCTTTAGAGTTATCTCTAGATTTATATCATCTTCTTTATTCTCTTGACTTCCTATGGCCCCTGGATCAAAGCCTCCATGACCAGCATCCAATATAACTATTTTATTCATTATCGGATTTGAGAAGGTCTCTAAAGTCTCTTCTTCTTGATAAAAATATAAAAATACAGATAATATTACTATAGGTATCAACAAAATAGTCCTTTTCTTTATATTTATTTCTCTCATCTTATACCCCCAATTATACTTATTAGATACATATTTATTTACTTCATACTACTATAAATATTTTGACTTTATAGATGATATTACTTATATAATGTTTTTAAAGAAAATTCTGATATTTAAAGGATTTCTCTATTAGTTATAGAATATATTCTCTATACATAAGAATTTAATATTATAAAAGGAGGAAGTACAATGAGTATAGTTGATCCACGAATTAAAAAAATGGCCAGTGTATTAGTTAATTATTCTTTGGAATTAAAGAAAGAAGATTTTCTTGTAATACAAGGAATGCCTATGACACTGCCTTTAATTAAAGAGGTTTACCGAGAAGCATTAAAAGTAGGAGCTAATCCTTATGTTATTATTCATCATAACGATATAAGTGAAATTAAATTAAGAGAAGCCTCAGATGAACAATTGAATTTTGTTACACCTTTTGCTCATACTATGGTTAAAGAAGCCGATGCAGTATTAAATATTTTAGGTGAATACAATACTAAACAAATGACAAGTGTAGATGCTAAAAAGATGGGTGTAGTATCAAAAGCAAATAGAGAGATTAATGAAATATTTATGGAAAGGGCTGGACGAGGTGAATTGAAATGGAGTTTATGTCAATATCCAACCCATGCAGATGCTCAAGAAAGCAATATGTCCTTAGATGAATATGCTGAATTTGTATTTGATGCTTGTCTTCTTGATAAAGAGGATCCTGTAGCAGAATGGAATAAGATTCATGATCATCAACAAGAGATAATCAATTTTTTAAAGGATAAAGATCACATAGAAGTAAAATCCAAAGATACTCATATTACCTTAAGAGTTGGAGGTAGAACTTGGATTAACTCCGATGGCCACAATAATTTCCCTAGTGGAGAAGTATTTACAGCTCCAATAAAAGATACTATTGAAGGTCATATTAGATTTAGCTTCCCTGGTATCTACATGGGTAAAGAAATAGAAGATATAAGACTAACCTTTGAAAAAGGTAAAGTAGTAAAGGCAGAGGCTGCTAAAGGCGAAGATCTTCTTCATGCTCTTTTAGAAACAGATGAAGGTGCTAAGTATATAGGTGAATTCGCAATAGGTACTAATTATGGTATCAAGAAGTTTACTAAGAATATGCTCTTTGATGAAAAACTAGGGGGTACCATTCATATGGCCCTAGGAGAAGCTTATCCTGAGTCTGGGGGTAAGAATAAGTCCAGTATACATTGGGATATGCTGTGTGATATGAAAGATGGTGGAGAGATATACGCCGACGGAGAACTATTCTATAAAGATGGAAAGTTTATAAAGTAAGACTCAATCAGGTGCGTTTCTGATGCGTCCCTCTGCGTAAGTGACTAGCACAAAATCAGAGATTTTAGCTATCTACTTGAGTCGTCTTATCCAGGAGCTATGCAATTCTAATTATCCATCTAGAAGATGATGGATAATTAGAATTGTAAGCTATCGGGTCAAGTAAATTTAAATGAGCAGGTATAATACCTGCTCATTTTTAATATTTACCTACATATTCCCATCCTGTAGGTATTCCTGGATCTCCTGGTTTCCATCCTGCTTGAGCTCCTCTTCCTGTTTCTCTATTAAATTGTAATGCTGCTATAATCCTTATTAACTCATCTATATTCCTTCCTATTGGTTGAGGATTAGTTATCCATCCTTGAATTTTACCCTCAGGGTCTACTATGAATGCTCCTCTCCAAGCAAATCCCTCATCTTCATTCAACACTCCATAGGTTTTTGATACCTTTTGTGTTCTATCAGATAACAATGGGTAATTAATTTTTCTCCCGGAAGGTGATGTCTGGGTGAAGATTTTATGAGAATATATACTATCTGTACTTATTCCTAAAACTGTTGTATTAAGTCTTTTAAATATAGGATATCTGTCAGCAACTGCTGCAAGTTCTGTAGGTCAAACAAAAGTAAAGTCTGATCCATAAAAGAAAAGAACTGCCCAACTACCTAAATAATCCGATAAAGATACCTCTTTCGGTTCACAATTTACAATACCTTCTAGTGTAAAATTTGGAGCTTTATCGCCTATATCAAAATAATCACAATATTTTTCCTTTATAACACAGTTAGGGTACTCATAATTTTTTTCATTATATCTATCAATAGGTTTGCTTTTTGAGTTTTGATAGGGTATACAATAGGGGTTGTAATACCAATAATTATTCATTCTATTACCTCCTAGCTTTTTATAGTATTATATTCTCATATAATATTATTGCTATAAAAAATAGGATAAAAAAAGACACTGGATTCCAGTGTCTTTTGTATATAGATATATAATTATCTCTTTGAGAATTGTGGAGCTCTTCTTGCTTTTTTAAGACCATATTTCTTTCTTTCTTTCATTCTTGGATCTCTTGTAAGCATTCCTGCTTTTTTAAGTGTTGGTCTTAATTCATTATCAGCTTTTAATAAAGCTCTTGATATACCATGTCTTATTGCTCCTGCTTGACCTGTATATCCGCCACCTTCTACTTTTACGATAACATCATAGTTACCTAATGTATCAGTTATTACTAATGGCTCTTTAGCTTTAACCTTTAAAGTATCGTAGTTAAAGTAATCGTCCATGCTTCTATCATTAATAGTTATATTTCCTGAACCAGGAACTAATCTTACTCTTGCTATAGATTTTTTTCTTCTTCCAGTTCCATAAAATTGTACTTTAGCCATTTAACAGTCCTCCCTTCCTGAACTATATTTCGTAAACTTCAGGTTTTTGAGCTTCGTGGTTATGATCTGTTCCACTATAAACCTTTAGTTTTTTAATCATTTGTCTTCCAAGACTATTCTTTGGTAACATTCCTTTAACAGCTAATTGAATTGCTAATTCTGGTTTTTCTTGCATTAGTCTCTTATAAGGGATTTCCTTTAATCCACCTGGATGATTCGTATGATATCTATACATTTTTTGATCAAGTTTTTTACCTGTTAATACAATTTTCTCTGCATTAATTATTATAACGTGATCACCTGTATCAACGTGGGGAGTAAAAGTTGGTTTGTTCTTTCCTCTTAATATTTTTGCTACTTCACTAGCAAGTCTACCTAGTTTTTTACCTTCAGCATCTATTATATACCATTTTCTTTCAACTTCATGGGGTTTAGCTATAAAGCTTTTCATTAATTTCCCTCCTTATTGCAACAATCATTCTTTTGTTTTTAACGTCAATAAAAATCCGGGGCTAGTGGATTTTTATCTTTGCACTTCTTTTATTGTAATACAATGACCCTCGTGTGTCAAGTAAATAAATAAAATATTGTCAATTATATATTTTTCCAATTATCCTTATAATATACTTTTTCTAAGTATAGTCCTTGGGCAGCAGCTGTAATTCCTGCTCTATCTCTATCCTTTGCTTTAATAATATCTAAAATATCCTCTTTTATTTTACCTCTTGCTATATCTACAAGAGTACCAGTCATTATTCTTACCATATTATATAAAAATCCATTTCCTGTATATCTGATTTCTATTAATTTCCCCTTTATTACTATATCAATATCATGAATTGTTCTTACTTTGTTTTTTTTAGAGTTTTTCTTAGATGTAAATGATGTGAAGTCATAAGTACCTATAAGTCTATTGGCACTGATTGTTAATTTATCTATATCCAGTTCATAAGGAACATGATATGAGAAGTCTCTATGTATGGCACTTCTTGTATTATTGTTATATATTATATATTTATAGGTTTTAGCCTTTGCATGGTATCGAGCATGAAAACTAATGTCTATTTCTTCAGATTCTTTTATAACTATATCACTTGGTAGTATACTATTTAATGCATTCTTAAATTTATATCCTTCTATATTGGCATCTGTATAAAATGTAGCAACCTGGCCTAATGCATGTACTCCACTATCAGTTCTTCCTGAACCATTTAACTTTACTTCTTTCTGAGTTATTTTCTTTATTCCTTCTTCTATTACTTCTTGTACAGAATTTTCTGTAGGCTGTTTTTGCCATCCTCTATAGT
The DNA here is from genome assembly GCF_016820655.1 of Anaeromonas frigoriresistens. GTDB lineage: Bacteria > Bacillota > Clostridia > Tissierellales > SIT17 > Anaeromonas > Anaeromonas frigoriresistens. Next base: position 38,800 of record NZ_WSFT01000015.1, read on the forward strand.
TTTTACCATTATATTCTATTATTAATTTAATATTTTTCATTATAACACTTCCTTAGAATTATAAGTAAACCGGAGGTTTTGATATCCCCCGGCTTTTATATAAAGTATCTAAATAAAATTATTATACCTAATAATACAAATGAAATACCCAGAGCTAAATAATCCCTTATTTCTAAAGATAATTCTTTCATTCTAGTTCTATTGTCCCCACCTCTATAACATCTAGCTTCCATAGCCATAGCTAATTCATCTGCTCTTCTAAAAGCACTAATAAATAATGGAACTAAAAGGGGAACTAAACTCTTTGCTCTATTCATAATATTTCCGCTTTCAAAGTCTGCACCTCTTGCCATTTGAGCTTTCATTATCTTATCCGTTTCTTCTAAAAGTGTAGGAATAAATCTTAATGCGATTGTCATCATCATAGCCAATTCATGAGCAGGTAACCCAATTCTCTTAAAAGGATTAAGTAGTTTTTCTATACCATCTGTTAACGATATTGGTGATGTAGTCAATGTTAGTAATGAAGTACCAACTATAAGAAATATAAGTCTCAATGCCATAAATGTTGCTTGTCTAAGCCCTTCTATTGTAATCTTCACTGGTCCTAATCTATAAAGAACTTCTCCTGGTGTAAGTATTGCATTTATTAAGAATGTTATCATTATAATTATGAGTAATGGTTTAAGTCCTTTTAATATAAATTTTAAAGGTACTTTAGATAAACCTACTGATGTTAATATGAATGCAACAACAAATAGATATGGAGTAAAACTATCTATAAAAAATAGAGAGAATATAAATAGTAATGTTATTAATATTTTAATTCTAGGATCTAATTTATGAATAATGGTTTTACCTGGAAAGTATTGTCCTATTGTTATATTTTTAAGCATTATCATTACTCCTTAAATATTTTAATAATTCTATCTTTGCTTCATCTACTGTTAATACATCATCTTTTACATCTTTACCTCTATTTCTTAATTCTCTCATAAGGTATGTTATTTGGGGAATCCCTAAGCCTATCCTTTCTAGCTCATCTACCCGTTTAAATATATCTCTAGGATTTCCCTCCATATTGACTTTACCCTTATGCATAACAATAAGTCGGTTAACCAGTTTCGCTATATCCTCCATACTGTGAGATACTAAGATTATTGTAATATTATATTTATCATATAAGTGCTTTATTTGACCTAATATTTCATCTCTTCCTTTAGGGTCTAATCCTGCAGTGGGTTCATCTAAAATTAATATATCTGGTTTCATTGCTAATACACCAGCTATTGCTACTCTCCTTCTCTGTCCTCCACTTAATTCAAAAGGAGATCTATCTTTTACTTCTGTAAAATTCAATCCTACTAATTCCATGGACTCTTTTATTCTTTTATCTACTTCTTCTTCACTTAAGCCTAGATTCTTAGGTCCAAATGCTATATCTTTATATACAGTTTCTTCGAATAATTGATGTTCTGGATATTGGAATACAAGTCCTACTTTCTGTCTCACTGATTTTAATTTTACATCTTTTTTCGTTATTTCTGTATCTCCAATAAAAATTTTTCCTGAAGTAGCTTTTAATAGCCCATTTAAGTGTTGTATTAAAGTAGATTTTCCTGATCCAGTATGTCCTATCAATCCTACAAATTCACCTTTATCAATCTCTAAGTTCACATCATCCAGTGCTTTTATTTCAAAGGGGTTTCCAGGGTTATATATATGATTTAGTCCTTCAATTTTTATTTTCATATTAATTTCACCATTTCCTCTACAGTTAATACATCTAAAGGTAGTTCTATCCCTTCACTTCTAAGCTTGTATGAAAGCTCTGTAACTTGAGGAATATCCAGTCCATATTCCTTCATTTTATCTACTTGACTAAACACCTCTTTAGGAGTTCCTTCAAGCACTACCTTTCCCTCTTCCATTACTATAATTCTATCTGCTTCTACAGCTTCATCCATATAGTGAGTTATGTGAACTATAGTTTTACCTTCTTCTTTGTTCAATTTTTTTATTGTATTCATTACTTCAATTCTTCCAGAAGGGTCTAACATTGCAGTTGGTTCATCAAATACTATACATTCTGGATTCATAGCTAATACTCCTGCTATAGCAATTCTCTGTTTTTGACCTCCAGAAAGTAAATGGGGAGCATGCTCTTTATATTTAGTCATTTCTACTATTTCTAAAGCTCTATCTACTCTTCTTCTTATTTCTTTTGGTTCTATTCCTTGATTTTCTGGTCCAAAGGCTACATCTTCTTCTACGATTGTTGCTACTAATTGGTTGTCTGGATTTTGAAATACCATTCCTGCTGTTTGTCGTATATCCCATAATTTTTCTTCATCCTGAGTATTCATACCATTAACATAAATATTACCTTTAGTTGGTAATAATAATGCATTTATGTGCTTTGCAAATGTAGATTTTCCGGAGCCATTATGTCCTAGAACCACTACAAATTCACCTTTTTCTATTTCAAGACTTACATTGTCCAATGCAATGTTTGTCTTATCTTCATTATTAGTATATTCATAAGTTAAATTATCAACTTTTATCATTGTATTATTCATATTCTTCTATCCCTCTCTAAACAACAAACTTGCATTTTCTTGTTATTACGCCATTTTTCTTACCTATTTATTTTAGCATAGTAGGATACCCAATTCAAATATTAATATTTTATCTTTTTATAATTTACCCTAAATATCATTGTATAATTAAAGGGATTAAGTATCTCTACTTAATCCCTTTAATTATCTATACTAATTCTATTATAACCATTTCAGAACCATCGCCTCTACGAGGTCCAAGCTTCATGATTCTTGTGTATCCACCATTTCTATCTTCATACTTTGGTGCAATTTCTTCAAATAGATTTTTTACTACTGTTTCATCATATATAAATGACAATGCTTGACGTCTAGCATGTAGGTCACCTTTTTTAGCAAGAGTGATCATTTTCTCTGCCAGTCTTCTTGTTTCTTTGGCCCTTGTTACTGTAGTTTCGATTCTACCTTCTCTTAAAAGACTCGTTACTAAGTTTCTTAACATAGCCTTTCTATGGTCAGTAGGGCGTCCAAGCTTTCTTAATTTAGCCATCTCGTATCCCTCCTTTTTGTTAAGGTCATTCTATTCTTCTGACTTTCTAAGACCTAAACCTAAATCTTCTAATTTATGTTCAACTTCCTCAAGTGATTTTTTACCTAAGTTTCTCACTTTCATCATATCTTCTTCTGACTTATCCGTTAATTCCTCAACAGTGTTGATTCCTGCTCTTTTAAGACAGTTATATGATCTAACTGAAAGATCTAGTTCTTCAATAGTCATTTCTAGAACTTTTTCTTTCTTATCTTCTTCTTTTTCTACCATAATCTCTACATCATTTACATTATCAGTAAGAGTTATAAATAGATTAAGATGTTCGCTAAATATTTTAGCACCTAGTGAAACTGCTTCATCAGGTTTTATAGTTCCATCAGTCCATACTTCTAGGGTAAGCTTACCATAATCAGTTACTTGACCAACTCTAGTGTTTTCTGTACTGAAGTTCACTTTTTTTACTGGAGTGTAAATAGAATCTATAGGTAAGGAACCTATTGAATCATCGTCCCTTTTATTTCTTTCAGCAGGAACATATCCTCTACCTTTTTCCATAACAAGCTCCATATAAAGATTAGATCCTTTATCTAAGGTTGCAATATGCAAATCCTTATTTAATATTTCTATATCTCCACCGGTCTGAATATCTCCAGCAGTTACTGGACCTTCACCTTCCACATCGATAATTAATGTAACTGGCTCCTCTGTATGCATAATAGCTGCTATGCCTTTGACATTTAATATTATCTCTGTTACATCTTCCATAACTCCAGGAATTGTTGAAAACTCATGTAATACTCCTTGGATTTTTATAGATGATACTGCTGCACCAGGTAGTGAAGAAAGTAAAATTCTTCTAAGTGAATTACCTAAAGTTGTAGTATACCCTCTTTCTAATGGCTCAACAACAAACTTGCCATAGGTATTATCTTCACTCACTTCAACCACTTCAATTTTTGGCTTTTCAATCTCTATCATTAACTTAACCCTCCCTATCAGTTTTTTATCTATTCTGAGGGCAACCGATTCTAATTTTTATTACTTAGAATACCACTCTACGATTAAGTGCTCTTCAATTGGAATGTCTATATCTTCTCTTGAAGGTTCAGCAACGATTTTACCCTTTAAGTTTTCAGTGTCAATTTCTACCCATTGTGGTACGTTACCTTGATGTCCTTCAACTAATTCTTTGAATTTTGATGATTTAGTACTCTTTTCTTTAACTTCGATTACGTCTCCAACACTTATTAAGTAAGATGGAATATCAACTTTGCTTCCGTTTACCATAAAGTGTCCATGATTAACTAATTGTCTTGATTCAGCTCTTGACGCAGCTAAACCTAATCTAAATACTACATTATCTAATCTAGATTCTAATACTTTTAAGAAGTTTTCTCCAGCAATACCTTCCATTTTATCAGCCATGCTAAAGTACTTAGCAAATTGCTTTTCAGAAACTCCATAGTATCTACGTACTTTTTGCTTCTCTCTTAATTGAACTCCATAGTTTGATAATTTCTTTCTACCTTGTCCGTGCTCTCCAGGAGCATAATTTCTCCTAGTGATCGGGCATTTGTCTGTAAAACATTTGTCACCTTTTAAGTAAAGCTTTAAGCCTTCTCTACGACATTGTCTACAAACTGGTCCTGTATATCTTGCCATCCTTTTGCACCTCCTGTATCTATCACTTTATACTATACTCTTCTACGTTTAGGTGGTCTACAACCATTGTGTGGTACTGGAGTAACATCTTTAATTAATGTTACTTCTAAACCAGTAGCTTGTAATGATCTGATTGCAGCTTCTCTACCTGAACCAGGTCCTTTAACATATACTTCAACAGTCTTTAATCCATGTTCCATAGCACTTTTAGCTGCTTCTTCTGCTGCCATCTGAGCTGCAAATGGAGTTGACTTTCTTGACCCTCTAAAGCCAAGCTGACCAGCACTTGCCCATGATATGGAATTCCCTTGCATGTCAGTTAATGTAACTATAGTATTGTTAAAAGTTGACTGAATGTGGGCTTGGCCCCTCTCAATATTTTTACGTTGTCTTCTTTTTACACGACCTTTTTTTACAGTCTTCTTAGCCACTTATAAGTCCCTCCTTTATTTCTTTTTCTTCTTGCTTGCTAGTTTCTTAGGACCTTTTCTTGTTCTTGCATTATTCTTAGTATGCTGTCCTCTTACTGGTAAACCTCTTCTATGTCTCATTCCTCTATAACTACCAATTTCTTTAAGTCTCTTGATATTCATAGCGATTTCTCTTCTAAGGTCACCTTCAACTATAATCTTATCTATTTCGTTTCTTAATTTACTTACTTCTTCTTCAGTTAAATCTTTGACTCTAGTATCTGCATTAATTCCAGTTACTCCTAGTATGTCATTAGATTTAGCTCTACCTATACCATATATATAAGTTAAACCTACTTCAACTCTTTTATCTCTTGGTAAATCTATACCCGCAATTCTGGCCATTTAGTTTACACCTCCTAAACCTGTGTTTCCAATAATATATTAACATCAAGCAGCCGCGCTCTAATTTATTAATCAAATAAATATTATACTACAAATTCCTAAATAAAACTAGGGTAATTATTAACCTTGTTTTTGTTTATGCTTAGGATTTTCGCATATAACCATTACTTTACCTTTTCTTCTTATAAGTTTACATTTTTCGCACATCTTTTTAACTGATGGTCTTACTTTCACTGTAATCCCTCCTTGTTACTTCTTTCGCCACGTAATTCTTCCTCTTGATAAGTCATAAGGTGACAATTCAATAGTAACTTTATCTCCTGGAAGTATTCTTATGAAATTCATTCTTAATTTACCTGAAATATGTGCTAATATTTCATGACCGTTCTCTAGCTCTACCTTAAACATTGCGTTTGGCAAAGTTTCAATTACAGTACCTTCTACTTCGATAACATCCTTTTTGGACATAAGGTTGTATAACCTCCATTTCCTGGCATTAATTCTCTTTTCTAAAAGAAGCCAATAATTTTCTAACATATGCATTGTTGAATTTTTCTTTAGCTTCAATCTTATTCTTTATTTCATCTAAAACTCTATTAGTAGGTCTTAGGTGTTTAACTTTTTTCTTCTTAGGATTATCTAGTTTTCTCAAATCTCCGTCTACTAATAATACATAATTTTCATCAAGTATCTCTATTATCACAAAGATTTTGCTGCTATCTCTACCAGCACTAGATTTTACAATCTGACCTATTTGAAGTTTTTCAGTAGTTTCCATGTACTTCACCTCTAGATAATTGTTAAAATCTCTGGTTCACCATCAGTGATAACTATAGTATTTTCATAATGAGCAGATAGTTTGTTATCTAATGTAACCACTGTCCATTCATCTTCTAGTACCTTTACTTTAAAAGTACCTTCATTTACCATAGGTTCAATCGCAAGAACCATTCCTTTTCTAAGTCGAGGACCTTTTCCCGGAGGACCATAATGTGGAATCTGTGGATCTTCATGCATTTCTTGACCTATGCCATGGCCAACATAATCTCTTACAACTGAAAAACCATTGGATTCAACATGCTTTTGTATGGCATGGGAGATATCTGAGAGTCTATATCCTTCTTTAGCAAATTTTATACCTTCGAAAAAACTTTCTCGAGTTACTTCAATTAGCTTTCTAGCCTCTTCACTAATATTCCCTACTCCATGGGTTCTGGCAGCATCTCCATAGTAACCATCAACTATAGTACCGATATCTATACTTATAATATCGCCATCATTTAATTTTTTTAATCCAGGTATTCCATGAACTACTTCATTGTTAATGGAAGCACAAATACTTCCTGGAAATCCATGATATCCTTTGAAGGCTGGTTTACTATCATGATTTGTTATAAATTCATAAGCCGCATCATCAAGTTCCTTTGTAGTAACTCCAGGCTTTATCAAGCCCTTTAGATACTCGTGAGTTTCTGCTACAAGCTTTCCTGCTCTTCTCATCTTTTCGATTTCTCTACTACTTTTTAAGATAATCATTAATTTCCGCTCCCAAGAACTTTTACTATATCATCAAAAACTTTATCGATATCCTGCTGTCCATCAATGTTAGCTAATATATCCTTCTCCTCATAATAGTTTATAAGTGGAGATGTTTGTTTCTGATATACCTCTATTCTCTTAGACACAGTCTCTTCAGTGTCATCATCTCGCTGATATAATTCTCCACCACATACATCACATTTTCCTGGTATTGTAGGTGGGTTGAATTTAATATGGTAAGTAGCTCCACAATCTTTACAGATTCTTCTGCCTACTGCCCTCTCAACTAATGAATCCTTTGATACTTGTATATTAATAACCCTATCTAATTCCCATCCAAGGTTATTTAATTCAGTATCTAAAGCTTCTGCTTGTGCTACTGTTCTTGGAAATCCATCTAGTAAAAAGCCTTCTTTACAATCATCTTGAGTTAGTCTGTCCTTTACTAAGTCTACCACTAGTTCATCAGGTACTAGTAGTCCTTGATCCATGTATTCTTTTGCTTTTTTACCAAGTTGGGTACCCTCTTTTATATTTTTTCTGAAGATATCTCCAGTTGAAATATGGGGTATGTTGTATTTATTTATTATACCTGAAGCTTGGGTTCCTTTCCCAGCTCCAGGTGGTCCTAATAATATAAGTCTCAAAAATATCATCTCCTTGTGGAGTTATCTATTTCAAGAATCCTTTATAATGTCTCATCATCATTTGTGATTCAATTTGTTTAACAGTTTCTAAAGCAACCCCTACTACGATAAGTAAAGCTGTTCCTCCAAAACCAATGTTCAAGTTTCCAAATGAAGATAAAATCGTTGGTAATGTTGCTATTAAAGCTAATACCATAGCTCCAACTAATGTAATTCTTGATATTACCCTGTTTAAATACTCTGAGGTAGGTCTTCCAGGTCTGATACCAGGAATAAAACCACCGTTTTGTTTTAAGTTGTTTGCATACTCAACTGGATTGAATTGAATTGCTGTATAGAAATATGTGAAGAAAACAATTAACAATACATTTAATGTTGAGTAAATCCATACTCCAGGGTTACCTTGTGGTGAGAACCATTTAGATATACCAGCTGCCCAACCTTCAAAGAAAAATGCTAATGTTTGTGGAAAAGCTAATAATGATGATGCAAATATAACCGGAATAACTCCAGCCATTAATACCTTTAATGGTATATGAGTACTTTGACCACCATACATCTTTCTTCCTACTACTCTCTTAGCATATTGAACAGGAATTCTTCTCTGTCCTTCTTGTATTGCTACAACACCTGCTATAACTATTACTGCTACAATTGCAAATAGAATTAATTCTATTATGCTAACTGTTTTTGCTTTTAACCAAAGGTTAAATGCATTGTAAATTCCTCCAGGTATTCTAGATATAATACCTGTAAATATTATTAATGATATACCATTTCCTATTCCATTTTCTGTGATTTGCTCTCCTAACCACATTAAGAATGCTGTACCTGCTGTTATTGTTATAACTACTACTGAGATAGGTAAAATTCCATCTCCTATTACAGCTCCTTGGAATAATCCAACACTGATACCTATAGCTTGAATTAAAGCGAATATCACTGTTAAATATCTAGTATATTGAGCAATTTTCTTTCTTCCTGCTTCCCCTTCTTTTGCTAATGCTTCTAGTTGAGGTATTACGATTGTTAACAACTGTATCACAATCGATGCAGTAATGTATGGATAAATATTAAGAGCAAAAATTGTCATACGTCCAAAAGCTCCCCCGGACATCAGATTAAACAATTCTAATACTCCACCGCCACTACCTTCAAAGAGTTGCTTTATGAACTCTTTATCCATAAATGGCACTGGTATATTTGAACCTAATCTAAATATAGCTAGCATTAATAACGTAAATAATATTTTTCTTCTTAAATCTGGAATCTTCCATGCATTTCTGAGAGTTGATAACACTTTAGATCACCTCTACCTTTCCCCCTATAGCCTCTATTTTCTCAGCAGCAGATTTGCTGAATTTATGGGCTTTAATAGTTAGTTTTTTATTTAACTCCCCATTTCCTAAAACTTTAACACCATCTTCAAGTTTCTTAATTACTCCTAATTCTTTTAATAATTGTGGAGTAACTTCTGTTCCATCTTCAAATCTATTTAAATCTTCTAAGTTTACTATAGCATATTTTGTAGCAAATATGTTAGTGAAACCTCTTTTAGGTAATCTTCTGTAGATTGGTAATTGGCCACCTTCAAATCCTGGTCTTACTCCTCCACCAGAACGAGAATTTTGACCATTTTCTCCTCTACCTGAAGTTTTACCTTGTCCTGTAGCTGTACCTCTACCAAGTCTCTTACGGTTCTTAGTGCTTCCGCCTTTATTCGGTCTTAACTCATGTAGCTTCATAGTCGCACCTCCTTACTTTAAATTACTCAACGATTTCAACCATGTGGTTTACTCTGTTTATCATACCTCTTATTTGTGCATTATCTTCTTGCTCTACAACTTGACCTATCTTTCTTAGTCCTAAAGCTTCTACTGTACTTCTTTGTTTATGTGTTTTACCAATTTTACTTTTAATTAACTTTATTTTAATTTTAGCCAAGGTTCTCGCCCCCTAACCTATGATTTCTTCTACGGATTTGCCTCTTAACTTTGCAACTTCCTCTGAAGTTTTAAGTTCGCTTAATCCTTGGATAACTGCATTTACCATATTTCTTGGATTGTTTGATCCTAGAGATTTAGTTCTGATATCTCTAACTCCTGCTAGTTCTAATACGTCACGCACAGGACCACCTGCTATAACTCCTGTACCTTCTGGAGCTGGTTTAAGTAAAACATTACCTGCACCAAATCTACCTATTATTTCATGTGGTATACTAGTACCAATGATTGGTACTCTTATAAGGTGTTTCTTAGCATCATCTATAGCTTTTCTTATAGCATCTGGGATCTCAATAGCCTTTGACATTCCTACACCAACATGACCATTTCCATCTCCAACTACTACAAGTGCACTAAATCTAAAGTTTCTACCACCTTTAACTACTTTAGTTATACGATTTATATTAACAACTTTTTCTTGTAAATCTAATTCATTAGCATCAATACGTCCGCGTTGCATTCATTCCCCTCCTTCTTGTTAAAAGTTAAGTCCAGCTTCTCTTGCGCCTTCAGCAAGTTCTTTTACTCTACCATGATAAATATATCCGCCTCTATCAAAAACTACAGATTCTATATTCTTGTCTTTAGCTTTCTCCGCTACAAGCTTTCCTACTTCTCTTGCAGCTTCTTTATTAGATGTAGAATCTAATTTTTCTTTTAAATCTTTATCTAGAGTGGATGCTTGAACTAAAGTAACACCATTTACATCGTCAATAACTTGAGCATATATATGGTTTAAACTTCTATAGACATTTAGTCTTGGTCTCTCAGGAGTACCATGTACTTTATTTCTCATTCTACCATGTCTTTTTAATCTTTTTTCATTTTTTCTTACTTTATTAAGCACTCTTACTCACTCCTTTCCCTCTATTTAGCAGTTTTACCTTCTTTACGTCTTACTCTTTCGCCTTGGTATCTTATACCTTTACCTTTGTATGGTTCAGGTTTTCTTAAAGCTCTGATAACAGCTGCGTAATTTCCAACTTGTTGTTTGTCGATACCTTTAACTACTATTTTAGTGTTTGATGGAACTTCAGTCTCGATTCCTTCTGGATCGTCCATTTCAACTGGGTGTGAGAATCCTAAGTTAAGAGCTAGTTTCTTACCTTGCTTTTGTGCACGGTAACCAACACCAACTATTTCTAAAGTTTTTTCGTACCCTTTAGTAACACCTACAACCATATTATCGATTAATGTTCTTGTAAGTCCGTGAATGGATTTATGTTTTTTATTTTCAGTAGGACGAGAAACAGTAATTTCGTTGTCCTTTATTTCAATTGTCATATCTCTATCTAATTGTTGTTCTAATGTTCCTTTTGGTCCCTTAACTACCATGTAGTTTTTCTCGTCTAATTTAATCTCAACACCTGATGGTATTTCAATTGGTTTAAGACCTATTCTTGACATGATTGCACCTCCTCATAGATCTAGTGATAATCTATTACCATACGTAGCAGATTACCTCTCCGCCTACGTCATTCTTTTTAGCTTGCTTATCAGTTAATATACCTTTAGATGTAGATAGAATTGCTATTCCTAATCCACCTAACACTCTTGGTATCTCATCTTTTTTAGCATACACTCTTAGTCCTGGTTTTGATATTCTTTTAATTCCAGTAATAACTTTATCATTATCTCTACTGTATTTAAGTTGTACTCTTACTATTCCTTGTTTACCATCTTCGATTACATCATAGCCCTTTATGAAACCTTCGTTTAATAAGATTTCAGCTAGTGCTTTCTTGATGTTAGAAGCAGGAATATCTACAGTTTCATGTTTTGCATTATTAGCATTTCTTATTCTCGTTAGCATATCTGCAATTGGATCTGTCATTGCCATTAGAGGTACCTCCTTCCACTCTCACTTATTTCTACCAGCTTGCTTTTTTAACTCCTGGTATTTGTCCTTTATATGCCAATTCTCTAAAGCATATACGGCATACACCGAATTTTCTTAAATAACCATGAGGTCTTCCACATATTCTACATCTATTATAAGCCTGTGTGCTATGTTTAGCTTTTTTTTGTTGCTTTAATATCATAGCTTTCTTTGCCAATTGGATCCCTCCTTACTATTTTTTAAATGGCATTCCCATAAGAGTTAAGAACTCTCTAGCTTGCTCATCATTGTTTGCTGTTGTTACTACGATTATATCCATCCCATTAATTCTTTCCACTTTATCATAATCAATTTCTGGGAAAATCAATTGCTCTTTAATTCCTAAAGCATAGTTACCTCTTCCATCGAAAGATGTTTTAGAAACTCCTCTAAAGTCTCTAACTCTTGGTAGAGCTACATTCATTAATTTATCTAAGAAGTCATACATTCTTTCTCCTCTTAAAGTAACTTTAGCTCCTACTGGCATACCTTCACGTAGCTTAAAGTTAGAAACAGATTTCTTAGCTTTTGTTGTTACAGGGTTTTGACCTGTTATTAATCTAAGTTCTTCTACAGCAGTTTCTAAAGTTTTAGGATTATCTTTAGCAACGCCCATACCCATATTAATTACTATTTTATCTAATTTCGGTACTTCCATAATGTTCTCATAGTTAAACTTTTCCACAAGGGCTGGTACTACATCCTTTGTGTATTTCTCTTTCAAACGTGATGTCATATGATTGACCTCCTTTCAAGAAACTTTAGTCGATTGCTTCCCCGCTTTTTTTACTTACTCTTATTTTTTCACCGTTGTCTAATATTTTGTATCCTACTCTTACAGCTTTCTTGTCTGCTTTACTCCAAACCATAACGTTTGATGCATGAATAGGTCCTTCTTGATGGATTATTCCACCTTGTTGCATTTGAGGACTTGGTTTTTGATGTTTAGTAATCATGTTAACGCCCTCTACTAATACTCTATCTTTCTTAGGCATTACTTCTAATACCTTACCTTTTTTCCCTTTATCTTTACCTGCTATTACTACAACAGTGTCTCCTTTTTTTACATGCATTCGTTACACCTCCCTTTATAATACTTCAGGTGCTAGTGAGATTATTTTCATGAAGTTTCCGTCTCTTAACTCTCTTGTTACAGGACCAAAGATACGAGTTCCTACTGGTTGCTTATCATCTTTGATTACAACAGCAGCGTTCTCATCAAATCTGATGTAACTTCCATCATCTCTTCTTAGCTCTTTTGTAGTTCTAACTACTACCGCTTTAATTACTTCTCCTTTTTTAACAACACCTCCGGGTGTTGCTGTTTTAACAGAAGCAACTATTATATCTCCAACACTTGCATATCTTCTTCTTGTACCACCTAAAACTTTTATACATAATAACTCCTTTGCTCCAGAGTTATCTGCTACTTTTAAGCGTGATTCAACTTGAATCATATGTGACCCTCCCTTCAGTTCTGTAAGGATTATTTAGCTTTTTCTATAATTTCAACTAATCTCCATCTTTTTTGCTTACTTAATGGTCTAGTTTCCATGATCTTTACTTTGTCACCAATTCTGCATTCATTATTCTCATCATGGGCTTTGAATTTTGTTGTTCTTTTAACTGATTTACCGTAAAGTGGGTGAGAAATGAATGTCTCAACTCCAACAACTACTGTTTTATCCATTTTATCACTCAATACTTTACCTATTCTTACTTTTCTATTAGCTCTCTCCATTAATTAGCCCTCCTTTCATGGAACTACTAAGCGTTTGATTCTTTTAGTTCGCGTTCCCTAGTTATAGTCTTAACTCTTGCGATATCCTTTCTTACTACCTTAATTCTCATAGGATTATCAAGTTGCCCAGTAGCTAACTGGAACCTTAAGTTAAATAACTCTGACTTTAACTCAGCTAGTTTATTATCTAATTCTTTTGTTGTCATATCACGTAGTTCACTAGCTTTCATTAGCTTCACCACCCTCATCACGAGTTACAAATTTACATTTAATAGGCAGTTTATGAATTGCTAGTCTCATAGCCTCTCTAGCTAATTCTTCTGGTACACCGGCCATTTCGAACATTATTCTACCTGGTTTAACTACTGCTACCCAGTATTCTGGTGAACCCTTACCTTTACCCATACGAGTTTCAGCAGGTTTCTTTGTTACTGGCTTATCGGGGAAGATTTTAATCCAAATCTTTCCTCCTCTTTTAACGTGTCTCGTCATAGCCCTTCTTGCTGCCTCTATTTGATTTGATGTAATCCAACCTGGCTCTAAAGCCTGAATTCCATACTCTCCGTATGATATGGTATTGCCTCGAGTGGCCTTACCTTTCATTCTTCCTCTATGTGTTTTACGATGCTTTACTCTTTTAGGCATTAACATGACCTATTCCTCCTTCCTCAGGATATTTATTACTTTTTATTTCCATTATTTGATTGTTCTCTTTTTGTAGGAAGTACTTCTCCTTTATATATCCAAACCTTAACTCCGATTTTTCCGTATGTTGTATCTGCTTCTGCAAATCCATAGTCAATATCAGCTCTTAATGTTTGTAGAGGTATAGTTCCTTCACTATATCCTTCAGTTCTAGCCATATCAGCTCCGTTTAATCTTCCAGCAACAGCAGTTTTTATACCCTGTGCACCAGATCTCATAGTTCTTTGAATACTTTGCTTCATAGCTCTTCTAAAGGATACCCTTCTTTCAATTTGGGAAGCAATGTTTTCAGCTACTAATTGAGCGTCCATTTCTGGAACTTTTACTTCTTCAACATTAACTACAACTTTTTTCTCAGTCATTTTTTCTAGTTCTTTTCTTAAAGCTTCTACACCTGATCCACCTTTTCCTATAACCATACCAGGTTTTGCAGTGTATACATTAAGTTTAACTCTATTTGCAGCTCTCTCGATCTCTATTTTAGAAATCCCAGCAATAAACATTTTTTTCTTTACATATTTACGTATATTGTTATCTTCTACTAAATAATCAGCGAAGTTCTTAGAGTCTGCATACCACTTTGAGTCCCAATCTTTTATAACTCCGACCCTTAAACCGTGTGGATTAACTTTTTGACCCATTCGTATCCCTCCTTTTCTTATTCTCTTTCTTTAACTACTACACCAATGTGACTAGTTCTTTTTCTTATTTGGAATGCTCTTCCTTGCGCTCTAGGTCTCCATCTTTTTAGAGTTGGTCCTTGATTCGCATATACTTCTGATATATATAAATTATCTCTATCCATATCAAAGTTATTCTCAGCATTAGCAACTGCTGATTTTAATACTTTTTCTAATGTTTCTGCACCTTTTTTAGGAGTAAATTTCAATATAGCCAATGCTTCGTCTACATTTTGTCCCCTCACTAGATCAGCAACTATCTGAACTTTTCTAGGTGAAATTCGCACATGTTTAGCTATCGCTTTCGCTTCCACTTTTAGTTACCTCCTCACATCAATATACTTCTAAATTATCTAAGTGATGTTTTCTTCTCCGTGTCTCCATGTCCTCTAAATGTTCTAGTAGGAGCAAACTCACCTAGTTTATGACCAACCATATCTTCAGTAACATATACCGGCACATGCTTTCTTCCGTCATAAACCGCTATTGTGTGTCCTATCATTTGAGGAAATATAGTTGAACGACGTGACCATGTCTTTATTACCTTTTTCTCATTTTTCTCATTTAAATCTTCGATCTTTTTCATTAAATGATCATCTACAAAAGGTCCTTTCTTTAATGATCTACCCATTAAAGTGCCTCCTTTCAACTGGTATTATCTATCTACGCTATTATTTCTTTCTCTTTCTTACTATAAACTTATCAGACTTTTTATTCTTCTTACGAGTCTTGTATCCAAGTGTAGGTTTACCCCAAGGTGTTACTGGAGATGGTCTACCTATAGGAGATCTACCTTCACCACCACCGTGTGGGTGATCGTTAGGATTCATAACACTACCTCTTACAGTAGGTCTAATTCCCATATGTCTCTTCTTACCAGCTTTACCAACTGTGATATTTTCATGATCTAAATTACCTACTTGACCAATTGTAGCTCTACACTCTATTCTCACCATTCTAACTTCTCCTGATGGAAGTTTAATCTGTGCATAGTTACCTTCTTTAGCCATTAATTGAGCTTCATTTCCTGCTGATCTTACTAATTGACCACCTTTACCTGCTTTAAGCTCTATATTGTGAATTGTTGTACCTACTGGTATAAATTTAAGTGGTAAAGCATTACCAACCTTAATATCTACATTTTCTCCAGATTCGATTATATTTCCTACCTTTATTTTGTTAGGAGCTATAATATATCTCTTATCTCCATCTGCATAATGGATTAGTGCAATATTTGCTGATCTATTTGGATCATATTCAATAGCGGCTACTTTACCAGGAACCCCATCTTTATTTCTTTTGAAGTCTATTATTCTATACTTTCTCTTAGCTCCGCCACCTCTATGACGTATAGTAATCTTTCCATGAGCATTTCTTCCAGCATTCTTTTGTAATGGAGCTAAAAGTGACTTTTCAGGCTCTTTTTTTGTGATTTCTTCAAAAGTAGAAACGGTCATTTGTCTTAAGGCTGGTGAAGTAGGTCTAAATTTTTTGATACCCATTACGATTCCCTCCTTCTTACTAACTATTTATTACATTCCCTCGAAGAATTCAATTCCTTTACTATCTTCAGTTAATGTTACCACAGCTTTTTTCCAACTTGGTCTTCTTCCGATATTCGCACCCATTCTCTTTAGTTTTCCAGTCATATTTAATGTGTTAACCTTACTCACTTTAACGTCAAATATCTTTTCTATTGCATTTTTTATTTCAGTTTTGTTGGCTTTCTTATCCACTACAAAAGTGTATTTACCTTCAGCCATATCATTCATACTTTCTTCTGTTACTATAGGTTTTCTTATAATATCGTGTGGATTACGCATTACGCATACACCTCCTCCACTTTTTTAACAGCATCTTTAGTTATAATGAAATTATCATATTTTAATATGTCATAAACATTTAAAGTATTAACTAATACAGTCTGTACTCCAGGAATGTTTTTCGCTGATTTTATAACATTTTCATCTTTCTCACTCATAACTATTAATGCTTTCTTACTTGAATTTAAGTTCTTTAAGATATTTACCATATCTTTTGTTTTTGGTTGCTCCATTTTTAGTTCATCCACTACAAATATTTCATTATCGATAACTTTTGAACTTAAAGCTGATTTCATAGCTAATCTTCTAACTTTCTTTGGTACACTATAACTGTAATCTCTTGGTTTTGGTGCGAATGATACTCCTCCACCAACCCAGTGTGGCGCTCTTATACTTCCTTGACGAGCTCTACCAGTACCTTTTTGTCTCCAAGGTTTTCTTCCTCCACCTCTAACTTCAGATCTAGTTTTAACGGATTGAGTTCCTTGTCTCTTATTCGCTAATTGATTCTTAACAACTTCATATAATACGTGTTGATTAACTTCAACTCCGAATACACTATCTTTTAATTCTATATCATCAATTTGTTCACCTGATAGGTTGTATAAAGCTACTTTAGGCATTTCGTATCCTCCCTTCTATGAAACTTATTTAGAAGCTTTTACGCTTTCTTTTATTGTCAACAATCCACCTTTTGGTCCAGGTATTGCCCCTTTAACCAATAATAGATTCTTGTCTGCATCAATGCTAACTATCTCTAAGTTTTGTACTGTGATTTTCTTATGTCCCATATGTCCAGGAAGTTTTTTTCCTTTAAATACTTTTGATGGGTGAGATGAAGCTCCCATTGATCCTGGTCTTCTATGATACTTAGAACCATGTGTTTCAGGTCCTCTTGATTGTCCGTGTCTTTTAATAACACCTTGGAATCCTTTACCTTTAGAAACGCCACTCACATCAACTCTGTCTCCTGTTTCAAATAAATCAGCTTTTAACTCTTGACCTATTTCATAAACATTAACATCGTCAACTCTAAATTCTGTCAAGTATTTTTTGAATCCTACTTGTGCTTTGTTGAAATGACCTTGCTTAGGCTTGTTTACTTTCTTTTCCTTGATATCATTATATCCTAACTGAACAGCATTATATCCGTCAATATCTGTAGTTTTAATTTGAACTACATTCATCGGTCCGGCTTCTATTACAGTTACAGGAACTACATCTCCGTTTTCAGTGAAAACTTGTGTCATTCCTATTTTTTTTCCTAATATACCTTTCATCAAATACACCTCCTATTTTCTTACAGCGGATTACAATTAAACGTAATCATTCTAAGTAAGAGTGTATTGCTTTTAAATGATGCTTCATCTATAAGCAAACTTTTCTCATTACTTTCAATTATAATTTAATTTCGATATCAACACCGGCTGGTAAATTAAGTCTCATTAATGAGTCAACTGTACTTGGTGTTGGGCTTAAAATATCGATTAATCTCTTATGAGTTCTTTGTTCGAACTGCTCTCTAGAGTCTTTGTACTTGTGTACAGCTCTTAAAATTGTGATTATCTGCTTTTCAGTTGGTAGTGGCACTGGTCCTGAAACCTTAGCCCCTGTTCTCTTTGCAGTTTCTACAATTTTCTCAGCAGATGAATCTAAAATCTTGTGATCATAAGCCTTTAATCTGATTCTTATTTTTTGTTTTCCATTAGAATTGTTAGCCATTTACGATTCCCTCCTTCTATCGCATGTTTATTTACATACGACAAGGTTTTGCCGATACACTCATCCGGGTGTTTACTAGTTTTTTTTAAGGATAAATGCTTGCAACAAAGCCTGCCGCCCAATTTAAAATCGGACATTCTCAGCAAAAATTCCCTGCAAAACACAGCTACCTTTTGCCTCATCGCATGTCAACCGCATACTTTAATATTGTAACTCAAAACCTAATAAAACTCAAGGGTTTATTTAGATTTTTTGTTAACATTTTTTAATATATGCATATTTAATATATCAAATTAAAAGAAGGGTCTCCCCTTCCTTTAATTTGTATTATGTCAATATTACTCTGTTATCTCACTAACTACTCCAGCACCTACTGTTCTTCCACCCTCACGGATAGCGAACTTAAGTCCTTTT
>NZ_WSFT01000044.1 GCF_016820655.1 Anaeromonas frigoriresistens
GAATCGAACCACCGACACGGGGATTTTCAGTCCCCTGCTCTACCGACTGAGCTATCTGGGCAATATGTCGTACTTTTGACGACAAAAT
Organism: Anaeromonas frigoriresistens; assembly: GCF_016820655.1. Lineage (GTDB taxonomy): Bacteria > Bacillota > Clostridia > Tissierellales > SIT17 > Anaeromonas > Anaeromonas frigoriresistens. The sequence goes on from NZ_WSFT01000044.1 coordinate 89, forward strand.
TTAGTATACTACATTTTTCTTCTGTAGTCAATAGTTTCATAAATTATTTCACCATAAATTTTTCAATTTCCTCTACTGATTTTATTATATCTTCAGATAAATTAATATACCCATCTTTAGTAACTAAAATATTATCCTCAATTCTAATTCCTATTTTCTCATCTTCAATATATATTCCTGGTTCAATTGTTATAACCATATTCTCTTTTAAGATATCACCCTCCCCATATAGATCATGAGTATCTAATCCTAATTGGTGACCAATAAAATGAGGATAGTATTCATTTAAATTCTCATTAAATCCCATATTAGACAACCCCCTAGATAAGTTTATTTTTGCTATCTCGTTTAATTGTTTAAAACTCACTCCAGGTTTTATGTTATCCAATACTTGTTTTTGTGCATTTAATACAATATTATACATTTCTTTTTGACGATCAGTAAATTTTCCATTCGAAGGAATAGTTCTAGTTATATCACTACAGTATTGATTATAAACCACCCCTACATCAATCAAAACTAATTCATTTTCATTAATCTTCGAATCATTATCACTATAATGTAGAATAGTAGCATTTTGACCTGAGGCTATAATAGATTCAAATGATGTTCTCTTTATACCATTCATATCTAAAATAAAATTATAATAAGCTTCCAATTGATATTCCCATATATTGGGTTTTGTATTTTTCATAATATTTTCTAACCCTAATTTAGTTATTTTAATAGCTGATTTTACTTTTTCTATTTCTTTGGCATTTTTAATCATCCTGCTATTTCCTAAAATATTATTTATATTGTTTATATAAATTTCATCATTTTTCTCATGAAGTTCTAAAGCAAAAGATTGATCAATAGTAGGTTTAAAGCTAATAAATTTATTACTCCTCTCCATAGCTTTTATTGCATCAAAATTATAATTCTCTAAATCAATATATGCATTATCTACATCTTTAATAATTTGATTAATATAATCCATAAAACTATTATTATATTCTACATTATTAATCCCAGATATAGCTGAAACTTCTTCTATAGATAGAGACTTGCCTATCCATCTATCTCTATTAGAATCCGGTGGATTAATAAATATCACTTCTTCTATTTTAGAATCTATTTTAGTAATTACTAAAATAGAATTTTCTTCTTCTATTCCTGTAAGATAATATAAATTTCTATTTGATATAAACTCTCCTTCTCCAATACCTGCAAAAAGTAGTACCATAGAATTTTCTTCTATGTTTTCGTATAATAACTTTCTATTATTATTAAAAAAATCCTCATCTTTAATCTCTTTATTCTTTACTTCCTTAGAAATATGTTTATTGTCTATATTATTAGATTTCTCTAATTTACATCCACTAAAAATAAAAGAAAACATTATTATGCAAATCATAATCACTGGAACTTTATATCTCATATTATCACCCCATGAATACTATTTAAAAATACGAATTATAATCAATATTGATTAGCATTTCCAATATCATACAATAGATAGTCTATAGTAATGATAACAGCCAATAGAAACTTTTCATCTTCTCTACTCAAAATATCTATCTCATATGCTTCAGAAAGTAATATTGATCGTTTGCTCACTTCAGCAACTTTTGACTCATCTTTAAATATTATAAATTCCATAGAGGAACAATCCCCTTCTATTTGGAATTGTATATTATTTTTATTAATATCAAAATTATATTTAAAAAACAACATGTTATAATTCAAATTTCCTACTAACGCTTCATTAATATATATATTATATGTATGTAAATTCATATTATTTTCTTCTTCTATATATATGGTTTTATTTTTATTTATATCAAAAAAACTCAATATCTTTTTATTGAAATAAATTCCTTCATTAACAATATATACAAGTTCATCTTTTTCGTTTTTTATAGTAATTTCAATACCATGAGTATGAATATTCTTTTCAATTTTATAAATCATATTTTCACTCCTTTATGTAGTTTAGGATTATTATACCATACAAGTATATATCAAAAATGCTAATACTATTAATAGAGGTGATTAAATGAAAAATCAAAGTAAAGAAAATATTAACACTGAACCTATTGAAAGGAATATAACTGCTGCCTGGGCAAACATTGAAACATTAAAAAAAGTTTCAAGAGTTCCAATTCCTAGTGTTGATCAAGTTAAAGATGCAAAGGATTGGGTAGATAAAAATCAAAAATAAAGACAAATCCCTAGGGATTTGTCTTTATTTTTGATTTACTTACTATAGTCCATATCTGCAAGTCTTTTATAGTGTTTATAAGTTTTCATAGCATCATCTTCTGCTTTACTGTATAAATCCTCTGCAATTTCTGGGAAAGTAGTCTGAATTTGCGAGAATCTAATTTCATTCATAATAAACTCTCTAAATGATTCTCTAGGCTCTTTAGAGTCTAATACAAATGGATTCTGTCCCGATGTCTCTAAGTCTGGATTATATCTATATAGATGCCAATATCCTGAGTCCACAGCTTCCTTTTCTCTATTAACTGATACTCCCATACCATTTTTAATTCCATGGCTTACACAAGGAGCATAGCATATAATCACAGAAGGTCCTTTATACTTTTCAGCTTCTACAATAGCTTTAATAGTATGATTCATATTAGCTCCTAAAGCTACTTGAGCAACGTACACATATCCATAGCTCATCGCCATCAATCCTAAATTTTTCTTTCTTATCTTTTTACCTGCAGCAGCAAACTTTGCAGCAGATGCTGTAGGTGTAGCTTTAGATGCTTGACCTCCAGTATTAGAATATACCTCTGTGTCAAATACTAATATATTTACATCTTCACCAGAAGCTATTACATGGTCTAATCCACCATATCCGATATCATATGCCCAACCATCTCCACCTATTATCCATTGAGATTTCTTTGTTAAAAACTCTTTGTTATTTAATATCTCTCTTGCATAACTATTACCTTCTTTTACTTGCTCAAGAGCCTTAACTAACTCTTGGGAAACTTCTATAGACTCTTCTCCATTATCATACTTTTCAATCCATTGTGTAATGATAGTTTTCAATTCAGAGGATATGGTATTCTCCGACACTTTATTCTCCATCAATTTTTTCAATCTTGATCTAATTTGCTCAGTTCCTAAATAAATCCCTAACCCAAATTCAGCATTATCTTCAAAAAGAGAATTAGCCCAAGCTGGACCCTTTCCATCCTTAGTAGTATAAGCCATAGATGGAGCACTAGCTCCCCATATAGAAGAACATCCAGTGGCATTTGCTATAAGCATTCTCTCGCCAAACAATTGAGTAATCAGTTTAACATATGCAGTTTCTCCACAACCTGCACAAGCTCCATGAAATTCTAATAAAGGCTTCTCAAATTGACTACCTTTAACAGTTTCCTTTTTCATAGGATTTTCTTTCATCTTTACATTATTGATAGCATACTCCCAATTACCCACTTGTCTGGGTATTTCTTTTTCTGCTTCAACCATAACTAAAGCCTTTCCAGGAGCAGGACAAATATCCGCACAATTACCACATCCTGTACAATCCAGAGGACTAATTTGGATTCTATATTCATAATCTTCCAGTCCTTTACCTACTGCTATTTTGGTTTCAAAAGTATCATCTGGTACATTTTCTTTTTCTGATTTATTAAGTAAGAATGGTCTAATTACAGCATGAGGACAAACATAAGAACACCTATTGCATTGAATACATTTATCAGTTTGCCATTCAGGTACTAGAACTGCGATACCTCTTTTTTCATATGCTGTAGTTCCCATTGGAAAAGTCCCATCTTCCATATCTTTAAAAGCACTTACAGGAAGATCATCTCCTTCATGCCGGGCCATAGATATTTGAATCTCTTCAACAAATTTATTATCACGTTTCATATGAGTTTCTAACGGTCCACCTTCTAAAGCTTTCCATTCTTTTGGTATTATTACCTTTATTAATTCCTTATATCCTTTATCAAGAGCATCATAATTCATTTGTACAATCTTTTCACCCTTTTTACCATAGGTTTTATAAATTTCATCTTTTAAGTATTCAATTGCTTTTTCCATAGGCAATACTTCAACTAGCTTAAAGAATACAGATTGCATTATCATATTTATTCTTCCGCCTAATCCTACTTCACCGGCAATTTTCACTGCATCAATTATATAAAAATCTATATCATTATTGGCAATATAGCTCTTTAAAGGTGCAGGTAGTTTTTCATCTAACTCTGCTTCATCCCAAGGACAATTCAAAACAAATTTACCATTCTTCTTTAGTCCATTTAAAAGATCATAATGATAAACAAAGGACTTGTTATGGCATGCTATATAGTCTGCATCACTGACAAGATAAGTAGATCTTATCTTGTTCTTACTAAATCTTAAGTGAGATATTGTAGTTCCTCCTGACTTCTTGCTATCATAAGAGAAGTACCCTTGAGCATAATTGTCAGTCTTGTTACCAATTATTTTAATGGCCATTTTATTTGCCCCTACAGTACCATCAGATCCTAACCCCCATAATTTACAACTTACAGTATCCTTATCAGATAAATCAATTTTTATTGGTTCTAAAGATTTATTTGAGATATCGTCAATAATTCCAATAGTGAAGTCATTCCTTGGATTTTCAGATTTTAAATTTTCATATACTGATAATATCTGAGAAGGAGTAGTATCTTTAGAACCTAAACCATACCTACCTCCCACTATTAAGGGTCTATTTTCTTTTTCATAAAATAAACTAAGGATATCTTCATGAAGTGGTTCAGCTATGGAACCAGCTTCCTTTGTTCTATCTAATACTGCAATCTTACCTACACTTTTTGGTAAAACATTTAAAAAGTATTTTATTGAAAAAGGTCTATAAAGTCGAACCTTTATTAAACCTACTTTTTCTCCTTTTTCTAATAAATAATCTATCGTTTCTTCAATAGCTTCACAAACCGAACCCATAGCTACTATAACTCTTTCAGCATCTTCAGCTCCATAATAATCAAAAGGATGATATTCTCTTCCTATTTCTTTAGATAACTTACCCATATATTCTTCTACTATATCCGGAACTCTATCATAAAATTGATTTGAAGATTCCCTTCCTTGAAAATAGATATCAGGATTTTGTGCGGTTCCTCTCATAACAGGTCTTTCTGGATTCAAGGAATTTTTCCTAAATTCATCAATTTTCTTATGATTAACCAATTTATCAAATACATCATAGTCTATTACTTCTATTTTTTGAACTTCATGGGAAGTTCTAAATCCATCAAAGAAATGTAAAAATGGTATCCTAGACTCAATTGATGCCATATGTGCTATACCAGATAAATCCATTACCTCTTGTACACTACCTGCCGCTAATAAAGCAAAACCTGTCTGTCTAGTAGCCATAACATCTTGATGATCACCAAATATTGATAAGGCATGAGTAGCTAAAGCTCTAGCACTTACATGAAATACTCCCGGTAGTAATTCTCCAGCTACTTTATACATATTAGGAATCATTAATAACAACCCTTGGGAAGCTGTATATGTAGTAGTCAAAGCTCCACCTTGCAATGATCCATGGAATGTTCCAGCAGCTCCTGCTTCTGATTGCATCTCAATAACCTTTACTTCTTGCCCAAACATATTTTTCTTTCCATGAGCAGAGAATAAGTCCACTTTTTCCGCCATAGGCGAGGATGGAGTTATTGGATAGATAGCTGCAACTTCTGTAAATGCATAGGAGACATATGCTGCCGCTTCATTTCCATCCATAGTTCTCATGTTTCTTTCCATAATTAAACCTCCTTTTAAATATGATATCAAGTATTATTATTTTCCAAACCCTGCTAATAATATACTTAATTTGAGCAAAATAAAAAGGCCACATAAGTGACCTTAATAATCTTCTATGTGATTAAATCTTGCATCTTCTAACCATCTTTCAGATTTTGTTACATGATCTAATATATTATCTATAGCTTCATAATGCTTTTTCTCTTCTTTAGCTAAACGTTCAAATATCTTTTTATCACATTCGCTTTTTGCATTTTCTACTTGCTTTTTATAATAATCTATACTTTCCTGTTCTAATTTTAAAGCATGTCTATATGCCTTTACTGTATCATCAATATTTATTTTACCAAAACGGAAATCTTTTTCATCTACTTCATCAGTGAAATAATTGTTGTTTTCTAGCCTCTGTGTAAATATAGTATCAACTTCTTCTATTTCTATATCTGAGTCACAATCTAAATAATTTTCTTTAATATTTTTTATTATTTCATAATGTTTTCTCTCATCATCTGCCATCATTTTAAAGATACTTTTTATACCTTCACTTTCTGCCATATCCATTTGCTTCTTATAGTATTCTTCACCTTCTAATTCCATTTTCATAGCTACTTCATAAATATCCATAATAAAACCTCCCCTTATATTAATTAATTTACTTATACCCGAGTAAATATAATAATAACAGGAGAGGTAATTTTTATTATAGAGAATCAATTATATTTTTCAAATCATCTTTATCAAATTTATGTTTTTCATTACAGAAATGACAAACCAATTCTGCTTCCCCATCTTCTTCCATTATCTCAGTAATTTCTTTTTTACCTAGGCTAATTAATGCTTCTTCCATTCGTTCTCTACTACAATCGCATATGAATTCTATTTCTTTTTTCTCTGTTATTTTCATATTAAATTCTCCAAAAACTTGATTTAATATATCTTCAGGAGTAGAGCCTTCATCTATTAAAGAAGATATAAAAGATAATATATTAATATTTTTTTCTAATTTATCTAAAACTTCTTCCTCAATATTTGGAAGCACCTGTACTATCACTCCACCTGATGCTTTTACACTGGTATCTTTATCTACTAGAACTCCCAATGCTACTGCCGATGGTTGTTGCTCTGATACAGTAAAATAGTTTGCTAAATCCTCTGCTATTTCTCCACTCACTAAATTAGATTGTCCTACGTATGGTTCCTTGAGACCCATATCTCTAATAACTATGAGCTTTCCTTTTTTACCTACCGCAGCCCCAACATTCAGCTTACCATCCCATCTATTGGGCAAATCAACATTAGGATTAGAGACATATCCTTTAACTTTTCCTTTATTATTAGCTACTGCTAATATATTTTTAATAGGTCCATCTCCCTTAAATTGGAGAGTTATCTTATCTTTATCTCCTTTAAGCATTAAACCCATCATGGCTGCTCCAGTTATAGTTCTACCTAAAGCTGCAGTAGCTATAGGGCTAGTATTATGAGTTTTCCTTGCTTCTTCTACCATATGTGTTGACGTTGCAATAAATACTCTAAAGGATTTATTCTCATCCATTGCTCTAATTATATAATCTCTCATTATCAAATCCTCCATTACTATATATTGTTCATAACTATTATACCCTAAAATATAATAATATCCATTTTATAAAATATTAATAAAATTCTAATTAATTATAAATAAAAAATTAAGACTCCATAAAATGGAGTCTTAATTGCTACGTTAACTATATGTTAAATATTAATATATTTTCTTATAGTTTAGTGATGTTTGTAGCTTGTGGGCCTTTTTCGCCTTCAACTATTTCAAATTCAACTTCTTGACCTTCTTCTAAAGTCTTGAATCCGTCACCTTGGATTGCTGAATAGTGTACAAATACGTCTTCTCCATTCTCTCTTGTTACGAATCCGTATCCTTTAGTTGCATTAAACCACTTTACTGTTCCCTTTTCCATTAAAAACATTCCTCCTAAAATCTATTGCTAGTAGATATGTATTACCTACCATATGAACAGTTTATCATAGGGTTATACCCATGTCAAATAATATTTCCAATTAAATCTATTTAATTACTAAAAAATTTAATCTTGTACTTTGATCATTAGGCAATTCCTGAGATAAACCATCATAAACTAATATTTTTGTGAAACCTATTTCTTTTAATAATTCCTTAATTTCCTTTTCTTGATAAGCCCTCTCTTGATGAAACTCATCAAATCTTTTATACATTCCATCTCCATTAACAAAGAAAGTAAGATAAAAATTTGCAATATTATCTTCAAATGTATTTTCCCAAATATAAAAGACATCATCTTTATCATATACAAATGTATTATCCCCTATAACCTTTGATAATTTATAATAGGAATTGATATCAAAAATGAAAATCCCATCATTTTGTAAATGATTGTATACATTAAGAAATACTTTTTTTAAGTCTTCTTTATCTATAATATAGTTAATACTATCACATATACTTATGATAGAATCAAACTTCTTATTAAATTTAAAGTTCCTCATATCCATATGTCGAATAGATACATTCTTATACTTTCTAAGTTTTTTATATGCTATAGATAACATATCCTCTGATAAATCAAAACAAGTCATATTATAATTATCTTCAGCAAAGTGCTTCGTGAGATTTCCTGTACCACAGGCCATTTCTAAGATGGTATTAGGATTTATATTATTTTTATTATAAACATTTTTTATAAAATTATACCATTTTTCATAATTAATATCCTCAGTCATTAATCTATCATATATTTCGGCAAATTCTTGATAAGCCAATACTACTTCCCCCTTTTCTTTAGTTATTCAATCACTTCTCTTCTACCTTCTTTTTACTTTGTCTTTTTCTCACAGTCATAATCCCACCAATTTTACCAGTTTCTTTAGCAGTTAGTCCTCCCCATCCTAATTCTTTTACCTTGTCAGTTAAACCAAGCTCTTCTGCTATTTCATATTTCATTTTATCTTCAGGTCTATCTTTCTTTTTTTTAGTTGCCATACAATCCCTCCTTAGCTTTATTATTGGAATGCTAAGGAAAAATATTCATTATTTTTTTGGATCTATTTCCAAAAAGAAATATTTTTTTTAACTTTTTTTAAAATAACATCCAGCTGTTGACTTTATATATTAGGAAGTGTTAAACTATACTTCGTTGGAAAATTACAACTTTCCCACTCCCCCTTTAATAGCTTTAAGCTATTAGGGCCAACTTCCCCCAAGTTGGCCTTTTTTAATACCTAAATATAAACAAGTACATTCAAAACAATAAAACCTATTACTGTTATTATTATAGGTATATATTTTATTATTCCTTTTGACTCCCTATCATTTCTCATATCCTTTTCATTTTCACTGTCTAGCATCATCACTCTTCTATTTGGTAATTTCTTATATAAGTAATATGCTAATATACTAGTAAAAAAGGCAATACCTAGTAGAACAATTGTAGTTATTACTATACTCATTGTCTCAGATATTTCTATACTAGCCTCTTGGGTTTGTTCTATAGGTATATTTAATTTACTAACTAAATACGTAAGAGTCCAAGCAAATGCATTATTTGTAGCATGACCAATTATACCTGCTATCAAAGAGTTTGTTCTATATACCATAAAACCAAATAAAACACCCAAAAATATAGGACCTAAAAGATTTTGAAGATTAAAATGAAATATTCCAAAAAGTATTGCGGAAATGAAAATTGCTTTTTTATATCCTTTATTTCCATAGGCTTTCATAATGAAGCCTCTAAACATTACTTCTTCACATATGCCAGGGGTTATAGCAATAATTAACAACCCTATTAAATATGATCCACCTGTAGATGGAGTAGGCAGTGGCGGGGCTTTGATTTCTCCAAAAAAGCTTATTATTATCATCATTAGAGCATTTAAAAATGCTCCTATTGGATATGCTAATAATGTAATAGCTGGAATTAATAATACTTCTTTAAAACTTAATTTATTTAATTTTAAAACTTGTTTTAAACTATATCCTCTAACTTTTAAAAATATCAATACTGGCGCTAAGACTAAAATATATTCTGTTATTAAAAGTCCCGAGAAAATTTCTCTTTGCTGAGCTATTCCTCCTATTGTTATTAATAAAATAGCAATAACCAAATATAAAATATTAGCCTCTAAAATTTTAGGCTTACTTTTAACAATACTCACTTACATCTCCCCTTTTATAATACAAAAAATTTATTACATATATTTATATATGTTTTAACTCCTTCTATAAGTATGTGTTCGTTGAAATTAAACTTACTACTATGTAAAGAATTAATATAATTTTCATCTTCATTCCCAGATCCTAGCATAAAGAAAAAACCAGGTACTCTTTGTTGATAGAATGCAAAATCTTCTGCAATCATCATAGGTTTTAAATGAATAATATCATCTTTATTAAACACATCAATAACTTCATCAAATAACTTTGCATCATTATTAACAGCTGGATACATATCTCTAATTTCAGTTTTTATCTTCACATTATACATTTTTTCTAATCCTTCATTTATCTCATTTATTCTTCCTTTTATATTCGAATATATTTGATTATTAAAAGTTCTTATAATACCTTCTAATTGTATATCTTCTGCAATAATATTTCTAGCCTCTCCTCCCTTTATTTTCCCTATAGTTAACACTCCACTATCTATAGGATCAGTATTTCTGCTAATTATAGATTGATAGCTAGTTATCAACTGACTTGCTACATATATTCCATCTATAGCTTTATGAGGTATAGCGCCGTGACCACTTTTAGCCATTATTTTGATGTCTAATTCACCAGTTTGTGCCATCATAGGACCTTTGCATACCCCTACCTTTCCTTCTTTTATCTCAGGGAAAATATGAAGTCCAAATATATATTCAATATTATATTTTTCTAATAACCCGTCATCTACTATTACTTTTGCTCCTCCAGGACCTTCTTCTGCCGGTTGAAATATAAGAACAATATCCCTCTTTATATTATCTACTTGAGAAAGATATTTTGCAAATCCTAATAATATAGCCATATGACCATCATGTCCACAAGCATGCATTTTATCAGTATGTTTAGATTTGTACTCTATATCATTTTTTTCCACCATTTTAAGTCCATCTATATCTGATCTAAAAGCTATTGCTCTGTCTTTGCTGTTTCCCTTTATATGTACTATCAATCCAGTCTTTGCAACTTTTATAGGTTTATAGCCATATTCTATAAGTCTTTCTTCAATATATCTTGAAGTTTTAACTTCTTCAAATCCCACCTCTGGAATTTGGTGTAAATCCCTTCTTATTTTTATTACTTCTTCTTCTAACTTCATTCTATTAAGTATCATTTTTAGACCTCCTAGATTAATTTTTCCTTTTATACCCTATTATTGTTTACTCACTCTATATCTAGTATCACTTAATATTATAAAAATTAAAATGTTAAAATGTTAAAATGTTTAAAAAAATCATTATTTAATATAGAATAGAGGTAAATATAATATGACTTGAATTATTAATATATCTGTTTAATATATTATATTAAGAAAGTAAAGATTTTGAAAGGAGTCGATTTTATGATTAATGTAGCAATAGTTGGAGCCACTGGTATGGTGGGAAGAACTTTTCTTAAAATTTTAGAAGAAAGGGATTTTCCTATAGATAAACTTTATCTATTTGCATCTAAAAAATCTAAGGGTAATAAGCTAATATTTAAAAATAAAGAATATACAGTAGAAGAATTAACTGAAGATTCTTTTAGAAAGGATATTCAGATAGCACTTTTTTCTGCAGGAGGAGAAATAAGTAAAAAGTTTGCACCAATAGCAAAAGATAATGGAGTCATAGTGGTTGATAATAGTAGTGCATGGAGAATGTATGAAGATGTACCTTTAATTGTTCCTGAGGTAAATCCTGAAGAAATTAAAAATCATAATGGAATAATTGCAAATCCTAATTGTTCTACTATACAGAGTGTTCTTCCATTAAAACCTATTGATGATATATATGGTATAAAAAGAGTAATCTATTCTACATACCAAGCTGTATCTGGTTCAGGGTTAGGAGGCATTAAAGATTTAGAAGAAGGTGTTAAGGGTTCCTCTCCCAAAAAATATCCTCACCCAATAGCTTATAACTGCTTACCCCATATAGATGTATTTATGGATAATGGTTATACAAAAGAAGAAATGAAAATGATTAATGAAACTCAAAAGATCTTAAATAAAAAAGATTTAGCAGTTACTGCTACCACTGTAAGAATACCGGTTCGATATGGTCACTGTGTTTCTATTAATATAGAATTAGAAAAAGATTTTGAAATAAATGATTTAGTTAATCACTTAATGAACTTCGAAGGAATAAAAATAATGGATGATATATCTCAAAATATTTATCCTACCGCTCTTCATGTGGAAGGAAAAGACGAAGTATATATCGGAAGAATACGTATAGATTATAGTGTGAAACATGGAGTAAACTTATGGGTAGCAGCAGATAATATTCGAAAAGGAGCTGCTACAAACACAGTACAAATTGCTGAGTTATTAGTAAAAGAATATTTTAATAATTAGGAGGTTATTTTATGTCATTGTTTAAAGGATCCGGAGTAGCAATAATTACACCTTTCACTAAAGATGTAATAGACTTTGATAAACTAGGAGAATTAATAGACTGGCAAATCAACGAAAATACAGATGCTATCATTGTTTGTGGTACCACAGGAGAAGCTTCAACCATGTCTGATGATGAAAAGAAATCTGCAATAAAGTATACAGTTGAAAAAGTTAATGGAAGAGTTCCTGTTATTGCAGGTACAGGGAGTAATAATACTCTTCATGCTATAGAGCTTAGTAAAGAGTCAGAGTCTATAGGAGTTGATGGTTTATTAGTAGTTACTCCTTATTACAACAAAACTACTCAAAAAGGTTTAATTGAACATTATACTAAAATTGCTGATAGCGTAAACATTCCTATCATAGTATATAATGTTCCTGGAAGAACAGGATTAAATGTTGCACCTAAAACATTAAAAGAATTATCTAAACACAAAAATATAGTGGCTGTAAAAGAAGCAAGTGGAAATATCAGTCAAGTAGTTGAGATTGCAAGTATAGTTGATGAGGATTTTGATATATATTCTGGAAATGATGATATGGTCATTCCTTTACTTTCAGTTGGTGGAAAAGGGGTTATTTCTGTAGTTGCAAATATTTTACCTAAAGATACTCACGATATGGTTATGGAGTATTTAGAAGGAGATATAAACAAAGGTATTAAATTACAGCTTGAAATGAAATCATTAATAGATTCATTGTTTATAGAGACAAATCCAATTCCAATTAAAACAGCATTGAATCTAATTGGAAAAAATGTAGGTACTTTAAGATTACCTTTAGTTGATATGTCTGAAGAAAATTTAAATATACTTAAAAATGAACTAAATAACTATGGTTTAGAAATTAGGTGATAAAAATGATAAATATTATTGTAAATGGTTGCAATGGAGCAATGGGGCAAGTTCTTTGTAATGAAATTATTAATAATGAGGAAATGAATATAATAGCTGGTGTAGATAGAAATCCTAATAAGCTTGATAATCCTTTTTCAGTTTATCAAAGTATCTTGAATGTAGATGATATATGTGATGTAATAATTGACTTTTCAAACCCTTCTCATTTAAATGATTTGTTAGAATACTCTCAGGATAAAAAAGTTCCATTAGTAATAGCTACTACAGGCTATTCTGAAGAAGAACTTATTAAAATAGAAAATTCTTCAGAGACAGTACCTATATTCCTTTCTTCTAACATGTCCTTAGGAGTAAATGTACTGTTAAGTATGGTAAGAAAAGCTGCCAATATATTATCATCATCTTTTGATATAGAAATAATAGAAAAACATCATAATAAAAAAGTTGATGCTCCTAGTGGCACTGCTCTTATGATAGCTAATACAATAAATGATGAATTAGATAATACAAAGGATTTTGTTTATGGTAGATATACAAAAAAAGATAAAAGACAGCCAAAAGAAGTTGGTATACATGCAATAAGAGGTGGGAATATTGTAGGAGAACATACAGTTATATTTGCTGGGGATGATGAAGTTGTTGAAATTAAACACACAGCTAATTCAAAGAAAATATTTGCAAAAGGCTCATTAGAAGCAGCACAGTATATAATTAATCAAAAACCTGGTCTTTATACAATGGATAACCTGTTAAATAAATAGAGAGGATGAATAACTAATGCAAAAAGAAAATACAGAACTACAAGATGCTTATGAAATAGCTAATTTTATTAAAAATGCATCAAAAACTACACCAGTCAAATTATATATAAAAGGAAACTTAAAAAATATTAATTTCACTGATTGTAAAAACTTTGGTGATGATAATTTTAGAATCGTTTTTGGTGAATATTCAATAATAAAGAATTTATTGGATAGATATGAGGATTTAATAGAAGATTATACTATGGAATCGGATAGAAGAAATTCTGCAATTCCTCTATTAGATACTAATAATGTAAATGCTAGAATAGAACCTGGTTCAATCATTAGAGATAAAGTTAAAGTAGGAGATAAAGCAGTCATAATGATGGGAGCAGTTATAAACATCGGAGCAGAAATTGGTGAAAACACTATGATTGATATGAATGCAGTAGTTGGAGCTAGAGGTATGATTGGTAAAAATGTTCATGTTGGAGCAGGAGCTGTTATAGCGGGAGTGTTAGAGCCACCTAGTAAGACTCCTGTGATTATAGAAGATGATGTACTAATAGGGGCAAATGTAGTAGTACTAGAAGGGGTAAAAATAGGTAGAGGAGCCGTGGTTGCTGCAGGATCTGTTGTTACTAAAGATGTACCTAATAATACAGTTGTAGCAGGAACTCCAGCAAGAATCATTAAACAAAAAGATAGCAAGACTATTGATAAAGTCAAAATATTAGACGAATTAAGAGGATAAGGTGATAATATGGATGACTTATTGTTAAGAGATAAAAAGTATATTCTAAATCTATACAACCGTATAGATTTAGAAATTGCTTATGGTAAGGGATCTTACCTTTATGATAAAGATGGGAATAAATATTTAGATATGTTCAGTGGGCTTTCAGTAAATAGCTTTGGTCATAATAATAAAGAAATTATAAAAACAATAACTGATCAAGCAACTAAATACATACATTTATCTAATTATTTTGCTTCAGAACCTACTGTTAGACTAGCAGAGTCACTAATAAATAGAACAAAATTTGATAAAGTATTTTTTTCAAATTCAGGTACCGAATCAATTGAAGGAGCAATAAAATTTTCAAGAAAGTTTGGTTTATCCCAAGATAAGAATAAATACAAGATATTATCTGCACAAAACTCATTTCATGGTAGAACTTTTGGTGCTTTATCCTTAACAGGACAAGAAAAGTTTCATAGAAACTTTGAACCAATACTCCCTGGATTTGATTATTTCAACTTTAATGATATCGAAGACTTACAAAACAAATGTGATGACAGTGTTTGCGCAATATTTCTAGAATTTATTCAAGGAGAAGGAGGCGTTAGATTATTATCTGATGAATTTATTGAAAATCTAATAAACCTTTCTGAAAAGTATAATTTTCTTATTGTAGCAGATGAAATTCAAGCAGGTCTTGGTCGCACTGGGAAATTTCTTTCCTATGAACACTATAATGTTGATCCTGATTTAGTTTGTATATCTAAATCCTTAGGAGGTGGCCTACCTTTAGGGGCTATCTTAGTTGACAAGACTTTGAGTGACCTATTACAACCTGGAGACCATGGATCTACTTTTGGTGGTAATCCAGTTTCTTGTGCTTCTGGTTATTTAACTTTAAAAACCCTGGATGATAAATTACTAAAAGATGTTGAAAAAAAGGGAAAATATTTACTAAAAGAATTAGAGCTTATTAAAAATAGTTATCCCAATATAATCAGTGAGATAAGAGGAAGAGGTTTAATGATTGGTATTGAATGTGGTGAATATGCTAATGAAATAAAGAAATTAGCTTTAGAACAAAATTTATTATTAAATGTAACCAATAAAACAGTAATTAGACTATTACCCCCTCTTAATATAACTCCTGATGATTTAGATATATTTTTAAACACTTTTAAATCTATATTTTCTAAAATTTCATAATAAATAAAATGATGGAAGCTTAAGCTTCCATCATTTTACTTATTTTCAAAAACAAATATATCTGGTACATTTCTATAATAATCTCCATAATTAAGGCCATAACCCGCAATAAATAAATCTGGGATTGTAAAACCGCAATAATCAGGTTCTATTTCTACTTCTCTTCTTTCAGGTTTATCAAGTAACACGCATGATTTAACCGATTTTGGTCCTAAGTCTTTTAAATAATTCACTATAAATTTCATAGTATTACCTGAGTCCACTATATCATCTACAATAAGAATATCATAATCCTTAACGTCAACTTTTAAATCATTTACTATCTTAACTTTCCCAGAGGATTGTTCCCCATGACCATAGCTTGACGTTGTCATAAACTCAATTCGAGTCATTAGATCTATTGATCTAACTAAATCAGCTGTAAATACAAAACTACCTTTAAGTAATGATACAACTAAAAGTTTTTTATCTTTATAATCTTTTGTTATTTCTTCTCCTAGTTCTTTAACCTTACTAGAAATTTCTTCCTTAGAAATTACGACCTTTCTTTCATCCGTCATATATATCAACTCCTTAGTAGAACTTATTAATTTATGTCCAGTTATTTAATGACTATTCTAATTCAATTAGTTTCTTATGTCAATAGATACTCCTGGTTTATGTATTACTAATTATTTTTTTTATTTCAATCCTTTCTTTATTACCCACCTCATATATGTCATATATTAAATGATCGATTTGAGATAATTTATTATTTATATATAATTCCTTACCTTTTGAACTAATATTTCCCTCTTTATAAACTTGTAAAATTTCATCTACAATTCTCACAATGATTTCCTGATCTGAATAAGGTATTATTCTTAATGGAGTTTCTTTTATATGAAAAATTTTAACTTGAGGAAATAGTTTTCCATCCTCCATAGTTATACTTCTATATATAGCACTAAATAAACTAGAGTTTAGTAGGGCTAATATAAATTTAATAGATAAATCTTTTCGACTTATATCTTTAATTATTAATGAATATAAAGTGTTTAAGATATAGTAATTTTCTTCATCATAAGAACATATAAATTTATCTGCAGTTTGTCTTATTAATATTTTCTTATTATATATAAGGTCCTTTCTCATAAATGTAGCATACTCACCTTTACTTTTATCTATTAAGGATTTATCAGTTCTAATATACAGTCCATTCCATTTATGATTATACCTATGTATATTCTTACCTTCTAAAACTTTCTCAGCATTTACATCTTGATCTCTTGTTAGTAATTTATTTCTTACATTACCTGTAGCTATACCAGCTACGACATTACAATAGTCTTTAACTTTGCTATTAGATTCTTTGAATATTCTATTTCTCATTTTAAAAAATACATCAGATGAGTTTATATCAAAAACATTATTTAATAATTGATTGTAATAATTTTGATTTATCTTTCTATAAGGTTCTAAGTATAATTTTTCTTTTTTGTATTTAGAATGAGATATATTTTTGGTCATTATTAATCCCTTTAAGGAAGTTTTCTTCATAATGATCATACTCATACTCATATCAACTTCATTAAATATTCCATCACCTAAATTAATAATCTTTTCAATACTACAGTTTTGCAAGATAACCTCTCGTAATTTACAAAAGTTATTATTAGCTAAAATACTTGAGGGAACTATATATCCAACTCGACCTTTTTGTTTTAATATTTTTAGAGACTTTTCAATAAAAAGAGCATATATATCGAATCTACCTACAGCAGTTTGGTATATTTTTTTTAAATAATCCTTTTGGTAATACTTATTTATTTTTCTATTTTCTAAATATGGAGGATTACCTAAAATAAAATCAAATTTTATATTATCAATTTTACCTTTACTTAAAAAATCTAAGTTCATTAAATTTAAGTTTAAATCATATTCTTCCCCTGTTAACTTATATATTTTTAAGATCAATGAATACTTACAGTACCTTAATGAATTGTTATCCTTATCTACACCATAAATATTTTCATTAATTATTCTATATATAATTTCCCTTTTTGTAAGATTAGTATTCTCTTTATAATAAAAATATAATCTTTCTACAATGGAAATTAGAAAATTACCGCTTCCACAGGATGGTTCTAGTATTTTTAAATTTTCCATATTATCATTTATAAAATAATCTATTAATGTATTATCTAGTATGTAATCTATTATCCATTGAGATGTATAATAAACTGCTAATTTTTCCTTATCTTTTTTTCTATATTGTATGATATATTCATATGTATTTGAAATAATATGATCATTAACTAATAGATGCTGTGGAATTGCCATTTCAATTTTTGATAATATTTCATTACCCAACATTTCTTGGATCTTATCATTTAATTCAGAGTCATAATCTATACCATGTTTCTTAAATACTAATAAAATAATAGAGTTCATTATAGAATCTTCTATATTTCTGATACTATACTTATATGAATATTCTTTATAAATATAATCAACAACTTTATAGAATTTTTCCATAGTTGTCCTCCGACTTAATCATCATCAACACTGCTAAGATATCTTATTATTTTTCTTAATTCATATAACATTTTATTTAAGGTGTATTGTATAGATCCTAATATAATAATTACTATTATTCCAAAAATTATTTTAAATTGTAAGTTAAAATCCATAATATCCCCTCCAATCTATATATATATTATACCAAATATAATCATATCTAAAAAATATTTAATAATTAGTATGAAAAAAAGTGGTCATATGACCACTTTTTTCATACTAATTAATATGCTTCTGCTTCAATCTCATCCCCATTTTCATCTTCTTTACCTTCTCTATTATTATCATCTTTTACATACTCTAACTTAGATATAGACACTTCATATGCCATTTTATTCTCTACTCCCCCATCTGCTAATCGCTTTTGGTATTCTCTACTTTGGATTCTTCCCCATGTCTTTATATGATCTCCAACTTCTAAATTCTCACAGAATCGAGCATTTCTTCCCCAAGCAATACATGGTATATAATCTGATTTGTTATAAGCTCTATTTACGGCTATCAATAAATCAGTTATTTCTCTACCAAAAGGTGTCGTTCTATAAATTGGTTTTTTACAAATAAACCCATCTAAATAAATTTCATTAGGCTTCTTTATTTTTTCTTCATACTCTTCTTCACTAGGCATATATGCATCCCTTGCAAAAATAGTTAATACTAGCTTATTATGCCCATTATGGTATCTGTTATAAGATCTTAGTTGTCCTTCAACAATAACATTCTTTCCTACAGTGATATCCATATCCACTAATAATCTTTCTGATATAGTAATTGGTAATATATCAGAACAATCACTTAATCTAGGAATTTCCATTTTAAATACATAAAATCCCTCACCATACATTTCATGACTAAATTCTTTTTCACCAACTACCTTCCCAATGATAATTACTGAATTGTTATTAATTACCTTGTCAATCAAGTCCCCACTCCCTTTCCTATTCTTATGTGTTTTTTTAGATATCTAAGATAATATTATTCATTTAAATGATATAATATGAATAGTTTTGTAAATTATTTATATTAATCTTTTGTTTTAAAAATAAATATTTAGCTATAAATATTTATTAGACAAATATCTTAAAACTCCTTTTTTTTACGATATTTTAAATTAACTTTCTTTTGCATCAAAAAAAGGACTCTAAGAGTCCTTAAGTAAACGATAAAATGTTTCTTTTCCTTTATTCATACCTTGAGGACCTAATAAAAGAATTATATCCCCTTTGGATGCATATTTTATAGACTGCTTTATTGAATCATTTAAATTTTCATAAACTTCATATTCTATACTATTATTATTAAACATATTTCTATATTGTTCTAATTCCTCATTCTTAACCCCATCTTTTTCTTCAACAACATCCTTACTCAATGATAGAATAACCCTAGGATAATTAAGGGTATGATGCCAGGCTGAAAACACTGAAGCATTATGATTATTTATCTCAATTCCCCTATTCCCCCTTATTGCATTTACTATTATTAATTTATTATAATTTAGACCTCGTACAGTATCTAGAACTGCTTGATAACTAGCTGGATTATGACAAAAATCATCTATAACTGTATAATCCTTTTCATATATTTTTTCAAATCTACGAGAAATATCTTTGACTTCTTTCAGGGCTTTTTGAATAACATCTATATCAATTCCAAAATATAAAGCACAGGATATTGCTGCAAGGCTATTATATACATTATATAAACCTGATAAATTCATTGAAATATTAAATTCTTGGGGTTCATATACTTTTCCATTATAAGTTGAAATATTCCTTTGCAAACATACAGTGAAATCAAGTGTTTCTTGAACATTAATACTAGATGCTGTTATAGATGACTTAGAATTTAACCCATAAGTAAGTGTTAATACATTTCTATTACCTTCTAATAGTTTAGTAGCGTTTTCATCATCTATATTTAAAATAGCTAATCTATTTCTTCGCAATGAATCAAATAGCATTTTTTTAGTTTTTAAATAGTTTTCAAAGCTCTTGTGAAAATCTAAGTGATCTATTTCTATGTTTGTATGAATAGCTACATCAAAATCTACTCCATAGGTTCTATGAAATTTCAACCCATGAGATGATACCTCCATTATAACTACTTCAACATTTCTTTCTTTGAATTCATTAAATAATCCATATAACTTCTCTGAATCCGGTGTTGTCAATGTAGAATCAGATGTTGTAAGTACTGATGATTCATATTGATCATTTATTTTTACTCCTAAAGTACCTATAAGAGCTGTTTTATATCCAGCCTTTCTAAATATACTTTCAATAATATGGGTAGTTGTAGTCTTACCGTTTGTTCCTGTAACTCCAATAATAGTTAAATCTTCGGTAGGATACCCATAAAATTCATTTAGTAATTTAGCCAATTCCTTCCTTGGATCATCCACTTTAATTATTGAAACTCTATCATCAGAGATATCTTTATTAGTATATATTATAACTGCTCCATTTTCTATTGACTCTTCTATAAAATCATTACCATCTATACTTTCTCCTTTTATTGCTACAAATACGAAACCATCTTTTACTTTTTTTGAATTACAAGTAATCCCTTTTACTTTTTTATCCATTATGTGCATTTATTAAAACTCCCCTATAAAACAAATTAAAATTAAGTTATATACTATTATTCTTATCCATTATATCCTTATCAAATCAATTAGTTTATAATTATTATCTGTTAATATATAGGTTTAATATTCACCTGGAAATATTAACATATTATTTTAAAATTATTTTTTAAATTGTCTTCCTTCATGATCAATATAATAGTCATCTTTATATATTAGCTTTGAAATTGGAGTCACTTCATATCCTTTATTTTTTAATTCTTTTAAAACTATTGGTAAGTATTCAGTAACATATTTTGCATTATTGTGAAATAAAATTATTGATCCATCATCAACATTTTTTATAACCCTATCAACTACTGGCTGAACTCCTCTTTCCTTCCAATCTAATGAATCTATATTCCATTGAATAACATGATATCCATTCTCCTTACATACATTAATTAATCTATCATTATAATCTCCAAAAGGTGGTCTAAATAATGTAGTTCTTTTACCAATCAATTCATAAACTTTATCTTCTGTTCTTTCTAACTCATCAATTATTTGTATATCATTGAGTTTTGACATATAAGGATGATTAGAAGAATGATTTCCAATTTCATGTCCCCTTGCATCAATTTCCTTTACTAGGTCAGGGTACTTTTCTACCCAAAATTCCACTAGAAAGAATGTAGTTTTAACATTGTGCTCATCAAGTATATCCAATATTTCTCTAGTAAATTTGTCACCCCAAGCTGCATCAAAACTTATTGATACTTTCTTATCTTGTCTATCTACACTGTAGATAGGTAATTCTTTGTTTGGTGAAAGTACTTGATAGATGTTTGTATTCTCAGATTTAACCCATAAAGCTGAAATAGATAATAAAAAGAGTACCAAAGTAATTTTAATAAGATTATTTTTATTTTTCTTAAATAGATAATTTTTCATATATTTTCACCCCATATAATATCGTTTATATATTATATTAATTAAAGGTATAAAATAGAAACAATTATAATAAAAATCAAGCGGACATATTCTGTCCGCTTGATTTTTATTATTCTTCTATTTTTTTTGATTTATCTATTTTATTATATAAACTTGAAGCTACTAATGCAGTTATGGGGATTGTAAATATCAATCCTATACTTCCTGCTAATGCTCTTACAATTTCTGATGCAATCATATCTCGATTTATAATTTCAACTAAACTAAAATCATGAGCCATAAATAAAAGCATTAAATGAATAGATCCTCCTGAGTAAGCCAAGATTAAAGTATTTGACATCGTCCCCATTATATCCTTACCTACATTCATACCAGACTTAATTAGCTCTTTATTAGTTATACTCGGATTTGCTATTTTAATTTCATTCATTGAGGATGCTATAGACATGCTTACATCCATAACCGCCCCCAAAGCTCCTAAAATTATACCAGCAAATAATATTCCTTTAAAATTAAAGGTTTCTCCTTGAGGTATCAGACTAAGCATTTGAGCTTCTTCAGAACCTAGCCCAGTTAAATTAGCTAACTGTCCTATAATCAATGTTATTATCCCCGCTATAAGCACTCCACCGCTTGTCCCTATAATAGCTGCAAATGCTTTTCTGTTAAATCCTGAAATTATTAGAAGTGTTAGTGCTATCACGATAATACTTACTCCAATAGATAAGTAAATAGGATTATATCCTTTAAGTATAAGAGGTAACATAACTTTAAGTACAGCAAAAGCAGTTATAAGTAATGTTATAATTGATTTAACTCCTTTTAATCCTCCTACTATTACTAATAATAAAAAGAATATCATAACTAAATAAATTAAATATTTATCCCTCACTATTTCTGATATATATCCCTTTATAATCTCACCATTTTCATCCTTTTCTAAATATACTAAAACATTATCTCCTTCTTCTACCTCTATATTATAAGCAAACATACTATCAATATAGTTTTCAACTATTAATTTTTCGCCTTTATGATCTCCACTAGTCATTTTTAATTCAATAACTTGTACTGTTGTAGTCTGCCCTTCTGCGTAAGTTGTTTCTTCTTCTTCCTCAGAAATAATCTCTAAAACTTTTCCTCTCACTGGTTTAGGATTTTCAATATTATCTTCTCCAAAAACACTACTACAGTTTAAAAAAGTTAATACTACTATAATAAAAAATACAATAGTTTTTTTACTCATCTTACTCCACCCTTCTATTTTACAAATTAACTTTTATTCTAATACTTATTAAATCATCGATTTTTACATTAGTCAATGGAACGATTTTACGTTTCTCAACTAATATATAGAATAATTTAAGGTTAGTTATTAATATATTTATTATAGAGCTAAAGGAGGTATATTATGGAGATTTTTTATAATGATAATTTAAAGATTTTAATAGAATTTATATCTGGATTAATCGTTTTTCTCTTTTCAATTAGGTTACTGTCCCTTACTTTAGAAGAAAATATATCCTTTAAATGGAAAACACTTATAGAGAGATTCACATCTATGAGGATCAATGGACTAATACTCGGAATTGTTGTTACTGCTTTACTTCAAAGCAGTAGCTTAGTTATCATTATTATTATTACATTAGTTCATAGTAGGCTTATTAATGTAAATAAGGCTATTCCCCTTATTTTAGGCTCTAATATAGGTACTACTTTCACGGGTCAATTGACGGCATTCAATATAAACAGTTTGCTATCCTATTTAATTATACTTGGAATCGTCCTTTATCTATATACTACAAACTACCACATTCAAATCACCTCAATATTTATTCTTTCTATAGCTTTGATATTTATAGGTATAGAACTAATGGGTGGATCTGTAGCATCATTTACCAATTCTCCTGAATTACTTAAATACGTTTATTATATATATGATAGTAACTTTAATGGAGTTATTTTCGGTGCAGCTTTTAGTGCTTTGATTCATAGTAGTAGTACCTCTGTAGTTTTACTTCAACTTATAGCAAAATCCGGAATGATACCTCTTATATCAGCTATATATATATTATTTGGTTTAAATATAGGCACTTGTATTGATGCTGTAATAGGAGGTATAGCTACCAACTCCTATGGAAAAAGAATAGCATTATTCCATGTTTTATTTAATATATTAGGAGTTTTAGTATTCTTCTACTTAGGTAATATTTTAGCTAAAGTAGTTGTATATATATCACCCAATAATATACCTAGACAAATCGCAAATGCTCATACAATTTTTAATGTAATCATGGCTTTGTTAGTACTACCTTTCACTTACAATATATCTTGCTTCCTTAAAAAAGTAATTAGGTAGTAATATTACTACCTAATTACTTTCATAAATATATAACTCTTTATTATCTAATTTATCTTTATCTATCTTTTCTTCTTCATTTTTAGGAATAGTTACTATATCTTTATTTCCATCACTAATAAATCTTCTAGATGGATTTTTATCAAAACTTTCAATCCAATCATACATTCCAACTCCATCAACTTGAGTCTCACTAGCTCTTACCCTTTGAATAGATAGAGGGTTAAAATCACTGCTGATAGGTGAAACATTTGGCTTCCATCCTACATTTAAAATAGCAATGTTTTTATAGCTTGTACCTTCATAGGTTCCTTCTTCTAAATATTTTTCATATTTCTCATCAGGTCTTCCTCCATTACATAATGCATAAGTATTCACATTATACTCAGAAATTATTGAGTTAATAAACTCTACCTCTTTTCCTATATACTCTTGTATTTTTTCAGGATCTTGATTTTTTTTATCTGACATGTCATTATGATTTATTGTATGATTTCCAATATCCATTCCTTTATCAATTATGTAATTTAATTTATACTCAATTAATTCAGGTTGTCTAAATGGATTAGTACCATTAATAAAAAATGTTGCTTCTAATGGAAAGTTTGTATGGTCTTTATGGAATTCTTCCAAAATCCCTACAGCACTATTAGGGTCAACTATTTTGTCTCCATTTTCTTCTATTATATTAAAATTATTTTGTCTCCCATCATCAAATGTCAAAACTATAGGAGTATATCCTGCTTCAGTTGTTATATTATTATTAACAAAGTCTTCTAAACTAATAGGTCTATATCCCTTCTCATATAACACTTTCAAATCTTTCTTAAAGTTATCATAAGTTCTATCCCAAACATCCTCCGTCTCAGTTATCCCATGATACATTAATACCATAACCTCGCCATTCTCATTTGGCTTTAGTGAAAGATCAATCTGCTCTTTGGGATCAGCTATCTCTTCAATTTCTTCATCATTTTTCTCTTCATCTAACTTATCTCTTTTACTTTCTTCCTCTACCACTTCATTGCTATCTAGTGATTTGTCAGCTTCTTTAGATTGGTTACATCCGGAAACAGAAATAATAGTTAGTATCAAAACTAGTATGCTTAAAAATCTTTTCATTTGTTTTCCCCCTCTTTAGATAAAATCTATTGTCTACCTATATTATAATAAACTTTACTAGAAATAAAAAATATATTTTTTTCCTAAATTTTTAATTATATGTAATATGTCTACTTTATATACAATGTATCATTATATTCCAGCATTTTTTTTATTATTTAGGTTATATTAATATTACAACATAAAAATGTTGTAATAAAATTAAGGAGGTTTCTTAAATGGCTAATAGAAATAGAATAGTAGTACCTGAAGCTCGTCAAGCTCTTAATCAAATGAAAGCAGAAATAGCTAGTGAATTAGGATTAGCTAATTATGAAAGTATAGATAAAGGAACTTTAACTTCTAGAGAAAATGGTTATGTTGGTGGATACATGACTAAAAGATTAGTAGAAACAGCTCAAAGACAAATGTCAGGTAAATAATATATAAAAAAAGAGAAGTGGTTAACCACTTCTCTTTTTTTATGTTATAATTTTATATAATAGTCTATTAAAGGGTGATTAAATGTTTATAGAAAACAGTAACGAATTAGCTCAAAACAAACTAATACTTATATATATTTTTGATAAAGTAGATTATCCTATGACAAATAGTGAGATTACTCAATTTGTATTAGAAAATAATCATATGAACTATTTTGTAGTGCAACAATATCTAAGTGAATTGGTTGATTCAGAATTTTTATCTATTGTTACTAAAGATGGTAATGAGTATTATAATATAACTTCAAAAGGCAGAGAGGTATTAAACTATTTTTCTGAAAGAATTCCTAATGATACTAAGAATATCATTCAAGAAAAATACTTAATTAAACAAAAAGAAAAAATTAAAGAAACTCAAATTTTAGGCAACTATTATAAGAAAAATGAATCCGAGTTTATAGTTAATCTTAAAGTTATTGAAAATGAAATAACTTTATTTAATCTTTCATTAAACGTGGTGTCCAAAAAACAAGCTAAAATGATATGTAATAATTGGAAAGAAAACCCCGAAAACATCTATAAACAATTCATAGATTTACTTACAGAAGATAAAAATTAATGTCGAGATAATTCTCTCGACATTATATAAATATAAGACCATTGGGATCCTTTCCCACTGGTATTTGTTTTACTATTTTACTCTCATTTATATCAAATACTACAACACAATCATCTAAAGAGTTTGTTATATATAATAATTTGTTTTTATCCCATAGTACATTATTTGGCATTCCTCCAATATTTATTTTATCTATAATTTCCTGATTCTCATAATCTATCTTATATAAACACCCATCTCCAGCATTTGTAGTAAATATTATGTTTCTTTCTACTAATACTGTCATATCTAATAAAGACTCATCAATATAGATTCTTCTAAAGACTTTCTTGCTATCTAGATTAAATAGTGATATTGAGCTTTTTCTTTCTCCATTACACTGACATGATAATATAAACATGTTTTCATCTAGTATATAAAAATGTAATGGATGTATATCCATTAAAATCCTTTCATCTTTATTATTTAATAGGTCTATAATAGTTATACTATATCCATTGCTATTAGCTATATATAACTTATCCCTTAATCTATCTATTTTTAAATCGTGAGGCTTTTCCCCCACGGGAATATTTGTAATTAAATCAAAATCTTTTTCCTCTATTATTGATATAGAATTAGAGTCACTATTAGTAACATAAATATTTCCTTTATATAGTTCTATATGATTAGGACAACATCCTACATAAACTACATCTAATATCTGTTTAGATGATATGTCAATTTTAAATATACTATTACTATATGAATTGACTGTATATATTATATTTGATATAGAACTATTAAATATTTGATGGGTTCCGATATTAAATGTTTTCTCATCTATTTTAGACCTAATATTGGGTGAAATCATATCACTATATTTAAACTCGATAGACTTATGACCATTTAATATATCTATGCATGTTAAAGAATTACTAGCTGTATTCGCCACTAAAAGTTTCGAAAAATCTTCTGAACCCATAGCATCACCCCATTCATTTCTATATAACAGTTTATGCGATTAATTAAACTATGGTGAATTCAGAAATTTAATTATTAAAAAAGAATTTTATGTAAAAAATCGTCATATGATAATTTTAGATTCCTATGTTTTAATTCTTTTATCATTTCATTGATTTCATATTTAATTTCTTCAGAACTACTAATTGTATTGTACTCTTCCGTTTTAATCCAAAAGGTTTTTATTAAGTTGTGATCATTCATTTTTATATATGGTCTAAAGGGTGTAATAGACATAAAAAACCTCCTAAATAATATATATTATAATGTATTATTAATAGGAGGTAAAAAGTACTATTTATTCATTATTGTTCTTCTAGCTTCTCCTATTAAATATAAAGATCCTGCTATTACTATCAAATCATTATCTTTATACTCTTTATAGGATAACTCAATTACATTTTTAATATTCTCTGTATAACTAACATTATCATTATATTTACACACTATCTTAGATAATTCACTTGCTGCTAACTTCCTAGGGCTTTCTGGTTCAGTTACTAATACTTTATCTGCTTTAGGTGCAATTACCGAAATAATTTCTTC
Organism: Anaeromonas frigoriresistens; assembly: GCF_016820655.1. Lineage (GTDB taxonomy): Bacteria > Bacillota > Clostridia > Tissierellales > SIT17 > Anaeromonas > Anaeromonas frigoriresistens. The sequence goes on from NZ_WSFT01000044.1 coordinate 28,178, forward strand.
TACATCTTTATCCCTTAATAATCCCACTACTAAAATCAATCTATCATATCTAAATATATTCTCAATACTATCAACCAAAGCTTTAATACCTTGAATATTGTGAGCTCCATCAATTAATACTCTAGGATTTTCACTAATTATTTCTAATCTTCCCATCCATCTAGATTTTTCTAATCCTTTTTTTATACTATATTCTGAGACCTTTATATCACCAAATTCATTCAATAATAATATAGTTTTAAGAGCTAAACTAGCATTATATATTTGATGTTTTCCAATTAAATTTATCTTTATATTCTCATACTTTATTCCTTTATAATTGAAATCAAATACAGATCCCCTATCACTACACTCTTTAATATTAATATTATCAAATTTCATAAAATCCAAAGAAGCTTGTTTTTCTTTTGATACTTTAAAAATAACCTCTTCTGCCAATTTTTGTTGAGGGTATGATATTACCCTACTATTTCTTTTTATAATCCCTGCTTTCTCATATGCAATTTTCTCTATAGTATCTCCTAAAATATCCATATGATCTAAAGATATAGATGTGATCACTGAAATGAGAGGTTTTCCTATAACATTTGTTGAATCAAATCTACCTCCTAACCCTACTTCTAGTACTACAGCATCTACATTTTGTTCAAAGTAATATACAAAGGCTATAGCAGTGACTATTTCAAACTCAGTAGGATGGTTATATCCTTCTTCAATCATCTCATCTACTTTAGATTTAACTCTTTCAGTAATATCTGCTAATTGATTATCAAGAATGTTCTTATTATTTATTCTTATTCTTTCATTAAATACTTCTAAATATGGTGATGTAAATAAGCCTACCTTGTAACCCTGTTCAATTAAAACATTAGATATAAATGATGAAGTAGATCCTTTCCCATTAGTACCTGCCACATGAATAAATCTTAATTTGTCATGTGGATTATCTAATAAATTAAGAAGTTTTGATATGTTTTTTAAACCAAGTTTACTTCCAAATTTTCTAGTCCCATGTATATATTCTAAAGCTTCGCTATAATTCATATTATCACCCCAGTGTTTTAAGTATGTATGATGGAAAAGACACCCATAGGTGTCTTTTCCATTTATTTATTTGTTAACTTATTAAGTCTATCCATCACTTTATTCATCATATCTTCGTATTTAATTTTCTTTTGTCTCTCTTCTTCAACTACTTTTTCAGGTGCTTTTTTGATGAAACCTTCATTAGATAGCTTACCATTTACTCTTTTTATTTCTTGATTTAACCTATCTTTTTCTTTATTCAATCTTTCAATTTCTTTTTCCATATCTACTAATTCTTCTAAAGGAAGGAATATCTCACAATTCTCTACCACTGCACTCATTGCATCTTCTCCTATGCCAGACTTAGTATCTTTAACTTCAATAGAACTTGCAGATGCTAATGTTTTAAAGAATATTTCATTACCTTCTAATATTTCTTTTAAATTATTATTCTTCGTTACAAAAATAATCTTTGCTTTTTTAGATGGTATAACATTCATCTCGGCTCTTATGTTTCTTACATTCCTTATAGCTTCCATAATAAAACTAATTTTATTTTCATCATTATCGAAATTATATTTTTCATCGTATTGTGGCCAATCAGCTATTATTAAGCTTTTACTACCATCACTTATATAACTATAAATCTCTTCTGTTACAAAAGGCATAAATGGATGAAGAAGTTTATTTATATTTGATAATACATGAATTAATACATTCTTAACTGTATTCTTATCATTTTCATTTTCACCATATAATCTTGGTTTTACCATTTCTATATACCAGTCACAATACTCATTCCATGTGAAATCATAGATTTTTTGAGCAGCCATACCTAATTCAAATTTATCTAGGTTATAACTTACATCTTTTATAACATTATTTAATCTAGAGATAATCCACTTGTCCTCTGTATTTAAATCTAGTTTTTCAATACCTTCAAATTTAAACTCCTCACCTAAATTCATTATCACAAATCTAGATGCATTCCATAATTTATTTGCGAAGTTTCTGCTAGCTTCAACTCGTTCTATATGGAACCTCATATCATTTCCTGGTGTATTACCAGTAACTAAAGAAAATCTTAATGCATCTGATCCATATTCATCTATTATTTCTAATGGATCTATTCCATTTCCTAAGGACTTACTCATCTTTCTTCCTTGGGAGTCCCTAACAAGACCAGTAAAAAATACATTTTCAAAAGGTACTTCTCCCATATGTTCTAGTCCTGAGAAAACCATCCTTACAACCCAGAAGAATATAATATCGTATCCAGTAACTAATACATCTGTTGGATAGAAATACTCTAACTCTTTTGTGTTTTCAGGCCATCCTAATGTAGAGAAAGGCCATAAAGCAGATGAAAACCATGTATCTAAAGTATCTTCATCCTGTACTATATTTTCAGAATTACACTTTGCACATTCTGTAGGTCTAATTTTAGAAATGATCACTTCATCACAATCATTGCAATAATAAACCGGTAATCTATGTCCCCACCATAATTGTCTAGATATGCACCAATCTCTTATATTTTCTAACCAATTAAGATATATCTTGCCAAATCTTTCAGGAACAAAGTTAAATTTTCCTTCTTTATATGCTTCTATTGCTGGCTCTGCTAAAGGTTTCATCTCTACAAACCATTGTTTAGATATTATTGGCTCTACAGTAGTATCACATCTTTCACAATGTCCTACATTATGTTTATGATCTTCAATATTTACCAAGAATCCTTTTTCCTCTAGATCTTTCACAATCTTTTTTCTTGCCTCATATCTTTCTAGTCCTTTATATTCTCCGCCCTTATTATTAATCTTAGCCTCATCATCCATAATCTTAAGATTTTCTAATTCATGTCTTAGTCCAATTTCAAAATCATTAGGATCATGGGCTGGGGTAATTTTTACTGCTCCAGTACCGAATTCCATCTCCACATACTCATCTTCAATAATTGGTATTTCTCTATTTACTAATGGTAATATAAGAGTTTTTCCTACTAAGTCTCTATATCTGTCATCTTTAGGATTTACTGCAACAGCTACATCTCCTAACATTGTTTCTGGTCTAGTTGTAGCTATTTCTATAAATTTATCTTCGCCCTTTACAGGATACTTAACATGCCAAAGCTTTCCGTTTTCTTCTATATGTTCAACCTCTGCATCTGAAATGGCTGTTCCACAGCTAGGACACCAATTTATTATTCTATCTCCTCTATAAACTAATCCTTTTTCATGAAGTCTTATAAATACTTCTTCTACTGCATCACTTAAACCTTCATCTAATGTGAATCTCTCCTTAGACCAGTCACAAGAAACCCCTAATTTTCTAAGTTGTCCTCTAATATTTCCTCCATATTCTTCTGTCCATTCCCATGCTTTTTCTAAGAACTTTTCTCTACCTAATCCTTCCTTAGTATTTCCTTCCTCTTTAATACGAGCCACTACTTTAGCTTCAGTGGATATACTAGCATGATCTGTACCAGGTAACCATAAAGCTTCATAACCATCCATTCTTTTCCATCTTATTAATATATCTTGGATTGTATGGTTAAGGGCATGACCCATGTGTAAATTTCCTGTTACATTAGGAGGAGGCATCATGATTGTAAAGGGCTCCTTATCTTTATTTACATCTGCTTTAAAATATCCTTCTTCATTCCAATAATTATATAGTCTGTCTTCAAATTCTTTAGGATTATAAGTCTTTGATAAATTTTCCATTTAGTTCACTCCTTTGTTATTTTCCATAAATCATAAATATAACCGAAACTACTGTAATACCTAACCCTACTAATTTAACCTTTAATAAGGACTTTAAATCTGTTATCTTTCCCTTTCTATATTGCCTATCAGCTCCTAACACTAAACTTGTGCTTATTAAAAATAATAATACTCCTAATTTAAACATAGGTATCACTCCTTTTACACAATAAAAAAATACCTTCGCCTTATAATAAGGACGAAGGTATCCGCGTTACCACCTTAATTTCAAGAAAATCTTGACTCTCAATCAATTTAACGAACTCTGTCCGTTCAGATTTACTACTACTTCAACCTGAAAGCTCAGAAGCTACCTTCAACAAAAGTTTACTTTTGGATCCTTTCAGCCAAGGGATACCATTCTCTATAAGTTCTTTTGTCTACTCCTCTTCTTCATAGCCTATAATTATTTTATTTTATTATATTTAATTATATATATATAATATCAACTTTGTCAATATATTATCCACACCTAGTAACTTTTACTTTATTATTTCGACCTTTTATTATAATAATGTTCTATTGTCTACATTAAATATAAACTTATAAGGCTAAACATTACATTATAACTGATATTGTTATTTCATTAACAGTAACATTTTCATGGCTTAAAAAATATAATGTAATTATATCTTATTATGGAGGTGTTTATATGAAGTTAAAATTGATTTCAATAATTTTAGTGCTTATTATGTTGATTTTACCCATTCTGTCAGGTTGTCAGCAGGATGAATTAGAAACTGTAAGACTTATAGAAGTTACTCACTCTGTTTTTTATGCTCCTCAATACGTAGCAATAACCCAAGGCTTTTTTGAAGAAGAAGGCTTAGAGATTGAACTTACTAATGGTAAAGGTGCAGATAAGTGTATGACTGCGTTACTCTCAGGTCAAGCAGATATTGGATTTATGGGTCCAGAAGCCACAGTATATGTTTATAACCAAGGAAAAGAAGACTTTGCAGTCAATTTCGCTCAACTAACTCAAAAGGATGGATCCTTTCTAGTTGCTAGAGAGGCAGATGAAAATTTTGAATTTGATAAATTAAAGGGTAAAACAGTTATTGGCGGAAGAAAAGGCGGTATGCCAGAAATGACTTTAGAATATGTACTTAAATCTAATGGATTAGTTCTAGGAGAAGATGTAAATGTGAGAACTGACATTCAGTTTGCTGCAATGGCTGGAGCATTTTTAGGTGGAGAAGGAGACTATGTAACACTATTTGAGCCCGTTGCATCAGAATTAGAAAAAGAAGGAAAGGGTCATATAGTAGCTTCTATAGGAGCAGAAGCAGGATATATTCCTTATACTTGCTATAGTGCTACTAAAAGCTTTATAGCAGAGAATCCTAAAATGATACAAAAATTTACTAATGCAATTTATAAAGGTATGGTATGGGTAAATGAACATTCTTCAGAAGAAGTAGCAGAAGCTTTACAACCTCAATTTCCTGATACTGATAAAGAAATTCTAATTTCTCTAATAGATAGATACAGAGATCAAGATACTTGGAAACCAGACTTGATTTTAACACAAGAAGGTTTAGCTCATATGATGGATATTATGGAACTGGCAGGAGAACTTAATGAAAGAGCACCTTACAAGAAAATTGTAAATACTGAATTTGCTGAGAAGGCAATGAAAAAATAAACCCTAAGGGTTTATTTTTTTATTCCATATATTTTTTCTATTTTATCTGCAGGTATAGGTGGATTATAGTAGTATCCTTGAACCATATCACATTCTAGTTCTCTTAATATATCTAATTGTTCTTTTGTTTCTACACCCTCTGCAATCACATTCATTTTCAAACTATTAGCCATAGCTATAATACCTTTAACTATTTCTATCCCCCTACTACCCTTTGAAATATTATCAATAAAAGATTTATCTATTTTTATGGTATCAAATGGTAAGTTTATTAAATAACTTAAAGATGAGTAACCGGTACCAAAGTCATCAATAGCAAATTTTATTCCTAACTCAGTCAGTTCTGTCATTAAATCTAAAGTATACTCTTCTGATTCAATTGCAGCTGTTTCTGTTATTTCAAATTCTATGTATTTACTTTCAAGCTTTGATTTAGATAATAGGAGTAAAATTTCTGTTTTTATATCTTTATTTTTAAACTGTTTTGGAGATAGATTTATTGATATAGCTCCAAACTTATATCCCATGTTGATCCACTTTTCTTGTTGATATATAGCTTCATTTAATATCCATTTTCCTAAAGAGTCTATAAGACCTGTCTCTTCAGCTATAGGTATAAACTCGTCTGGTGAAACTGACCCTCTTAACGGATGATTCCATCTTATAAGAGCTTCTAATCCCATTATTCCTTCATTTTTAATATTAATCTTTGGTTGATAATATAATTCAAATTCTCTCTCTTCAATCCCTCTTCTGATATCATTTTCAATAATAATTTTTTCATTTGATAATTCATTCATTTTTGAGTTATATAATGTATATTTATTACCAGAAATATCCTTTGATATACTCATTGCAGTTTCTGCATTCTTAATTAAAACATTTTCCGTTACTCCATCTTCAGGATATATACTTATACCTATGCTAGTAGTCATATATATTGTGTATTTGTTGACATTAAAAGGTTCATTAAATATATTTCCTATATTATTTGCTAATTCTAATACCTTTTTTTCATCATTCACAAAGGGTATTAAGACCAAAAATTGATCTGCGCCCATTCTAGCTAAAGTTTGATTTTCATTTAAGGAATATAATATCCTATTGGACACTTTTTTCAATAGTTCATCTCCAATATCATGTCCAAGACCATCATTAACTCTTTTAAAACTATCTAAATCAATATATATTAGTGCAACCATATTCTTAGTTTTCTTAGCTTGATTTAATGATGATTTAAGCCTATCCTTTATTAAAAATCTATTAGGTAATCCTGTTAAGAAATCATAATTAGCATTATATTTAATATAGGCTTTATTTCTCTCTTTTTGAGTTAAATCATTAAATATGGCAACATATTTTAATTTGTTATAACTATTTTTTATAGATGTTATCCTAAGATGCTCTGGATATGCCTCTCCATTTTTCCTTCTGTTCCATATCTCTCCTTCCCATTCTCCTTCATACTTTAAAGATTTCCACATCTTTTCATAGAATTTATAATCATGTTTATTAGATTTGAATAAGGAAGGCTTATTACCTATTACTTCTTTTTTTGAATATCCTGTTATATTCACTACAGCTGAATTGGTCCATTCTATTACTCCATTTTCATCAGTTACTACTATCCCCTCGGTTATATTAGAGATTATCTTATAGGCTAATTCATTAATTTCTATATTTGGACTAAATTCATAGTCACTATGTGCTAATTTGTATTCTTTTAAGGAAGTCACATCCGATTTTGATATATCTTTCATATAATTCTCCTTTAGATACAATCTATTCTAATTGAATTATACACTAGACCACAATTATCGACAAACAAAATATATGTAATAATTCCTTTATTTACTAATATTTGTAGAAAATATAAAGCCTAGGAGAATTATAATCAGCCCAGGCTTTATATTTTTTCTTTTAATATACTAATATCCAAGAAGTTATAAGGTTAAATATACCTACAACAGTCATCGTAAAGAAAATCATAACACAAGCATAACTAGATTAGTCAATATTTTTAAAACTTTATCTAGGAATAAATCCGGTCTTTTTATAGACCTTTCTTAATGTTTTTCTAGCAGTTTTCTCAGCCTTATCTGCTCCATCTTTATATACTTTTTCCAAATATTTTTTATCATTCATATATTGTAAATACTTTTCTCTAATAGGTCTTAATCCTTCAATAATTACTTCTGCTGTATCAGCTTTAAACTCTTTATAGCCTTTATCTTTATATTTTGCTTCAATAGCTTCTATCTTCTCCCCAGTTATTTTAGAATAAATAGTCAATAGATTTTTAATTCCTGGTTGTTCATCACTATAATTTACCCTATTTAATGAATCTGTTACACTTCTTTTAATTTTTCTTCTTATAGTGTCAGGATCGTCCTTCAATAAAATATAACCATTTTCATTTTCGGCTGATTTAGACATTTTAACTGTAGGATCCTGTAAGTCCATAATCCTTGCCCCCACCTTCGAAATCATTGGTTCAGGTATTTTAAATGTTTCACTGTATCTATTATTAAATCTTGGAGCTAAATCTCTAGCTAATTCTAAATGTTGTTTTTGGTCATCCCCAACTGGCACTAAATCTGTTTGATATAGAAGAATATCTGCAGCCATTAAAACAGGATAAGTAAATAAACCTGCATTTAAATTTTTCTCATTCTTTTGAATTTTATCTTTAAATTGAGTCATTCTATTAAGTTCACCTAAGTAAGTCATTGTATTAAGTACCCAAGATAATTCCACATGCTGAGGTACATGAGATTGAATAAATATAGTAGATTTTTCAGGGTCTATTCCTGCTGCCATATATAATGCAATAACTTCCAATGTCCTTCTTCTTAAATCTTTAGGCTCTTGAGGTACTGTAATAGAATGCAAATTCACTACACAATAATAACATTCATATTCATCCTGTAGTTTTACCCAATTTTTTATAGCCCCTAAATAATTTCCTAAAGTTAAGTCTCCTGAAGGCTGTACACCACTAAATATTACTTTCTTATCACTCATTTCATCCCTTCTTTCACTATTTATAAAATAAAAAAACCACCATCTCTAATAAATAGAGACGATGGGTAAAATCGCGGTACCACTCTAGTTGACCAAAAGGTCCTCTTAAGTCCTTTAACGGAGGATGCCGTCAAGTTCTACTATTATTCAAACTTAATCTCCTAAGTCCATTCAGAAAAGTCTTAACACTGATCTTTCACCGTCATCAGCTCGCTATAGTTAGTATCTTAACCTACTAATCTTAGTCACAGATTTATCTTTATTTAATTACTAATTATATATTATAATAATATCTTTGTAAATATACTACTCTAATATATAATGCAATCTATACTAACTTTTTCACTTCTTCTAATGCCTTATCATAGTTTGGATGATTAGTTACCTCATCAAGATATTCAATATATTCTACTTCATTATCTTGATTTATTACAACTATTCCTCTAGATAAAAGTCTAAATTCTTCTATAGTAAATCCATATTTATTACCAAAATCTAAATCCTTATGGTCAGATACTACTTCAATATTATCTATCCCTTCTGCTCCACAAAATCTTTTTTGGGCAAAGGGTAGGTCCACACTAATTGTAACAATAAATACTTCATCTGATAATCTAGTGGATTCTTCATTAAATCTCTGAGTCTGTAATGAACATACTCCAGTATCTATTGATGGAACCACACTTATAACCTTTATTTTTCCTTCTGTCTCATTATAAAAGTCAAATTCTGATAAATCTTGTTTTATTGCTTTAAAATTTTCTGCAATATCACCTTTCTTTATTTCTTTACCCATTAATGTAACAGGTTTGCCTCCAAAGTTTACTCTTCTCTCATTTGACATAATATCCCTCCAATGATAATTATATTTATCTATCTCATCTATATTAATTACCCAGTATCACTATATAATAACAATTAATAGAGAAAAATATGTATAGTTAATTAAAGGGCTCAGGTCTAATTATATAAACAATGAAAAAGTCATAAACATAATTTATGACTTTTAAAAGGCTAAAACTATTCCACCATCATTTGCATATACAGAGCTTATTCCTCCAGCTTCTACAATGATAATGTCTTTAAAACTATATTGATTCATTATATCTTCTTTTAGTTTTTCTGCCCTCTCTTTACAATTCACATGAGTTATGCCTAATACTTTTTCTTCAAATTTACAACTATTTTCTTCTTCTCCTATTACATCTACTAATTTACTCAAAGCTTTATTAATACCTCTAACTTTTTTAACTAATCTAATATTACCATCATCTGTAGAACCCATAATAGGTTTTATAGAAAGGGCCGATGCTAACTTCCCTTGTATTTTACTCATTCTTCCTGCCTTTATTAAATTGTCTAAAGATTCTAAAACAAAAAACGTCTTCATTTCTCCTATGTATTCATTAGTCTTTTCTATTATTTCACTTTCATGTAATCCTTTATTTATCAATTCATTTAATTTAATACAAATCAGTGTTTCTCCTGCAGCAGCACTAACAGAATCAAAAACGTGAATGAATTTATTTCCCGCTTCTTCCAGTATCATATTCTTTGCCATCATTGCATGATTATATGTACTACTTAAAGCCGATGATAAAGTAACAACAAAACTTTTGTCATTTTTCTTATATTTCTCTATAAAGCTCCCCGGAGAAGGACTTGCTGTTTTAGGAGAATCTTCATTATTTTTCATTACTTTTAATAATTCTTTTGTATCTAAGCTCTCATCATCTAAAAACTCTTGATTACCAATTCGTATGGTAAGAGGAACTAATTCTATATCTAATTGTTTTTTTAGTTCTGTATTTAAATCACAGCAACTATCTGATATTATTTTCATTCTAATGCCCCTTTTCATTATTATAATATTAATTATATGATACCATATTATTTTGAAATTTGTTATAAATAATATGGATTTAAATAAAGACAATTTCTCATAATATACTAAAAAATCTACAGTTAACTCTTATAATTAGATTATATTGTGATTTTGCTTTATAAATTAATGTATATTTAGTAATATATATATATGACCTTATATTTTGACTCATGTAATGAAAGGAGTAAATTAATGAATAATATTAAACTGTTTTCAGATAGTACTTGTGATTTATCAATAGATATATTAAATAAATATGATATCTCTATAATACCTTTGTACGTAGTTTTTAATGAAAAATCTTTTAAAGATGGCGTTGATATTAAAACAAAAGAGTTATATAACAAAGTGGATGAATTAAATGCACTACCTAAAACTTCTGCACCATCCCCTAGGGACTTCTATGATGCTTTTAAACCCTTTGTAGAAAGAGGAGACGATATAATATATATTGGACTGTCATCTGAATTATCCTCAACGATACAAAATGCTAAATTAGCTGCTGAAGAGTTTGAGGATGCTAATATACATATTATAGATTCCAAAAACCTTTCTGCAGGTATCGGTCTCTTATTATTAAAAGCAAATGACCTCATTCATTTGGGAATGTCTAGTGATAAAATAGTTGATGAAATAAACAATACTATTCCTATGATTAGAACATCTTTTATAGTGGATACCTTTGATTTTCTGTATAAAGGTGGACGTTGTAATAGCATCCAAAGTTTAGTAGGTGGATTTTTCAAAGTTAAACCAATCATAAAAGTAAGTGAAGGTAAAATCATCCTTGGTCAGAAACCAAGAGGTAAAAAAAAGAAAGCTTTAGATCTAGTATTAAGTCATATTCTTAAAAATAAAAACCATATTGATTTAGATAGAATAATAATCGGTGAATCAATATCATTGGAAGATTCATTGTACTTAAAAAATAAATTAGAAAAAAATAATTTATTTAAAGAAATTATACTTATAGAAGCAGGATGTGTTATATCAAGTCATTGTGGTAAAAATACTACAGGAATATATTATATAGAAAACAAATAATAAAAATGAGGCCTTAAGGCCTCATTTTTATTATTTCTCTATGTTCAATTTTTCTTTCAATTTTTCTAACATATCTTTTGTCATTGCATCCAAATCATATTGTGGATTCCAGCCCCATTCTTCCTTAGCTGCTGAATCATCTAAAGAATTTGGCCATGAATTAGCAATCTTTTGTAGTGTAGGGTTTACATCATAATCCATAGTGAAATCTGGGATGTGTTTTTTAATAGAATTAAATATTCCTTCTGGATTAAAGCTCATTGCAGTTACATTAAATGCATTTCTATGCTTAAGCTTTGATCCATCAGCTTCTATTAAATCAATAATTGCATTTATTGCATCTGGCATATACATCATATCCATATAAGTATCTTGATCTAATGGACAAGTAAATTCTCCTTTTTGTAAAGCATCATAATAAATATGTACTGCATAGTCAGTAGTTCCGCCACCTGGAAGGGTTGCATAGGATATTAAACCTGGGAATCTAACACCTCTAGTATCTACTCCAAACTTCTCATAGTAATAATCACATAATAACTCTCCAGCTACTTTAGTTACTCCATACATAGTATTTGGTCTCTGGATTGTATCTTGTGGTGTATCATCTTTTGGAGTATTTGGACCAAAGGCTGCTATAGAACTTGGTGTAAATACTGCACATTTATGCTCTCTCGCTACTTCTAATATATTAAATAAACCATTCATATTAACTTCCCATGCCAAGCTTGGTTTTTGTTCTCCTACTGCAGATAATATAGCAGCTAGATTTATTATCCAGTCTATATCATGCTTTTTAACTGCCTCAGCAACTTGATCATAGTTAGCTATGTCAACGATTTCAAAAGGACCAGATTCTACTACTATTGAATCTTCCTTTCTAAGTCCACTGGCTACTACATTTTCATTACCATAACGTTTTCTTAATTCCATAGTTAACTCAGATCCTATTTGTCCTAAAGCTCCTGTAATAAGAAATTTTTTCATAATGGCACCTCCATATTAAAATAAATTTTCACATATCTAAAATATTGTATTTTCTACATAAAGGATATACTATTCTTTCCTAAAAATCAAGTTACACTTCTGTCATTGTTAATTATTATTCAATTAATAATTAACCTTATTAAAATTAATAGACTAGATAAATTTATCTAGTCTATTAAGAATTACTATTTACTTTCTGGTAACCAGCTATTCACTAAATCTTCATTCTCATTCATCCATTTTTTAGCTATTTCTGTAGGTTCTTTATCACTATCTGCTATTTGTCCCATTAATGAACCTAATTCTTGGTCATTCATATTAAAATTCTCTAAGAATTGAGCAACCTCTGGCATATCTTCTTTAAGCCCTTTTCTAGCAATCGTATGAATATTTTCAGATTCTCCATATATTTTCTTACTATCTTCTAAGAATTTTAAATCATATCTAGCAAATTTCCAGTGAGGTTTCCATCCTGTTACAATTACAGGTTCTTCGTTATCTATTGAGCTTGCTAGTTCAGCAGTCATAACTGGTCCACTACTTTCCATAAGCTCATAATCTAAATCATATTCTTCAATTGCATTTTCTGTTGCTTTCATTATTCCAGCTCCAGAACCAATCCCAACTATTTTTCCTTCAAACTGATCTTTGTTTTCATTTAATTCTTCTATACTATCCACATCAACATAAGAAGGTACTACTAAACCGATCTTTGCTCCTTCATAATTATATCCTAAATCATCAATCTTCTCTCCAAACTTATCCATATAACTTTGATGAGTTAAAGGTAACCATGCATCTAAAAATGCATCATAATCCCCTTCAGCAACTGATGTAAATATAAGTCCAGGCTCAGCTGTTGTCGATTCTACATCATATCCCATTTTCTCTTCTAGCACTACTTCTGCTAAACTTGTCATTGCAATTCCTTCCGCCCAATTTACTACTCCAAACTTAACTTCACCTTTACTCTCATTATTTGAATCATTAGTACCTTCCGAATCATTAGTATCTTCACCACATGCTGTTAACACTAAACTCATCGCCAATAAAATAACTAATAATATACTTCCTAATTTCTTCATAATCTACCTCCTAATTTTATTTGTTTTTATTTAAATCCCCAAATCCTTGGGTTATTCTATCTAATATCATGGCTAGTATTACTACAGCTACTCCACCCTCAAAACCTAAACCTATTTTATACTCTTGTATACCTCGTAGAACTACTTTCCCTAATCCACCAGAACCTATCATTGCAGATATTACTACCATAGATAAAGCTAGCATAATTGTTTGATTGATACCTGCTAGAATAGTTGGTAATGCAATAGGCAACTGTACTTTAAATAACATTTGTTTTGATGTAGATCCAAAAGATCTAGCTGCTTCAACTACTTCTGTAGGTACTTGTCTTATAGCTAGATTAGTAAGTCTAACAACCGGGGGCATAGAGAATATTATTGTTGCAAATGCTCCTGGCACCTTACCTAAACTAAAAAATAAAACTGCTGGTATAAGATATACAAATGCAGGCATAGTCTGCATGAAGTCAAGTATAGGTCGTAATATTCTATCAAACCTATCATTTTTAGAAGCTAGAATACCTAAAGGGATACCTATCAATAATGTAATTAAAGATGAACTCAATACTAAAGCTAGTGTAGATATTGTAGCTTGCCATAGCTCCATAGCATCAATTAAAAGTAATCCTAGTATAGTAAATATTGCCACACCTTTAGAAGTTACTTTCCATGCAAGTAATCCAATTAATAATATTAAAACTATGCTAGGCAAGAAATTTAATAATGCTTCTAACCCGTCAATAGATCCTTCTAATATATTTTTAATAAAGTCGAATATAAAATCGAAATTATCTTTAAGCCATAATACAAAATCTTCAAAATATGATCCTATATGAAATTTAAACATCTTAAGCCTCCTCCCCTACTATTCCTAATATAATAGATGCTCTTACTATAATACCTAACAAGTGATCTTCTTTATCTGTTACTGCAATAGGATAATCTGCCGTCTTAGCCATTGGTAACAAATCAATTATCTGCTGTTGAGGAGTGGCTCTAGGAACATCTCTTATTAATATTTCATCCAATGATTTTTGTCCTTTTTCTATAGCTTTACTTGCATCTTCAATTGTAACTATTCCTAATAATTTTTTATTCTTATCAGTCACATAAACACTACTAAATTCATTTTCTTTCATCTTCCTAATTGCTACTCTAGGACCATCCTTAGAAGATATTAGAGCTTCAGGCTTTCTCATTATAGCTTCCGCTGTTACAACCCTTGATCTATCCACATCCTGAACAAATTCTTTAACATAGTCATTGGCAGGATTGGTCAATATATCTTCAGCTGTCCCTATTTGAACGATCTTACCGTCTTTCATTACAGCAATTCTATCCCCTAACTTTAAAGCTTCATCTAAATCATGGGTGATAAAAATAATTGTCTTATGCATTTTTGATTGTAAATCTAAAAGCTCATCTTGCATTTCTTTTCTAATAAGTGGATCTAAAGCACTGAAGGCTTCATCCATAAGTAAAACATCTGGATCATTAGCTAAAGCTCTAGCTAGCCCTACTCTCTGTTGCATACCACCACTCAACTCATTAGGCATACTATTTTCATATCCCTTTAACCCCACAAGTTTAATAGATTCCATGGCTTTTTTTGTTCTTTCTTCAGGATCTACTCCCTGTATTTCTAATCCATATTCTACATTATCTAATACAGTTCTATGGGGAAATAGACCAAAATGTTGAAATACCATTGAAATTTTCTTTCTTCGTATGTCCCTTAGATTATCTTTATCAGCTTTTACAATATCCTCTCCATCTATCAATATTTGTCCAGCTGTTGGCTCAATCAATCTATTTAGACAACGTATCAATGTAGATTTACCACTTCCGGATAAACCCATTACTACAAAAAACTCACCTTTTTCGACTTCAAAACTGGCATTATTAATTCCGATCGTATTTCCCGTTTTATTTAAAATTTCATCTTTAGACATGCCTTTTTCTAATAAAGGAAATACCTTTTTAGGTTTATGTCCAAATACTTTATATAAGTCCTTAACTTCAATTAATGACATTTGACTCCTCCTAATTTTTCTCATTTTTCGATCACTTAGCATACGGTTATTTATGGTAACAAAACAAATGAATATTGTCAAATTTGACAAGCTCAGAATAAACGTTTTCCACTTATTCTTTTATTAAAATATTATCTCTAAATTGCAATAATAAATACATAAAATAAAGGACTCAATCTATTTATGATTGAATCCTTTATTTTATTAACTCTCGCCGCTGTTTATATCTATCTTTCATAAGTTCTACATCAATATCAATTTTAGTACCATCTATGTGTAATTTATCAAGGGCTTCATCTAATTTTTTATCTAAAAATTTCATTGCTTCATTTTTATCTTTATTTTTTAAAAATTCAGGAGCTTTTAAAGAAAGATATTTGATTGATTCTTTTATCTCATTATTAATAAAACCATTTTCAGATTTATATTTACGAGCTTTTCTATCTAATTTCTTTCTATATATTTTTTTTAATATATCTCTATGATAGTACTTAAATAATTTAATAAAATCCTCAGTTAATGCAAATACAGATATTCTTTCATCATACCTTTTATTCACAAACTTACTTTCTAATTTTTCTGGTATTTTTTCTTTATTGTTTGTTCTTTCAATTACATATTTTTTCCCCCTATAATTATATGTTTCAATCAATATCATGGGACTTATTTTTCGTTTTAGGTTTTGATCTATATTAAATTCTTTATCATTGAATATCACTCCAGAATAATATTTACACTTATAAACTATAACTCCATTTGTTATAGTTTTCTTTTTTTTAATTTCTCCCCACATTTCTTCTGCTAAATTATCACTTATAATCTCTAATTTAAATTTCTTTCTCATGCTATTCCCTCCATCTCCTCATACATATAAGATAGAACATATATTCGTTGATGTCAAGAAAACAATAAAAAAAGAGGAATATTTCCTCTTTTTATGACATAGTTCCTTGGGTTAATTTATTTTTGATTTGTTGTCTATCTTGATGATTTGCTATTTCTGGAGATGGGTAGTATCCTTTTTGATTTGCTATTTTACCTAATTCATATTGAAATTGTTCAGCTTCATTTCTTAATTGCTCTAATGACGTTCTAAGTTCCATATTCGATGTAGCAGCAATAGCATTAGTGTATGCTCCTATACTTGCTTTAGTCATAGATAGTACATCATTTACCATATCTTTTTCTTTCATAGATATCCTCCTTCTTATAGTGATTGTATTAAAATATTAACAGTCTGTTGAGCCGATTGAGCCGATTGAGAAAACATTTGTTGTATTTGTGGATCTTGACATTTGCTTGAATATTCGTTAAATTTACTAATCATAACTTGATGACTATTCACTATTTCTCTTATGTTTTGTAATTCCATATCACTTATTTGGTCTAATTTTAATGAATTTGTTAAAGTCATTAAATCACCTCCAATATTTTTCTTTATTATTTTTCCATTAGAATCTATTTTTAAGTAAAGCAAAAAAATCATATTAATCCATAAAAATTTGTTTATTGAATTTTTTTCTAAATTATTATAAAATTTTTATTAACTAATATAATAATAATGGAGGTTAATATGGATACATTAAATTATTTTTTAAAATACATAAAACTTGATGAAGAAAAAAGAATATTGATTTCAGTACAAAATCAATATGAATCATATTTACTAGAAAAAGAAAGTAAAAAGATGATATTAGACGGATTAAAGTCCATATTAGGAGAAGACTTTAAAACATTAGAAATCGGTAAAAACATCTGTAGAGTAACAGTATTAGAAGGAAAAGAAGAGGAGTCTAAAGAAAAAATTGAAACAGAGCTAGTAAAGGGTTTAGAAATGGCTATGGCTTTTATGAGTCAAATGCAAAACAAGGATAATCAATAGATTATCCTTGTTTTTTTATTCTTTCAATAGGATGCTTTGTCTAGTGCAATAAGAGCTTGTAGTGGCTTATTACCGCCAACTGTCCCTACTGCATATATTGTATAATATTTACCTGGCTTTAACATTACATTTGGAACTGTTAATACTATATTATCAGTTCCTGCAACTCTAACTTGGATTGTGTATTTTCCAGGGTCTACTAATAGTTTTTTACTTACCTCTCTAAAAGCTATATTTTTAAATAGCTTTTTACCATCAGGTAATGTTACATCTACCCTGGGAGCATCTGGTACTAAATGAACAAATTTCACTTGAGACATATTAGGTGAAATTCTAGCAGATGTATCATTTATAACTAAAGGTTGTATATCCTTTAAGAATCCTGTAGCTGCAATAGTATAATCTGAATCAGGCATTATATTTACTACAGTATCAATAACTGGATTAGATGTAGTACCTGTTGCAAATACTTTAACATTATATCTACCTTCCATTAAAGGTAAATACTCTGTAAAATTTTGATAAGTTAGATTTCTTGCAATTAAAGCATTATTTAAATATACATCTACACCTGGAGCATCAGGAGAAGCATGTAATACTCTCGCATAAGAAGTATTATATCCATAAGGATAATTATTTATCTCATAATACATATTTACCACCCTTTTTAAGTGTTTTTTTATTTTTACTCACTTTATAATATTCAATTAATTTTATAAAGTTACAATCTCTGAGTTTATAATAATTTAATCAAATGTATAATAAATACAAATAACAGCAATACTATTGATAAACAAAACTCAATTGTATTTAAGGAGGTATATAATGGACAGATTTGCTCTAATTCTTGTCATTATAGGAGCGTTAAATTGGGGATTAATTGCATTATTCCAATTTGACCTAGTGGCTTCTTTATTTGGTGGTCAATCTGCTTTTTTAAGTAGAGTAGTATACGGTTTAGTAGGCTTAGCAGGACTATATTGTATTACTCTATTATTTAAAGAAAGAGATAGAACCGCCGAATAAATAAGTAAGGGATTAGACTTTAAAGTCTAATCCCTTTTATCTACAACTCCATATAAATCTAACCTTCTATGTTTCAATAAAGGAAGTTGCTCTCTAATTTCATTTATTTTATCTAAATCAATTTCTTCAATTATAATTCCTTCTTCAAATTCTAAATTGTTAATTATATCTCCCCATGGACTTACAATGATTGAATGTCCATAAGAGTTATACGATGCCTCCTTATTTAAGGCCCCACTGCACCCAAGAGTATATACTTGATTATCAAGAGCTCTAACCTTAAATAAATCCTTCCAATGAGCTGGTCCAGTGGTCATATTAAATGAGGCTGGGGTGATTATAAGTTTTGCTCCCTCTTCTACCATAAGTCTTGATAATTCAGGAAATCTAATATCATAACATATTTGTAGTCCTATCTTGCAGTACTCTGTTTCAAATACAGTATACTCATTACCTCTACTCAAAACATCAGATTCTTTAAAAGTAACTCCACCTTTTACATCAATATCAAACAAATGTACCTTTCTATGTTTTGCTATTATGTTTCCTTCCCTATCAAAGGCATAGCTAGTATTATATACCTTGCCATCCTCATTCTCTGGAATTGAACCAGCAATTATATATTTACTTATTTCTTGAGCAATATTAGAAATGAATTTCAATGTCTTACTATTTTTCTCATTCTCACTATATTCTTCAAAAAAAGTATTATCGTAGGGACAATTAAACATTTCTGGTAAGATTATAATATCTGCCCCTAATTCTGAGGCTTCATTAATCAGTTGTTTTGCTTTCAATAGATTTTTTTTCTTCTCTTCTTGAACTTTCATTTGACATAACCCAACTTTCATTATATACCTCCTCATAGAATAACCACATTATTACTTTAATTATCTCTTATAATCAAATTATAATCAAATTTCACTATAAATAAAAAGAGACCCAAGGTCTCTCAAAGTATATATGATATCATCTTACATATTTTCATAAGGGATAGTTAATGCTTCTATAACTTTCTCAACTTTTTTTACCTTTTTATTCATATCATCCCTTAATATAGGCTTAAAGCAATTCATAAATAGTACAATTGACTCTAATGTACTCATTGATTGACTTTGTACTAGCTGTCTATGGTTTTCAATATTATTTTTAGTTTTGAACATATTTCTTTTTGTATCAACTACTTTATCTATAAGTTCTTTATTCTTACCATCACTATATCTTCCTATTTCTGCTAGGATTTTTTCTCTTTTGTCTATAGGTGCTAAACTACTCTGACTTTGTATTACTCCATCGTATTTGTCTAATCGTATTCTATTAACTTTATTTAAAACATCAAAAACATCTTGAATTTTTGATAAAATAACCTGTTGATCTTCAGAAAAATATCCTTTTATACCCCTCATCATTTGCACTTGGTTTTCAAAATCTCTATCTAGATTCAATTTTTTAATGTCCAATTTAAAATTATTATCTTTCGTCAACAATAAAAGGATAGGAACCATAATTCCTAAAAGCTTGGGAAAAGAGGGTTCTTCAGTGGTGATAGACAATTTATCATTCAATAATATTCACCTCTATTCTTTAAATAATTTCTCATACAAATATAGTATGCTTATTATTAATAAAGGTGAATACTAAGGATCTATTTCATTTCTTTTTCTTTTCTTAGTTCTGATATAGACTTTGTAGTAATATACTTTCTGTCTAAATCCAATAATTCAATAGCTCTATCTAAATCCTCAGATTTTTGTATTTCTATCTCCATATATGTTTCTGGATATGTATCTTTATCCCATGTATCAATCTCAAAAAGAATATCATTATATTTATAAGAGATTCTTTCTTTATATCCTATATATTTAGTTTCCAGCCCTAATGTATTAAAGATTTCTAGTATAGCTTCCGGATTATCTATAGAGGATTCTATCTCTTTATTTTTACGATAGCTATCTTCAGATAATATTTTCTTTAATGTTACTTTTATAGATTTATTATAATTAACATTATCTGTTGTTTCTCTTACTCTTAAATATCCATTATGTTTTTTTTCAATCATATTATCCTTAGTATCTACTATTGTATTCTTTTGGTGTTCATTCTTAACTTTTATAGCACCAATTTTGCTTAATTTTTCTTCCATTTGTTCTTTATTAATACCTAACACCTTTACTTCAAGTTCATTACACATAGATTCACTCCTTTGAATAATAATATAAAATGAGACAATAATAACCATGGGAGGTATAGCCATGATTAAATTAGTATTGATATTTTTCCTTATATCATTAATAATCTTTATAATAAAACCAAAAAAATTCACGCCTTATACCAGTAGTGTTCAGCTACCACTAATTTTAGTGAAGAACGGTAGTATTGTAAATCATAACCTTTATGCTATAAAAAAAGATGAAAACTGGTTAAATAACACACTAAATAAAAAAGGTATATATAACTTATCCAATATAGAACAAGCAATTATTCTAACTACTGGAATTTTAGATGTTCAATTGTACTCCAAATATGAAGAAAAAAGGACCTAATAGTCCTTTAATCTAAAATTTTAATAGGATCAAAATCGATAAAATCACTAGCTATACATATATAATTTATTCCATTATACATACCTTCTTTTACATGCTTATGTCCTTCTGCATGTAAATGACCATAAACACATATTTCCACATTGTATTCTTTCATAATATGGGTGAACTCATTAGGGGCTCCATCAGAATTAAAGGGTGGATAATGAATCATTACTATTTTTCTATCAATATCCTTTATTTTTTCTAAAGATAATTTTAATCTATTTAATTCTCTATCAAATATTTTAATATCTTTTTCCTTAAACTCATCACTATCCTTTGGGCACCATCCCCTAGTCCCTGCTATACCGAAATTTTTATACTTATAACCATCATTATATAAAAAGTGAATATCCTCTAATCCTAGCTTATCAAGTTTTGACTTTGTCTCCCACCAATAATCATGATTACCCTTGCCTATTATTTTATAACCTGGCAGTTTCTCTATTTTTTTCAAGTCTATAAGTGCATCTTTTAGCTTCAATGCCCAACTAATATCTCCTGGAATTAATACAATATCATCATCAGTGATTTTATTTATCCAGTTATTGAATATATTCTCTTCATGATTTATCCATTTATCACTAAATACATCCATAGGTTTATCACCTATAGGGTCTAAATGTAAATCAGCAATACCATATATAGCCATTCTTTCACCTCAGTATTTCATTTAAATTTCAATATAGTTGAAACTATATTTTTTATCATTCAGTATTTTTTGTTCCCTCTTTTGACATGTAAATAAGATTATTTGTCTATCCATAGACTGTTCATATATATAGTCTAATATATTTGATAACCTTTGATCGTCATATTGTATAAAACAATCATCTAATATAAGAGGAATATTTTTATCTTCTTTTATTATATCAATAATCCCAAATCTAAGGGAGAAATATATTTGATCTATAGTTCCATAGCTCAAAGATTCAATATCTATAAGATTATTATTTTGATCTACAATTTTCATTTCTAAATTCTCAGTTATTTTAATTTCTTTATATTTTCCATGGGTAATATCACTAATTATTTGAGACACTTTTTTGTTTAGTTTAGGAGCAAAATCTCGATGAATATTTTTTGATATTTTCTCTATAGTAGCTTTAGCAATCTCAATAGAGTTAAGTTCATTTTCATATTTATCTATCATTTCCTGTTTTATAGATATTTCTTCATCTATCTCTTGAATAGGCCTAAATAATGAATTCATAGTATTAATTTTTTCTTCTAGGTTAGATATCTCTTTATCTTTGTTTACAATGTTCTCTTTTATAACATTCAACTTTTCTACAATATCCTCTTCAATATCTATATCGTCTAAGGAAACTTTATTGCATTCTTTCATTTTCTCTTCTAATTCTTCAATAGTTTCCTTCATCAAAATATTACTTAATATTTCTCTTTGATAATTAATTCTATTAATTATTTCTTCATATAATCTTTTCTTTTCTATTCCCAATTTTAGTTCATCTACATCGTCAAATTTATTTTTACTTAATATGAATTTAATACCCATATTCTCTTCATTTAATTTAGTCTTTAATCTTTGTATTTCTGTATTTTTTTCAAGTAATTGATTTTGTAGAAATCGCTCTGTATCCCTTAATTCATTGTTTTTTTTAATTTTTTCATTCTCCAATTCGTCTAATATAACTTTTTTATCTATAATTGAACAATTGATACTTTTGGTTTTAATAACTAAATATAGATCTGAAAACACCATAAAAACTGATAAAAAATAAAATATATAATTATACGAGTAACCTAAAACTAATCCTATTACTATACTTATAGTAGAAAATAAGAGGAGTAATTTATTTATCTTTTTCTTGTTTTTTAGTTTCTCATATATAGTAAGTTTTTCTTTATAATTAATATTTTCAATCAGGATATTTTTTTGATCTAGTTGAGAGTTTACATCATCTAACTTTTGTTGAATTAAAGATATATTTTCTTCAATTCTAGACATATTCTCAACTATTGTTTCAACACTATTTTCATGTTTTATTATGTCACCATAATCCTTTATTTTAATATCCTTAAACCTTCTTAACTTATAGGATTGTTTATGTAGAGAATCAATTTCTTTTAATAAACCCTTAGCTTTTATATATTTATCATTTATTTCTTTACATCTATATTTATATATATCTTTTTCTAATTTATCCTTTTTTCTTACTAATTCATTTAGTTCTTTTTTTAATTCATTGATTTTATACTGAAACTCCTTAGTTTCTTCAAACATTTTATGGGATTTATCCCTTTGTTTACTTAGTTTATTTAATTCTTCAATAATCTTTCCATAGGGAGAAGTTTTTAACCTATTTTTTGTACCAATATCATTTATTCTCTTTTCTAACCTTTCTATTACATTTTTAATCGATATTTCATTATCTAAAGTTCCCCCCAGATTTATTAAGTTATCCTTTACCTCTTTGGCAAAATTACTATCAGTTTTACTCTCTAATTGAGCAATACTTATAGTATTTTGATAAATACTTTTATTAATTCCAAAATGTAAAGATGTAGGTTCTATTACTCTAGCAACAGGATTATATTCGTACATGTGAGTAAGTTCTTCTCCAGTTTCCTCATCAAAAACTGCTACTTCATCATTACCTTTTTCAAAGTTACGCTCAATTCTATAAATTTCATTATCATAAGAATATTTTAATACTCCTTTATATTGGTTATTATTCCATGGAAAATACTTTTCATAATCCTCAGTATATCTCTTAGTTTTTGTATATTTCTTATTAAAACCATATAACATACCTTCTATAAACTTATGGATAGTACTCTTACCTGCTTCGTTATCACCATAAATAAGATTTAATCCATCAGATAATTTAATATTTTTGCCATTGAATTTACCAAAAGAAAGAATGATAAGCTCTTCAATTATCATTTTAGCTTCACCTTCTCCCTAAGTAATTCTTCCAACCCAATATATAAGCCTCTATTCATGACCTCATCATTTAAATCATTCTCGATCATCTCTTTAATGAATTCTCCTATTATATTATTTTCATTTTCAAGTAATAATTGATTTATATCATAGTCTGGTTCAGTTTTATCTATTATTTGTATAAAATAAAACTCATTATCTAATTTAGATTCTATATCAATAATCTTATCTTTTATATCTCGATCTATATACCCTTTTATAATTATACGGAAAAAATTTTTTTTTCTTACCTCTTCAGATTCTATATCTAATATCCTAGCCAAGATAGAATTATAACTCATTTTTTCATTAATTTCTATATTAATAATATTATACTTTCTTTTACTTATAGGAATGAACTTAGTTGTTAATCCCTTATCGTCTATTAAACCTTCTATAACTCCATGTTCTCCTAATTCTCCGAAATCTAATGGCTCAGGACTCCCAGGATAACATATACTGTCAGTTATATATTGATGCTTATGTATATGTCCCAATCCAATATAATCAAATCCAAACTTATCAATATCTTTTCTATCAATGGGTAAATATTTAGAGTTTTTATCGAAAATATCTCCATGAAGAAGTAAAACATTAAATTTATTTATATCTAAATCTATTTTAGAAAAATCTTGTTTTCCCTTTTCTTTTTCTTGCCAACTAACACCCCATATATCAATATTATCTTCTTCAAAGCTTAATTTATCTATTTCATTATAATCTAATATATATACATTTTCATTCCAATCTATCAATTTGTATAATGACTTTTCATTTAAATAATCATGATTCCCTGTAATCATAATTACCTTTGTTTTATATAACAACTTAAATCTATCATTAATTATTTTTAATTCTGCTATAGAGCATAACTCATCCTCAAAAAGATCTCCTGCTATAAATAGATAATCCACATTTCTTTCTTTACATCTATCTAAAATTTTTAGAAAAGTATCTATTATTTCGTCTCTTCTGTTCTTCCCTTGTTCTCCAGTTATTTTTCCTTTTGTAAATTTCATACCAATATGGACATCCGCGGTATGAATAAATGAAATACTCATTATTACACCTCCATTATAGAACGTATATTCGATAAAAGTAATTAAAATCCTTTATTTTATTTACTTTTATCAGAATAAATTTTATTCTCAATCAAATACTATCACTATTATAACAATGGGGGTGTTATTATTTTTAATAAATTTAATAGATTCTTAAAAAAAGTAGCTTTAAAAGATCAAATAAAGGGAAATGATAATTCTTTTAAAGGAAAAACTAGGATACCAACAAATATTGATAAAGTAACTTCTATTCTCAACTCAGTACTCTGGGAGTCTAGTGACTTTGAAATGAGAAGAGTTAAGTTCAACAATAGGATATTGTTGGTAACATACTTTGATGGTTTAGCGGACACTCAAAATATTAGTAAAGAGGTAATTCAACCTCTTATGATGGATGATAAAAAAACAAATCCAGATAATTACATAATTGAAGAGATAAAGGAAAAATATCTCTATTCAGCAGAAATTGGAGATTCTAAATATATCGAAAACTGTATAGATTCCTTAGTGTCTGGAGATACAGTAGTCTTTGTAGAGGGAGTTTCAGAGGCTATTTTAGTAGGCTCAAAAGGTTTTGAAGTAAGAAAAATTGATACTCCAGATACCGAAACTACAATAAGAGGCTCTAAAGAAGGTTTTAATGAATCCTTAAGAACTAATATCACATTAATTAGAAGAAGAATAAAAAACCCTAATTTAGTTTTTGAATCAATGAAATTAGGTAAACAAACTAATACAGAAATATGTATAGCATATATAAATGGCATCGTAAATGAAGATATTTTAAAAACTGTTAAAAGGAGAATAAAAAAAGTAGATGTTGATGCTATTTTGGAATCAGGATATATTGAAGATTTTATTCAAGATTCTACTTTTTCATTATTCCCTACAGTTGGAAATAATGAAAAACCGGATATAGTAGCTTCAAAGCTATTAGAAGGTAGAGTAGCTATTATAACAGATGGTACTCCCTTTGTACTTACTGTTCCTTATTTATTTATTGAATCATTACAAACATCAGAAGATTATTATTCTAGATCTATTCTTTCTATGATTATACGAATATTAAGATTTTCAGCATTACTTATATCAATACTTCTACCAGCTTTGTATGTGGCAGGAGTAAATTTTCATAAAGATTTTATTCCTTTTGAGTTACTACTATCTATATCGGCTTCTAGGGAAGGTATACCCTTTAGTCCTTTGACAGAGTCTATTCTGATGCTTACCGCATTTGAGTTTTTAAAAGAAGCTGGTGTAAGAATGCCAAGACCCTCAGGTCAAGCAGTAAGTATAGTTGGTGCCTTAATACTAGGAGAGGCAGCAGTAAATGCGGGTTTTGTTAGTAATCCCATGATTATAGTAGTAGCCCTTACAGCTATCACATCATTTTTGGCTTTACCAATAAGTGCTGCTTTACCTATCATGAGATTAGTATTTCTTCTTTCAGCTAATGTAGTTGGATTTTTAGGAATTTTATTTATATTGTTACTATTTTTAATTCATCTTTGTAGTTTAAGATCCTTTGGTGTTCCTTATTTAACACCTATTTCTCCTTTAATAACAAAAGATTTAAAGGACTCATTCATAAAAGCACCAATGTGGATGATGTTTACCAGACCTAAATCTATAATTTCAAACCAGGATAAATACTATAGAATGAAGATTAATCATATAAAGAAAGAGGATTAATATGATAAAGAGAATTATATTATTAGTTATAATTTTACTCTCTATTACAGGATGTTGGGATAATAAGGATATCACTAAACAAACTTTAGTTGTTGGAATGGGAATTGATAAAGGACAAGATAAAGAATACAAAGTTACTTTACAACTGGTAAAACCTTCAGCCCTTCAACAAAATGGAAAAGATAAAAGTGAAAAACCTTACTTGGTTATTTCTGCTGAAGGAGATACTATTTTTGAAGCAATAAGAGAGCATTTAAAAAAGACTGGTAGAAAAGCTTATTTTAGTCATAATAGAGTTATAGTTATTTGTGAGGATATAGCTAAAAAAGAGCTAAGTCCTCTTCTAGATTTCATAGATAGAGACCCAGAAACTCGATTGAGTCATCAAGTATTAATATCAAAAGATATGTGTGCTGAAGATGTATTGAAATTAGAAAGCGACCTAGAGCCTTTACCTGCAATTGAAATATCTCAAATAATGGATAATAGTGAAACTACTAGTAAACTTATATCTGCTACAATTTTTGATATTTTAAGCAGAACTGGAAATAAAGGATTTAATTCAGTTATAGGAGTCATTCAACCTAATAATAATAAAGTACCTAGTACAATTAAAGAATTAATAGATACAAAAATACAAGGGGGAGCAGTATTTAAAGAAGATAAGCTTATAGCTTGGCTAGGCCCTATTGAAACTAGAGCTTTACAATTCATATCAGGATTTAACGGAGATATCAATTCGGGTTTATTAATAGAACCTTACCCTGGTGACCCTAAGAAAAGAGTTTCAATAGAACTGATAAGTTTGAGTACTGATTTAGAAACTAAGTTAATAGGTGAAGATTTAAAACTTTTTATAAATACTAAAAGCAAAGGTGTTTTGGCAGAGCAAGAAAGTGGTGAAAATTTAAATACAGAAGAAAATCTGCTTTTATTAGAACAAATCTCAGAAGAAAAAATCAAGTCAGAATTGGAAAATATAATTAATATTGCACAAAAAGAAATCAAAACTGATTTTTTGGGCATATCTGAGCAAATATTAAGGCAAGAACCAAAGTATTGGAAAAAAATTGAATCAGAGTGGGATGAGATATTTACAAAAATGGATGTAACTATAAATGTTGATTTCGAAATAAATAAAACAGGACTTACTAGTAGTCCAATAATTTCAAAGTAGGGATTTCTATGCAGTTATTTATAACAATCTTTCTACACTTAGTAATAATATTGCTAACTTATGTTGATATTCAGCATTCAAATAAAAAGAAAAAAAATTTAATTGTCACATCCTTTTTTATCATTGGATCTTTTATTATATGTATAAATCTGATATATGATTTAGGATTTATGAATCCTGCTAAAATGATGGATAAAATAATTAGTTTTCTTTTAATGAGGTGATTAGATGATAACCAAAGAAAAAATATCAACATTTCAACTAGGCACTCTAATTATAGGTTTTATTATAGGGGATTTTATTCTATTAATTCCTTCAAAAGTTGTTGGTCAAAATGCATGGATGCCAGTTTTAATTTCTGGAATTGGAGGCATTATACTTATTAGCCTTTATGTATTCATTTCTAAAATACATCCTCAAAGGACTTTAGTAGATATTATATATTTTTGTTTTGGTAAGTTTTTTGGTACAATTTTTATTGTTTTATATATCAATTATTTTCTCCAATTAGCAGCTATAATCGCTAGAACAATAGCTGACTATATGATTGTAGTGAACTATACTCGAACTCCTTTATTTTTTATATTATTACTTATACTTATTATTGTAAGTTATGATATAAGAAAGGGTATGGAAGTAGTTGGTAGATTAGCAGAAATATCAATACCTATAGTTCTAACTTTTATATTCCTTACAACCTTATTACTTATCCCAAAATATAAACTTGATAATATATATCCTATAATGGAAAATGGAATCAAACCAATACTTAAGGAGAGTTTCTATACTTTAACCTTTCCCTTTGGTGAAACAGTAGTTTTTTTAATGATTTTTCCTTTTTTAAATGATAATAAAAAACTTTTAAAAACTTCAGTTCTATCTATGGGTATAGCAGTAATTATTCTTGTTATAGTAACTTTGCGAAATATTTTAGTTCTAGGTCACAATTTAATGGTTAGATCTTCTTATCCAACCCATACAGTTGCGAGTCTAGTCCCCGAACTTGTTATAGAACCAATTGTTTCTATAAATTTACTGGTTAGTGGAGGAGCTCAAATAGTTGCTTTAGTTTTTGCTACTGTAATAGGGATAACACAATTGTTTAAATTAGATGACTATAAGCCAGTAGTACTCCCTGTAGGTTTATTTCTAGTACCCTTTGCTATGTGGTATTATGATTCTACTCCACAAATGGCTTATACTGCACGAGAGGTACTTCCTTATTTCGCTATATTCTTTCAAGTAGTAATACCCATACTCTTACTATTAATATCTCTGATAAAATTAAAGTTGAAAAAGAGTGGTAATTAATATAGTTATATAAAAGATAGATTAGGATATATCCTAATCTATCTTTTATATAACATCTCTTTCAATTCTTTAAAGGTTTCTACTTCATATCTTGAAATAATATCAGTCTTATTTTCCTGTTTTTTGGGATTATACCAAATAGTATCTATTCCAAAATCATTTCCACCCTTTATATCTGACTTTAGACTATCTCCTATTATCACAATTTTATCCTTATCAATATATTTTATTTTTTCTAAGGTATGAGAAAATATTTTTGTATTAGGCTTAGCAACACCTACCTCTTCAGATATAATTATATCTTCAAAATAATGGGCTATAGAAGAATTTCTTATTCTCACATTTTGCACTGCCGATAGTCCATTAGTGAGCATTACCAACCTAAAATCTTTATGTAAATCTCTTACTAATTCAGCTGCTCCCTTTAATAAAAATGAACCTTCTTTGAGGAAATCCATATACTTAAGGCTAAAGGGACTTGGATCTATAGACATTCCCATTTCTTCAAAGAATCTTCGAAATCTTTCTATTTTTAAATCCTTTGCTGATATTCTTTCTTTCTCAAAATCATTCCAAACTGCATTATTATGCTTTTTATATTTTGATAAATGCTTCTTTTCGTCATACTCATACCTATAATGATTCATAGACATCTCCAGTGCATATCTCTCTGCCTTTTCAAAGTCAAACAATGTTCCATCTGCATCAAATATGATTACTTCATATTTCATATGATATCTCCTCTCTATTAAGCTATAATATAATTATACCCTTATTTCTTTTAAGTTTATCACAGGTATATATATCTACAAAGTGAAAAAAAGCAAAAAATGTGATACGAATCACTTATTTAATATTTTATTGAGGGTATAATTATATTAAATACAAAAGGAGGTATTACATTGAGTAGATTTTTAGGACCAATTCATCATTGGCTATATAATAAAATAGCATTACATGAGGAATTAGAAAAAAACATATTAAACAGTTTAGAGCAAAAATACGGAATGGAAATAACTCAGACCCATGACTATTTTCTTAATAAGTATGGTGATTTCCTTGAAGATAAACCTTTAGAAGAATTAATTGATACAAATAATATTCATGGATGGTTACAAAATAGAATCAATATAGCAGAGGGAAGGTTTGCTGATTTTGTAACTACAGTATTAACTAAATTTCAAGGGGAAACTTTTAGTATTATTGAAAAAGAATTCGAAAGACAAGGTACTGAATGTGGAAAGGATGCTAAGGATAAATACGAAGTTTCAAGTGCTCCTGATATATATAAGGCATTAAACAACTATATATTAGATGGAATGCCTTGTGACAATGTAAATAATGTAGTTAAGACAGAAGCTAATGAGTTAGAATGGAAAGTAACAAATTGTCTTCATAAAAAATATTGGACATCAGTAAATGGAGATCTTGATATATACTATAACTTAAGAAGTATATGGACTGAAAAATTTGTTGAAAATGCTAACAATGATTATAACTATGAATTCAAATTTGAAAGTAATGTATTAAAACATAAAATTATTTCTAAATAAGGAGGTATAGTAATGGCTGAGATCACTAAAGATATGTTAATAGCAGAAATAATAAGAACTAAACCTGAGGCAGCAAATATACTAATGAGTCATGGAATGGGATGTATAGGTTGCCCTTCTAGTCAAATGGAAACTCTAGAACAAGCAGCTATGGTTCATGGAATGGATGTAGAAGTATTATTAAATGATTTAAATAAGTAGGACCCGATATTAATCGGGTCTTATTTTTTATCTCTAATTTTGGATATAATAAAAGGAGTAGAAATTTCTACTCCTTTTATTATATATTATTATGCTAATTCTTTTCTTCCATTCATGAACATATCTATATCACTTTCTACTTCTCCAATTCCAGCAATACCAAAGTTCTCAACCAATACATTAGCAACATTAGGTGATAAGAAAGCTGGTAAAGTAGGTCCTAAGTGTATATTTTTAACTCCTAGATGTAATAAAGCTAAAAGTACTATTACAGCCTTTTGCTCATACCATGCAATATTATAAGATATAGGCAATTCATTTATATCGTTCATTTCAAATACTTCTTTTAATTTCAGAGCTATTACTGCTAAAGAATATGAATCATTACATTGACCTGCATCTAATACTCTTGGTATTCCACCGATATCTCCTAATTCTAACTTGTTATATTTATACTTTGCACATCCAGCTGTAAGAATAACTGTGTCTTGTGGAAGTTTATCAGCAAACTCAGTATAATAATCTCTTGATTTCATTCTTCCATCACAACCAGCCATTACAAAGAATCTCTTGATT
>NZ_WSFT01000012.1 GCF_016820655.1 Anaeromonas frigoriresistens
GCACTTGCTTTAAAAGTTCTTACTTTTCCACATTTACATTCCACTATGGTTCTATTATAGGGACCCTATAGCTGCAGAAAGAGCAGTTAATAAAATAATTTACATTCCACTATGGTTCTATTATAGGGAAGAAATTGTTAAAGAAATGAACGAATATTTTGAGGATTTACATTCCACTATGGTTCTATTATAGGTTAAAGAATTCTAATTTACCACTCCAACCGTTTAACAATTTACATTCCACTATGGTTCTATTATAGGCAAATTCCAGTACTGGCAATAAGGGTTATTTTATACATTTACATTCCACTATGGTTCTATTATAGGACATTTAAGATTTATAATCTTATTCCAGATGGATTTATTTACATTCCACTATGGTTCTATTATAGGAAGATTTCATAGAGAGAATTCTTCAAAGACTTGTCCATTTACATTCCACTATGGTTCTATTATAGGAAAGCAAAAACTATTAGCAGTAAAGTCATTTATGAAATTTACATTCCACTATGGTTCTATTATAGGAAAACTACTGTAGAAAAACAAAAGGACATTACTTTTATTTACATTCCACTATGGTTCTATTATAGGCAATATAGAAAAGCTACTCTCTAGAATTTGTATTTCTATTTACATTCCACTATGGTTCTATTATAGGGTAAAAATTGTGACCTGCATTTAATAGATCTTAAAAAATTTACATTCCACTATGGTTCTATTATAGGTCACCATCTCCAAAGGTACGCCACTCCCATTCTCCTTCATTTACATTCCACTATGGTTCTATTATAGGAAATGGCAAAAGATTAATTACTAAACTTAAAGAAAATTTACATTCCACTATGGTTCTATTATAGGGTAGATTCATAGTAAGATTATTAATTATATCTTCTATTTACATTCCACTATGGTTCTATTATAGGAGCATTGTTTTATTTTCTTTATTAATGCTGCATTTTTATTTACATTCCACTATGGTTCTATTATAGGACGGAGATTCTCAAATTGTTGGTGCTTCTGCTGTAAAATTTACATTCCACTATGGTTCTATTATAGGAAATTATAGATTAAATGGGGGAAGTAACAATGGAGATATTTACATTCCACTATGGTTCTATTATAGGAAAGTATTGCAGCAAGGTGGAAGTTTAAAGTATGAAATTTACATTCCACTATGGTTCTATTATAGGTATAGTTCCAAGCTATTTTTATCACATTGATTATGATATTTACATTCCACTATGGTTCTATTATAGGGACAATCAAAAAATTGGAGTTCTACTGATAATCATAGATTTACATTCCACTATGGTTCTATTATAGGACTTCCTACTCTCCATTCAATTTCTTCCGGCTTAAAATTTACATTCCACTATGGTTCTATTATAGGATATTTGTTTATTCTAATAGTCTTTATCATATATCCTATTTACATTCCACTATGGTTCTATTATAGGTCCTTTTTATAAGTGGGAGTTTGATGTGTGTTGTATATTTACATTCCACTATGGTTCTATTATAGGTACCTGAGAAATCATAATGTCTTTGTAATCTAGATATATTTACATTCCACTATGGTTCTATTATAGGCCACCAAGTAATTGTATGGCCATAGTAGCTTCACTATTTACATTCCACTATGGTTCTATTATAGGGCGTTTCTCTACAAGCATTGATATTACTTGATTTCACAATTGATTTCTGTCTATTACGAATCAAGTATAATTATTTATCAATTAATTTTAATCTTACCACTGAAAATCTCATTCCTATTATTTAAAAGTTAATGTTTGTCGATCTACAGTGTTTTTTACACTACTACAGGTCGACAATATAATTTCTAAAAAAAATTAGAGGTTTTATCATCTTCTATTCCTAAAAACTCCTTTGATAACCATCTTTCTTCTCTACTTTTAAATATTATTAATGAGTCTTTATCTTTTCTTATATATTGGTTTAATTCTTGTTTTAATTTAAATAACTTTAGTTCTGTTAGGTTACCTTCAAACACTGACTTTTGGATATGGGTTAAATATCTTTTGGATATTTTAAATACATTCCTATGGACTTTAGCTCCTTTTTCATCTGTCATTATATCATACATTAAAACCACATACATAGAATCACCACCATATTTTAAATCCTTCGTATTCTTTTTCACCACTAATATGTTTTATCATTTTATAACATTCAAGTCTAATTAAATGCCGATATGACACAGTTCTTTCTAAATCCTTATGCTTAATAGTTCTATTTAACCTTTGATCATATTCCATGAGAATTTTCTTTTTACCAACTTCTTTTAAATATAAAAAATTAGATTCATTTTCAAAATCATCTTCTGTGATTTGCTTTTTATTTAATAGAGAAAATATCATTCTTTCTCCAATTAATGGTTTGAATATTTCTGCGATATCTAAACATAATGAAAATCTTTTAGTTCCTGGTTGATGAATGTAACTTATAGTTGGGTTTAATTGTGTTTTATAAATCTCTGATAAAACTGTTGTGTATATTAAACTATTTACAAATGATATCAATGAATTTATCATATTATCAGGGGGTCTTTTAACTCTCTTACTAAAATTAATATCTTGCTTTACTATATCATTCCAACTGGAATAATATATCTTTCTTATATTACCCTCTATTCCCATGAGTTGATTTATATTTTCTCCAAATTGAAATTTGTTTCTTAAGCTTTGTATTTCTTTCATAGGTCTTTCTAAATCTATACCCCTTCCATTATAGTACCTTAAATTTCTATATATATTAAAAGAGGCGGATATTAATATTTCTTTTGCCAATTTAAGTCTTGATTCTAACTCTTCATAATGCTTAACTTGATTTACTAATAAGTATCCACTTATATTACTTTCCCTAGGGTAAAAACTACCACTATAAAATCCATAATAATTAAATATATGAATAATTATCTTTTGTTGAGATATAAAGTTTAATAATTTTGTATTCATATCTGTTTCACCAAATAAATATATCTCATCAGTTACTTCTGATTTAAGATTCTTTGATCTTCCATCTAGAGTTGTAACGATTATATTATTATCCTTTCTTTTCAATCTACCATCGCTAAATATATAAAAAGTTTCTCCCATAGTATCCTCCTAGATATAACAGAGTTCATAATATGCACATTTTTGGCATATTGGATCATTGATTGCTAGTGGTGGAGTATTTAATAGTTGTATTTGTTTTATATCTTGTAAAATCTTTTCTAAATCTTGTTCACTTTTTTCATCTAGATATATCTCTTTTCTCTTTCTTAATATCGGATAATCTAATATACCTTTCTCAATATTTATACCTTTTTCTTTTAATAAATACATATAGTATTTTAATTGCCATATAGATGCTTCTTCGATTTTTTTAGATTTTTTAACTTCATGAATTACTTTCCAATCTTTTATAAAATCTATATTTATATTTTCATCTATCAAAATATTTTTCTTTTCTCTTTTATAGGAATTCTCATCTATTAACTTCCCTATTTCAACCAATTCATTACCTTTTTCCATAGTTAAGTCATTGCTGAAATACCACAGTTTCCTTTTACATACAAAATAATAATAAATCATTACACCAGTAATATTTTTCAATTCATCACATCCTATTAAAAAAAGCGATCCTCTAATTGAACTTCAGTATTTTCACTTTTTATATACTTAATTCCAAATTCGAAGCTATATTCACAATTAAATATTGGTATTTTTTGATATCTGCTTATTTCTAAGTATTGTTCTATATTATTATTAATTCTATGGTAAGGTACACTAGCGGTATATTCTTGTAATTTATTTCTTGCAATTCTTTTTTGAGTTTTATATTTTTTAATGCTTTCAATACTTGAAGATTTATCATGTTTTGAAGAAATCATTTCTATACACCCCATAATTTCTTCTTTATTTTCATAATACACATCCTCTGGAATTACAGTGATATTATTTATATTTCTAAATATTTGTTTTACTTCATTTTTACTTTTTTCATAGTCTTCTATCATTCGTATATACTCAATATTTTCTATTATCTTGCTATAATAGTCAGTATCTTTTAATGTCTCTGTGTTATATAATTTTTTTATTAACTTCATTTTTTCTTCTTCTTTAATAATTCCATCAAAAGACTGCAATGCTTTTTTTGATAACTTATATATATCTTCATCAATAACATATCCGACACCTGTGTTTTTCTTTTCTCCCCCATCGAATACATAACAGTTATAACCAATGTTATCAAAAGATCTATTTCTATAGCATCTCCCCATCCTTTGAAATAAACCATTTAGATCAGAAAGTTCTGTTACTAAAATATCAAAATCAATATCTAATGATGCTTCAACCACTTGAGTAGTTACCCATATCCCATATTCATTATTATCTTTATCTCCAACCCTTAATATATGATCTTCTTTTAATTTTCTATCTTTTTTTATGAAATTACTATGAAATAAGTTTATATTTTCTATTTCAAATTCTTCCTTTAATTCCATATACACTCTTTGAGCTTCTTTGACTGTATTACATATAACTAATACTTTATTTCTATTATATAGATTATTTACATACTCCGATTTTATTCTGTTTTTTATGACTTTTATACTATGTCTTACTCTATTTTCTTTAGTGAAGGTTTTGGGTTCAATAAATTCTACATTTTCTTTCTTTAATAAATCTACTACTATGTTCGGAAGGGTAGCAGTAAGTATTGCAAACTTACCTCCCACTTTAGTTATATATTTTAATCCGACTATCAAATACGCTATTAAATCAGGGGAATACATTTGGATTTCATCTATGACTATTTTAGAATATGAAAGAGTAGCAAGTTTCGGCTCAAATCCTCTATATCTAAATACAAAATCAAATATTTGGTCTAATGTACAAATAGTTAAAGGTAACGATAGTTGCTTAGTTTTATTATAGTATTCATCTATATCCTTAGACTCAGTACTTCTATTAAGATATTGATCATAAGCATCTGAATGAAGCATACCTACTTTATCTTCATAATTATCATATACTATATCTTTTGTTATACGATTATACATAGCATTAATAGCTGTTTTTAAAGGTAGAGTAAAGAATCCTTTATTATTACCAATCCATAGTAATCCTGCTTCGGTTTTTCCCATACCAGTTTCAGCTATAGCTATAATATTTTCATCTCTATTATTTAACATATGCTTTTGTAAATCATTCCACTTTGAATTTTCATCTTTTTTCTGCCATTTTTTCATAACGTTTTTTAACCTATCTAGCAAAAAATCATTTTCTTTTTCTACATCAATATATCCACTTGCTGCATAATCAATTCTATTTAATAATCCTTTTATTAGTACATACTCATAAAATAACTTTTCGTTTTCTCTTTCATTTATTGTATCTTTAGCAAAATATCTTTGACTTAACATTCTAACACTAATATGCTCTAGTTTGTCGTATTTAAAGTCCAGGGATTCTTTTTTAATTAACTCAACTTCCTTTTTTAGCTCTTCCATAGTATAATTCAATTCTCTTTCATGATGAAGTGCAATAGCATGAGCTATTATTTTTATATCATTTTTAGAATATCCTTCTTCTTTTATTAAATAATTTTTGTCAATGAATGCTAAGCTAAGTATTCCATGGGGTATTTCTTCTTTATGTCTAGCTCTATCTTCGATTTTATCTTGAAATTTTAAATTCATTTTACCTAAATCATGAATTAAGCATACCTTATACAACATATCCCAGTTTATTTCTAAACTAGGATATGTTGATTTTAATATGTTATAATTTTTAAGTAAATTGTCAGTATGTTCTTGTATTGTTTCCTTAGGATTAGATTTTGCTAAATAATTATTCATATATTCACCTTTCTTTATGCTAAAAAGACTATATTATCATCTTCATCTACTAATATACTTTCATCTTCAAGGGCTGATATTCTAGAAGAATAAATAACCTCTATTTTATTCCACTTTCTAAATACTTTAGGATTTTTTTTACTTCCATGATTTACGAGTTCATAATTTTTATTAATTTTATATTTTGTGCCATTACTATTAACTTTACCCGTTCCTCCTATATTGATTGCTTCATTTTCATATAAAGATATAGGAATATATGCTGAATTATTTTCTGGTAATATTATATCTTCTTCTAATTCTTCTTCTTTTAATTCAACTAATTTCACTTCATTTATTACAGCAAGATCTTCTCTTCTTCCTAATGAAGGATATTCTCTAGGGGACTTAAATGATCTATATATATAATCTATTAACTTTTCTTCTTTAGGAATAATATGAATCATTAGATCTACATCTACTAGAAGTTCAGCCGTTGAAATTCCACGTCCTACCCCATAATCTCCCGATTTTATTTGATGCCTTGTTTTATCATATTTCATCCCATTTTTAAACTCATATCGTGTATAAAGATCATTTACTTTGGAAAAATACTTTCCTTGAACACTTATATCCATTTCTTTATATTTTTCAAATCCACATAGATTGTGAATCATTCCTATTATCGTTGAATATGGTGGTAATGGATAAGTTTCCTTCAATTGAAAACTTGTGGGTTTCTTATAGTTAACCATATTTTGATATAATTTCAATCTAATTGCTTTCATAATACTCATTCACTTTGTTTTTTAAGTGTCTAAATAATTCTGGCATTGTTAGCGTATTTAATTCTTCTTTTATTTGTTCATCATTATCAAATTTTCCTTCTATTAGTCCAATTTTTGTATCATTTTTTATATTATCAAATAATATCCCTTCTATTTGACTAACTATTAGTTTATTGTCTATAACATCTACCACATTATGAAAAATTGGATTTTTTACATCATATACTCCACCTATTGCGAATATAGGTTTCAAATCTTCTCTTCTTCCTCTTATATCTCTATATAGCATAGCTATAGTATCTAATAATTTATTTACTCTTCTAGCTTTCTCAACATTACCTATATTGATATCTTCCTTTTCATCTATACCTATTTGTTCTAAATCAACAGTTAATGTATATCTATAGTAGGAATGATGTATTTCTGCTTGTGCTATATTCATATTTTCATTTAATCTATCAGCTAATCCTTTATTAGTTAAAAAATCTAAATCTCCTTTGAATGGTTCCAAAGAAATAGCATTAGATAATCTTACTTTTGCAGTACGTATTTTACTCTGATTTCCTTTTTCCGTTTTCATATATCCAAAAAAGTCTATCTCTGGATAGTCTTTTATAGTAGATTTCGAATCAAATTGTATTACTTTCTTATCACCACTACCTTCTGCTTTTACTTCAGCCAAATCTTCTCCCAATTGTTCTACAATATTATATCTGATAGCTTGTCTAGAAATATAGGTGTATTGTTCCCCTTTATTTCTAGCTATTTTCTTAAGAGAGGCAACATTCCCTACAGATTCCCCATAATTTGCACTTTCTGCTTCAAAAATCATTGATAAAGTTAATCCTTTTGGTTTCATATTATTTAACATTATTATCTCCTCCATTATTATCTTCTTTGCCTTCAATCAAACCTGTAACAAAAGCATATCCTATACTCTTAAAATTTTCTTCATCTTTTAAAGCATCTAAAAATACCTTTGGAACACATTTTTGTGCATAAAGGTAACAATTTAATAATGTATCCATGAACATATCTTTGTTATTGGTCTTAAGTGAATTTAATAGTCTATAGGATATACCATTTAGCTTATCTATTGAACCCTTTTGCCTATATTTCTCTCTCAAATAATATCCTGAAGCACTTGCCGTTTTTACAATATCTTTCTCATTAACATACATAAAACCCATCCCTTCCATAAATTTCATATTTATTTTCAATATTTTTTTTACGTGACTTGTATTAAATCTACAATCTTTAGGACTTGATAACTTGAAGATTAAAAGCTTATGAATAAGTGTAAATAAATTTTGATTGTTAAATATCCTGTCAATAACTAATTCATATATATTAAAATAAGTATTTATCTCTTTATATCCAGTTTTCACTAACTTGTTTAATTCCTCTTTTGAATTTTCTAGTATTTCAAGCACTTTTTTCGATAAGATATTAAACTTATAGATTTCACTCTCATATCTTATTAATTGAATATCTGAAATTTCATATTTAATTGTTTCGTTATACTTTTCAACTATAGATTCCATAAGTGCTCTATATGTAGAACCTCTACTGAATCCTTCCTCATTATTTAGTTCATATTTGATCTTATTATTTGTGTCAATTAAAGATGTAATATCACTATTATTATTAATGAAGATACCTTTAGAGTAAGCATAAATTATTCCTGCTGGTGTACAAGAATATATTAATTTACATATAGGGCACATGGCAGCATCATTATTAAATTCCCATACATGAGATGATTTCCTTGAAACATCAAACCCTATATTATTTAAAAAACTGTAATCATTATTTAAATCTTTCATATCCCTTTCACAATTAAAACAATTATATTTATATTTTGTTTTATCATCTTCAATATAATCATTTACAGGGTTAATAAAATAATCTTTAAAGTCTTTATATATATTTTTTTCTTTAGTTTGAGGATTTAAAAAACATATACCATTCCAAGAATTTTTTATGATAGTATATATGGCATTTTTCCCAGCAAAGTATTTTTTGTGTTGAGGCTTTTCCATATAAACTATTATTTGTTTTAATATTTCATAATTGTGTTTTACATCTTCTACTATATCTTCAATAGTCTCTTTTTTCTTTAATTTTATAGTTTTTAAACCCTTAGAAATACTCACAACATCCATATCACTATTAATTAAATCATAAGCTGCTTTATAACTATTACTTTTTGTATAATATTTTACATCCTTTATATAATTATTTAACCTATCTAAATTGTCTTTATTAAAATCCTGAAATCCTTCTTCTTCAAAATAATTTAGGGTCGGCTTATAAGACACTATCTTATTCCAAGATAATTGTTTTGCATATATATCTATAATGTACTTAAAATACTTTTCTTCAAAATTATCTAATACTTCTTCTTCAAATTCTATATAATCATTATATTTTTCTACTTTATCCCCTGCATGTTCTAATATATTTACAATTCCAACTATCCCTGCATTAAACAACCAATCATTCATTTCTACTTTTATTTTTTCTCCCAATTCCTCACCTCCCTATACGATATCTAACATTCCAAATCCTATTGACCTTTTACTCCCTACTCCAGCCTTATATAAATAATCTAATATGTAAGGCTTTGCTTTAATTTTAATTTTCCCTAGATTAGAATGTACTTCTATTCCATAATTTTTAACTTTTACTATTTTTATATTATTAGCTACAGTAAATTCAAGGTTTTTAATATCTGTTAAGGCTTCTTTACCTAATTCTTCACATAACTGATAAGTTAAATTTTTTCTGAATACTGCTTGTCCTTCCTTATCTTTTAAAGAATAATACCAGGTTTTAGAATTATCACTGTTATGCTCCCTAACCACAATTGGGCTTAAAGTTTTGAAAACAACTTCATCATTAAGTATAGGTTTCTCTTTTACCATATTAATTTTTCCTATCGTTATCATATTATTACCTATAGCTTGTTTAATACCCTTAATATCAAGAAACGAGTTAAAGAACATAATTCCAGTTTTACTACTATAAGTGGAAAAATTTAAAGATATTTTTTTACTGGGTATTAATATTTCTTCCCGTAAAAACTTACAGTGTCCCATGTACATAGAAAATGTAAAATCCTTCATTTTATTTTCCTCATTTTCATAAAGTTCTTTATAGTAGCCTGTATCATACGAACTAAATGCCTTTTTAATCAATGATAAAATTATTCTGTTCTTGTCTTTAGATATTTTTTCTTTTTCTAATAATAATTCCACTGTAAATCTCATTATTTCACTCCTTTATATTTTGAATAATCAGAATATAATGTTTGTTATATTATATAATTAATACTGTCCCATTGTTCGTACAGTTAAATTTATTGGAATATTTTCCTATCATTCTATATTCTAGATTCTTTTTAAAAATCCTTGTAAAAAAATAACTTTACTTAATTATTTAGGTAAATTATTTCTACATACCAAAAAAAGACCTTCTCACAAAGGCCTTTTTTAATATTGATATTTACTTATTAGCTTCTTTCCAATCTTTTAAAAATCTATCTATTCCTATGTCTGTCATAGGATGAAATAGCATTTGTTCAAATACTTTCTTTGGTACTGTAGCAATATGTGCGCCAAATTTAGCTGATTCTAAAACATGCATTGGATGTCTTATACTAGCAGATATCACTTCTGTTTCAATCCCATGTATATCAAATATGTCTACTATATCTTTTATTATATCAAATCCTGTGTTTCCTATATCATCCATTCTGCCAATAAAAGGACTTACATAGGTTGCTCCTGCTCTTGCAGCTAGTAGTGCTTGATTTGCTGAAAAGATTAATGTAACATTCGTATCTATTCCTTTATTAGATAGGATCTTAACTGCTTTTAGTCCTTCTTTTGTCATAGGTACTTTTATAACAATATTTGGATGTATCTTTGCTAATTCTTCTGCCTCTGTTACCATTTCTTCTGATTCAAGACTAAGCACCTCAGCACTTATAGGTCCATCCACTATTTCTGTTATTTCTGTTAGTACTTCTTTAAAGTCTCTACCAGATTTTGCTACTAAAGATGGGTTTGTGGTAACTCCACATACTACTCCCCAGTCGTTTACTTCTCTTATTTCATCAGTTATGGCACTATCTATAAAAAGCTTCATATGCAAAACCTCCTAATTTATTTCCAAGCTTTACCTGCTGATCCGAACATAGTCATTTTTTCTTTTATAACTTCTTTCATTGCATCTCTTGCTGGTCCAACTATCTTCCTTGGGTCATATGCATCTGGATCATTTTTTACAAAATCTCTAATAGCTTCATTGAAAGCCATTCTAATATCTGTATCTATATTTATTTTATTTATTCCTCTTTCTACTGCCTTTTTGATACTTTCTTCAGGTACTCCAGATGACCCGTGAAGAACTAAAGGTATGTTTAATTTTTCTTTTATAGTAACTATTCTATCAAAGTCTAGCTTAGGCTCTCCTTTATATACACCATGAGCCGTACCTACAGCTATAGCTAAAGAATCTAATCCTGTTTCATTTACTAATTTAACTGCTTCTTCAGGATCTGTAAATGTAGCATCTCTTTCATCAACAGTGATGTCATCTTCTGTTCCACCTATTTTTCCTATCTCAGCTTCTACTGATACTCCAGCTGCATGAGCTATCTCTACTATTTTCTTAGTAGTATCAATGTTTCCCTCTAAAGGCATCTTCGATGCATCAATCATTACTGATGTGAATCCATTTCTAATACATTTAACTATTTGCTTAAAGTCTGTTCCATGGTCTAAATGAAGTGCCACTGGTACACTTGAATTTTCTGCAGCAGT
Source organism: Anaeromonas frigoriresistens (assembly GCF_016820655.1). Lineage (GTDB taxonomy): Bacteria > Bacillota > Clostridia > Tissierellales > SIT17 > Anaeromonas > Anaeromonas frigoriresistens. Next base: position 11,463 of record NZ_WSFT01000012.1, read on the forward strand.
TTTTACCATAGCTGATATGTATTCTACTCCTGCATATTTTAATGCTCCTTGACTAGCCTGCATGATAACTGGCGATTGAGTTTCCTCTGCCGCTTGTATAATGGCTTGAACCTGCTCCATATTGTTTACATTAAATGCACCAACTGCATAGTTATTCTCATGGGCATGATCTAAAATTTGCTTTCCTGTTACTAACATCTACATAACCTCCTATATTCGTTCTCTAAGTATATTATACCTATTTTAATATAAAAATTCACATTTATCTTTATATTAACAAAACCAAAGTAGATTAAAATTTCTAATCTACTTCTTAATTCTACCTATCATTATTAAATTTAAAAGCGTCAATATATTCTACTGCATGTTTATGTATCATAATATAGTCTCTAGATAATAGGTTATTGAAATCTTCATCACTCTCTGCATATATTATCTGTACCCCATTACACTGTAGGCATTTAATCTCGATTCTATCAGAAAACAAATCAATTCCTATATTCTCTTCTCCACATTCACATATAATTGAACCTTCTTGCTCTAATTCTTTTATTTTATTGACTGATTTAGTCATTATGTCGTTATTAGTAAAATAATCATAAAAACTTAATTCCTCTATTACTCTAGTAAAGTCATCTTTCTGACCTTTTAAAAGTTCTTTTACGTCAGTTTCATCTCCTAGGAAACAAATCTCTACCCCATCTAAACACCTTATAACTAAGTTCCCCTTAAGAAGTTGGTCTAGTGAATATTTAAATATATGGGTCTCTTCACAAGCAAAACATGGTATTTCTAAACAGTATTCTTTATAGTTTTCTGTTTTGATTCTTGCCTTAGTCTCTCCACAATTGCAATTTATATTTATGTAACTATTGTTCTTAAGTTGAAATAAAGTAATGTTATTAGTATGTATCTTGCCGCATTTATTACACCGGATTGCTAAAGCCAAATTAGTATTGACCAACATTAGTATTGCACCTCCTATAGAAGTATTTCTTCATAAAAATATAAATTCCTTCTTTAGAGGTAAAAAGTTAACATTACATTTTCTTTATTGTTAACATAATATTACTAATACATGCTATTAACAACAGCAACACATCCACCAAATAGGATACCAAAACCTATCAATATACCTGCAAGTATCAAAGATGCTCTAGCAAAATTTTTGATATTTTTATTAATATCCATAAATGCCATAGCTACAATAGCTATTAAATTTAAAATAGGTATAGCTAGTATTATTGCTACTCCCATCCATGACAATACTGAAACTACTTCCTCATTATTTCTTGGATTAGGATAGTTATTACCATTATGATTCTTATTTACTGGTTCATTATTAAAATTATCCATCATATCCCCCTCTATATTTATTATGTAAATCATACCATGTTTACAGCAAAAATGCCGAGGGATTAATCCCCCAGCATACTTATTATTTAATATTTAATATTTTTCTAGCTTCATCTGGAGTAGCTACTTCTCTGCCTAGTTCATTAGCTAAGCGAACTATTCTCTCTACTAATTGAGCATTAGATTTAGCTAATTCTCCTTTTTTATAGTAAACATTATCTTCAAATCCTACTCTAACATGACCACCTAATGATATTGCTGTGGTTGCTAAAGGTAATTGATATCTTCCTATTCCAGCTACTGTCCAAGTTGCATCAGAAGGTATACTTTCTACTAAATATAATAGATCTCTTATCTCTCCTGTTATTGCTCCTGGTACTCCCATTACGAAGTCAAAATGTAGTGGAGTATTTACTAGTCCTTTTTTTGCAAGTTTAAGGGCATTATTTATCATACCTCTTTCAAAGACTTCTATCTCAGGCTTTACATTAAGCTCTTGCATTCTTTTAGCAAATTTCTCCATATATTCCTCTGTATTCATAAATACATCGGGACCGAAGTTACATGTACCAGCACTTAATGTGGCCATTTCTGGACTAAGCTCTACCGGTTGAAGTCTCTCCTCGGGACTATGCCATACTGCTCCTCCTGTAGATGGTTGGAATATTACTGGACATTTAGCTTCTATTTTTTCTTTTATTTCTTTATATACATTATAATCCTGTGTAGGATTTCCTTCTTCATCTCTAGCATGTATATGTACTATCGATGCACCTGCTTTATATGCTTCATAGGCAGCTTCTGCTATCTCATCGGGAGTTAAAGGTAGATTAGGCTGATATTCTCTAGTTACCTCTGCCCCTGTTAGAGCTGCTGTGATTATTAGTTTTTCCATCATACATTCCTCCCCAATTGTTTTTGTAAAGTGTTTGCTAAGAAATTAACCTCTCTGCTTATCTTTAGGTACTACACATGTTCCTACTGCTCTACATACTACAATTGGTTCTTCTAATACATCACAAGCTGAATCATTTATATCAGGTCTTGGAACGATAACTTTTCTTGCTTCAAAAGTCATTTTTCTTGAAGAATTACCCTTTTTAGTAATTTCTCCTACTGCTTCTATATAATCTCCTGCATATACTGGAGCTGTAAATTCTACAGATTCATACCCTGCAAAAAGTCCTTCGTCTCCATCATTTCTTATAAGAAGCTCTGTTGCTACGTCTCCAAATAATTGAAGCATCTTTGCACCATCCACTAAGTTTCCCCCATAGTGGGCATCGTGCATGCTCATTCTTAATCTAATTACTGCTTTCTCCATATAAAAAACCTCCCCAAAATATTCATAGTATCATTTATATTATACTAGATATAAGGGGTGGTCGTCTACTTTCTAACAATATCTTAATTGTATTATTAGAATTTTAAGAAGTATTTAAATTCTAACTCTTAGGTAATGTTATCCAAAACTCTACTCCATCTTCTTTATTCATTGCTCCATATCGGCCCCCATGAAGTTCTACTATAGCCCTTACGATAGCAAGGCCTAGTCCTGTTCCTGTTTGAATAGATTTTTTTTCAGAGTCTGCTTTATAGAAACTGGTCCATATATTTTCTAATTCTTTTTGATCTATTTTATCTCCTGAATTATAGAAAGATAGTCTAAAATAATCCTTTAAATCTTTTAAAGATATTTTTATATTTCCTCCTTCTTCTCCATATTTTAATGTATTATTCATGAAATTACTAATTATCTGCTCTATTCTTAGGCTATCAGCATTTATTATCAAACTTTCTGGAAGTTCTAAGTCTAATTTCATATTTCTCTCTTTAATATTTATTTTGTATTTTTCTATTACATCCTTGAGCAAGCTTGATATATCAAAGGAATCTTTATCGATATGAAAGTTTCCTGATTCATAGGAGGATAGCTTAAGAAGATCATCTATTAAATTACTCATTTTATCTGATTCTTCTATTATAACATTGTAATAATACTCTTTATCCTCAGGGGTCTTTGCTATATTAAATTTAAGTCCCTCAGCATAGCCTTGAATCATGCTAATAGGTGTTTTTAGCTCATGGGATACATTTGAAACAAATTTACGTCTCATTTTTTCTAATTGCTTTTCCTTCTCTATATCTTCCCTCAGCTTAGAATTAGCTAAGGTAAGTTCTGTTAATACTGTGTTTAATTTATTAGATATAAGATTAATACTATTACCTAATCTTCCAATCTCATCTTCACTTTTTACTTCTACCTTTTCATCAAAATTAAGGTTTGCTATTTCATTGGCTACCCTATTCACCTCAACTATAGGTTTGGAGAGTTTTGTAGATAGAAAATATACTATTATTGATCCTATTATCAATGTACCTATACCTGCTATTATTATAAATAACTCTGCTATTTCAATACTACTTTCTATTACCTTAAGAGGCTTTTCTGCAATAAAGAAACCACCAGTAGATAACTTTCCTATAAAGAACATGACCCTTCTATCATCTCTAAGACTTGATGCTATTACGAAGGTAAAGGTTTTAGTTTCATCTATTCTAAGTTTCTCTATTTCTTTCATAACTTGAAGATTAAATGCAGTGTTATCTTCATTATTAAAAGTGGAAGTAGTTACCTTCAAATTTAAATTAGGTGTTAAGATAGTTATGTTTCCTCCTATCTCATCAACCATATCTACTAATTCTTGTTGAGTTACTTCCCCTTCTCTAAGAGTAGTATTAAATTCATTATAATTTCTTTTAATTATCCTTTTATTTCCGGAGATAAATATATCATCTAAAAAATATGAACTTAATATAAATATCATAAGAAATAAAGATAATAATAATATGAATACACCAAACAATTTATATCTAATAGATTTAGTCATTTTTACACCTCAAATCTGTATCCTACTCCTCGGACTGTTTTTATATTATCTCCCATCTCACCTAGCTTAGACCTTAGGGTTTTTATATGGGTATCTATAGTTCTAGGGTCTCCATAAAAATCATATCCCCATATGGCATCTAATATTTTATCCCTTTCCAAGGCTATATTTTTATTTTCTATTAGATATATCAATAGTTCATATTCCTTAGGACTTAGAAATACCTCTTCACTATCTCTCTTTACTTTTCTACTATTAGTATTTATTTCTAAATTACCTATATGATATATTCCTTCATTTATTTTATTTGCCCTTCTAAGGGCTGCCTTTACTCGTGCAATAAATACTTCATATCTAAAAGGCTTAGTTATATAATCATCCGCTCCTAAGTCTAGTCCTTGTATCTCATCATGACTTTCTCCTAGAGCTGTTAAGAAGATAATAGGGGTGTCGTATTCCTCTCTTATCTCTTTACAAACACCCCAGCCATCCATTTTAGGCATCATTACATCTAATATTAATAAATCTATCTCATTATTCAAATAGAATTTTTGCAAGGCTTCCTTACCGTCTTCTGCTTCTATTATTTCATAGCCTTCATTCAGTAGGTAATCTTTTATTAATTTTCTTATTCTCATCTCATCTTCTGCAACTAAAATTTTTATAGGCATTTTTTATTTCCTCCCTATAGTTGTTTATATTATTATATAAAGATTATGTGATGGTTCTGTGATAGTTATTTCAACTGTTGAGCTATATCTGGATAATCAGTTATTATTCCATCTATTTTTATATCAATTAATAATTTCATATAATCCCTTATGTTTACCGTGAAAGTATTTATCTCTATATTTTCTTTTTTTGCCTTAGCTATCACAAATCTATTTAATCTTTTATAGCTGGGATGTATTGCATCAGCCTTTATATTCTTAGCATATGTTATTGGATTTTTAAGCTTTTTACTATATAGTACTCCAGTTTTAATTGTAGAGTCTATATCCTTAACTTTATATAAACTGTTGTGATTAAAAGAAGATATGATAATTCTATTTTCCATATTATATTGTTTTATAGTATCTATTACCTTTTGTTCTATTCCTTTATAGTCTATTACGTTATTTTTCAACTCTATATTTAGTACCATATTATTATCTTTTATCAGCTCCATCAATTCTATCAATGTAGGAATTTTCTCGCCAATAAAATTACTACTAAATTTAAAACCTGCATCTAATAATTTTAGATCCTTTAAATTTATATCCTTTATATACCCTTTACCATTAGTTGTTCTATCAACTTTTTCATCATGACATATTATAAGATGTCCATCCTTAGACATTTGTACATCAATTTCTATTCCATCGGCATTTAGTTCTATTGCTTTTTTAAAGGCTGCCATAGTATTTTCAGGAGCATAGGCAGAAGCCCCTCTATGGGCATATATTAGTGGTTGTGTCATAATACTCCCTCCTTAAAATATCTTATATTATATTATTCTATGCAAAAACCTCTTATCCTTTTACTGTGAAAAAAATAAGACCCTTTAAAGGGTCTTACTTGATTCCATTTAATATTATATCAACTATTGGATATGGATCTATATCTTGAAATTCTTCTTTTTCTATATATATTTTATTAGTATAGAATTGATTTAGAGTACCAAATAAAGTCATAGCACACACTTTTTCATCTATATCTTTCCTTATTGATCCGCTTTCTTTAGCTTCTTCTATATAGCTAGTGATTGTATTTATCAGCAGTTCTCTATGAGCAAATGCTTTACATCTTATATCATCTGAGATATTGGTTGTATTATTCATAAAGGTTTGAACCATATCTAAATGATCTTTTAAGAATTTACCATGGAATCTAGCTATATCCATAAGGATATCTTCTATATTCTTAGACTTATTAATTCCATTTTTTAATTCGTCTATATATTTATCCATGCAGTAGACCATCATTTCCTCAAACAAATGGGATTTACCCTTAAAATACTCATATAGAGTTCCTTTTCCTACTGAAGCCTGATCAGCTATCTCCTGCATTTTTGAACTATGGTATCCATTTCTAGAAAACACTTTAACTGCTGCCTCTAATATATCTTTTTCCTTTTGATTTTTTATAGTCATCTTATCACCTTTTACCCTATTTATCGTTTATCCTGTATGTGAAAGTTTCCGAAAGGTGAGACAGGGGGACGGTTCTCCTGTCTCATTATCCAAATATTTTACGTTTAACCTTTACTGCGATGTCATCAAATATGGTATACATTACTGGGATAAATATCAATGTTAGTAGTGTTGATAATAACAGACCTCCTATTACTACTGTTGCCATTGGAGATTGTATTTCTGAACCTTCTCCTAAACCTATTGCTATTGGTAATAGTCCTAATACTGTTGTTAATGTGGTCATTAGTATTGGTCTTAGACGGATAGGTCCTGCATTTGTTATTGCTTCATTTCGATCTTCTCCATTGGATCTTCTAGTATTTATATAATCTATCAATACTATAGCGTTATTAACTACTATTCCTGCTAGCATTATGGTACCTATAAGGGATGTTACATTTATTGTTCTTCCTGTTATGAATAATCCCAAGGCTCCTCCTGCTATTGATAGTGGTACTGTAAACATTATAGTAAAGGGATGTAGTAAAGACTCAAACTGGGATGCTAGTATCATATATACTAGTACTATAGCTAGTATCAATGCTAATCCTAAGTCACTGAAGGATTCTTGTAATTGCTCATTTTCTCCTCCAATATCATAGCTATATCCGCTTGGTAAGTTATAATCATCTAGTTTCTCTTCTATATCAGACACTATACTTCCTAAGTCTCTTCCTGCTATCTGACTATTTACTGTAACTACCCTTGATTGGGCATCTCTATTTATAGCTACTGGTCCTCTAGCGATTTCCACATTAGCTACTTGATTTAATGGTACTACTGAGCCAGTTGGGGTGTTTATAGGTAAATTTTTAAGGTCTGATATACTTTTTGAATATATATCATCTCCTTTTATTACTACGTCTATTTCGTCCCCTTCCATTTTATATCTTGTAGCTGTATTTCCTGATACAACAGTTTTTACTGTGTTTGCTATTTGAGCTGCTGATAATCCATATTGAGTAGCTGTTGTTCTATCTACATTTATCTGTACTTCTGGTATTCCTTCTCCAATATTATGACTTACCTCTCTAGTACCATCTACTGATTCTACTATTTGAGTAAAATCCTCAGATATTTCTTTTAATGTATCTAAGCTGTCTCCTTTTATTGCTATACTTACAGGAGCTCCTGCCATGCCCCCAGACATTCCTCCAAGACTATTACTTGTTACTTCCACTGTAATATCTGCACCAGGAATATTATCTAGTTCTTTTCTAATATCTTCTGCTATTACAAATGTGCTCTCTTTTCTATCTTGTTTTAATAGTCCTGTTATTGATGCACTATTTTCAGTATTTCCTCCTACAGAGAACTGACCACCGGAACCCACCTTTGTAAATAGGGTATCAATAATATCCATTTCACCTAATCTCTCTTCTACTTCTAAAACTACATCATTAGTTCTATCTAATTCTGAACCAGTGGGTAGCTCAATTGATACGGTGAACTGACCTTCATCTGTAGCTGGAATAAATTCAGCTCCAACTTGAGTTAATGATACTATACTTAATACAAATACTAATATAGCTATAAAAACAGTGGATTTTCTATGTCTTAGACTCCATCCAAGAGCCCTTTTATACCACTTTTCTAGCTTTCCAAATCCTTTATCAAAGCCATCAAATATAAATGATAGTAGTCTAAACTTTTGATTATGCTTTTTACCTTGACTATCATCTACTTTTAATATTTTAGATGATAACATTGGTACTAATGTTAATGATACCCCTAAGGATGCTATTAAAGAAAATGTTACTGTTAATGCTAATTCCTTAAATATTGTAGATGTAATTCCTTGAACAAATACTATAGGAAGAAATACCGCTACTGTAGTAAGGGTTGAAGCCGTTACTGCCATTGCCACTTCTTTAGTTCCCTTTATAGCTGACTCTACCTTTGAAAATCCATCTTGTCTATATCTATATATATTCTCTAATACAACAATGGAGTTATCTACAAGCATTCCAATACCTAGGGCTAGACCTCCTAAGGTCATAAGGTTTAATGTTATATCATTAAAGTATATTAGTGAAAATGTAGCTATTACAGATACTGGAATAGCTGCTCCTACTATTAATGTAGTTCTAATATTTCTTAAGAATAAGAATAGAATTATTACAGCTAGTATTGCTCCTAATGCAGCTGATTGAACAACTGTATTTATTGAGAACTTAATAAAATCTGCTTGATCTATTACTACTCTAAAATCTCTAGTAGGGTATTCATCTTTTATCTTTTCGATTTCTTCATTAACTTTATTAGAAACATTAACTGTATTAGTTCCTGATTGTTTTTGTATTGATATACTAATACTGTTTTCTCCATTAGTTTTAGATATGCTAGATACATCTTTATTTGCTATATTTACCTCAGCTATATCCGAAAGTAATATTACTCCTCCAGTTGGTAAAGTTATAGGAAGATTACTTATTTCATCTATTTCTTTAAATTCTCCTGTGGTTCTTATTGTTAAGTCTTGAATTCCTTTTTCTACAGATCCCCCTGGAAGATTTAGGTTTTCAGCTCCTAGTCTTTGAGCTAAAGAGTCCATAGATATTCCATAGTTCTGTAATTTCTGTTGATCTACCTTTACCCTTACTTCTCTTTCATATCCTCCACTTATATCTACACTAGCTACCCCTTCAATTCTTTCTAATCTAGGTTTTATTATATCCTCAGAAAATGATTGTAGCTTTGATAAGTCTTTACTTCCTGAAAGGGAAGCTTCTATGATAGGCATGGCATTTGGATCAATTTTAAGTACCATAGGAGAGTTAGCTCCCTCGGGTAAGAATCCCTTAACCATATCCACCTTTTCTCTCATTTCTAAAGAAGCAAAGTCCATATCTGTTCCAAAGTTAAACTCAGCTATTACCACAGAGCTTCCCTCAGAGGATACACTTGATACATTCTTAATATTTGATACTGTGGATACAGATTCCTCTATAGGTCTAGTTATAAGATTTTCTATTTCTTGAGGACCTACTCCACTGTATGTTGTCTGAACTATTGCTACTGGCACATTAAATTCTGGTAATAAATCTATTGGAAGTCTTGTTAAAGACACAAACCCTAAAAGTATAACTATGAGGGTTACCATCAAGATAGTGATGGGTCTCTTAACCGAAATATCAGTTAAATTCATTATTTCTCACCTCTTACAGTCTCAACTTCAGAACCATCTTCTATATAGTTTTGACCTTTTACTATTACCTTCTCTCCTGATTCTAATCCTGAAACTATTTCTGTGTAGAGTCCAGTATCTAAACCAGTTTTAACTTCCTTTTCTTTTGCTAATCCCTCTTCTTCTACAAAAACTACTTTTCTATCTCCATCATCTAATATTGCTTCACTTTTAACTACTAATACATTTTCTCTTATATTAGTATCTAATTTAACTGTTGCAAGCATCCCTGGTTTAAGGTCATTTAGTTCATCTACTAGAACAATGTTTGCTATATACTGCTGACTTCTTTCATCTGGAGCAGTACTAATACTTGCTATTTTACCCATTAAGTTTTCTTTTTCTAAAGCACTTATTTTTATATCAACTTTTTTTCCTATAAATAATTCAGTAATTAGATTTTCAGTTGCATTTATTGATATTGTCATTGGATTGTCATCCGCTACTACAACCATAGAAGGTTGTATATTTGAAGTTACTTCATCTTCTTTTATATTTATAGCTGCAACTCTTCCCTCTACAGGAGATAAGATTTCTGTAACCTCTTCAGAGTCTTCTATCTTTAAAGTAAATAATACTTCATCCTTTTCTACTTTTGATCCTCTAGATACTTTTATATCTTCTACCTCTGCAGCACTTTGAGGAATAATCATCATTTCTTTAGCTGGTACTGCTCTACCACTTAATGTTATCTCATTAGATATTGTATCTTTCCTTGCAGTCTGTAGTTGTACTGGTATTTTTACTTCTTCTTCAACTTCAACTTCAGGTTCCTCTGTTGTACATGCTGAAACGAAAGGTAATAGTACAATCAGTAGTACCATTAATATAGTTATTTTCTTTTTCATCTAAATACCTCCACTATTATAATTCTAATTCTATTTAAGAACCGACCAGTCGGTCAGTATGTTTCTATTATATTTTTTAAAAGAAAAAATGTCAATATAAGTATTGACATTTTACTCAGAATTAATAATTAAGTTTTGTTTATATGCTGAGATCTATGTATATTAAATAATAACTAAAAATAATAGTCCTAAGCCTATCATGAAAACTCCAAATGAAGGAAATATGCTAGTATTAATATTTTCAATTCTATACTTTAACTCTTCCTTTAATTCTTTATAGAAATATAAGTGTTTAACTTCTTTTAAGTTTAACTCTACTGTATTTAATGATTGAGTATAAGATATAGTACGATTATCATAGTCAGTTAGTATTAATTTCTTTTTTCTTTCTTCATAAGATATATTCTTTTCTTTTAGAATATCCATAAGTAAAGATGATATCATTTCATTATTAATATTAACTATAAAATACTTATTTCTCCCTACCATGATTGCTATAGCCATCATAGGTATTATTACAACTAATATAATACCTATGTATACATCTTCAATAAAGTTTATTGAAGGGGCTAATAAAGGCATAAGTGCAACAATTACTTTAATTTTTTCAGATCTCATCATAAACTTTTTTCTAGTCATAATGATAAGTCCAAATAATATCATTAATAATGCTATAAGTGTAAATATAGTTTTAAACATCGGTCTTCCCCCTTATGTATTAGGTCTATTTTACCATATATTAGGAAGGTTTGTAATAAAAAATTCTATTAAATATTTCGTGAATAATAATTATAAATAACTATAAATAATGATACTTCCGTTAAAACTTATCATTATAATACTTTAAAGATATTAGCATACTTATTATATGAATAATCTAATTATTAAAGGAAAAGAAGCTTCAATAACTTCTCCTAATAAGTATACCTTCCATGAAATTTAATAATTTTTTCCTAAATATATTGCATATATTATATTAATGTGTTAAATTATAGTTACTAGCATGCATTACAAGATAGTGTAGAAATTATGCTTGGCATATTTTTTTGATATGCTATATTGTATTACAAGGTAGGTGATTAAATGACACAGAATACTCAATTGTTAAAGGGAATATTAGAGGGTTGTATATTAGAAGTTATCAGTATTAATCCTATTTATGGGTACGAATTATCTGTAAAACTCCAAGAATATGATCTTAATGTAAGCGAAGGTTCAATATATCCAGTACTGTTAAGACTCCAAAAAAAGAAACTGATTAAAGGAGAGGTGAAAAAATCTCCGAATGGTCCAAATCGTAAGTATTATTACTTAACAGAAGAGGGAATTAAATCTTTAGAAGACTTTAAAGAAAATTGGAATAAAATAAGAAATCAGGTAGATAACTTATTAAATTGGGAGGAATTAGAGTGAAATCAAAAGAATTGATAAGACTAAATAATGAAAAAAGAGAAAAATTAACTGAAGAAAATAGAAAGTACTATGAAAAGATATTAATATACATTCGTGTATCATTAGCCAAGAGAGAGCTGGAAACAGAAGAGATATTATCAGAACTACTCGATCATTTATTAGATGCTCAGTACAAGGGAAAATCAGCAAAAGAAGTATTTGGAGATAATCCAAAGGAATATGCTGATGAGATTGTTAGAGAGTTGCCTAAGATAAATTTAAAGGATACAATGTCATTATTATCATCAGGATTATTAGTGTTCATCGCAAGTGCTTTATTATTTTCCGGAATAGGTGATTTATTTATTTATTTTGTAGTAGATTTGAATGTTCTAACAAAAGAAATATTCATAGGTTCATTGCTTTTAGAATCAATACTTTCAATTATATTAGCTACTACTTTATTATATTTAATTATTAATTTTATCAAATGGTCAATATTTAAAAACTTGAAATCTATTACGGAGTTTTTTATACTGTGGATAAGTGGAATGATTTCAGTGGGTCTATTTATGTTAATATTCTGGTCTATTCCTAATTTTGGACCTACCATTAAAATACATAGTTATGTAATGATCCTCTTTGGAGTAATTATATTTATTGGATTACTTATAAACCGTATTATAAATAAAAGAAAAAAAGATAAGATTATTGAATAGTCTTATCTTTTTAGTTTTCTTTCCAATGAGTCTTTATACCAATGTTTATCATTATTTTGAATAGTTTACATTTATACAACTCATAATTAAGGTTATTAAATAATAACGCCTCACTTATCACCCCGGACTATATTCATCACTTCTTCATTTTCATTATATATTTCTATTTTATAGTCCTGGTCTTGCCAATTATAGTCTGCCTCAATTTTATCCAGAGTCCTACTATCTAAGTCTATATCTATAGTTTCATTTATACTAGAAGAACTTCTTTCTCCATAGGTAAAATGGTAGGCTTCCAAGTCAACATGTTCTTTTCCTATATATTCTTGTATGTCTTTTGGATAGTAAAGTCTTATTTTAAATTTATTTTCATTTTTATTAAAATCTTTTAACTGTATATTAAGTTGTAGAAATGCTTCGTTATTGATCCGGGATATATGTAGATCAGAATCTTCTATTTCTATACTTTCTAATTCATCTCCCATTATCCAGTGATAGTTTGTCCGTGCTACATCTAATGTTAATTTCATTATTGGAAGTATAAATATTACTATGAATAAAAACACTATTAATTTATTTCTGTTCTTATATCTATCCAATCTAGTTAAACCCAAAAAGCCTACTATAAATAATATTAAAGGAGCTACTCCCCACAGATACAAAGTTCCTCCTCCTATTTTTATGGGTCTAATGATGTATTCAGCTATTGAATAGGAGTCATGGGGTATTTTATATGTAGTTAAAACTGATAAATATAGAATACCTATATATTTTAATAGATTTTTATTACCTTTACTCAAAAACTAGCCCTACTCCTATGCCTAATATTAATCCAATTAACTTTACCTCCATTATTATCAATCGATAAATTCTTTATATTCATCAATATATAAAGCTACATATCCACAATTAGGGCATACAGCAGCTTTAGGTTTAGCTGATATACTATTTAAAAAACCTTTACTCTTCTTTTTAATCTTAATTCCATACATACCACCTTCAACATTAACACTACAATCTTCTATCATTTCTGTTTGACAATGAATACATGTTTTTTTCATCTTTTATATCTCCTTATATGTATATTCTGTTGAACTACATTGATAAGATTCTTCCCTCTGGTCAGAATGACAAAATTAATAATCACTATGTATTGTCATCCTGAATGAAATGAAGTATCTTATACTTTAGCATTCTTTCCAATAACTTTTTATACCATTATTTGTTATTAAAGCCTTTGACGGTACTTGAGGATATATTAATAATATATTCAACACATCCACCGATGCCCCTGCTGCATTTAATATCATATATACTTTTAATGATGTAGTTAGTAGTCCTAAAGGGACTAATACTAAAGGTAGTATGATAGACAAAATCACAAATGGAGCAAGGGATATAAGTATGAATCTATTTCTTTTCACTTTTTCTTCAGTGTGAACAAAGCCTTCAAAGAGAGTAAGACCTATATATGTTTTATCTGATCTTATGAAGTTAGGAACAAATACTAAATGCATAAGTTCATGTATAGAAGTCATTAATATTAAACCTAGTAGATGAAAAAAGTTTAATGTAATTTCTACTCCTGATTCCATAATACCAAATTCTTCTAATGTAAAGGGAGATACTATATTGATCATTAATATAGTTATAGCTATATTAATGATCATAAAAGGTATTGAATACAATATCATTTTTCTTATACTATCTGGTTCCTTTAATGTATTCCATCCATTACTGAGTAATTCTCTTTTCTTCTCTTCGCTACCTTCAGGTAGTGTTTTAGCATATTTCATTGTATTCCTCCCCTATTATATTTTTAAGACTCTTCGGCAAGCTCAGAGTGACAACCATTCCTCTATCCAGAGGGACAGCAACTTATGCTGTCATCCTGAGCACAGCGAAGGATCTTTGTTTTAAAATGATCTAATCTGAATACTAAAAAAGAGACATTACCATTAAGTAATGTCTCTTATATTTTACTATTATTTTCCTTTATTTTCAAATGATGCTTTTATAAAATCTCTAAATAATGGGTGACTTCTTGTAGGTCTAGATTTGAACTCTGGGTGGAATTGACTAGCTACAAACCATGGATGATCTTTTATCTCTACGATTTCAACTAATCTCTCATCAGGAGATACTCCACTTATAACCATACCTTTTGCTTCTAATCTATCTCTATATTGATTATTAAACTCATATCTATGTCTATGTCTTTCATATACTAAGTCTTCACTATAGGCTTCTTTAGATTTACTACCTTCTGCTATCTTACATGGATATAATCCAAGTCTCATTGTTCCGCCCATATCTTCAATATCTACCTGCTCTGGCATAATATCAATTACTGGATGAGTAGTGGATGGCAATAATTCAGAACTGTGAGAATCAGATAGATTTAATACGTTCCTTGCAAATTCTACTACTGCCATTTGCATACCTAGACATATACCTAAGAAAGGAACCTTGTTTTCTCTAGCATATTTAATAGCACATATTTTTCCTTCTATACCTCTATCTCCAAAACCACCAGGAACTAATATCCCATCAGCATCCTTTAATATCTCTTCACAGTTTCCGTTATCTATCTCTTCTGAATGAACCCAATCTATATCTATTTCAACTTCATTAGCGATTCCTGCATGTCTTAAAGACTCTGCTACAGAAAGGTATGCATCTTTTAACTCTACATATTTACCTACTAAAGCTATCTTAACTTTATCCTTAGGATTCTTCATTTTTCTAACCATTTCTGTCCATTCAGTTAAATCTGGCTCTTTTACATCAAGGTTTAACCTCTTTGCAACCATTTGAGGAAGCCCTTCTCTTTCAAGCCATAGAGGAACTTCATATAATGTTTCTGCATCTAAATTCTGAACCACATTATTATGGTCTAAATTACAGAACAAGCCTATTTTTTCCTTTATTTCTTGAGATAATTCATGCTCTGTTCTACATACTATCACATCAGGTTGGATACCTATACTTCTAAGTTCCTTTACACTATGTTGTGTTGGCTTAGTCTTTATTTCTCCAGCTTTTGTTAGGTATGGAACTAATGTAACATGTAGATACATTACATTTTCTCTACCTACATCATATTTAACTTGTCTTATAGCTTCTAGGAAAGGAAGACTCTCAATATCTCCTACTGTCCCTCCAATTTCCGTTATAACTACGTCTACTTTTTTCTCTTTAGATACTCTATAAACTCTATCTTTAATCTCATTAGTTATATGAGGTATTACTTGAACTGTTCCTCCAAGGTAATCTCCTCTTCTTTCCTTTGTAATAACTGACCAGTATACTTTACCAGTAGTTACATTGCTATTCTTACTTAAATTTATATCAATAAATCTTTCATAATGGCCTAGGTCAAGGTCTGTCTCTGCACCATCGTCTGTAACAAAAACTTCTCCATGTTGATAAGGACTCATAGTTCCTGGATCCACATTTATGTAGGGATCAAATTTTTGTATAGTAACCTCAAGCCCTCTACTTTTTAAAAGTTGTCCTAGTGATGCAGCAGTTATCCCTTTTCCTAATGATGAAACAACTCCACCAGTAACGAAAATATATTTAGTAGATGACATAGCTTTACCTCCTCATTTTCCTTTAGTTTAGTCGTAACAATTCTCTCGTTCACATATATAACTATAGTATTGTATCTTACGGTATATAATATGTCAATATAATAGGAAGATTTATATATTATTTTGTCAAAACTTAATATTTAATTGATACCCAAATTTATTTTCCATAAAATTCAAAAGTATTATATAATAGATTCAAAAGGAATTAATATGAAAAGGAGAAATATTTTGGAGGTGTAATTATGTCTAAAAATACAAGAGCTTTATTATCAGGATTATTTACCTTTATTGTAGTTATGTTATCTGAGTATTTAATCGATGAAACCCTAATTAAATTCCTAGTAGGAATTCCTATAATGGCATTAGGTATAATCATTATATTTAATATAAAAAAAGATACGGATAAACAAAGCTAATGCTAATATAGATTATTAATAAATTAGAACATACATTTTATAGATATATTAAAATAAAAGGCTGTGTTAGTCTATATTGTTGATATTATTTAAGTAAGGTCTGATTTGTCATAATATAGCTAGAATTTTAATTATGACAAACTCAAAGGGTAAAAAATAGAAAGGATAGAATGCAAAAAGCACTCTATCCGAGTAGTATCAATAGCTATGCAGATTTCTCTGAGTTTGTCATAATCTACATTGTGACAAATTCATATTTATATTTTGATTCTAATAGTCATAAAATCTAATTACGAAAATAAAGAAGATATTAAACTGTCAATTCAACCAATTACAACCAATGAAGTGGTATAAAAGGTAAAATCATTTTAATAGTTAGGGATAATGGAGCTCCAACTCCTCCCATCATAGATATAAACATTAAAATTAAAATAATACAAACATTAATTAGTACTAATAATATGTTTATTAGGTTTAGACCAAGAAAATAAATTAAAATAATAGAGCTATAAAACCCTATCCACACTAAAGGTATAGGATTAAAAAGTTCATTACTAAGAATACCATTTATATTTAATACAAATATTGTAGGATATATTAATGGTAAAATCATTATAATTACTTTTAAAAACTTGTTTTTTTGAATTAATGTCTTTAAATTACTTATATTTTCTTTTATAACCATATCTACTAACCTCCTTTATTTTCCCATAATTTTACTATCGCCAGTTTTATTTTCAATTGAGTTCTATTTAATCCATCATCTATATTTTACCATTTATGAGAATTCATAGCTATAAAATCTCCTGAGTTTGTCATAATTACTATTGAGTAAAACTCAGATTAGAGAATAAGGTGTAGTTTATAAAAAATGCGAAGTGACTAAACTTCGTATTATACACACATAATCTCATTATAAGCTGAAATTAACCTAGATTATTCATCTTTACTAAAAATTCCAACAAGGGCAACAATTACGCCAATTGGAAATCCATAACCCCCAATTACATAGCCAAATGTTCCCCAAACTTCATTCATAAAGTACAAGCAAATCAAGCAAATCAATAATCCCAATGAAATTATTTTAACAGACTTCATAGTAAAATACCCCCTTTTATAACTTTCTCTTATCCATACTATTTTAAATAATATTTATTTCGTATTTATCTACGACTACGACACAAAATATAAATAATAATAACGGAATATTGGATTTGAAAAATGAATCACTAAGTTCTGTATATCTATTATACAAAACCAAACATAGCTATAATTACAAAAAAAGTAAATATCAAAATAATATTTAATAACAGATATAACCATTGTTTTTTATATATACTAAAGCCACTTCCTATTATTCCTAAAATAGGATTTATAAATATACTTACAAGTCCTATAGGTCTCGGACCTTGTCCTACTATACTTTCTAAACTATCATATGGAATTATATAAGCTATAATTAATAATAGTATTCCCACTATAACTGTTAATTTTGGTATTATTTTCGCTTTCACTTTATCAATTCCTTACTTATTTTATTTTTCGTATCTTGTCCCACGTATTTAAGACATAATAATCTACTCTTAGTGAACCTCCCATCACTGAAGTGACGGGCTTCCTTTTCAACAGCTTGCGCCTTCTATGAAAG
>NZ_WSFT01000002.1 GCF_016820655.1 Anaeromonas frigoriresistens
TGTTTTACAACTAAAAGTTGTCATTTTAACTTTACACTGTTCAATTTTCAAAGACCAAATTGTTGTGTGCCGTTACCGGCGACTCTTAATACTATATCAGATCTTTCGATCTGTGTCAACACTTTTTTTGAAAAAGTTTTAACTTGTCGAATCTGTTGTTCTTAGAAGCGACTCTTAATACTATAGCATCTCATGAAATGTTTGTCAATAACTTTTTTTATTTCTTTTATACAAATCGTTGTACATCTCATATGCAACATGAAATAGTCTAACACCATAATACTATAATGTCAAGTTCTAACTATATTTTTTTATTAAGAACTTTTTTCAGATTATGTAAATCATTGATATATTGCTCTTTTATACTTCTATTATATATGACAGCAGCTGGATGATATAAAGGGTATATAGTATATATTGTATTATCTATTTCTTTTTCTAATGGCTTTCCATGATAACTTCCTATGGTTATATTATCATTATTCATTACTGTTTTAAAAGGTATATTCCCTAGAGTAACAATAATAGTAGGCCCTATAATCGAAAGTTCTTTATATAAGTATTCTCTAAACTTCTCTATTTCATTCTTCTTTGGAGTTCGATTAATCTTGTTCCCGGTCTTATCACTTATTTTTGTAGGTCGATATTTTACAGTGTTAGTTATATATATATCTTTTCTATCTAATTCTAATATATCTAAAAATTCATCTAGATACTTTCCTGCTGCTCCAACAAAGGGCTTTCCTTTTTCTACCTCATTTTTACCTGGTGCTTCGCCTATTAAAACTATTTTACTATGAACCGATCCATATCCTAATACTAATGTCTCATCACGAAATTTTTCTTCTACTATATTATTAAGTTCTTTGATATTTTGTTCTTTATTCATTAAAAATTCTCCTTTATTTTATTACTCTGAATACACTCTATTGTAACATATTTTGACTTTCATTTTGATTATATACTATCATCATTTCTACTGAATAATATAAAACCATTTATCATAGATATTAATGAAGAAACATTACTTAAATAAAAAAATCATAAAAACTAGGGGGAGTTATAAATGTTTTTACCTATAATATTATTTTGTATAGGCTTAATTCTTATAGTAAAAGGTGGAGATTATTTTATTGATTCTTCAATAAATATAGCTAGAATTACTCACCTTCCTGAAATCCTTATAGGAGCTACTATAGTAAGTTTAGCTACTACTGCACCAGAAGCTATCGTATCTATAACTGCCTCATTTAAAAAGTATACAGAAATGAGTGTAGGTAATTCAGTAGGATCAATTATCTGTAATACGGGTTTAGTCCTTGGAATAACTACTTTAATAAAACCAAGTAATGTAAAGGGTAAATTCATTAAATTAAAATCTTTGATGTTGATTTTATACTTTTTAATATTCTTTATCATATCCAGCGATGGAATAATTAATAATAATAATTCTTTATTACTACTATCTCTTTTATTAGTCTATATAATATTCGACTCATTAGTTATTAAACACAAAAAGGCTCAACCGGTTACATCTGATGTTATCTATTTCTCGAAAAAAGAATATATTAAGATATTTATTCTATTTATAATTGGTATAATAGGTATTTTTATAGGTTCAAATTTATTAATTAATAATGGAATTATCATAGCAAAATCTATAGGGGTCCCAGAAGCAGTTATCAGTCTTACCTTCATTGCATTAGGTACTTCTCTACCAGAGCTTACTACAGCTCTAACAGCATTGAGAAAAGGTTATTCTTCATTATCAGTAGGAAATATAATTGGAGCTAACATATTAAATATATCATTAGTTTTGGGGACTTCTGGGTTTATTAATGATCTTACTATTACTAAGCAAAATATATATTTGGATTTTCCCTTAGCCTTTATAATGATTACTATACTGGGTTTATCCTGTATAGTTAGAGGTAAAATCAGTAGGTTAATTGGTATCTTATTATTTTCCATCTATATACTATACTTAACTACCCTTTATTTTTTCTATATGGTTTAGTAAATATGTTTAGTAGATTCGTGACTAAAAGGTTGTCTCCATTCTCAACCTTCTTCAACCCATTTATCCACTATTCTAGAATTAACTTCTGTATTTTTTTATTACTTTAATTCTTTTCAGACCATCTTTAATCTTCACTTAGTTTAGTAAGATTTCAGTTAACGTACCTTTGTTCCCGACGTTTCCCAGCGTTACAGTTGGTTTTCTAACCTTAGATATCTCGTATCTTAGCTTAGAAGGTTGCCGATTCAATTGGCTGGGAATGTGGTGCTGACTATCCTACTCTGGACGTTCCCTCTAGACATCCTTTATGGGAACATATTATTATGTACTCTAGTTCCTCACGACCCAACATTACCTCTTTACTAACCAAAATAATCTTCTAATAAAGTTATTTTCTTGTTAGTGCTATCCATTTCAATATAACATCCTATTGGCATTACCATTGGTCTATTATGACAACTATGAAAATCTGCAATGATTGGTAGATTTTCATTATTAAGTACTTCTAATAA
>NZ_WSFT01000027.1 GCF_016820655.1 Anaeromonas frigoriresistens
AGCCAAAACACTGCTAAATGGTCAAATGAGAAATATGATGAGTTAATCAAGAAAGCTCAAACTACAACTGGTGATGAGCGTATGGAAGCAATGTTAGAAGCTGAAAGAATTCTAATGGATGAAATGCCAGTATCTCCAACAGATCACTCTGTTAGAATCTATTTACAAAAAGACCATGTAAAAGGAATAGTAAGACTTCCTTTATCAATAACAAATGGTTATAAAACAGCATATATAACAAAATAATTAATATAAAAATCCCCGATTATTTAATCGGGGATTTTATTAGTTAAAATTCTCTTTGTAAAATTCTTTCTTCATGTAAGACTTATCCTTATAATCAAAATAAGGACAATTATTTTCCGATATGCCAGTGGAATTAATAATATGATTTAAACTGCATATTCCTTCAGATTGATGAGTACACTTCTCGGAACAATTTATTGTCATTTATATCCCTCCACATAGATTTACAATATAGTTTTCCCAATTTTACTAATATAATTACAAAATATCGGTCCTATGTTATCATATTATAGTAGAATTAATTAATAATACTTTGTAAATAATAGTTACAGGGTGATGTTGATTTGAAATTTAAGGATTATACTCAAACAAGGATGATATACCATATAGCTAATATAAATGATTTTAATAATATATTAAAAGATGGGATAAAATTTAATGATAAAGTTAGTTATAAAACTAAATACATAGATTTTCATAAACTTATAGATCAGTATAAATTATCTTACTTACCAGAGTGGATTATTCGTCAAAAAGCCATATTTGGAAGCATGAATTTTAAAGATAAGCACACTTGGCATTCTCATAGTGTGCTCCTTGGATTAAAAGTAAATGAAGACTATTGTTGGGTAGCCAATGAAAATTTGGTTAATGAGATCTATGAGCCCTTCATTCTAAAGGATATTGATGAATTTAGTTATATGAATAAATATATAAAAAGAATAGGAATTAATAATATTAAAGAATATTGGAAAACTTCTTTAAGCTTTAAGGAAAACTTATCAAAAAGATTAGATAAGAAAGAAGGTTATGATTGTGAAGTTTTAATATTTCATGATATAAAACCTAAAGATATAACACCAATAGCTATAGTATCTGATCATAGATATATTGAATACGATGATATTAAAAGAAATTATTTAAATGAGGGGGAATAGAGATGGATATAGGAAAATTACCTAATGATCTATTAAAAAGTTTAGTATTTGACCTGCTTACAAATAGAAGAGAAGATGTCCTTTCGAGGGGAGGAGTAGGAGAAGATTGTGCAGTTATTGATTTTGGCGATTATGGATGTGTAGTTTCTACAGATCCTATTACTGGTGCATCGAAGAATATAGGAAAACTAGCAGTACATATATCATGTAATGATGTAGCATCTAATGGAGCAGAACCTGTAGGAGTATTATTGTCTATACTAGCTCCTGAAAAAACTACAAAAGAGGATATAAAAAAGATTATGAAAGATGCTTCAGATACAGCTAAAGAATTAAATGTGGAAATAATTGGAGGTCATACAGAAATAACTGATTCAGTTAATAAGATAATAATAAATAGTACAGTTATAGGTAAACAAATGAAGGATAAAATACTAAAACCTCAAAATATAAAAGAGGGCTTTAAAGTAATATTAACTAAAAGAATAGCCATAGAAGGCACTTCTATAATAGCAGAGGACTTAGAGGACAAGCTAATAAAGAATTTATCTAAAGATATACTAGAAGCAGGAAAAAAATTAGTAGATAATATAAGTGTTGTAAAAGAAGGTATGATAGCAGGAGATTTAGGTGTTGAATATATGCATGATATAACAGAAGGTGGAATTTTTGGAGCTATATATGAGGCATCAGAAGCTATAAGTAAAGGTATACAAATATATGAAGAAAAAATTAAAATTGATGAATCTACTAAAGAAATATGTAAATTTTTAGATATTAATCCTTATAAATTAATTGCTAGCGGTAGTTTGATAATCATAACGGATGAGAATAAAGCCAATATACTACTAGATAAACTTAACAGTGAAAATATAGAGGCTTCTATAATAGGGGAAGTAATAGATGACGGAGTTTATATTGATAAAGAGAAAATTTCACCTCCAGAAAGCGATGAATTATATAAAGTTATTTAGAAAATACTTTTTTTATTGATTTATTCATAGTATCTAACTTGGCTTAATATAATTTATATATAGTGAGCTAAGGGAGGGTAACTGATGAAGCTAAAAAAAATTATTTCACTTCTTGTACTTATTACTCTAATAATAACGATGACGGGATGTGGAAAATTACAAGCAATGAAAGAGATGGTTACAGGATCAGAGGATGAGATAGTAGAAATGACTGATGAATCTACTGAGACAGTAGAAGTAACATTGGAAGAAGAAGGTAGAGAAACTGTACTTTACTATAAAAGTAGAGAGAACTTATTAGTACCAATTAAAAGAAACATACCTTGGGAAACAGGAATAGCTAAAAAAACATTGGGCTATTTGACAAAAAGTGAAGAAAATGAATCTGATATGGGATCTATAGGTTTAGAGCCAATAATACCTGTAGGAAGTCAGGTCTTAGGGATGTCAATTGACGAATCTACTGGACTTTGTAAGGTCAATTTTTCCGAGGAAATATTAAACTCAGAAGATAAGGTAGATGAAGTAAGTTTTATTAATGGAGTTGTATATACCTTAACAGAATTTCCAACAATATCTGAAGTTCAATTTATAGTGGATGGGGAAATTTTAGAAACATTGACCTACGGAACAGATGTAAGTACTCCTATAAAGAGAAGAGACATAAACTTAGTAGATAATAATGTAGGAGATTCTAAGGTGGTTGTATACTATAAGGGTACAACTAATGGAGAATACGAATATTATGTTCCAGTGACAGAGACAGTAGCTACACCAAGTCCAAATATGTATACAGCTTTAGAAGAGTTATTTAATGGTCCACCAGAGTCAAGTGGTTTATACACTGATATACCTATGGGAGTAGCTTTACAAGGGGTAGAAGTCAAAGATGGAGTAGCATTTATAGATTTATCTGAAGATACAAAAGAAAAGATTGTAGATCAATCAGCTTTTGACTCCATGGTTAAGAACATAGCTCTAACTTTAGATCAATTTAGTGAAATAGAAAGAGTGGAAATACTCATAAATGGCAAAACATTAGAAGAAGCTAAAATGAATGTATTGCCAGCTGAAGCAATACCAACCTTTGCAAATGAATACTAATTTTCCCGGGACATCTATTGATGTCCTATTTTTATTGGTAATATAATTTAAACTTTGGTATCATAGTTATATATATAGGAAGAATAATTAGGTAAAAACTAAAGGAGTGAAAAATTTGAATAGAGAAGACGGAAGAAAAAGAGATGAATTAAGAGAGGTTAAGATTACAAGGAATTATCTTAAACACCCTCAAGGATCAGTTTTAATAGAGATGGGAGATACTAAAGTAATATGTACAGCTATGGTAGAAGATAGAGTACCGCCATTCTTAAAAGGATCTGGAAAGGGATGGATTACTGCTGAATATTCTATGCTTCCATCATCCACCCACACTAGAAAAATAAGAGAAGCTAGTAGAGGGAAATTAGAGGGTAGAACTCAAGAAATAAAACGACTTATCGGAAGAGCTTTAAGATCAGTTATAGAGTTAGATAAGCTAGGGGAGAGGACAGTTTGGATAGATTGTGATGTTATACAAGCTGATGGAGGAACAAGGACTGCTTCAATAACCGGGGCTTTTGTTGCATTAGTAGATGCATTAAAAAGTCTTCATGATGATAAGTTAATATCAACAATTCCTATTAGACATTTTGTATCTGCAATAAGTGTAGGTATAGTAAAGGATGAAAGTGTTTTAGATCTATGTTACATTGAAGATTCTAATGCTAAGGTAGATATGAATGTAATAATGACTGGGGAAGGTGAATTTGTTGAAATACAAGGTACTGGAGAAGAAGCCCCATTTTCTAGAAATGATTTAAATGAATTATTAGACTTAGCAGAAAAGGGTAATAAAGAATTAATAGAAAAGCAAAAACAAGCTTTAGGAGAGATTTCAAATTTTATTATTAAAGGAGAGTAATATGCTACAGAAAAGGATAATAGTTGCTAGCGGCAATACACATAAAATAGAAGAAATAAAGAGTATATTAAAAGGATTACCTGTAGAAGTGCTATCTAAAAATGAAGTAGGCTTAAAAGAACTTGAAGTAGTGGAGGACAGGGAAACTTTAGAAGAAAATGCGATTAAAAAGGCGAAAGAGATATCAGAAAAGACAGAGGGAATTGTACTGGCTGATGATACTGGACTTTTTGTGGATAAATTAAATGGTGAACCAGGAATTTACTCAGCTAGATATGCAGGAGAAGATGCTACATACTTGGAGAATAATAAAAAACTTTTAAAAGAATTAGAAGATACAAAATTAGAACAGAGAACTGCAGAGTTTAGGACAGTAATTGCTATAGTGTTAGAAGATAAAAGTATTAAGACTCTAACTGGCATATGTAAAGGTAGAATAGCCCTAGAACCAAAGGGAGATAAAGGGTTTGGGTATGATCCTTTATTTATCGTGGATGGGTATGACAAAACTTTTGCTCAATTAGGAGAAGATATTAAAAATAAAATTAGTCATAGAGCAAGGGCTCTAGAAGAACTTAGAAAGGAATTAGAAGATATATTAAAGGATGAATGATATGAAGTTAGTTATTATTAGTGATACTCATGGAGAGATAGACAAAAGCATTGAGGTTTTAAACTCATTAAGTGATGTGGATTTATTTATACATTTAGGTGATTATAGTAAAGATGCAAAGGAAATACAAATTAAAACAGGAATAGATATGATAAATGTCAAAGGAAACTGTGACATAAATGATAATGAAGTATCTGAGGAAGAAATAATAGAAGTAAAAGGGAAAAGAATATTCTTAACCCACGGTCATAGATACAACTGTAAATGGGGGTTAGATAATCTATATTATAGAGCAAGCGAATTGGAAGTAGATGCTATATTATTTGGACATATACATCAACCTGTAAATATAGTGGAAGGAGATATTTTAATATTTAATCCTGGAAGTATATCAAAGCCTAGAGGTGGCAGTAAAAAAAGTTATGGAATAATAACTATAGATAGAGATTTAAATTCTAAAATAATAGAATTATAAAATAAAACTAACCTTTAAAAGTTAGTTTTATTTTTAATTAAAACTAAAATACTAGAATAAAGGTTTGAAAATAGGGTAAAATAGATAACAATAAAAAAGTAACAAAAAAATGTTGACAGTATTAAATTTTTCTGTTATAATTTTAAATTGTCAGCTGAAAAAATGCACCTGTAGCTCAGTAGGATAGAGCAACGGACTTCTAATCCGTGTGCCGGGGGTTCG
>NZ_WSFT01000017.1 GCF_016820655.1 Anaeromonas frigoriresistens
CCTACTTTGTCATAATTATCATTAAGTAAAATCTACTATTTAATCATTTTACTGCGTAGTTTAGAGAATGTCTCTTAACTTTTATCTTTTTTGGATAAATACCAAACCCCAATTATCATAAAACACATGCTAATTCCCCAATACAGTCCTGCAGTTCCCAGAAGTAGTGAATTCTCTTCTGATATCATAATATGAGGAGTTTCAGGCTGTAATTTCATGAATTTAAAAAATCTTTGAACACTAAGATATAAAATGAATAATTGTGCATAAAACCACATATAGGCTTTATTTTTATAATCTTTTAACCATAATCTTATTAAGACACCTACACTTAATATATAAACTATATGGAAACCCCAATTAAGTAGTTTCAATGTTTCTACTTCTAAATCCATCTACAGCCCCATACCTCCCGAATTGCTTTTTAGTAACACATATAATTCTGTTGTTGTGTAAACATGAATATTAGGAACAAATACCATTACTATTAAACAGTTTTGAGATGTCTTCTATAGTTCCATTCTTTCCAGACTTTGATATATCCTTCTCTCTCGAAATTTCCTATTAAAAGATTTTTTTCTTGACACTTCTTGTAAAACGCTTCTATTTTATCAACAAAACTGAGTCTCACTATTTATAAATATTATGAATTATGATTTTTTATGAGTAAAGTTCAAGTAAGCAACATTAGAGATTTTCAAAAGTTAAAAGTTTGACAGAAGGCTATTGATTTAGCAGAGGGAGTATATAATGTAATTGTATTTATTCTTCATTGTTATCACCTATCATATTTAATTATATTCCGTAAGTGACTCTGATTTCCCTATTATTACTAACTATAATTTTATTAAATTCCATAAAGAGCAAATCTATAATATTAAATTATAATCTGAAAATTCTATATCATAGTTGGATCTGCTGCAAACCAAGTTTCAACTTCAGTATCATCAGTACTTTCTGTTATCCATGCAATAAAGAAAACAAACTCCTGTGATTTTGTATCTTGTAAAATATCATACCCCATTCCATTTTCTAAATATAGACTATCATAATCATAAGTACCAATCCTTTCTCCTGTATGAAAATATCCTACATCACACTCTATTCCAATTGATAATTTTATTTTGTCTAGATAAAATGATTGACACTCAAGGCCTTCTCCAGATTCAACTACTTGTTCAACCTTACTATAATCAAGATTATTAATAATACAATGAATTTTATGTCGTATATTATCACTATTATACCCTACTGTTATTTTATATCTACCCTCAATATTCGGAAATAATTTTGTATTTTTACCCAATCTAATTGCCTCATAGTTAATTTCAATATCATCAAAAAATATAGATAAAGTACCTAGTGGCGTTATCAACTTTCTCATTCACTTTTCCACCTTTAAAATAACATTTCTTTATTATGATTTAATTCTCCTAAGATAGCATAACTAATAGTTGCTCCACCATCTGATTTATACGCTTTAATGGTATATGTACTATTGAGAGATGTTTCTTGAGTAATTAGTTCACCTTTAGGTAAGCGACTCATGTCAAAGAAAGCACATTATATGTCATAAGATAAAGTTATAAGAATTATTAAGAATATAGTATCATTTTCAAGTATTAATTATTCCTTTAATTCCTTTAATAATATAAGGTACTCCAATTCCTATGAAAGCACCTACTGTTCCTAACATAAAATTACCAGTAATAATTCCAAAGGATATTCCTATAATGAATCCTCCTATAATGAAATTTTCATCACTATCCTCATCCTTTTCATCAATTTTACTATTATTACTGATAATATTCCCTTCTGTACTTTTCCCTTTTATTAAATCATCTAATGTTATATTAAAAAAATCACTTAATATTATCAGTTTATCTATTTCAGGATATGTTTGACCAGCCTCCCATTTTGAAACTGATTGTCGAGATACATTTAACAATTCTGCAAGTTTCTCTTGTGATAATCCTTTTTCTTTTCTTAATACTTTTAACCTTCCTGAAAATTTCATTTATCTCACCTCTCTTAAAGTATATATATTCTTCAGTTATCATACTACCAATTTCTATTTGCTTTTTTGTCAACCTGTAGTTGCACTTATATTAAACCTTAAAATACTGCGACCTCTTAAAATTTTTTTATTGTATCTATCCGATACAAACCGTCAAAATTATAACAAATAAGAAAAATAAAAAAAGTCTATAAAGAATTCCTAGGAAATACTGTGATATCTTTTGTCTTCTATAAGCTAAAAAATTGAAGCAACTATACTTAAAATCTCATTCGGTAATTTTTCTTTGAGTTTTATCATAGTAAGATTAACCCTCTCCTTTTATAGTTAGTTCTCATAATCCTAATACTACAACCTTAATCAGTTCCATCTGAAGGATGTTCTTTTGTACTTTCTGCAAATAAATTCATTATTGACTTAATATGATACTTATTAGATATATAGAATGTAAGTTTGTATATTAAATAGCCAATTATTACTCCTAAAACATTTAATATCAAATCATCAATATCAACTGCTCTCATAAAAGCAATTCCAGATAATATTTCAATCAATTGTAGTAACTCTATAAATATAGATACTATCAGTCCTTCTAGAATTATCATTTTTACTCTAGTGAATTTTCCCCATATTATTGGTGACATCACCCCTAATGGAAGTAACAATATTGTATTTCCTACTACATTTCTTAATATTAACTTTATATGAAAAACAATATCTCCTCCATAAGAAGTTCCAATCATACCTATTTCTTTAATTACATTTTTAAAGGGTATTAAATTAATCGGTAATCTATAGTAATTAGGATCATGATCAATTCCTATATATATTGGAAATAAGGTAACTGACATTAACATTAGAACATATATTACAAAAACAAATTTTACTAACTCTCTAAACCACTTAATCTTTATATTCTTTTTATATCTTTTAAATATATGGATAGCAAATACTACTAAATATATTGGTATTCCTATTATAACTATAAATTCACTCCTTAATGAATATCCCATATCTTATCTTTTCCCCTTTAACTTTTGTAATAGTTTCACGATATATAAAAAACATGTAACAAATCTAACTAAATTTTATTCTTTACTTATGTTCACTATTAAATAATTTAATTCCAGAAATTATAGATAAAACTCCCAATATAAAAAGTCTTACCCAAGCCATATTCAGCCAAAAGTCTCCACCATATACGATATTGGGTGAAGTGCCATGCTCATATACATAGATTCCCATATTCCAAAGCAATTTTAATGAAATTAAAATTGATACAATACTAAGTATAAAAACAATCCAGTTAATATATTTATTTCTGTTTTTCAATCTATCATATACTCGTTAACTAATTCATAACATCTTTCTTTTGTAGATTCATATAAAGACATATAATATGCAACATTTTCAAAAGTTCCTCCATTATATTTTAGTCTCTCTTTATTTGCTATATCTTCCTTCTGTTCTATCCATTTAATTTGTTCCGTTTTTAAACCTTTCATTACTTCTGAAGATAACTCCTTTTTTAGTAAAGCATAAATTTCATTTAATTGTTCATCGTACATTTCGTAGGATTTTCCATAATAATTTTTCATAGCATTTGTTACTCCAGCATCTGAATCCTTCTTTTCTGGTAAATCATCAAGTTCTTTTTGGATGTTATCTAATCTTTCTATAAACTCTTTTCTTCTTCCTTCTACTCTTGTTACTATATTTTTTGTATTATCTTCCTCAATATTTTTATTTTCTTTTATTTCAATTTTTGAATCTAGTGAATCTTTTTTGTTTGTATTATCAACTTGGTCCAAATTATCTTCTACTTGCTGATTTTTCTTTATTTCACTTATAGAATTTTGATTTTCTTGACTGTCTTTTCTACATGCTATGAATGTAAGTATTGATAATCCTATGACTATAAAAAGTACAATTTTTTTATTTTTCATTTGTATTCTCCTTTTGATTCTACTACTTCATAATATATAAGATTGTGAAACAGTAAATTTATATATTAACAGTTAAATTACCATAAATAATCAATAATTTTAGGTATTAACGATATAAGAATTATACCTATAACTGTTATTGATACGATTTTAATAATTTTAATCAAGTATATTTTTTTTATATCATTTTTATTATAATCCATTAAAAAACCTATAAACATTCCAAGAAGCATACCAAGCCCAGAGCCAATGGCTATGCTATCAAATATTGAACCCAATATAGTACCTGCCATTAATCCAAATGGAATTCCAAGAGTGATATAATGATATCTATTATTATCTTTATTACTATTATTTTTGTCAGACATATTTACTCAACTCCTTCTAACTTTAACTTTTATTACTACAAATTTTTCTACAAATACCCGATATATAAATATCTATTTTATTTTATAAACTATCATTACATAATGTTCTATAAAGGTTTTCCATTTGATATCTATAACTTCAATTTTATCTTCATTTTTTCCTAAGAACGAGTTAATCCTTTCTTCTAATTTATCATATGAAAATGAATATATTATTTTAACTTTCATTTATTCCCCTCCTGTAGTTCATAATTATATTCTAATTTTCTATTATATAAATTCATATCCTATAACCAAAATTATAAAAAAGCTAAATATTAAAACTATATTTAATAGAAGGTATAGCCATTGTTTTTTATATATACTGAATCCACTTCCTACTATACCTAAGATAGGATTAAGATACAAAGTTACAAATCCTAAAGGCCTAAGGGCTGGCCCCAATATGACTTCCAAGCCGTCATAAGGTACTATATAAGCTATTATAAATGATATAATTCCTAACATTACTGTTATTTTCGGTATTCTTGCCATTTTCAATTTATCACCTCAGCTGGATAACTCATTTTACTCCGACTTTACAAAAATATCCTTTCATTTTGAATATATTGTGAAATTCATTAGCTGATATAATGTCATCTATTTTCCCTTGACTCTTTAAACGATAGAAATAATCCTAAAACCATAACTATAATAGCTATAAAATCATAGGAAGTTGACCGTAATTCAAAATAATAAAGTAATAATCCTATCACTAATAATACAGTTGATAAATTTTTCATTTTTACCCCCATATTTTTTTATTTTTTAATAAATAAACTTCTTATAATAATTCCAATTATAGTCCCTATCCATGTTCCTAAGAAAATGCTTATGGTAACAAATCCTAATATTAAACCTTCCCACCGTCTAATACCTACCAGACTATAAATAAAGAAACCTACACAGAGTAAACTCAAAACATTTGAGATTGAAAATAGGACTATTATTGAAGCTTTAAAAGATATAACGAGACTTCCAACAGCAAATATAATTCCTACCATATATATAAGAGTCCAACCATCTAACCAATATGTATCCATTTAATCCCCCATCTCCATTTACTAATCCATCTGTATTTGTACGATAATATAGTATTATACTTATTTTGAACTATAAATCCCCCTACTTTGTCATAATTATCATTAAGTAAAATCTACTATTTAATCATTTT
>NZ_WSFT01000007.1 GCF_016820655.1 Anaeromonas frigoriresistens
CTCGAACGCCGGACACCCTGATTAAAAGTCAGATGCTCTACCAACTGAGCTAATGGGTCAAATCTAGTCACTGTAATTATTCTAATTGATTTTAGTGATACTCTTTACTCTCCCGTACTAAGTGATTCACCCAAAATCAAAATACATGATTTTGGTTCTCTACTTATACCAACTGAGCTAATGCGTCGTGAATTAGTTACTGTGTTTATGAGTTTCCCATTTCCGAGAGAATGGGTCGTGGCTAACTCACTTTTACTATATTACAGCATTATTTTAAGCTTGTCAACAAAATTTCCTATTTTTTTTGTGATGTTTTTTATTGAATTTTTGTAATAAAATATCATGTCTATTGTTTTCAAAAAAAATCCATAGGCTAAGCCTATGGATTAAAATATATCTTTTCTCATTATCGTTTCATTTCTTTTAGGTCCTATAGATACTATGTCTACATTTACTCCTACTAATTCTTCTATTCTTTCAATATATTTTCTAGCATTCTTCGGTAATTGATCATAGTCTTCTATATCCTCAAAGCTACCCCATCCATCTATTTCTTCATATACAGGTTTACATCTTGAAAGGGTTTCTAGACTAGCTGGGAAATAGTCTATAATTTCTCCATCTAATTCATACCCAGTGCATATTTTTAATTTATCAAATCCACATAAAGTGTCTACTTTAGTAAGTGCTAGAGATGTTAACCCATTTATCCTTACAGAGTACTTCAACATAACTATATCTAGCCAGCCACATCTTCTTGGTCTACCAGTAGTTGTTCCAAACTCAAATCCTTTTTCTCTTATTTCATTTCCTGTTTTATCATGTAGTTCTGTTGGAAAAGGACCTTTTCCAACTCTTGTAGTATATGCTTTTACTATTCCTAAAGCCTTCTTTAATTCAAAAGGACTTACTCCAGCTCCTACTGCTACTCCACCAGAAGTAGGATGAGATGATGTAAGGTATGGATATGTACCATAATCAATGTCTAATAATGTCCCTTGAGCCCCTTCAAATAGTACTTTCTTTCCTTTTTTTATTTCTTTATCTAAAAGTACTGTTATATCAATTACATATTTTTTAATTTCCTCTATATATTCTAGATATTCTTTTACTATTTTATCTTCATTTAATGGCTCTGCATTATATATTTTTTCAATTATTTCATTTTTGTCTTTGATATTTTTTCTTAACTTTTCTTCAAAGCTATCTCTATAGAAAATATCACACATTCTTATGCCCACTCTATCAATCTTATCTCTATAACATGGTCCAATCCCTTTTACAGTAGTTCCTATCTTCTCTTTTCCTTTTCTAATTTCCTGTAATTCATCAATTTTTATATGATAAGGAAATATTATATGAGCTCTATCACTTATTCTTAAGTTTGAAGTACTAATCCCTTTATTATTTAAATACTCTATCTCTTTTAATAATGCTTTTGGATTTATAACAACCCCATTTCCTATTATAGATGATTTTTCATTATAAAAAATTCCAGAAGGTATTAAATGAAGTTTGTATTTATTATTTTCTATTTCTACCGTATGACCTGCATTATCCCCACCTTGGTATCTAACTACTAAATCTGCTTTCTTTGAGAGATAATCTGTTAGTTTACCTTTTCCTTCATCTCCCCATTGGGCTCCTAATATCACAAGAGTTGACATAAATAACATCTCCTTTTTTCATTAAAGTAAGACTGATTAAAATCTTTTTCTGACAGTTAATCATATTATTCTAAAACTATGCAATTCCTTTTTCCATTGCTTTAAGATGGAAAACTAGAATTATAAGTTATTGTACAAAGTACCATCTATATATTATCAGAGGTCTCTTTTTCAGTCAATAAAATTGACGAATATTTATTTTAAATCACTTTATAACATTCGTCAATTTTTCATGGCATGTCCCTAATAAAAGATATCCTATATGATTAATCATATAGGATATCTTTTATTATCATACTTTATTATGTGTTTTTTATATTATTATTATCAACATATTGTGTTTTTTTTCTAAAACTTTTCCACATATCCACAAAGTTATGCACATTTTTATAATTTTTATTTGTTCGTTTTGTATATTCATTAATAGGTAGCTCCATTTTGTAATAACCCATATGTATCCTATCCTTTTTTGTTTTAAAATTCTCATATATTTCTTCTCTAGATAGTTCATATTCTAAGTCTATATCTTGACTATCCATTAACTTATAGAATTCTTTAGTAATAGCGAATCCACACTTTTCATAGCAGGTTATAGCTCTTTTATTAAATTTAGCTACTTGTAATATCATTTTATTCATATTAAGAGTATAAAAAAAATGTTCTAAAAAATCCAATAGGGCTTCTGTTCCATAACCTTTATTCATATAATTAGGATCTAGTACCAACCCTAAGGTTGCTAATTTTCTAACCTTCTTTATCTCTCTTATAGTTAAATAACCAATTAATTTACCCTCTTCATTTCTTATACCATAGCATTTTTTATTTCTTGCTCTTGCTTTGTACTTATACCACTGTTGTATCTCTTTGTCCGTCATATTAGGAAAGTTATAATCTCTAAATAGCATACTCTCATGTCTACCCCAGTTACGCATTTCATAAACAGCTTCAAGTCTTAATTTATTTATTGAAACTCTTTTTTTGGTGTATACGCTCATAGACAGCCCTCCCCTAGACCTTCTTAAATTGATTATATAATATATTTTTCCCTTGGTCTAGAAAGTTATTAGAGAGACTTTATAATTATAATAAAATAGCTGGGAATATTATATACTCCCAGCCTAAAGATTTATTTTTTTTCTTTTTCAAGTAATTTGTCTCCGAAAGACTTTCCAAACTCAATAGCTTTTTTATAGGTTTCTTCATAAGGAACGAATGTTGTTTTAAGTCCCTCCATAGCTAATTTAAGCTTGTGGTTAGTAATATTGTCTTCTATTATCTTTATAGCTTCTCCGCCCCAGCCATAAGAACCAAATGTGGCTGCTAGCTTACCTCTATTAGTAATAGGGTTTAATACTGCAAATAATCTATATATAGGTAATAACGTGTTTTGGTTAATAGTAGGAGAACCTATTAGGATACCACTTGCTTTTTCTACTTTTTCTTCTAATTCGAATATATCAGTATGTTCTATATCTAATAAGTCCACTTCAATATCTCCAGAAGATTTAATACCTTCAGCTATTTTTTCTGCCATCTTTTTAGTATTTCCATAGGCTGATACATATGGTATAAATACTCTATGTTTGTCAGTTTCCATAGGTTGAGATAATTTCCTTGACCATTCAACATATTTTTTCCAATTACTTCTTAATATTGGTCCATGTCCTGGTGCAATAACATCTATGTCTAAACCTTCTATCTTATCTATTGCTTTTAACATAAAATTACTAAAAGGCTTCAAGATAACATCAAAATAGTATTTAAATGCATCATCAAAATTGCCAACTTCATCATCAAACATTTTTTCATCACAATAGTGACACCCAAAGGAATCACATGTGAAAAGTATCTTATCTTCTTCTAAATAGGTGTATATAGAATCAGGCCAATGTAAGAATGGTGCAGCTATAAATCTTAGGGTCTTATTTCCTAAATCTAATGTATCTCCATCTTTTACTATCATATAATCAAATTCAAAATCTATCATATGTTTTAGAAAATTAATTGCTGATTTAGATGCCACAACTGTAGCATTTGGTGCAATCTTTAAAAGGTGCTTAAGATTACTAGAATGATCTGGTTCTGTATGATCTAATATAATATATTCTATTTCTTCTGGATTAACTACTTTTTTAACTTTCTCAATATATTCTGATTTATAAGTTTCTTTAGATGTTTCTATTATAGCTTTTTTATCTGCATCTATAAAATAAGAGTTATATGTTGTACCATATTTTGTCTCCATTACTACATCAAAGGTTATAAGGGTAGGATCTAAAATCCCTATCCATTTAACGTCCTTTTTTATATCTAATACCTTTGTATTGTCCATTGATTAATTACCTCCATGATGAATATATTCATTGTTTTATATTTACCCAATGTATATACATCATAAACATGCATTTCTTTCCATAAAAGGTTTAAATATATACTTACTATTCTCTGAATTTTTCCATGTTTAAGAATTTAGTGAACTGTCCCATCCATACTAGCTCTACAGTCCCTGTAGGACCATTACGTTGCTTTGTTATTATTACTTCTCCTATGTTTTTCTTCTCTGTATCTGGATGGTAATACTCATCTCTATAAAGCATCATGACAACATCGGCATCCTGCTCTATTGCTCCAGACTCTCTTAAGTCTGACATTATAGGTCTATGATCAGATCTTAATTCTGGTGCACGGGATAACTGAGATAATGCAATAACAGATATATCTAATTCTCTAGCCATTTCTTTTAACCCTCTAGATATTTTAGATATTTCCTGTTGTCTATTTTCAGTTCTTCCATCTCCACTCATTAATTGAATATAATCTATCATAACTAAATCTAAACCTTGCTCTATTTTAAGTTTTCTACATTTAGCCTTCATTTCAGCTAAGGATATAGCGGGAGTATCATCAATGTATATTTTAGCTTGAGCCAAAGGTCCCATTGCTTTGCTTAGTCTAACCCATTCATCTTCAGTTAAATCCCCAGAAATGACCTTTTGAATTTCTATATGGGCCTCTGAACTTAACATACGTTGTACAAGCTGTCCTTTTGACATCTCAAGACTAAATATGGCTACAGTTGATTCGCCCTTCATAGCACTATTTTGAGCTACATTTACAGAAAATGCAGTTTTCCCCATAGATGGTCTTGCAGCTACCAATATAAGGTTTGCTTTCTGAAGTCCACCAGTTTTATTGTCTAAATCAATAAACCCTGTTGTTATTCCAGTAAGTCCTCCTCCACTCTTAGACATCTCCTCAATTTTTGAAAGGGTTTCCATAAGAGCTGTTTTCATAGGTGTAAATCCTTCATGGCTCTTTCTTTGGGTTATCTCAAATATTCTTTTCTCTGCTAAATCTATAATATTCTCTATTTCTTTATCATCTTTATATCCTTCACTTATTATCTCATTAGATGCTTTTATTAAACGTCTCAACAAAGATTTTTCTTCTACAATCTCACAATATGACTTAATATTTGCAGTGGTAGATACTCCATCAGATAGATCTGTTAAGTATCCTATTCCACCTACCGCCTCAAATGTGTCTCTTTTTCTAAGCTCCTCTGATAAGGTAATAAGGTCTACTGGTTCATTTCTATTATATATTTCTAATACAGATTCATATATTTCACCATTTGCCTCTTTATAGAAGTCTTCTGGTCTTAATATCTCTGTAGCACTTATTATAGCATCTTTATCTAAGATTATTGCTCCTAAGACTGATTGTTCAGCTTCTAGACTATGAGGAGGAATATTCCCTAGTTTTTGAATGTTTTCTTCCATATGATCACCTCTAATATATAGATATAGGTACAGAGCTTACTCTGTACCTATAATTCCTTATACTTCTACTACATGAACCTTAAGGTCTGCTGTAATATCTGGATATACTTTAACCTTTACAATTGTAGTTCCTAAGCTCTTAATATTATTATCTAATATCATTTTTCTTTTATCTATTTTAATTCCATGTTGCTTCTGAAGAGCTGTAGCTATTTCTTTTGTTGTTACTGAACCAAATAGCCTACCACCTTCTCCTGATTTGCTTTTAATTTTAACAGTGAGTTCAGCGATTTTTTCAGCTAATTTTTCTGCTTCTTTTCTTTCTTCATCTTTTTTTATTTTCTTAGCCTTTTTCTGTTCTTTAAGTTGCTTTACATTTCCCTCAGTAGCTTCCTTAGCTAATCCCTTTGGAAACAGAAAGTTTCTCACATATCCATCCTTAGCTTTTACTAAATCACCTTTTTTTCCTAATCCTTTTACATTATCTAATAAAATAACCTTCACTATTCATCACCTTCCTCTAAATATTCATCTATAGCTTTCTCAAGTTGTTCTGTTGCTTCATCAATATCAGCATTATCTAGTTGAGCTCCGGCCACTGTCAAGTGACCCCCTCCCCCTAGTTTTTCTAATATTAGCTGAACACTTATTTCTCCTAAAGATCTTCCACTTATATGTACTCTATCTCCAGAAAGTACTAATACAAAGGAAGCTGCTATTCCATTAATATTTAATAAATCATCAGCTGCTTGAGCAGCAATAAGGATTGAGTCTTTAGTCTGCCTCTCCATAGAAGATATGGCAATTTTGCCATCTCCTACAATTCTAGCCTTCTCTACTACTTCTGCTTTCATAATAAATGTTTCAAGGTCATCTTGGAATAACTGTCTTACAGAAGTGGTATCTGCTCCTGCTCTTCTTAAAAAAGAAGCTGCTTCAAATGTTCTAACTCCAGTTTTAAAGGTAAAACTCTTAGTATCTACAGTTATACCAGCTAATAAAGCTTCTGCTTCAAATTTCTCTATATCCATCTTCTCATTCATAAAATAATATAGTATTTCAGTAATTAATTCACATGTAGATGAAGCATAGGGCTCTAGGTACACTAATAATGGATCTTCTATGAATTCTGCACCTCTTCTATGATGATCTATTAAAACTATCTTATCCATAATTTCTAATAGTCTTGGGGCTTCAGTTGACTTAGGCCTGTGTATATCTACAACTACACATAGCGAATCTTTAGTAGCCATTTCTTCTGCATCCTCTGGAGATATTATATTATCTAGATACTCTGGATGTTCTTTCTTTATTTTTTCATATAAATTTTTGATTGAAGGGTTAGAATCTCCTAATACAATATATCCATCTTTATTTCTATATTTAACTGCACTTAGTACCCCAATGGAAGCTCCAAAGCTATCCATATCTCCCACTTGGTGTCCCATTATAAATACTTTATCGGATTGATCTATAAGTTGTCTTAAAGCATGAGATATAACTCTAGCTTTAACTTTAGTTCTTTTTTCAACAGCTTTGCTTTTTCCACCATAAAAGCTTAGTTTATCTATCTTCTTGACTACAGCCTGATCTCCACCTCTACCAAGAGCGATATCTATTGCACCTTTAGCAAATTCATAGATTTGTGCAGGAGTTTTACCATTGACTCCTACCCCTATACTTAATGTTACTGGAATTTTATTTCCTTCATTAATTTCTCTTATATCATCTAATATATCAAACTTCTTACTTTCTAAGTTATCAAGATATTTATTTTCAAATATAATAATATGTTTATCGCTTTCATATTTTCTTATGAAACCATTCATCCTGGAAGCAAATGTATTCAGTTTCTTGTCAATCTCTGCTAACACTATCGGTCTTTGTGTTTCATCTGTATCCTTCATTACTTCATCATAATTATCTACTTGTACAAGACAAATATTCATCTTTTCAGCATTATATTTTTCTTTTAGCATGGTGAAGTTTGTATTATCTAACCAATATAACATTACAAGATAATCTTTATTGGAAGTTTTTTTATTAACTTTTACAATATTATATAAAACCTTATAGTTTCTTTCTTTAAAAACTACTTCGATACTTTTGTCACTTTCTTCTTGAGTTATATCCTTCATATTAAATGTAGGAATAACATCCTGTATGTTTTTTTCTAATATATCTTTTTTTTCAATTATTTCACTAAATTTTGGATTGTACCAACTAATAGTTCCATCTACTTCTACCATCATAAATGGTATAGGTAGATTTAATATGGCATATTTGGTAGCTGAATCAAATTCCTCCATTAGTCCTTCTATATACCTTGTCCATTCTACTTTTCTAAGATGGACATTCTTCCAATGATAATATATTAAATATCCTAAAACTAATATCCCAATCCCCGCAATAATGGGTTCATAGAAAAATAGAATAAGTATAAGGATACCTATAATCCATAAATATATCTTATTATCAAAGTTCACAAACTTAAATATTTTTTGATTGGACATAATTATTCCTCCACTAATTAACCCCTTTTTTTCTTCTAAAATCAAATATTGTATCTACTAGCCCTATTAATGCAATTATTGGCATTAACCCACCAGATAATACTAAAATACCTATAATAAATCCTTTTAATATACTACGAATTTTTGTTTTATTCAGTAGATACATTATAACAGCTAGACCTTGTAAAAAGAATATAAACATTGCTAACACATAAATATTTAGAGTTATTGTATCATAATAAAACAATTTATAATAGTTTATTATAGACGCTCCAATACCAATAACTGCTATACCAAGGATAATATTACTAGGCAACCTAAAATTTGAAAAAATAGGAACTTTAATATCTTTATACTTTAATCTTTTTAATACTGCTGCTGATATCCAATAGTTTATATAAGTATTGAATAATGAAAATAATATTAATACAGTTGGAAATATTAATAATGTATAATCAAATCCTTGTGAGAATATATCTATCATTTCCTCTACTTGATAAGAAGATAAATCCATTTCATTTAATAAGTTTTTTTGAGTATTTAATATGGAATCAAAATTCAACTTAAGCATATCATAGAATTTAACTCCTACCACATATCCAGACACTATCAAGGTTGTTGCTATTGATAAAAAAGATCCTAATGTTCCAACAACAATAATATTGTATGAACTGTATTCTCTATTTATCATAAATGGTAGTATTATTGCTAATAATCCTAACATTACAGTTACAAATACCGATGTAAGTGGATCAATTAATATGGCTACTAATATAAATGATGCCAACATTGTTACCATGCTAGATTTAACATTATGACGTACCCCTAATATTACAAAAGGAATAGGATAAAGAAATAGTATTATTGGCATTAAATACAACCCTAAAAAAACAAAGATTGTCATTAATGTTACTATAACTGCGGATTCTGTTATCATAGTAGTTTTGTCATTTAAATTCAAAAAAACTCACCTCTATTTTCTAGTTCTTTTAAAATACTCTAAGAGTCTATTTAAATCTCCATACCACTTTTCTATT
The DNA here is from genome assembly GCF_016820655.1 of Anaeromonas frigoriresistens. Lineage (GTDB taxonomy): Bacteria > Bacillota > Clostridia > Tissierellales > SIT17 > Anaeromonas > Anaeromonas frigoriresistens. The sequence goes on from NZ_WSFT01000007.1 coordinate 9,000, forward strand.
TTGTGGTCTTCTGCAATTCCTAGTTTCACTTTACTCTGTACCTTTGTATCAATCTCATCAAATGATAATCCTAATCTCTTTCCCAATAAATAAGTGACTAAAATTATATTAGCTAAAACCTCTAAAATAGCCTCTTGTCCTTCTTTAGCTCCTTTATAAAGCAAAGTAAACAAAGAAGATACTGTAGTTAAAAGTTCACTTTTTAACCATTCTATCACTCTGATATTCTTAGTTATGTCTATGTTATCCCTATTATTAAAACCCATTTATCTCACCCCATAACTATATTATAAAATATCTACCTAACATCCCTAGTGCTAATCCTATGTAAGTATTTTATTTTACATTTATTACCCTGTACTTTATATTATATTATATTTTTCATTGTATTTAAAACTTTTCAGGTATAAATTTATAAAAATGAGAGTTAATTATTAGATCTTATTAATTTATTATGATAAAAAAAAGAGGGATTTCTCCCTCTTTAGATATCTTATTCTGCTGTATAAGGTAGTAAAGCTACTGTTCTAGCTCTTTTTATAGCTCTTGTTACTTGTCTTTGGTGTGCTGCACAAGTTCCAGTAATTCTTCTAGGAAGAATTTTACCTCTTTCTGTAACATATTTCTTTAATTTTGTTAAGTCTTTATAATCTATATGCTCTACATTATCTACACAGAAGTTACATACTTTTCTTCTTCTATTAAAATTTCTTCTTGCCATCGTGTATCCCTCCTTTAGAATGGAATATCGTCATCATCCACAGGTTGGAATCCTTCAGCTGCTGAGAAGTCCATAGAGTCATTGCTTCCCTTATTGTTTTCTCTTTTGTTTCCTGCGCTATTATTATCTCCCCATTCAAGGAATTCAACTGAATTAGCTAATACTTCAGTAATATATACTCTTTGACCTTGGGCGTTCTCATAGCTTCTTGTTTGCAATCTTCCATCAACCGCTACAAGTCTTCCCTTTGCAAGATAATTTGCACAGTTTTCTGCTGATCTTCCAAAAACAACTATTCTTATAAAGTCTGCTGTAGGTTTCCCCTGTTGTTCGAATTCCTGTTTTTTATCTCTAGATAGATCCTTATCCACTGCTAAACTAAAGTTTGAAACAGCTCTACCATTTCCGGGTAAGAATCTTAATTCTGGGTCTGCAGTTAATCTTCCAATTAATATTACTTTGTTCATAAAGTTCGACCCCCTTTATATTACTGTTCGTCTCTAATAGTCATAAGTCTCATAACGCCTTCTGTTATCTTAGCAATTCTGTCCATCTCTTTAACAACATCAGCTTCAGCTTCAAAGTTTACAACGATGTAGTATCCTTCTGTTAAATCATTAATTTCATAAGCAAGTTTTCTAACTCCCCACTCATCAATGTTTGATATAGAACCATTTTCCTCTATGATTCCTTTAAATCTGTCAAAGATATTATTTCTAGATTCTTCTTCTACTCTAGTTTCAAATATAAATACTGATTCATATTTTCTCATTTACTTCACCTCCTTGTGGTCTTGTGGCCCTAAAAAGGGCAAGGAATGTTTCCATCAACACATTATAACACTTTACTCTATTATTTGCAACTTTCTCTAGATTTATAATCTCCTATTTTATCATAAGAAAACCTTGGTCAAATAAATTTGACCAAGGTTTTAAATTATATCATTTCTTTTATTGATTCTGCTAATCTTGTAACTCCTATAACTATTCTCTCTTCATCCATATTAGAATAATTTAATCTAAAGGTATTCTCATTACCACCATTAGGGAAGAAAGATCCTCCAGGTACAAAAGCAACCTTCTTTTCAATAGCTTTAGTAGCTAAGTCTCTAGCATTTATATGCTCTGGTAAAGTAACCCATGTAAATAATCCGCCTTCAGGTCTTGTAAAGCTAACTTCTTTTGGAAATTCTTCTTCCATAGTTTTAAGCATAAGATCTCTTCTTTTCACATATACAGCTTTAATCTTTTCAATATGCTCATCTAAATCATATTTAGTTAGGAATCTATCTAATATCATTTGAGATAATGTACTAGCTTGTAAATCTGCTCCCTGCTTAATCAGTATATATTTGTTTAATACTTCATACTCAGCACATGTCCATCCTAGTCTAAACCCTGGACAGAAAGTTTTGGAGAAAGTTCCTAAGAATATTACTCTACCTTCTGTATCAAAAGATTTAATTGAAGGAGGCATTTCACCTTCAAATCTTAATTCCCCATAAGGATTATCCTCTACTATAGGTAGATTATGTTTATTAGCTAATTCTATAATTCTTTTTCTTCTTTCTACTGACCATGTTCTTCCTGATGGATTTTGGAAATCTGGAATAACATAAATCACTTTAATATTATCAGTACTTTCTAAAATCTTTTCTAATTCATCCATATTCATACCATCATTATCAGTTGGTACTTCAATAAACTTAGGTTGATATGCTTTAAATGCATTTAGCGCTCCTAAGTAACTAGGACTCTCACATAATACTACGTCATCTTTATCTAAGAATATCTTGCCAGTAAAATCAAGTCCTTGCTGGGATCCACTAGTAATTAGTATATTTTTTGCTTCTGTATCCACACCAAACTTTTTCATTCTTTTAGCGATTTTCTCTCTTAATGGATCAAATCCTTCTGTAGGTCCATATTGAAGAGCCTGAGTCCCCATTTCATCTAAAACCTCTGCAGACATTTCCTTAACTATTTCAACAGGAAATAGTTCTGGAGCAGGTAATCCTCCTGCAAATGATATTATTTCAGGTTTTTGAGTTAATTTAAGTAGTTCTCTAATTTCTGATGCTTTAATACTACCCATTCTTTCTGAATAATCTAAAGTCATTATCGCACCCCCATTTATTTTTGAAATCAAACGTTTTCCTCATTATATAGTTTACTATTTATAAAATTATTTGTCCAATTACATTTTGTTTAAGAATTAATCTTCCTTTTTTTCAACTATAGATTTTATTCTTTTATCTAATTTTCTTCTTGGGACCCAAACAATCCTCTCACAACCTAAGCACTTTAACTTAAAATCAACCCCTGGTCGTAATACTTCCCATTTATCTTCTCCACAGGGATGAATCTTTTTTAATTTTATTATATCTCCTGATTTAATTCCTATAGTATTCATAGATTTCCTCCTAAAATAATTTCTTAAACACCATAAAGACAGAGTTAATATTAACCCTGTCTTTATTATATACAAAAAATCATTTTTTTTAAATTATTCATCTCTTTTATTATATATAACTCTTTTTTGATAAGGTATTTCGATTTTTTCTTTATCAAAAGTATTTTTAATTCTCTTTCTAAGTTCCCTTTCTACGGACCATTGAGCCATTGGCTTTGTCTTAGCAATAACAGATATAACAACATCAGAACTACCTAGGTTAGAAACTCCTAATACAGTAGGTCCTTCCACTATATCTTGATTTTCTTTACCGTATTCTTCAGCCACCTTAGTAACAACCTCTATTGCCTTATCTATATCTTCTTCATATGCTATTCCTACATCAACCCAGGCTCTCATATTTCCTCTTACTTTATTTGTAACAATTTCTATTTGTCTATTAGGAATTATGTTTAAAGATCCATCAAATCCTCTTACTTTAGTTATTCTTAACCCAAGCTCTTCTACAATACCATCTATCCCTTGTACAGCTATATAATCTCCTACTGAAAATTGATCTTCAAATAAAATAAAAAAACCAGTTATAATATCTTCTACTAAGTTTTGAGCGGCAAAACCTATAGCTATTGCACCTATCCCAGCAGCAGCTATTATACCTTTGGTGTCTACACCGAAGACTTCTAATATTGAAACTCCCGCAATAAAGTAGATAACATACTTAGCTACACTCTTTGCTGTAGATGATAAAGTATCAGCTTTTGCCTGATTCATTTTAAACTTAGAACTTTTTCTAGTTTCAAAAAACTTTGTGATCAACTTATTTATTACTGCTACAATTACTCCAGTAATAAATAATATTAATACTACTTGTAATCCACTAGATAGTATTTTAAATATTAAATCTGTATCTAAAGTGAATTCTTTTAAATTTAAATCCATCCCAACACCTCTTTAATTTAATTTTTCTGCAACCTTTCCATTTTCTTTTTTTATAATTTTATATATACCACTAATAGAAAGATTGTTAACTTGTATTATACTTTTTATCCTATTTAAATCAATATAATCAAATTTAAGAGATAATCCACAACTCACAGATACCTCCCTAGGAGTAGGTATGGTTTTAATATTAATATCTTCTTTTTTTATCTCTTTTTCTGCTTTTATTGCATGATGAGTTGAGTCGAAAGTTATTACATATATTTCCCTGTCTAACACTACATTCACTCCTTAATTCTTATCTTTAGTTCTATATAGTTATAGTATTTGTGGCATTCTTCATTTTCTCTACTATTGTATACATATTTGTAACTTCACCAACTTTTAATTTATCAGCTATTTCATAATAATTTAGACAAGTACCACAGGATAATATCTCTACTCCTTGTTCTTGAAGGATTTCAAAATCATCTATAGACTCAGATCCTTCTACTGTTAATTTAACACCATCATTAAATAATAAAATTGTAGCAGGGTAAGGTAAAGATTCAGTCAGTGTGTATATGAATCCTTTCATTAAAATTTTACCCAATTCTTCTGATCCTTCTCCCATCTTATCAGAACCTATAACAATAGTGGTATCTTTAAATATATTAGGTTCACAAACATTTGAATTTACTTCTTCTTTTAATTTTACTTCTTCACCTTTAATAATATTTATTATAAAATGATCCTCTTTAGTTTTCTCTACATCATATTTAAAATTCATGCTATTTGCTAATTTCGAAATATTTTCTTTAGCTACTTCATTATCTACAATTGTAGATACAGTGCCCTCTTCTATTTCTTCTAATGCTTTTTTAGTCATTATCACGGGTTTAGGACAAGGTTCTCCTTTGGCATCTATTTCTCTTATCATTTTCAAACCTCCTAATAATTTATACTATATTAATTATATCACTTTATATAAATAAGTAACTTATTATAGATATTATCTATTATAAGTTACTATATTATAGATAAATCAAATACTTAATTATTTTAATTATAATATTAATTATTTTAATATTACTATTGACATATTTAATTATAAATAATATTATGTAGTTAAAGATAAGGAATTTTTAGATAATTCTAAAAATGCTTTAAATTATTTAATATGCTTATAAAAATATTTAATAAGGAGGAATTTTATGAAAAAAGAAGCTCTAGGAAAATGTCCAGTATGTAATGATAACTTAAATATAACTCGATTACAATGTAATAGTTGTGGAACTGCTATCGAAGGAAATTTTACTCAATGCAAATTTTGTAAGCTAGATGATAATCAAAAAGATTTTGTGGAAGTATTTATTAAGAACAGAGGTAATATAAAAGAAATAGAGAAAGAAATGGGTATCTCTTATCCTACAGTAAGAAATAAATTAGAAAATGTAATTGAATCATTAGGATATAGTCCTAAATCAGCCCCTAAAATGAATAAAAAAGAAATATTATCTAAATTATCTAATGGTGAGATTACAGCAGATGAAGCTGTAAAATTGCTTAGTGAGTAAATATATATTATAGGAGGGAAATATATGAGTGATGAAAAAATTATGATTTTAAAAATGCTTAAAGAAGGTAAGATATCAGAAGAAGAAGCAGCTAAACTCTTAGATGCTCTAGAGTACAAAAATATATCAAAGGATTTTAAAGAAGAAAAAACTAATCCCCAAGATAATCATGAGTGGGAAGAAAATTTTGAAGCTAAAATGGATAAACTAGGTAAAAAATTAGAGAATAAATTTGATAAATTTGGAGAAAATTTTGGTGAGAAAATGGGCAAAATGGGAGAAGATCTCTCCGATGGAGCTGGTTCATTAACTGATAAAATCATGGATGTAGTGGATTCATTCATGGACAAAGGTGGTTTCACAAATATCCTTGGAAATTATGAAACAAAAAACGAATCCTTAGAAATAGACGTTAATGATATAAAAAATCCTGTTTTAGATATTAAAAGTATAAACGGAAATATAAATCTTAATCCTTGGAGTAAAGATTATATCTATGTAGAAGCTATTTGTTATTTAAAAAAGAATAAAATTTCTCCTGATCAAAAAATTATGGAATTAAGAAAAGAAGATAATAAAATAATATTAGAGCCTTTATTTGATTCTAATATAGGAGTAAAATTAGATATTTCTGTACCAGTCAAAATTTATAATGAAATTAAAGTTATAACTACTAATGGAAAGATAAATATATATGATTTAAAGGCTGAAAATATATCCTCTAATACTACAAATGGTTCTATAAACTTAAATGACTTAACTGCTACATATACCATTGATTCAGTTACTAAAAACGGTAGAATAATATTAAAGGATACTAAATGTAATAAAATAAATGCTATTACTAAAAATGCATCAATACAGGTTGAAGATACAGTATCAGATGAGGGTATTCTTGTTTCAAAGAATGGTAAGATTATATTAAAAAATAATAATCTATCTAAAGTTGATATTAGTACTTCTAATTCTCCTATAAAAATAGAATCTTCTAATATATCTTACTTATTTGCTCAAACATCTAATGGTAAATTAGATGTAAATGATTTAGGTGTAGACTTATTAAAGGAAATTAAACTTAGTACATCTAACTCTGGTATATATATTAATTTAAGTAACTTTAATAAAGCTTACAAAATTGAAGCTACTACCACTAACTCTAGTATAGACTTAAATTTACCCCAATTAGTATATGATTATAATGATAAAAATAAAAATATAAAAGCTCATAAAGAAGGAGATTATGTTGATCCTATAGTATTCAATTTAAATACAACAAATGGTAGTATAAAAGTAGGTTAAAAAAGGATTAGAGCTTACCTCTAATCCTTTTTTTTTTCTTTATAATTATTATATAAGATTTTTACCCCTATTAATATTAATAACACTGGCCAGAGATATGCAATCATTTTCCATATTTTTATATCTAACCTATAGTCTGTATTAATATATGATATACCTGATATAACTAATAATATCGTAGCAACATTAAATGTCCATTTTATTTGATATCTTTTTTTCTGAATGAAATATATTATATAAAGAGCTATAGATAAAATTAGTAAAAATAACCATTCCTTATCTCCTAAAACATTTGATTCTAAGAAATCATGTATACCCATAGCTGGAATGATAATACCTGGATATATTGCCCACCCTTTATTATTTCTAAAATAAACTATCAAAAATATAGCTCCAATTACCGTATTAAAAATTAATGATGATATTTCATAATCCGTATACAAGTCAATGATATCCTTTAAACCTATGGCTATAAGTATTACTCCAATTATTAATGTTAATGAAGACTTTCTCTTATAATATACTCCTAGTAGTATAATTCCTAATAGAACCATTATTATATCATTAGGTATAAAACTGATATTCGTTATTAATAAGATAATTCCCAATAACACTAACCCTATTCCAAAGATATAATTATTTTTATTCATGATACTCCCCCCTAATAATTCCATCCTTTAGCTTCTAAATACCCTATTATTATATTATTATTATAAAAATAATTTCCTAATACTGAATTAGTTGTTTGTGTGGAAATTAAACCATCGGGATTTAAGGATATTATAGGTGTCAATATAGCATAGATAATAAATATCATTAATACCCCTTTTATTAATCCAAATAATAAACCACTTAATTTATTAAAAGAGTTTAGTAAAGGTAGTTTAAAGAATATATTTACAATCGTAACTATCAGTGAAAGTAATATATTAGCAATAATAAATATTACTATTATACCTATAATGTTTATTATTAAGATAGTAATAATATCTGATAGAATTTGAGCTGAACTATAATCTATACCCTGCATATCATTGTTTATAAGTATTTCAGGTATTTTAATAATCTTAAGTAAAGTATCTAGAGTAAGAGATCCTTCTCCCTCTACAATACTACTTATCTTAGGAAATACCCTTTTATAAAGCCATATATATATATTTGTATTGTTAATTAAAAAACTTGATATCAAATGGTAATATTGCTTAGCTATTAATAAAGCTATTATAGTGCCTAAAAGGCTAAAGGCTGATAATATAAAACCCTTATTAAACCCTTCTAAGCCTGTTAATACTATGATTATGATTATAATTATGTCTACTATGGTCAAATTAATCCTCCTTTAATGTAATAATATGATCATCAATAACAACATACATCTGATTATTATGAGATATTATTTTATTTATTTCTTTTCCGATGTCTATATACTTATCTTCATCTAATTTTTTATTTATTACTTGTATATCACTTTCAGAATAAATAGCTATATTTGTATCTTTTATAATAATACTACTATAGTTATCATCAACTTTTTTTTGTAGTATTTCTCCTGTATCTAACTCTAATTTTACAACTGCTCTATCTTTACCTTTAGTAACTAAATATAGGGCGTTTTCTTCAATGTCTATATCATAATCAACTATTTTTCCACTAAGTTCTTTGCTAAATTCAATCTTATCATCTTTTATAATTAAAATTCTACTATCTCCTATTAAAATATTCTTGTCTTTTCTGACATATATCTCATGTACTATTATATCATTTAATACTAGATCTAACAGCTTGTCCCCATAAATACTATGATATACCAATTTACTATTTAATCCTTTCTCATCAGCATTTAGTGTGTTTAGTATTATCCTCTTATGTCTATCAATATCTACAGAGATTAATTCTCCACTAATTTTTTTCACTTCTGATTTAGACCTTCCTAGCTCATCAAATATTTCTAATGTTCTTTTTTCAGCATCTTTTTTTAATATAGTAATATATTGTCCTGAAAAATACATATCATTAAAAGCTTCTTTATGCCTCCATACAGTTTCTCCTTTATTTCCAACTTTTATTATATTATCCTTTTTATTTGTTATAAACATAGAATTATTACCATAGACTACTTTTTGATTTTCTTCTATATCCCTAGACCATAGCTCTTCTCCATCAAGATTATAACTATATAATTGATTATCAGTGTTTATATACAACCTTTCATCAATAATATCTGCATTAATAATTTTATTATCTAATTTAATCTTATTATGAAAATCTACATTTTCTGTAGATTTGATTGTTGGAATATTTATCTTACTTTTATTCATTAGCAATACTACTCCTAAAATTATTACTGAAAATATTAACATTACTTTCTTCATTAGTACAGTTTCATTATTACTCATTATTTATCCCCCTGAAATAATACATTTAATATCCATAATAATAATTTTCTATGTTAATTATTTTATTCCTTTATTTAAATTCCATATTTAATATATAATTTTATTAAAAAATATTAGAAAACAAGAAATATTAATAAAAATAATATAAGTGTACACTATTTTAAAAATAATCTAATCGGCAATATTCTCAATAAACCTTCTATAAATATAACTAATATTATAAATAGACCAAGATATCCAAACAAGGGATATAATGTAGTTACTAATTTAGAAAATCCTAGATTTGAGACAGGTAATGTAGCCATTGGAAGGACGATAGCTATTATATTTTTATTTAATGATAAAGTTTTTGAAAGTCTTATTATTAAACTAAAACCACTGGCAATTGCAGTAGTAAACATTGCCGATATAAGTATAAAGGTATAAGGATTAATGTATTTTTTACTTATACTGGAAGCAATTGCAAGCATAGGAACTTCAAATCCAAATACATCACTATATTTAATCAGAATAGGTAGCAATATAAATAAAGCCATAATACCTAGTATCCCTCCACTAAATATACCTGTCATTAATATTTCTTTTTTATTTCTTAATATATTACTTATAGTAGTAAGTATTACTATTGAAGATAAACTGTTATAGCTAAAATATAATAGTGATGAAGTCAACCAATTACCATTATTAGTGATAGTAGCTCCTTTATAATTACTTAGTTCTAGTCCATTAATACAGATTGTATTTAACCCTATATATATAATACCTATGACAAGAATAGGTATTAATATTAGATTGGCATAGGAGAGTCCCTTTACACTAAAAATAAATACTATTAGAGTAATAATTGCCATTATAAGCATTCCATAATTATAATTTAGATTTAATTTTTCTCTAAATATAGCTCCTCCACCAGCTAACATTATAGAATAGCTAATAAATAGAAATAGTGTTAATACACCTTCTACAAACCTCCCCATTTTATTCCCCAGTATTTTAATCATAAACTCATCATATCCCTTTATATTATCCTTCTTTATTCTTAATAAAATAACTATTGGTAAAGTTGCAAATAATAAAGTAGATAAGAGTATACCATAGATTCCTTTTGTTCCATATACTCCAAAGAAATGTATTATTTCCTTTCCAGAAGCAAAACCAGCTCCAATAATAGTTCCTATATATATAAAAGAAGCTTTAATCCATCCTGTATTTTTCATATATTACCTCCTTCAAATATTTATTATTATGCTTACTTCAGAGGCAATATTCTAATATGTTTATATACTTGATGCACATTATGTCTATATATGACATTTTCCCGGGAAATATAAAAATGGGGAAGAAGAAGCCCAAGGGACCATAGGTCCCTTGGGACAGAGCATAAAGAGTGGAATTACATAAAAAACCATTAGACTATATAAAAAAGTCCAATGGTTTAAAATAAACATAAAAAAACCAGCAACGTCCTACTCTCCCAGGCAGTCTCCCACCAAG
>NZ_WSFT01000033.1 GCF_016820655.1 Anaeromonas frigoriresistens
TCCTCGATTGGCTCTTAAAGAAATCAAAGCAGATGTATATTATAATGATAAAGTTATAGACAGCATAGATGTAATAAAAAATGGTGAAAAAATCGAAACTGAACCTCTCTTACAAGAATGGATATTTAAAGATACTCTTAATATAGAAGAAGTAAAAGATGAAAATGTGCAAGAAAAAATATTATTTAAATTTAAGTTAGTAGATAATCTAGGTAGAGAATACGAATTAGAGAGAAATTTTATTGAGTTTATAGCTCATTTGGATATTAAGGAAATGAGTTAATATGTAAGAGTAAATAAATATTATCATGAGTAAATTTGTTGGATTTTTAATTATTAGAGTTAGTCTTATAATTTTATAAAACCCTTTTATAGACGTTAATTGGAATATACGGTAAAATAAGTATAACGCATTAGTTGAATAATAAAAAATAATTAAAGAAGGAGGATTCATGAGAAGAATATTATTATTTATCTTATTTATTACTTTAATAGGAGTCTTGGGATGTGAAGAAGAAGTTAATTCATCAAACCAACAAAAGAGTATATTAACTGAAGAAAAAGCTACAAAAAACGGGGAACTATATACAAGAGAAACAGAACATATAAAGTTTTACTACTATGAAAAGAATGCAGATTATATAGAGGATATGGCAGAAACAATTGAAGAAGAGTATGATCGAATAGTAGAAGATTTACAAGTAGATAATATCGATGAAAAAATCAATTTTACTATATATCCGACCTTAGAAGAGTTTCACCAAGCTATATTTAAGCCAGATGCACCCGATTGGGTGGTAGGAACTTGTTTGGGACCTTACACGTTAAAGATGGTATCACCTAATAGTGATGGATTGGTACATGATTATAATAGTTTAATGAATGTAGTAATCCATGAGTTTACACATGCTTTAACAATGATTCAGTACCCACAAGCTAAGCAAATATGGATATTAGAAGCGATAGCTTTATATGAAGCAAATCAAATTCGAGACCCTAAAGATGTAGAATACTTAGTAGAAGGTGATTATCCCAGTATTCAAGAATTAAACGCATCAAGTGGAAAATCTGCTGAAAAAGTTTATGCTATAGGACATATAATCATTGAGTATATAAATGAAAAGTGGTCAATGGATGAAGTAAGGGAGTTATTGAAGGAAAATGGGGACATAGAGAAAGTATTAGGTGTTACTGAAGGAGAATTTGAAAAAGGATTCTATAAATATATGGAGGACAAATATTTGGGATCAAACTAATTTTAAAAGGCAATTTAATTTACATAACTAGTATAGGAATAAGATATATTATTATATTTGAGGGGAGAAGTAATATTTCCTAATTACTATTTTATTAGATAAATAAAATTTGATGAAAGCACTACAAACTCTCTTTTTAAGAGAGTTTTTTTATAAAGGTGGAATACCTGATTTTTTATAAGTGTTGTAATATATATGATAGTTAATTAAAGGTGTTTTATAATTAAAGGTAGAATATTATAGTATTAAAATAGTGTTAGAATACTTAGTGACAATTCTTTTAATATGGGAGGGGAAATTACATGAAATTTGTTGTAATATTTGGACCTCATGCTGTGGGGAAAATGACAGTAGGTCAAGAATTGGCAAAAATAACAGGACTTAAACTTTTTCACAATCATATGACCATAGATTTGGTCTCAAACTTTTTCAATTTTAGTACACCACAAGGAAAAAGGCTAGTTAATTTATTTAGACAAGAGATATTTGAAGAAGTTTCAAAGAGTGATTTAGATGGAATGATATTTACTTATATGTGGGCTTTTGATGATCAAGAAGATTGGGATTATATTAATGAGGTTTGTAATTTATTTGAGTCAAGAGGAAGCGATATTTATTTTGTAGAACTTGAAGCAGACTTTGATATGAGAATTGAAAGAAATAAAACTCCAAATAGACTAGCTAATAAACCTACTAAAAGAGATATAGAACACTCTGAAAATCTTTTTAGGACATTAGAAGAAAAGTATCGTCTTAATTCTTATGAAGGTGAGATTAAGAGAGAAAACTATATGAGAATAAATAATACAAAGATACCGCCGGAAGAAGTAGCTAAGATGATTAAAAATGAATTCTCCTTATAAGAAAAATAGTATTTGGAATATCTTTTATTAAAAATATGAGGATACATTTGGGATAATCAAAAATTAGTTAAAATTTTCGATATTCTGATAAAAATTTTTATAGGTCTTTTTATATTTGCAAGCATATGGTTCATAGGAATTAAAAGAACACTAGAAAATTTTGCATCTGATTACATGGGAATATTAGCATATCTTTTATATGTACTTTTGTTTTTAACAATACTAAGGTTTATTTTTAGAAGATATCAAAGAAATTAACATTATTTAAATTAGATTTTATTCTATTTAAATAATGATTTTTATATAAAGGTTTAATGTAGTTATAGTTGTATTTTTATATACACCAATTTGTTTTTTATTAGTGAATGGAGGTTTAATTAATGGCAACATGGAATGAATTGTTTATAAATGAAAAATTTATAGCAACATTACCGCAGCCAGAAGTATATAAGTTTATTAAGGTTCTTGAGGGCTCATTTCCTGATAAACCATTATCAATATGGGACTGTTGCTGTGGTGCTGGAAGGCATACTATACTAATATCCCAAATGGGACATAAAGCCTATGCAAGTGATATTTCTGAGAATGGAATTAATTATACTCAGAAATGGCTTGAAAGTAATGAATTAATGGCAACTCTTAAAGTAGCAGATATGACTAATAACCCGTTTCCTGACACTGATTTTCATGGTGCTATATCTTGGGATGCTTTACATCACAACACTATAGATAATATTAATAAAGCTGTAGATATTGTATATGAAAACCTTTGTGCTGGTGGTATGTTCATGGTATCATTGCTTTCTACAAAAGCAGGTAGACCAGATCTTAGGGGAAAAGAAATAGAAAAAAACACCTTTGTTAGAGAAGATGGCCCTGAAAAAGGTGTACCTCACCACTATTTTGATGAACAAGGAATAAGAGACTTATTTAGAAAATGGAAAATTATCAGTCTTGTAGATATTGTTGTTACTTACACAGAAGTAAATATTGATCATTCAATTAATCCCTTCCCATACACTAAATGGAATGTTATTGTTCAAAAGTAGTATTACATATCTCAATCAAGTAATACAGCTTTCTTATGACGAAACAGAGATATTTTAAATATATTTGTAAAGGAGAATAATAATGGTTATATTAATTGGCGGTAATAGCTGTACTGGAAAAACAAATCTTTCTCAAAATTTACTCGAGAAGTATAAGATACCTTATCTCTCAATCGATCATTTAAAAATGGGATTATATAGAAGTGGTATGGATTATGGATTTACCCCTACAGATAGTAATGAATTAATTGCAGAAAAATTATGGCCTATCATTAAGGGAATTATCATGACTGCCATTGAAAATAATCAAAATATTATTATTGAAGGTTGTTATTTGATGCCAGACTTCATTAATGATTTTGAGGACAGTTATGTAGATAATATAATAAGTGTATTTTTAGGATTCTCTAGTGATTATATTACTAAAAATTTTGAATCTGGTATACTTAAAAATAGATGTATAATTGAAGAACGAAATTATGAAGAAGATAGACCAGTTAGTCAATTTATTGATGAGCATGAGAAGTTTAGAAACAAATGTATTAATTATGATGTTAATTATTTTGAAATAAATAGTAATTATAGTGAAGGAATTGAGAGAGTAATTGATTTTATAGACAGTAGATTTTTAGGGTATCATTTCATGAAATAAAGTGAATATATAAATATGGCAGAGTAGTTGACTAAAATAAAAACTAATTATTTTATCTAGAGTTAAAGTATAATCTGTTAATAAAGCAATCTAAAAATCTAATTAGAATAGGGGAGTATGGGGCTATGGATATAAACTTTTGTCAGATTTGTGGTGAAAAATTAATACTTAAAGAAATAGGTGATGAGGGTATGATTCCCTATTGTGAAGCATGTAGTAAGCCTTACTTTAATTCACCTGCTCCATGTGTTTTAGTAGTTGTAATCAATGAATATAATGAAGTTGCATTATTGAAGCAGGACTACGTTTCAACGATACACTGGGGGCTGATTGCAGGATTTATTACAGAAGGGGAAAATGCTGAAGAGACAGGTCTTAATATAAGATCACTCCAATACATATCAAGTTTTCATCAATCCCCACGCAATTTACTTATGCTCGGATACTTGGCTTTTGTTAAGAAATCTGAGTTTATTAAGTCTTGTGAAGTTGACCAGATTAATTGGTTCTTAATCAAGGATGCTTATTTAAAAATAAGAGAAGGTAGCATAGCTGAGCAACTTTTTGATAAAGCAATTAAGAGGCTTAAGGAAAATCAACATATAAATGAATAATCTTCTTAGATTATGACAAATCCGTAAGATGTAATAAAGTTAGATATTATTAGTATATAGATAATTGCAAAATGTAATTATCTAATAATTCATAGTTATCCACAAGCACTCATTCAAACATCCGATAGAGTGAAGTATTATCCACAAAATTTAGGCATAAGAAATTAAGGTTTTATAAAACTATATTGCCAATGGATTTGAATGATTATCACTAATTTTATATAAAATAATAAAATCAATTATTTAAGTGATGCAAGCCAGTATAATTTCAGATTTTAAAGATTTAGTATTTTTAACTTTAAAAGAATTGATTTGGATAAAATTTTTAAGCTGTGCTATAGTTTTTTCGACTCTAGTTCTTATCTTAAATAAAGATATCCATTTCAAACTATCTTTAGGCATTGAAGTATTAAAACTGTAATTATGATTAACTGTAAGATTTTTGATTCTACCACGCTTTGAGTCAGTACAAGGGTTATTACAACTTAATAAATAGGTTGTTTTGCCATTAATATTAGTTTTTTTAGCGTAAGCTTTCGCTTTTTTAAGTTTTTGTTGAAAGAACTTAGGGTTGTTTTTTGTAACATAAGGTTCAAAACCCGTAATGTCAGTAATTAATATAGATGATAAAAAGGGATTGATTTCATTGGCCATATCTTCAGTAGCATCAACAAGGTTATGAAAAAGATCACCTAAATTAGTAAGAAACTTTAACTTAAATCTGGAAAATTGAGACTCATTGGGAATTTTTAAAAAGCATAGATTGTAATGAATATCCTCTAGGTCTACCAAAGTTTAAATAGTAATCATCGTAAAAAGACTGAAGAATAAATTCATTAATATTAATAAATTCATCAAGAAGAGAAAGTAAGTTTTCTTGATTCTATAATAAAATTTATCAAAATCAGAAGAAATGTCACAAAGATTTATTTGTTTAGCTGAAATTGGCATAAGTTTCTCCTTTCATTTTTGATTTATGTTGTACACAGCTAGTTACTGTATATATCCAAAAATGGGGGGAACTTATCCATTTCTATATAAAGAAACATAGTATTTATGCGAGTTATAGACTTATGCAATAAGCTAATTATAAATTTTTGGGAGGTAAACAATGAAGAAGAAAATGATTATAGTTCTTATAATGTTAATACCTAGTATATATGTTTTATTAAGATTTTCATTAAGTACATTCTGTAAATTTTCTGGTATTGTAGCTATACTAACTAGTATTTATGTACAATTTAGTGATGATTACTCAAAAGAACACAAAAACTCTAGTTTATCCTTAATATTTTTAGGAATGCTAATGTTTTTAATATCATAAGATACATTTTATTATTTAGTTTTAAATTCTTCTGGTAACAATTCATATAATTGTTTAATATTAATTTGGGTTTCATATACTAAGTTACTAAGAGTATAAAGTTTATTGTACTGGACTCCTAAGATTCTAGTATGCGATTCAATAGGAAACACGGCTCCTTCTTTAATCCAATCTCTTTCGTTTAGAATTCCATTGGAACCTTTATATGGTACAAAGTAAATTCTAAAGCCATCTACTTCTCCTAGATATTTAATGTTTAAACTTTTCAATTCTTCCTTAGAATAATCATGATGAGAACGAAATTCTTTTATTATTTTTTCATCTTTATCATTAATGTTGTCATCAGTCTTAATTAATTCATTTTTTTGCTTACAACCAACTAATAATATAACTATAATTAGTAATAGTATAATCCTATTCATTAAAGTCCTCCTTGTAGTTTTATAACTTACTCTAATATCATCTATCAGTCAATTCTTATTCTTTTTGAACTTTAACTAGTCTACTATTAATTTAGAGTTATTCAGTGATATATAAAATCAAAAATCCTAAAATAAGTAAACTATATATAAAATGAAATAAACTTGCACCCTTTTTTGCTTTGCTTATAATGTTTTATACTTGCTATAAGTTGAGAAATGCCTAAACAGCTAAGCATATAAGGCATTATCGCAACAATAGTATTATTATCATTGCTTGTTAGCCCAATTATAGCTAATACTGTACCGGTTAATGCAAATAGGATACGCATTATTTTCACATAAATCTCCCCAAAACCTCTATTAGTTCTCACTCTCTACTACATCTCATTATACTTATTTTACCATATATGAAAATTCATAGCTATCTATTACTGTGTTTCTTAATATATTAAATTAATAATTCGTAAAGTTATAAGGAAAGGGTTTTATGTAAAAAAATAGAATTTAATATACAACATATTAAAAAAAGGGGAGAGAGGATGTCGCAAAAGATAATTAGAGTATTAATTGGAGTATTAATTGTATTATTACTTATTAACTTTTATACACTAACTAAACTATCTTCACTAAGTGATATAGAGGTAGAATTATATTACATGGGGCAAAGGTTTGATCACCAGTCCCAACTGTTAGATGATTTTAGGGAAGAACTGCATAAGATCAATGAGAAAGAAAAACTAATTGGCTTCCATGATTACTTTATAGAAAATATAAATAATAATTATGAAAAAGCTAATCTAGAAATAGAGATTGAGTTTAATAAATTAAAAAATAACTCTACTCTTTATTTAATATATTCAATACAAGGAAAAGAAAATAGTAGTGAAAAAGTAGAATTAACTAATGAATCAGGCTTAAAATATAAAGCTGAATTAGTACTATCTTATTTACATAATTATGATTTACAATTAGTTGTAGAAAATGACGAAGAAATGATAAGGGAAGAACTTCCATCCATAGATCTATTAGGAAACTTTAATGAGAGGTTATCTTTGATGGTATGGCCTAAAGAATATAAAGAAAATAAAAAGATGGAATATGAAATTCAAATATTTAATAGTTTAGCAGAAGATCCTCGATTGGCTCTTAAAGAAATCAAAGCAGATGTATATTATAATGATAAAGTTAT
>NZ_WSFT01000052.1 GCF_016820655.1 Anaeromonas frigoriresistens
CCTACTTTGTCATAATTATCATTAAGTAAAATCTACTATTTAATCATTTTACTGCGTAGTTTATAAAAATTGCGAACTAAAACTGTGTCTTCTAATCTTAATTAAGGAATAATACCAAATCCAACAATAATTAATATACAGAATATAAATAAAACTATGTTTCCGCCAAATCCTATCTTGGATAAAAGCCTAATAATTTTATTTTCTTGTATATTTAAAGGTTTAATGTACCGTTTTCCTAATGCCGAGTAAATAAACAATAGAAATAAATTCAAACTACTTGAAACCATTATTGGTAACCATTCAGAATCGCTTATTCTTAACTCTACTATCCACGCATATATGCCAAAAATAAGTAATAAGCATGATAAAATAACTAAGGTTATTCTAACAAATTTAATAATCTTTCTGATAATAGCACCTCCTAAAATTTATAACTTTTCTTTTTAGTTTGTTGCATAATTTATAAATGAAGTGGCATAAAATCAAAATATTATAATCCAATTATTTGTTATATTTCTTCTTATTTCTTTCCCATGAAATATTCATACCAATAATAAAACCTATACAACCACCAATTAATCCAGGCAATAATTCTCGCCAATCATTAAGTCCATCTCCTATAATTTCTTTAATGATTGCACCTGTTATCAAAAATGATATAACAAATATTATAGTATTTTTTAGCAAATATCTGAATTTGCCTTTTTGTATTATCTTTTCCCATTTTTTTTAGACTTTTCTTTTTCAATCTTTTAAAATAGTTTTTATAGCTTATCATATTACCCTTCTCCCCTAAAAAAACTCCAATTAAATTTTCAGAAACAAAATTTCACCACATGTTTTATCGTTATTTATATAAAATTATATCATTAATTGTAAAATTATTCTAATTATAGCAGTAAATAAAGTTATTAAAATTTTAGATTCGATAAGATAAAGTTCATCCAAAAGGTAGAGGCATGCAAGTATGTACATCAAATAAAGATCTCCACAAAATTAAATATAAATTTTTCATAATAATCCCCCTCCCCCACTCATTTTCTCATTCGTCTTTTCTCGACAATTTTCAACATTTCATCATTATTACCCTTGTTTTTACCCTCTTTTCCTTAATCCTTAACCCTTCAAACTAAAAAAAAGTAAATAAAGTCTTTTCAGAATTAAGGGATAAGGAGTAAGGTTTAAGGGGGTGTTTTTATCTATTTGTCTTTTCTATTTTCTTTTCTATATAATACTTCAATATATTAGTTTTAAGGCATTCTATTCTTTTCTATTACTTCTTTTTCTATTTATTTTTTCAATAAAAAAACATGCTTTTAAAGGTATTTTAATTCCTCTAAGAGCATGTCTTGTGATAAAAGTTTATTTTCAGTTATAGAACTTTGTTGTTGCTTTTTCTTTTTGATAGGACTTTAAATTGTTTATACATAGTAACAGTTTTAAGGCACAAAGATTAAGTGGATTGTAGTGTTATTTTTAATTATATTAATAAATCCACTTTTCTTTAATGTTCTTTACACTAATGCTAAATAATAGCAATGCAAATCCAAATAAGACTAAAAAATCACCCCATATTGGTATAACTCCCACACCGTTTATTGTTGATTTTAATATATCTGCACCATATGTTAATGGTAATACATAAGACAATGGTCTAATAATAATAGGCAAACTGTCTATTGGAATAAAAAGACCACATAAAAAAATCATTGGGAATCTAAAAAAATTAGAAAATGTTTGGGCTTCAAATACCTCACTAACAGATACTGCAATAAATAATCCTAGAAATGTAGATGTAATGGCAATAAGCAATACCCCTCCAAAAACTATCAGCCAGTTAATGCCTGTAAGGTCTATCATAAAAGATGCAAATATAACAGGAATAAAGGCATTAATAATGCCAAATAAAATTGCTCCAGTCGTTTTTGATAACATCAAGAGATTTAAACTAATAGGTGCTAGTAGAAGTCTTTCAAAGGAACGACTTTTTCTCTCAAAGGTAATAGTTACTGCTAACATGGAAGTAGTTCCAAATAATATTGACATTGACATAACTCCCGGTAATATATCTCTAATTCCCAATGTGGACTGTGACTTAATAAAGAACATTAATGTCCAAGCCACCGGGAATATAATACCCCAACTAATATTAGGTGGTTTTAGATAATAATTTTTCATATCTTTTTTTAATATATTCCAATATGCTGTCCAAGACCTCATTTTTTACCCCCTTCCTTATCTTTATTCATTTTTGAAACCTCTATTCCCGTTATTTTCACAAAAACTTCTTCCAATGATGGTTTTACTATCTTGGCTTCATAAACATTTAATCCTTTATCATCAAAATATTTCATAAGTGGCATTAGACTTATATTTTCCTTTGAATACAATCTAAATGTATTATCATTAGTAATTTCAAACCTATAACTTGGAAATTCTTCTTGAATAACCCCTTTTATGTCTAAAACTCCATTTTCTAAGGTAAATTGTACAATTTTTTCCTTCTGTACCTCTTGCATTAGTTCATCAATTGTTCCTATTTTAACTATTTTGCCTTTGACAATAAAGGCAATTCTATCACAGAGTCTTTCTGCTTCTTCTATGTAATGAGTTGTAATAAATATAGTTGTTCCATTGTTATTTAAATCCTTAAGTAATTCTCTAATTTGTCTTGCACTTTCAACATCTATCCCTGTTGTTGGTTCATCTAAGAAAAGAATTTTTGGATTATGAATAATTCCTGCAGCAATTGTTAATTTTCTTTTCATACCCTTAGAGTATGCTTTAAACGGTTTTTTTCCTGTATTATCTAAACCAAATTGCTTCAAAAGATAACTTGCTCTCTTTTCTCTTTCTTCTTTTTCCATTCCATATAAAGATGCACAAAAACATAAATTTTCAAATCCATCCATTTCATTATATAGATTACTTTCATCTGGTATTATTCCCATTATTTCTTGAGCCTTTTTCATCTCTTTTACAGCATCTATTCTAGAGATATTAATACTACCCTCTGTAACTTTAGATAATCCAGTTAACATGTTAATCGTTGAAGTCTTACCTGCACCATTAGGCCCTAAAAATCCAAATACTTCTCCTTTTTTTATAGAAAAACCTATATTGTCAACAGCAGTAAAATCTTCATATTTTTTTGTTAAGTTTACAACCTCTACTATATTCATGTGTACACCTCCTAGTTTGTAATATCAATTATAATTCACAGTAATATACAGAGTTCCTTATAGTAAAAGGAAACTCTGTATATGCTTGAACTATAAATTATTTATCATCTTTACAGCAAGAATGTTCCTTTTCATCACCATGGCATTTTTTTATCTGCTCTGGACTGCACTCTTTATTTGGGTCTTTCCTTCTTTCTGGATGTTCACAATTAACCTTACACATTCTAATTACACCCCCTTATTTAGAAAATTATTCTATAGACTTATGACTGTTTTTATCTTCTGTTCTTTCTAGTTCAGACATTTCCTTTATGCTTTTTGATACTTCATCAAGGATCTCCTTGTTTACGGTATAGTGAGTATAGTATCCTATTTTTTCTCCCTTTACTAACCCCACTTCCCTTAATACTTTTAAATGTTGGGATATTGCTGCCTGTGATAGATTAAGCCTTTTAGCCAAAGCCTTTACACAGAAATTGTGTTGTAAAAGTAGATTAATAATTCTATATCTTTTCTCATCAGATATTGCTTTTAAAACCTCTAATATTTTTTCCATAGTTCACCTCTAAATCTAATTAAGTTAATACTTAAATAGATTATAATATATTAATCCATTTAAGTCAACACTTAAATATAATGAATCTATAAACAAAACCCATATCTTTAAGATATTTGTACTCTTTAAAAGTATGGTTTAGATAAAACTTTTCTTCCATTTTATCTTCTGTATTCATTGTAAATGCTTTAGTTCAAAGGATAGATTTAAGGAGAAATGGTTAAGGAAAGCATAAGAAAAAACATGCTTTTAAAGATATCTTTTGATTCTTTAATAGCATGTTTTTGATAAAAGTTTATTTTCTGTTATAGAACTAATTTGCATAATGATAAGAGTTTATTTGATTTATACAGGGGAGGGTTCAAGTTAGAATTCTCTCCTACCTTCTAAGGCCTTTGATAAGGTTACTTCATCTGCATATTCTAAATCTCCACCTACTGGTATACCATGGGCTATCCTAGTAGTTTTTACACCCATAGGCTTTACTAGTTTACCGATATACATAGCTGTTGCTTCTCCCTCTATATTTGGGTTTGTAGCTAGTATAATTTCCTTTACGGTATCACCCTGTAGTCTATGAAGTAATTCTTTAATTTTTATTTCCTCAGGACCTATCCCTTCCATTGGTGATATGCTTCCATGAAGGACATGATATAGTCCGTTATAGTCTCTAGTTCTCTCCATTGCCACGATATCTTTAGGGTCTTCTATAACACAAATAATAGATTCATCCCTTTTTTTGTTAGCACATATACGACAAGGGTCTATATCTGTAAGATTATAACAATTACTACAATACTTTATATTCTTTTTAGCTTCAACAATAGATCTTGCTAAACTATTAGCATCGGAGGTATTCATATTTAATACATGAAAAGCTAGTCTCTGAGCTGTCTTCTTTCCTATTCCTGGAAGCTTTGCAAATTCTTCTATTAATTTAGCTACTGGTTGAGCAAAATAATCCATACTTTCACCTCCAAATTAAGTACAACATGGTAAAAGGGCCTAAAAAGGCCCTTAAATAAATTACATTAACCCTGGAATATTCATTCCTCCAGTTACTTTGGACATTTCACTAGTTACCATTTCTTCTGCTTTTCTTAATGCTTCATTGGTAGCAGCAAGAATAAGATCTTCTAACATTTCAACATCATCCGGATCAACTACTGCCTCGTCTATATTAACAGATAAAACTTCTTTCTTTCCGTTAACTTTTACTGTTATAGCTCCTCCACCAGCACTAGCTTCTACTTCCTTCTCTTCTAACTCTGCTTGCATTTTAGCCATTTTCTTTTGCATTTGTTGCATCTGCTTCATCATGCCACCCATATTTCCCATTCCTTTAAATCCACCTTTTGCCATTGATAATTCCTCCTTAATTCATATTTAATCTTCAATTTCTACAAGGTCTTCTCCGAAAACCTTTATAACCTCTTCTGTTAAACTATCTTTTATCTCACTTTTATTATTTACTTCACTTTCCATTATAAACTTCACAGTAAGATCAGAGTTTAAAAAGCTATTAGTGACATCTTCAATATACTTTTTATTATCATCTTTATTCACTGCATCCCTATGGAATCCAAATCCATCTTTAAAGACTATATACAAAATATTATTATTTATATCATGAGGACTCCCCTCTGATAATAGAGCTTGAACACTGATTCTTTCTGTTTTTATCTTTTTAAGTATATCTGGCCAAACCTTTATGATATCCTTCATTGATACAGCTACATTATTATTAGATTCTTTAACCTCATTGATATCTTGACTATTTTCTTCTATAACCTTTGTTTCCTTAGGTTCTTTTTTATCTTTCTTTTCTAGCTCTAAAGGTTTTTTATCCTCTACTTGCTTTTTATTCTCTTGAACATTAGAAGAGGTTTTACTTATTACTATATTACCCTTTTTTATGGTGTCTTCTAACATACTTATCCTAGATAATATTGAATCTAGAGAATTATCTAATTCTGGTGATGCTATTTTCATTAGAGTAGTTTCTAATATTATCCTAGGTTGTGAAGACCATTTACTACTTATCTCTGCTTCAGATAATAATTTTATTATTGATATTATTTTATTTAATGTTATATTCTGAGATTGTTGTTTAAACTTATGTATCATCTCTTCTGTACCATCTATTATATCATTTAACTTATCCGAAGATTTAGATACCATTAAATTTCTAAAATGACTTATTAAATCCTTTATAAACTGATGAACATCCTTACCCATTCCTACTAACTCATCTACTGTTCTTAAAGACTCTTCGAGATCATTGGCAATAATATAATCGGACATATCGAATATAATATCGTTATTTACTGTTCCTAATATAGACAGTATATATTCATATGTAATAGAACCATCAGCAAAGGAAACACATTGATCTAATATACTTAATGCATCCCTCATAGCACCATCTGAATTCCTAGCTATTAAGTTAAGTCCTTTTTCTTCTACCTCTATGTCCATTTTGTCAGAGATACTTTTCATTGCATTTACTATATCCTTTACAGTAAGTCTTTTAAAATCATACCGTTGACATCTTGAAAGGATAGTTGCAGGTAGCTTTTGAGGCTCTGTTGTAGCTAATATAAATAATAAATGTTTTGGTGGTTCTTCTAGAGTTTTAAGTAATGCATTAAAAGCTCCTTTAGAAAGCATATGAACCTCGTCTATTATATAGACTTTATACTTCCCCTTAGAAGGTGGATACTTTACTTTCTCTTTAAGATCTCTTATATCATCCACACTATTATTTGATGCAGCATCCATTTCTACTACATCCATAATATTATCATCTAATATTCCTCTACATACTTCACACTCATTACAAGGGTTTCCATCTTCATTTCCTATACAATTAACTGCCCTAGCAAATATCTTAGCTGTGGATGTTTTTCCAGTACCCCTAGTTCCAGAGAATAAGTATGCATGGGCTATATTATCCCTTAATATCTGATTTTTCAGTATTGTAGTTATATGCTCTTGTCCTATTACATCATCAAAGGTTCTGGGTCTAAATCTCCTATATAAAGCCTGATATGCCATTATCTCACCTTCATTTATATATTCTTTTATCTTCTTAATTATTATACCAAAATATGTTTTTAAAATCTAATTTCAATAAATCTTTATGCAACAAAAAGCTATGGATATCCATAGCTTTTTGTTAAAATAAATTTTAAGCCGTGAACCTAGAATCGACATAACCAACCAGGCGTTACCTAGACAGTTAGCTCGGATCAGGCATCCCTACGGCACACGAAAGTGTTCACTTACCGCTGCTTCCTTCCGGACCTGACGGGGTTCATGAATTTCCGTTGCGTAGGACCCAATCGTCAACACCACTTATCTAGGGCAGACCCTAACAGATTAGGCCTCAACTAGGACTTCGACCCTGCTATAGCGGATTGCAGGTTACAGGGCACCGCTACCTCCCCATCTATCACGGCAAATCTTTATAATGGCGGAGAGAGGGGGATTCGAACCCCCGAGACGGGGTTGCCGCCTACCCGCTTTCCAGGCGAGCGCCTTCAGCCAGACTCAGCCATCTCTCCTTGTTTTTTATTGCTGTCAATTATCCGTCGACAAGTATATATTATATAGAAGATCTTATAATATGTCAACCTACTTACACTCATTTATGTCTTGAAATCATTTCCATAATAGCTTTTTTTTAGTATTATTTATTTTTTTCTTTATCCTCGTAGGACTTATCATTGTATCATGATTTTCATTTTTGTCAATATAAATTATCAAAGTCAAAGGCTAGGCCTTTGACTTTGATAATCTACTAGTTGCTACTTTTAATATTTCCGTTATTATCTTTATATAGGTTGTCATACTTGCACTGTTAGCCCTTACTGTTTCCACAGTATCTTTAACACCTTCTTCCACTGTGTTTATTGTTTCTCCAGCCTTTTCTACAGTTATTCTGGCCGTCGTAGTTATACCTTCTACATCTCTAACTATGATAGGTACAGATTGAGATACATCATCTAGAGCATACTCTACTTCCCCAGTAATACTGTTGACATTTTCCATTATTTCTGGAAGATGTTTAAGAGCATTATCCATATTCTCTTGATTATCTTCAATTAATAATTTCACATTTTTTAATACTCCAGCTAAGTTTTTAAGTACCATTATAAGGAATATACCTACACCTATACCTACTAGAGATAATAAAATAATAAATAAGTCTTTTACTGATATAACCGCTTCTATTGCCAACACCTCCTAAAGCTCTGTTTATTAATAAATTCTACTTATAAAGTCAGAATCCTTTATTTTTTATTCTTTTCTTCTATTTTCTCTATATCTTTTTGCGTTTTATCTATTGCATCTTTTGTCTCACCTAGTGCTTCTTTAGTTTCATTTACATTCTTTTTAGTATCTTTCACTGTTTTTTTAAATCCATCAGTAGTTGCTTTAACTGCTTCTTTTGTCTCATCTAGTTTAAGTTTTAAGTTTTCTTTAGTTTCGTTGGCTCTTATTTTAACTGTGTCTTTTGTATCATTAGCTTTATTAGCTATATCTTCTCTAGTTTCTTTACCAGATTTAGGTGCAAATAATAATCCTGCAAGGGCTCCTATTGCTCCACCAATGGTTACTCCTTTTGTTAAATTCTTAGCTGCAGCTTTCTTTTTCTCAGCTTCCTTTCTTAATTTTACTTCTTCCATCATAGCTTTAATAAACATATAACACCCTCCTATTAATTTCATGTATTTATTTTCGGTTATTTCATTTTATACCCAACACATAGTATTATTAACATTTATTTAACAGTATTAAAAAAAGATGGTGATAAGATAATCAAAGGAATTGATACAAAAACTAGTGATAATAATTACAGATTATTCAAAAGAACATTCTGTTTCTTTGATAGAAAAGTTAAAAGAGGAGTTACTTTTCTAGAAGGAGAAGGTGACTATACTCGTACCCAACAAAAGGTAATAAACTGTATGGGATCTACAATACAATTATTTGTAGTTAAAAATTTATTTCCTGTTATTAACCCTAATATATTTATGACAGTTATGGATACATTAGAAATTCGTGGTAGTGGATTTAATAAACCGGTATTTTAGGAAAAAATAGAGCCCTTTTTTGAGAACTGTTACGCATAGTATCCCAATAGGGAGTTTTATTTTGTATATAATCTCTTATAATTAAAATTTTTTTAATAAATGTAAATTATTAATAATTTTTGCCGACATATATAATGTAATTCCAAATTATACTAATTAGAAGGGAGGAAGTTTGATTGAGAGTTTCAGGGGTTAATAACTTAAATAGCTATTACTTAAAACCAAATACTACAAAAATAGTAGATAATAATGATAACTTTGAAGTAAAAAATATCTCACATCTAGAAACAGATAAAAATGATGATATTTGGAAAAGGCTTGGAGAAAAATATGATGTAACAAATGCTACATTTGAAGAAATATGTGAGATAGGTAAAGAACTTTATAAAGCAAAGGAGATTACACTTCTTGAACTAGGACACCTTACTCTTGATTTATCAAGACTACCAGGAGTTAAGGAGAATAGTTTCATATACCAGTTCTATAAAGGGAGAAAGAATTGGATAGAAGCATTTAAAGATAGAGCTAAAAATCAATTATCTTTTGGGAATATGTCAGCATATCATGATTTTATGAAATGTGCTCAGTATTTAAGAAGAATTGAAGCATAAAACTAGAGCATCTTTTAAAAGATGCTCTAGTTTTATCTTATTATAATAGAGTCACTATAAGTATTCCATGGAGCATTTTCTGATGTCGCTTGATAAGTAAATTCCCCTCCTGTTTGACCACTAGCATCCCAATAATGTAAAAATACATCAACTATTGAATCTCCATTTGTATCTATATCTTCTGTTCCTATATAATCTAATTTAATTCCATTTAATTTTGCAATACGACTGCTCTGTCTACTATACCCATAGTCTGCCGTTACTATATAAAATGGGTCTCCACCATGATCTTCAACTGTCCTGATTTGATCATAATCTAAATATTCGTACTGTCCATATTGTTCTGAACCTACTGCATAAACCATTACATCTGTCAAAGGTGCCGCAGGTGCTGCAAAACTAACTGAACCAACTGTCAATAAAACCTCCCTAGTAAGAAATCAATCATTCATTTTACTTAGACTTCGTCTCTAACTTACTTCAGGTTCTGCCTCATAGTTGACATCCTTGTCTTAGACTAACACCTATATCAGCTTCTATGTTAGGGGCTTTCCCATATAGATTATGTCCAGATAGACACACTAAAAAAAAGATGGTGATTAATCACCATCTCTATCTTTCTATTGAATGCTTATTTAATAGATCATCTTTTATTTTCCAAAGTCCATGGGATAAATCTACATAATATTTATGAGGATGTTCAAATCTCAATACTTCTTCCCATAAAGTATCTATTTGCTCCTTGCAAAATTCTTTGATACTTATTACATCTGGACTTTCATATATACATTTTCCTTTGTCAAAAATCTTTTCTAGTATCTTTTCCGCTCTAAAATTTGTTACTTCTTTTCTTTTCCACGTATATAAAGGATTAAATAGTTCATATGCTTTACTATCGTCTATTTTTTCACCTTCTACTGTTATTAAATCAGCTATAGCCTTTCCACTATCTCTATCATATAACCTATATAGATCCTTCGCTCCAGGGGTCGTTATTTTTTCCACGTTTGCACTTACCTTTATTTTAGGTGTAATTTCTCCATCTTCTTCTACAGCTACTAGTTTATAAACTCCACCAAAGACAGGTTCAGATTTTGATGTTATAAGTCTTTCCCCAACACCAAAAGAATCAACTTTTGCATCTTGTAATATTAATTCACGAATAATATATTCATCTAAAGAATTTGATGCGATTATTTTACAGTCTTTTAATCCAGCTTCATCTAACATTTTTCTTACAATTTTAGAAAGATAAGCAATGTCTCCACTATCTAATCTAACCCCTTTAGGTCTATAACCTTTTGATACTACTTCTTCTTTAAATACTTTTATAGCATTAGGCACTCCTGACTTTAGTACATCATAGGTATCTATTAGAAGAATACAATTATCTGGATAGGTCCTAGCATATGCTCTAAAGGCATCTAATTCAGTTGGAAATAGTTGAACCCAACTATGAGCCATTGTTCCAGTAGCAGGTATATTGTAGTCCCTATCTGCTATTATACATGCAGTTCCAGCACAGCCTCCAATATAAGCTGCTCTAGCTCCTAAAATAGCACCATCATAGCCTTGAGCTCTTCTAGAACCAAATTCAAGTACTGGTCTCCCTTCTGCAGCTCTTACTATTCTATTAGATTTAGTAGCTATAAGACTTTGATGATTTACAGTTAAAAGAATCATAGTTTCAATAAATTGAGCTTGTATTACTGGTCCTTTTACCTTCACTATTGGTTCCCCTGGGAATATAGGGGTACCTTCTTTAACTGCCCAAACATCACATTCAAAGTTAAAATCTGCTAAATAATCTAAAAATTTGTCGCTAAATATTTTCTTATTTCTGAAATACTCTATATCTTCCTCAGTGAATTCTAGATTCTTAAGATATTCTATTAATTGCTCTACACCTGCCATTATGGCAAATCCTCCACCATCTGGAATCTTTCTGAAGAACATATCAAAGTATGCTATTTTGTCTTTTAAACCATGCTCAAAGTATCCATTTGCCATAGTTACTTCATAAAAATCTGCAAGCATCGTGAGGTTTTTTCTCTCTTGCCAGTCAATTCTTGTCATTGTTATTCTCCTTTATATATACTTTTTCTAATGTTTATATGAAAGCGTTATCTATATATATCCTTATGTTATAATTATACATTTTAATTGAAATAATTCAACGGTTATAATATTTACACAAAAAAAGACATAGGTATATACCTATGTCTAAAGTGTGTGTATGTATTATATGTTTATTTGGATGCTCATTTCTAATAGTGAATTTAATTCTACTACTCCCCGTGTTTCTAACGGTGGAATCACTTCTGCTACTTCTAATCTTCGTGTTTCTAATGGTGGAATC
>NZ_WSFT01000025.1 GCF_016820655.1 Anaeromonas frigoriresistens
TTCAAAGACCAAATTGTTTTGTGCCGTTACCGGCGACTCTTAATACTATATCAGATCTTTCGACGCTTGTCAACACCTTTTCAAAAAAAATTTAATCTTTTGTCGAATTTGTTAATCCTTCATGCGACTTTTAATACTATATCACTAAATGTATTCTTTGTCAATACTATTTTTTATGATTTTCTGCCTCGATATCCATCGGCAACTTTTAATACTATAGCAGGTATTATAAACTAAGTCAATATAATATACTATATTTTAATTGGTATATTAATCCACCCATATTTTTCGTATACCCTTCTATATATATAATATTCATATATTAATAAGTAGGCAAAAAATTAAAGGGGTGATATCACCCCTTTAATCTATTAATTCTTTTCCCATTGTAAACGCTTTAATGTTTATATCTGCATACTTATCTTTTATCATACTTTTTATAATGTCATTCCAATTAATATTTTCTAGTCCTATAGCTTTTGTTAATGCACCTAGCATTATTATATTCTGAGTTCTAATATTTCCTAATTCCTTAGCCAATTTAGCAGCTTTTATAACAGTAGGTTTACTTCTTTCTTGTAAATCTTCTAATATAGTATTAGGATAATCAACATCACCAATCAATACTGGTACTGATGGAATCTTATAATCACTTATAACTAATTTACCATCTGGTTTTAAATAATCTATCCATCTTTCAGCTTCCATTTGTTCAAAAGCTACAATTATATCCGCTTGACCTTTTCCTATAATTGGTGAGTATACTTTTTCTCCATATCTAATCTGAGTGGTTACACTTCCTCCTCTTTGAGCCATACCATGGACTTCTGACATTTTCACATCATATCCTGAATTAATCAGTCCATTGGATAATATTTTACTTGCTAATATAATCCCTTGACCCCCGACACCTACTAATAATATGTTTTTCACATTACTCATTTTGTTCACCCACCTTTTTAATAGCATCAAAAGGACAAATTTGTAAACACACATCACAGCCTACGCACATATCTTCGTCTATTATAGATCCTGTTTCTGGATCAAAAGATATTGCAGGACAACCTGCCTTTAAACACATTTTACACTTTTTACATATACCACTTTCCACTACGCATGCTTTTCTGTCTAAACCATATTCTTCTACTTCATCATCTGTAGACTTCTTAAGAACACAAGGATATTTCGTTATAATAACCATAGGTTCATCTAGTTTCATTGCTTTATTAATTGCATTCTTTGTTTGATCTAAGTCCAATGGATTAACTACCTCTATATGTTTTACACCAATGGCCTCACATAGCTTAATAATATCGATTTCTGCTGCTTCTTCACCCATCAATGTATATCCTGTACCTGGATTTTCTTGATGACCTGTCATACCAGTAATTCTATTATCTAATATTATAGTGGCAGCGTTACCTCTATTGTAAACAATATCAATAAGACCTGTTATTCCAGAATGGAAAAACGTTGAGTCTCCAATAACTCCAAACACTTTCACATCTCTTCCATTTACTTCACAAGCTTTACTAAATCCATGTCCTGCACTTATACTAGCACCCATACATATGCACGTATCCATTGTACTTAAAGGAGGAGCAGACCCTAGTGTATAACAACCTATATCACCCGTTACTACAACATTCTTTTTTCTACTTAACTCATAGAATAACCCTCTGTGAGGACATCCCGCACACATCGTAGGAGGTCTCCCTACAACATTTTCTTCTTTCTTTTCTATCGTTTCTGTTTTTTCCCCAAATATTGATTCTCTAATAATGTCTGGATTTAGTTCTCCTATAAGAGGTATAGATTCCTTACCTATAACTTCAATTCCCATAGCCTTAATTTCCATTTCTAAATAAGGCTCTAATTCTTCTATTACATATAACTTTTCTACTGACTCAGCAAATTCTCTCATCTTCTTTTTAGGTAAAGGAAATGTGAATCCTAATTTTAAGAAAGATGCATCTTCTCCAAATACTTCTTTAGCATATTGATAGGCAACTCCAGAAGTAACAACTCCTACCTTTTTATCATTCCACTCTATTCTATTTAAAGGTGTATTATTACTAAATTCTTCTAACCTTACTAATTTATCTTCTACTACTACGTGAAGCTTTTTTCCATTAGCTGGTGTAGCTACATATTTAGGAATATTTTTATTATATTCTTTTATTCCTACTTCTTCTCTTTCTTCACAGTCTACTAATCCTTTACTATGACATATCCTAGTGGTCAATCTAAATAACACTGGTACATCATATTCTTCACTTATTTTATATGCTTCCTTTATAAAATCTTTAGTCTCTTGACTATCACTTGGCTCTATCATAGCCACTTTAGCCGCTTTAGCATAATATCTGTTATCTTGCTCATTTTGCGAACTATGCATTCCAGGATCATCTGCAGAAATAATAACACATCCACCATTAACTCCAGTATATCCAAATGTAAATAAAGGATCCGCAGCTACATTTATACCTACATGTTTCATAGCAGCAAGTGTTCTTGCTCCTGCTATAGATCCACCGATCGCTACTTCTAATGCTACCTTTTCATTAGGTGACCATTCTGAATAAATCTCTTTATAATTTGCAACATTTTCTAATATCTCAGTACTTGGTGTTCCTGGATAAGCTGCAGCTAATGTAACACCTGCTTCATATGCTCCTCTAGCTACGGCTTCGTTACCCGTTAAAAGCTTTTTCATATATACCACTCCCCTTTTTTATGCTATAACACTACCTAACGCTATAGAATTTAATTTTGTTTGATGATCGTCTGCCCTTGAAACTAATATTATAGGAACTTTTGCACCCATTATTACTCCAGCAGATTGAGCATTAGCAAAATAAGTTAGACTCTTTCCAATTCCATTTCCCATTTCAATATTAGGAGCTAATAGAATATCTGTTTCCCCAGCAATATCGCTTTTAAAACCTTTTGTAATTGCAGCTTCTTTGGATATCGCCAAATCCAATGCTAGAGGACCTTCTACAACTACATTTTTTGAATTTTCTTTATCCCATAATTCTTTAATTTGTTCTGCATCTACTGTAGCTTGCATTTTAGAGTTAACCTTTTCCTTAGCTGCTAGACATGCTACATTTATTTTTTCATATCCTAGATTATTAAATGCTTTTACTGCGTTTTTTATTATAGATACTTTTTCTTCTGCTGATGGAGCAATATTCATTCCTCCGTCTGTTAATACTAACAACTTATGATATGTTGGGATTTCATAAAACATAACATGACTTAATAAACTATCTGTTCTTAATCCATAGTCCTTGTTCAGAACTTCTTTTAATAATATTGAAGTATCAATAAGTCCTTTCATAACAAAATCTGCTTTTCCTTCACTTACAAGCTTCACAGCAGTTATTGCAGATTCCTTTAAATTGTTTGTATTAATTTTTTCATATCTTTCTATATCAAGTCCCAATTCCTCTGCAATCTTCTTAGTCTCAGATATATCCCCTATTAATATAGGTTTTATAATATTTAATTCAGCTGCTTCAACGATAGCTCTTAACACATCTCTATCTTCACTAGCTGCAACAGCTAATCTTTTTGTGTCTTGTTTTTGACTCTCTTGTACCACTTCTTTAAGACTATTCACCTAACCCCTCCTCCTATTACAATTTTTTGGATTTATTAAAATTTTTTATCTTCTTATATATAATTAGATAATAAATTCTCAAATCCTCTTTCAAATTGAATATAAATTTTTAATTTTCTGTAATTTGTTTATATAAAAAAGAATGGAGATTAATTTCCATTCTTCACCTTATCTATTTCTTTTCTACAAGCTATAGTTATTTCATCTTTTGGATTCATTTCAAAGGCTTTTTCTATATCTGTTTCAGCCTTATCTATATTCCCTTCTTGTAAATATGTCATACCTCTATTACACAATATTTGATATTCCTTAGGTCTCATTTCTATAGCTTTATCAAATTTAGAAATTGCTTCATCAAATTTACCCAAATTTGCATAACATAATCCAATTTCATTCAATGCATCTACTTGATTAGGTTTTAGAATCAAAACTTTATGAAAGTACCTAATAGCTTCATTATAATTCCCTAATTGTCTATATCCTAGACCTACTATAAATAAAAGATTCCACCAGTCACCATTATCTTCTGTCAATGGTAATAACTTTTCTAGTCCTTCTTGAGATTTACCCGTTAAAATCAAATTATATCCTTGCTCATATTGTACATCATCTTCCATTCCTTTTAATTGTAAATTTATTTCTTTAATGAGTTCATCTTTAGAAGTCATATTAATAAATTTTTTCCATATTAATTCTGATTTTTTAAATTGTTTCGTATTTCTATAATGATATCCCAATTTATAATAAGCTAAGTCAAAACTTGGATCTATATCTAAAATTATTTCAAACTGCTTTGTAGATTCTTTAAAAAATACATTTCCATCATTAATTTCATTCTTATTATAATAATCAATTGCCTTACCCTCTAAAGCTAATCCGTAACTATATAACCCTCTAATATTTTCTGTATCCATACTAATTAAGGCTCTTAGGTATACCATACCTTCTTCAATTATATTATCATTAATCCTTTTTATTCCTTCTGCTAATATATACCCCTCTATATTAGAATCATAAGAATATAGTAAATTTAGATATTCTTTTCTATGTTTAAAGTTTGGTTCAACTCCTAATGTATATATTATACCCTCAATTATGTATTTTAAGTTCAGTTCTTCTACTGCTTTACCATCTTGAATTTCTTTCAATAAATTACTAACAACCAGAGGAAGAGGTATATCAGTATTGAATTTCAAATCACTAAGTTGTGGATTAGCTTCTTCTTTTAGTTGAATAAAATAAATATTATCAGTTTTCTCTTCAAAATACTCTTCTATTGTTCTTATCACACTATCACCTTCTGTTATAAAATTTTATGGAATATTAAATCATCCACATATCTCTCTATATTATCATTATAGTGATGCATATGGACACACCCCGATAAGGTAAAACCTTGTTTAAGCAATGTGCTTACCGAAGGCTGATTATCACTATATACATAAGCTCTCACTATTTTTATACCTTTATTTTTCATATCCTCTAATCCAAAACCAGTCAATTTCCGAGCTATTTTCTGTCCCCTTAATCTTTTATCTACTGCTGCTGTCAAAAAAGCACTATGGCTTCTATATTTATTTCCTCTCAAACCTCTAAACACCCCAGCAATATCATCCCCATAGTAAGCAACATAAATAAATACATTTTCATCAGTAATCATTTTTTCTAAATCAAAAGTACTGTCTATATCAGTAAAAGAAATTTGTGCCCCTTCTTTCTTAAGATCTTGAAAAAAATTGTACACCTTTAATACATCATTTTTTCCCATTACTTTTAAGTTTATATCCATGTATACTCCCCCAGTATTATCTACTTATATAAATCTCTCATATATATCCTTTTTCTTCTTGTACTAGTGCTTAAACTATCAAATAATACTCCCCTATATATCATCACAAATGAAAAAACAACTTGCCCTATAACATATATAAATATTGAATAGACAGAGATATCTATAGTTGATGAAAATCTTATCATAAATAGACTTAATATTATACGTCCAGATAAAAAATATAAGGCAGCTAAAAATACTATATTAGGAACAAACCATTCTAACCAATTTTCTTTTATGAATTCAAAAGCATATACTATAGTACCCCAGGGATCATTATATTTAAGATATATTGATTCTGGCAAAGGATTTAGTAATACAAAAACTAAAACTGGAACAATCATCATTATTATTGAACCGATACTTCCTAAAATAGGTGCTAAAACCATACTATATAATATACTAGCAAGCCATCCAATTAAAAGAACTCCATATACTTTCCTTAATAATGCTGTAAATCCATCTTTAACATCTTGTAATGTAAATCTTTCTATTCTAATTATATTTTGCAATAAATATAGATAATTAGAAGTCATAGCTGCCATAGCTAAAGTAAGGATTATCCCTCCGATTATTCTTAATACCCCTATAAACAGACCATTTATTATAATTCCGAGTATTGCATTGATTGTTATATAGACAAAACCCATAAGTATAATTTTCCAATTTTTAAATAATAAATCAAGGGTTGTCTTTAAAGTATCCTTATTCAGATAAAATATATCTTTTAGAATAACCATCCTATTCCTCCTCTTTATAAAAATCTTCTGTTATATCTATAACTTCAGATTTTGTAAATACTTTATTCTTTCCTTTATGAACAAACATAATGAACTTTTCACCCCATATAATATTTTCTCTTTCATTTGTTTCAAAAAACTTAAGTATATCAAACTTAAACTTAATTATTGATATATCCTTTATAATCTTTTTCACTGGGATTTTTTCATAATTAGGTAGATATTTAATAATATTTTTTTCATCTTGTAAGAAATCGTGTCTATACTTTTTAATTTTTTCTTCATCATATACATTCATATACTTTGGAGTCAATGAATTGTTATTAAATATATAATCATATTTTATTATATCATTGAATATATCTAAATCTTTGGAGATTCTGTCATTATAATAATCATATATTATTTTATATAGTTTATTAAGACTATGAGACATTGTATGATAATTAAACTCTTCCCAGTACTCAGCAAAGTCTTCATAGAAATCAAAAGCAGACTTAAAGTAATTCTTTATTATAAATTTTAAAGTATGCTTGAAATTTAATTCATTACCATATTTCTCAACTAAATCTTCAATAGTTTTGAGTTTTAGAATTTCCTCATATGTTATATAATCATTTTCCATAATCTCATAGGGAGGTTTATCTATATATTTAAATCCATGAAGTTCTTCATTGTTTCTCAATTCCGATCCTTTTAAAAGTTTTAAAAAACCTAATTGTAATTTTTCAGGCTCTAAATTATACACATCATTAAAAGATATTTTAAAAGTATTATAATCTTCATATGGAAGTCCTACAATTAAATCCAAATGCTGGTGTATATTTTTATAGCTATTAATCCTATTTACAACTTTACTTAATTTCTTAAAATCTGTAGTTCTTCCAATAGCTTCTATTGTTTTCTCATTTGTAGACTGTACTCCTATTTCAAATTGAAACATTCCTTCTTTAACATTTTCTAAGAATTTTAACATTTCATCATCTAATAAATGAGCTGTCACTTCAAAGTGAAAATTAATATTATTAGGGTTGTTATTAGCTATATAGTTCATAATTTCCATAGCATACTTCTTATTAGTATTGAATGTTCTGTCAACAAATTTTACTTGCTTTACATTAGACTCTATAAGGAATTTCAAATCTTCTTTTACTCTATTTATTGAAAAAAATCTAACCCCTTCAATAGTTGATGATAGACAAAACTTGCAATTAAAAGGACAACCTCTTGATGTCTCATAATAAACTATCTTATTCCTGAAACTTTGGACATCTTCTTTGAAGGGGGATGGTATTTTATCTAGATTATTAATTAATTTTCTAGGATTATTAATTACAATATCATTATTATTTCTGTAAGCTAATCCTCTTATGTTCCAATATCCTTTGTTATCTATAGTATTCATAGTAAATTCTCTAAATGTATCTTCCCCTTCTCCATAAATGATAAAATCAATATTTTTATTATTCTTCATTATTTCTTCTATATCAAAGGAGACTTCAGGTCCACCGAGTAATATCTTTAGTTCAGGTTTTATTAGCTTTAATCTATCGCATATATCCATCACTTCTTCTATATTCCATATATAAGTAGCAAAGGCCACAATATCTATATCTTTTTTATAAATTTCAGAAACAATAAAATCTATCTGTTGATTAATAGTATATTCTTCAATTTCAACTTCTATATTCAGATCTTTTATACATTCCTTTAAATATCTAATAGAAAGTGAAGAATGCACGAACTTTGAATTCAAAGTTGTTAGTAAAATTTTCATATTTAGCCACTTCCTTATTAATTATCTTTTGTACCAAACCATGCAATATCACCATATTTTTTAAAACCTATGGCTTTTGCTAACCTAACAGAAGCTTCATTCCCATGGACTATGTGTACATATGGTATATCCCCATTATTAATTACTTTTCTTATTAGATCCCATGTAACAGAAATGGCTAATCCTTTACCTCGATGATCTTTTCTAGTATACATTATTCCCATTGAACCATCTTCTCTTATTACAGCCCAAGAAATGGGCTTTCCAGCTTCATCAAATATACAGGATGTTTCTCTCTCTATTATACATTCTTTTATATATTCTATAGAATCTTCATCTTTATATGTATAAAATTCATTAACTATCTCTGCATCTTCTAGTCGTAATTTTTCTACATTATGTCTTATTTGAGGTATTTTTATTTCCTTAGGATCTATATAATATAAATGACATATTTCATCCCAATCTATTTTATTGCTTTCTTTCATCATATTATAATACTTTATTAATACTCCAGCAAATCCTAACTCTTTTTCTTTTAAATGGTTTATTAAATTCTTTGCAATTGTATCATTAGGTGAATATATAATATTCCAATATCCATTTTTAAAAATTATTCCATTAGGATTATCAGTATCATCTACTAATATACTCCACTTCTTTTCATATTTCATCCTTCCTTGAATGTTTATTGTAGCAATTTTATCTTTATTTAATAAAGCATTTATTTTATCTAAGTTACTTATCTTCTTCATTTTATCCTCCTATAGGTTTCATTTTTTATACCCTAATATATGATAATATTCTATATCTTCAATTATATAATTACTAAGAGAATAATGATATCTATCATATGTGTGAGCAGCAATATAAATATTTTTTACACTTCTAGGTTCCTTTATGTCGACTATTACTAAAGAGTGTTCAAATATACTATCAGAATCAAAATTAAGTTGTACAATATCACCTAACTGTATCTCGTTTATATTACTCTTTTCAATAATAGGACCAGTACTTTTATTGTTCATGAGAAATTTTCTCAAATAATTGGCTGAAGTCCATGCTGGAGCTCTATTATTAACATTTACATAGTACCATCCAGTCCATTTCTCATAATTCATTGGGCATCCTCCTGCATGTATTACTTGAGATATAAAATTTGTGCAATCTCCACCAAGTTTTTCAAAATTATAATACTTAGGATTTCTATCAAAGGCCCATCTTTTAGCGTATGCTAAAGCTTTCTGACGATTATATGGATATAATTTAGTCAATTAATCACCCCCTATTTTGATAATACTATATATAAGGATAATTAATACCTATATTATACAACTTTTTCTTTCCATCTTCCTTTTCTAAACCAAGCTATTATTACTATAGCTTCAACAAATACAGAAATACTAATTGCAAGCCATACCCAATTAGCCCCCATATTTAATACCTTTGCAAATATATAAGCTATTGGTAATTTAAAAGCCCAATTAGCTACTAAAGATGCAAGCATTGGCGGTAGAGTATCTCCCGATCCCAAGAAAGCACCTCCATATACTACTGGATAAATCACAAAAATAACACCTAGGTATACTATTCTTAGATAATTAGATCCAATTTTTATAACTTCAATATCTTCAATAAATAATCTTATAATTCCTTCTGAAAAAATAAAATAAGGAATTATAAATATTATCATATTTATTGCAGCAATTTTTAATCCATCTTTTATATAATTTTCTGCTTCTTCAATATCTCCTTTTCCTAAATTTTGTCCTGTAAGAACGGAAATGGAAGTTGTAAGACCCATTAATATTATAAAAACTAAATTAAACATTCTCCCTCCTATAGTAAAAGCTGCTACAGAATTTGTTCCTGTATAGCTTGCTATTTTAAACATAAGGAGACCAGTAATAGGCCTAGATATTGCTTGTATTGCTGAATAAAAACCTATTTTGATGATTCTTAAAATAACTTTCACATCTATTTTGAAACTTCTTATAACATGCTTAAAGTCTTTTTTATATACCTTTGAGAAAATTACATATAACATTAATAAAAATGCTACTATATTTGATACTAACGTAGCTAATGCAGCCCCTCTATATCCCAATTCAGGAAATATACTATATCCATATATAAGTATAGGATCAAATATAATATTAATAACATTCATTGATACGAATATTACCATAGGAGTTTTGGTATCACCCATAGCTTGAAGTACAGATCTACCTGTTAAGTTAAAAAACATAAAAGGAACTCCCACTAAAACAATACTTAAGTAGTTTTTTGCATAAAGATGTACATTTCCAGAAGCACCTATTCCATCAAGTAATGGATCCATAAATATATATATCCCTATAACAATTAAAAACCCAACTATTAGAGATAATATTAATGCTTGTTCTGTTATTGAGAAAACTTCTTTATCATTCTTCTCCCCTATTCTTCTTGATATTATCGCAATAGCTCCTGTTGCAGTTAATTGAGAGAAAACAATAAATACTCCCAATATAGATGTAGAAAACCCTACTCCTGATACCAATGCAACAATTTCTTCACTGTTTATATTAGATACAAAGTATAAGTCCACAATCTCCAATAAAGTTTGAAGTAATTGACTAAACATTACAGGCCATGCTAATCCTAATATCATATATATTCTTTTTTTGTTCATATTTGTCATTAAAAAACTCCTTTCTTATGTCACTTATTATTTTATATTCTATTTTTTATTTATTAATCCTTCCGCTAATTACATAAGTATATATTCAGTACTGTTATATTAAAGCTCTGTTTATGATATAATTATATAAATAAATATAATATGGAGGTATTTTATGGCTTATATGACTATTCGTCAAATTCGTCATCAAATGTGTCTTAATAGACTTAGAGACATGGGTTGCGAAGTTATATCTATACAAGGCGTTATGTTCTTTGTTAAATATAAATTAAATGACTTTAAAATTTCTTATATGTATCATATTAATAGTGATAATACATACTTTTTGGAAAGAATCAAACCTTATGTAGTAACTGCTGGAGATCTAAAAACTGAAGACGACGTTGTAAATCTAATAAAAGTTGATATTGAACAATTTTTAAATGCAAGAAAAAGTAAAAACTTTCAATCATTCATAGAAGTAGATACTGAGTTATCAAAAACCGTTAGAACTTTTGAAGATTTATTTTTATATTATAATCTATCTAAAGAAGATACCGAGTTGGTAAAAGATGAAATAGATAAAATTAAAAAACTCTTAAAAGAAGTTAAAGGAAG
This sequence comes from Anaeromonas frigoriresistens, assembly GCF_016820655.1. Taxonomy (GTDB): domain Bacteria; phylum Bacillota; class Clostridia; order Tissierellales; family SIT17; genus Anaeromonas; species Anaeromonas frigoriresistens. The sequence goes on from NZ_WSFT01000025.1 coordinate 11,257, forward strand.
AAGCCAGAGAGTATTCTACGATAAAGATCCTGAAAATATATAATAAATATTCATATTTTTTGTAATATTAGAAGGAATAATGAAAGTTCTTGTAGAAATATACTAAAGAAAAGAATATGGAAGGAGAGGGGTCATGCAAGAATTTGATAAAATATCTATAGCTGAAATACCAAAAAAAGACATGTTACTCATTATTAGAGCCCTTGAGTATACAGGACAAAAGAAAGAATCAGATGAATATTTAACTTTGAAAAATAATATAATCAAAGAACTTAGTGAGCTTGCAGACAGTTCTGAAGAAGAATTTATAGATTATTTAGAGAAATAATTATAACACCCTTAAAAAGGGTGTTTTATTTTTTGAATCTATATAGTCCTGATTTAGTCATAACTTCAATTATCGTGGATCTTTCAAGCTTATATTTATTAATTATTTGGCACTTATTTAATAATGGATGATCTATTACTTCTCCCACCTTAAATTTAAATATATCTGGTATATTAGATATTTCAACCATTAGATTTTTTGAATTAATTCTACCTTTTCTTAATTTTATCAAGTAATCCGATATCTTTACTATAAAACTCTTATCATTATACTCTATTTTATTTATATCCTCACAGTAAATTCCAAAGATAGCTGATAGATATAAATCTTGAATTTGTAATAGTGATGTATTTTCTTTGTTTTTTATAATATTAATTGATTCTTTAATAATATTGTTTTCCATAGAGCCCTTGCCATTTAATATGTTTATTAACTCTATCCTCATTCTTTCAAAATCAATTAGAAAGTTTCCATCATATTCTTCTAAAGAAATTTTATATTCATTCTTATATTTATTTAGAAATTCAACTTGAGAAAATGTTATTATCTCATTCTTCAAAGTTAATAAGATTTCTTCTTCTATAAGTTCTTTATTAGTAATTAATATATTCAATAGTTTTCCAAGGACTATTGAATTTAATAAAACAACAATGCTCCCAGTTGAATATAATACATTTTTTATTATTTCATCTTTTGCATTTTCATAATCCCCATTAGAAATAATTATAGGTATAATTCTAGATGTAAAGGTTTCATCTTCATACTTCCAATAATTTGACCTATCTGAAATATTTATATTCTTTTGCCCTTCATCAAAGTAATACCTTAACAGTTCTAACTCCTTTTTATATCTATCATAATTTATTGTTACACGATTGGTGTCCATTGAAGGAACTAAAGACTTAATTGCACTAATCATTAACTGTACTTCATAAGATCTAAATTTATAATCTATATTATTAATAGAATCTATTGCTGCAGCTGAATTTATTATTGTATTAATTTTATTTTCTAACATAATTTCCTCCCACTCAAATTAACTATATATAAGTATAGCAAATTTAACTAATTAATAAAAGAAGACTAGAAAATCTAGCCTTCTTTTATTAATTCTTTGATCTCTTTATTAATACAATACCTGCTACAATTAATAATATAGGTAATGTTATTTCTCTTAAAAATCTAAAAACTTTAAAACCAATATTAATTGTTGCTATATTAAATATATATTGAAAAGAATATAAACCTTGATTTAGTAAAGCTAATCCTCCAAAAATTAACAGACCTAATCCTAGATAATAATAGTTCATATTAAGCCAATCCATTTCTACTACTAATTCATCTTCAACTATATCTCCTCTCATTAAACGTTTTTTAATATGGTATGCATCGAAAACACTGTAAAACCATACTACTGTAGCAAAAAGACCAATGAATCCTGCAAAGTTTAATATACTAGGTATAGCTAATAGCATAAAAAAAGCTATCATTAATTGTACGCCTCTTTTCATTAATCCTAAGTACATATGTCCTGCACCTGGAACTAATGAAAATATAAAACCTAAAAAGGAATTTGGAATTCTCTTAACTGGATAATAATTATTGTTTAATATATTTTCTTGTTCTCTATTACTATTATGATTACTATATTTTGTTTCCATTACTATTGTATCTCCATCAAAAACTTCCTTTGCTAAACATTCATCGCAAATTATATTATCTTTTTCATTATTCGAACATTCTTCACATATTTGCTTTTGACAAATATCGCACTTCAATTTCCCTTCTCTATCTTCATGATAATAACATTTCATTTTATATCCTCCTCATTCAACCTATCAAAAGGTATATTGATTAGTTCTGAAATATCCCCAAAAGGTTTAACTATTTTTTTATTGACATTTATAGAATTTAAATATAGATTTCTTGATAATGTATTTACATCTATTTCACTAGCAAAATTATTTATAAAAAAAAGCAAAAAACCAGCTGCTACTAAACTAGCTCCCCATATTTTTCTACTCTTGTTAAATGTCATAACCTTATTTTTATTTATCTTCTTCATTATGTTACTTGTGAAATTTGGTGGTGGATTTATTGAGATTGATTCATTTAACTCAGAAAAAATATATCTTATATCTTCAAATTCTCTTTTACATATATGACAACTGTCTATATGATTTTCGAATAAAATTTTATTCTTTATGTCCAATTTATTTTCTATATATCTATCTATATTTTTTTGAACTTCTTTACAATCCATAAATTTCACCTCCATATGAGTATTTATTTAAGTGTTCTCTCAATAATCTTCTTCCTCTATACAATCTAGTATCTACTGTTTTTTCTGATATTTTTAATTCCTTTGAAATATCCTTATAACTCATTTCATAAAAATGATATAATATCAGTGTTTCTTTATATATATTGGGAAGAGATTCTATTTTAGACCTTATCCCATTTCTATCTTCCTTCTGGATTATATCTGTTTCTGGCAGAATATTATCACTTATTTCAGTATTTCCTGAGAAATTATTTATGATTAAATCTAGTTTTTTTTGATTCTTTCTTTTCCAATCAATACACATATTTGTGGATACTCTATAGATCCAAGTAGATAGCTTTGATTGATTATTAAAAGATTTTATATTTCTATAAATTTTCAAGAAAATTTCTTGAGATAAATCCTGAGCTTCTAAGTAATCTCCTGTAAATTTATAAGCACATGAAAATACTCTATCCTTATATTTATCTACGAGTAATCTAAAAGCCTCAATATCTCCTTTATTGATTTGTTCTACTATCTCCTTTTCATTCAATGAGTACCACCTCCTAACAAAAAACTCTATTAGTTAATAATATTCTACTAATTGATATCGATGTCCCCATGGGAATTATCCAATTGAATAATTATTGAATCATCGCCTTTTATATCATTTATTCTCTGAGAATTAACTTCTTCCTCTATTTTTAAATCAAAATTTGTATCTATAGAACCAAATTTCACATTTGCAATAAATTTCCCTTCTTGCTTATTGTCAATATCCATAGTAATATCTCCGAACTGATTCCTTATATTGATATCACTGTTAATTTTATCATTTATATATACCTTTATATCACCATGCTTATTTATTAAATCTAATTTGCCTTTAACACTTTCTAAATCAATTTCTCCAAAAGAATTTTCTACATTTATATCTCCTTGTATATTATTAACAACAACATCACCATGTTTATTCTCTACTTGCAGCTTATTATCTATGTCTGCTACTTCCACATCTCCAAACTTATCAAGAATTTTCACTTCAACCCCCTTTGGCACTAGTATTTCTAAGTTCACTTCGATATTATTTATTAAGGACTTATTAGTTCGATAATCTTCTGTTTTTGTAATTATATCTAATATTCTATTTGAGTCACTAATTGATACTAATTCATTAGCTATTTCTTCAGCATATTCTTCATCGTTATTTTTTATATTGATAAATGCTTTTATATAGATGTTACTTTCACTATGAGATTTAACGCTTACATCTCCAAAGCTATTTTTTATATCTATTTTCTCAAACCCTCCTTCATGCCCTCTATTATACTCTTTTTCAAATGATGAATTATATTTATAAAAATCAAATAATCCATCACCTATATTTATATTGAGTCTTGATATACCAGAGGATACGCTCATTGTTATCAATATAAGTACTAGTAGTACTACACTGCCTACACTAATGGTCATCTTCATTTCATCTTCACTTTTACTAACAATTAATTTTGTTATAATGATCTCTAATCCAAAAAATATTATTATCAATGGCCAAGTCATAGATACTATTTTCCATACATTAAAATCAATAAAATTTTTCAATAGAGACATTATACCTATCGATATTAATGTTATTGCCAAAGTATTAATTCCTGTTTTTTTAACTTTCATAATTTATCCCTCCTTTTTTATTTGCTTTCATTAGTTTAGACGACAACTTTTTTATAAACCCTTCAACTTATTTTTAAAAAAATAAAAATAAAGAAATGAAGTTTAAACTTCATTTCTTTATGCTATGTCCTATTGATTTTTATTCAATAATAATTTCTTCATTTTTATCAATATACACCCATTTATCTTTTATCTTTACGGCTCCTAGACCTTCGGAGAAACTTTTCACATCATCATATCTTAATTGGATTAATATATTACCTTCCCTATCAATAAAGCCCCATTTTCCATTCTTTTTTACTGGAATAAACTGACGATTGCTATAAGGTAATCTAATATCATCATATTCAATTTCAGTAATATTTTTGCCATATGTATTTATTAATCCTTTATTGCTCTCTTTTTCAACTACTAACATATACTCATCAAAATATTCAATGCTATCATATTCTATATCAGTTAATTGGATCCCTTTTTCAGTAAATATACCCTTTTTATTATTACTTACTACTTCTATTAAATTAAATTTTTCACTATTTATTTCATCAAATACACCTTCCAAGTATACTCTTCCCTCTTCATTCATAATACCTATTTTATCTTTTAATTTAAATTTTAATAAATCATCTGTAAAATACTCAATAAAATCATATTTAGGAGAAATTATTTCTTCTCCTTCTCTATTGATCGCTCCATATTTATATCCTTCATCAGTATTTAAATATATAGAAAATAGACTGTTCCTCATTGGACTGATATCATAATACTTTAACTCTGTGATATTATTACCTTTAGTATCTATAGTACCTTCATACCCTTTTAAATCTACCTCAGCAATACCATTTTCGAATTTACTCCCAGAATCATATATAGGATCTATTACAAATTCACCCTTCTTATTAATATATCCATACTTGTAATTAATATTTACACAAGCTAGATTCTCAGAAAAAATACCTCCATGATCAAACTGAGGTTCAATTACTAAGTTTCCTATTTTATCTATATAACCATATTTATTGTTAATTTTCACTGGAGCTAAACCTTCACTAAAAAATAACCTATTACTATAGACAGGTGATATTAATTCTTCTCCATTTTTGTCAAGTGTACCCCATTTTCCGTTCTCATTCACAATATACATTTCATTGTCGGGATAATAATCTATATCTCGATATTTAGGCTCTACTATGATATTGCCATTTTCATCAGAATATCCCCATTCATTTTCTATTTCTATTAGATAAATATTATTAAGAGCTGAGAGTATTGTATTATATTTTGGTTCTAATAATGATTTACCATCTTTCATAACTAATCCATACATACCATCCAAATTAACTAACCAAAGATTTTCAGAATAAAGTTTTATATCTTCATATATAGGGTCTATTACATATTTACCTCTAAAATCTATAATGCCATACTTTTCTCCAGCTTTAACTTTTGCCAATCCATTAGTAAAATCATATGCTTCATCAAACTTAGCTTCTATAACTAGCTCTCTATTTTTATTTATATAGCCATACTTCCAGTCAATCATTACTGCAGCCAAACCTTCAGAAAAATTCCATATTTCCTGTAGATATGGCTCCCCTTCTGAACTTATTTCTTTTGTAATTGTGTCCCTAGTACAGGACACTAGTAACAGACTAAATATAATTAATATAAAAGTAAATTTCCTTTTCATATAACCGCTCCTAATTTTTAAGTAATTATACTTGCATATTATATCATATTTATATGTTTATTTTAAAATAGATACCAGTAATCTGGTATCTATTTTATGGTTATATTACATTTTTTCTGGAGCTTCCACACCTATTAAAGATAATCCTGTTTTTATAACACCTTTTGCTGAATTAACTAAAAGTAATCTCGCTTTCTTTAGTTCCTCATCATCCACTAAAATAGGACAGTCATGATAGAATTTATTGAAAGCTTGTGCTAAATCTACTATATGACGAGTTATAATTGATGGTTCATCCTTTTCCATAGCATCTATAACGATTTGTTTAAAATCATGTATTAATCTAACTACATTTATAGCTTCTTCATTTGATAATAGAGAATAATCTATATCATCGGTTACTTCAATACCAGCTTTTGATAGAACACTTGTTGCTCTTGCATGTGTATACTGAACATATGGACCAGTCTCTCCCTCAAAGGCTAATGTTCTCTCCCAAGAGAATGTGTAATCTTTTATTCTATTGTTAGATAACTCTTGGAATACTACAGCCCCTATTCCTATCTGCTTTGCAACCTTATCTTTATTTTCTAGATTAGGACTTTTCTCTTCTATAATTTCTTTTGTCTTATCAACAGCTTTATTAAGTACATCTTCTAAAAATACTACTCTACCCTTACGAGTAGACATTGTACCTTCTTCTAATGCTACCATTCCAAATGGAACATGAATACATTGATTTGCCCACTCAAATCCCATTAATTCTACAATTTTCATCCACTGTTCAAAATGCAATTTTTGTTGAGATCCTACTACATATATATTCCTATAAAAGTCATAGGTTTCTTTTCTATATAATGCAGCAGCTATATCACGGGTAATATATAATGTGGAGCCATCTCTCTTCTGAATAAGAGCTGGTGGCATTCCATAAGGCTCTAAATCCACGATTCTTGCCCCTTGAGAATCCTTTAATATTTCTTTTTTGTTCATTATATCAATTACTCTAGGCATTTTATCTGAGTAAAAGCTTTCCCCAGCAAAGGAATCATATTTAATATTTAACATGTCATATACTCTGTTGAATTCTTTTAAACTAACATCTCGAATCCATTGCCATAATTCTCTAGCTTCTACATCATCATTTTCTAACTTATGAAACCATTCTCTAGCTTGATCATCTAACTCCGGCTTTTCTTCTGCTACTTCATGGAACTTAATATATAGCTTAAGTAGCTCAGGAATAGGGTTAGCTTCTATAATTTCTCTATCTCCCCATTCTTTATATGCAACAATTAGCTTACCAAATTGAGTTCCATAATCCCCTAGATGATTTATAGCAATAGTATTAAATCCTAAAAAATTATAAATTTTGTACAGGGAATGTCCTATAACGGTAGTTCTTATATGACCAATGTGAAAAGGCTTTGCTATATTAGGAGATGAGAACTCAACTATTACATTTCTACCCTTACCAATATCTGTAGCTCCATATTTTTCTTTATTCTCATATACTTCTTTTAATACTGTCTCCGCAAATACCCCTCTATTAATAAAGAAGTTGATATATGGACCTACACTTTGTATTTTTTCAAAATATTTATTATCCCCAATCATTTCTACAATTTCTTGAGAAATAACATTAGGAGCTTTCCTAAATATCTTTGCCATTTTAAAACAAGGTATAGCATAATCCCCCATTTCATAATTTGGTGGAACTTCAATCAATCCCAATAATTCTTCTTTAGACATTTCTTCTACATTTTTATTAATCAACTCAGCAATTTGTTGTTTAAAATCTATCATCTAAAATCCCTCCTTAAGAATTTTTATAAATAAAAAAATCCCATCTCTTATTAAAAGAGACGAGATTTTACCCGTGTTACCACTCTAATTGACACATTCATGCCCACTCATTCTATAATAACGGTTTAACCGGCTCACCTTACTCATTTCAGATGGCTTCTCCAAGACTCTATTCAAATATATCTTATGTATCAGGCTTCCACCATCCCTGACTCTCTTTAACACTTAATATATTCTACTATTCTCTTCACTGAATTTTCTCTATTAATTTCTATTTAATATACCATATTATTATTAACTAATCAAGTATTTCCAAACTAATTTTATATTTATTTTATATATTATACCCTTTATAGTATATTTATACACTATTTTATTCATTTTAGTTGTTTTAGTTAATATTTAATACTATTATTATCAATAGATTCAATATTATTATTACCAGTAAGGATCATTGCTTGTAATAGTTCCTTCTGCATTTTTTCTAATGTTATTTTTACTCCTTCTTCATGTCCACCATAGGCTCCAATTATTATTGGTCTTCCTATAAGAACAGCATCTGCACCTAAAGCAATCATTTTGAATACATCTATTCCAGAACGTATTCCACCATCAGCTAAAATAGTTATTTTACCTTTTACAACTTTAGCTATCTCAGGAAGCACCTTAGCTACTCCTTCCACATGATCAAGTACTCTCCCCCCATGATTTGACACCACAATTGCTTTAGCTCCTATTTCAACTGCTATTTTTGCCTCTTCCACAGTCATTATTCCTTTTAAGATAAATGGTAATTCCGTAGACTCAATTAACTCCTTTAATTCTTTCTTAGTTTTAGGTCCTACAGGCTGACCTTTTAATGCCATGGTTATTAATCCAGCACCATCTATATCTACTCCTATAGCTAAAGAATTTATTTTTTCTGCCATTTTAATTTTTTCTAATATAGCTTTATTTTCTCTTGGTTTAATAATAGGTATACCTTTTCCATCTACTCCTCTTATTCCATCTAGTCCATCCTGATACATACTTGCATCTGCTGTGTCCCCAGTCATTGCTATAGTGCCAGCATCTATGCTTCCTTTCATCACAGCTATTACGTACTCCTCCTCAGATAAAGCTCCCCCCATATTAAAACTACTTCCAGTTACAGGTGCAGATATAATAGGCATACTTATTTTATGACCCAATATTTTAATATTTGTACTAGGATTTTTAGAATTATGAATAGTTCTTAATCTCAAATTCACTTGCTTTAATTCATTAATATTATTTTTAAAGGATTGAGCTGTAATACTACCTCCCATTCCAGGTACTTCACCAGCACAGGCAACTCCATTACATACAGGGCATACTCTACAATACCCTTTCATTTTTTTTCTTGCTTCTTTTCTTATTTCTTGTATATCCATGTTAAATTACCCCCTTATATTTTCATCTATTATACTATTTTCTTATATCTTTATATGATATTACATTGCTTTCAGATTCTGCAAATTTCACAGCTCTTAATATTGCTTTTTCCATAGTAATAGCTGATAAGATCCCCACAGCATTTATGTCTGCTTCTATATCCCCTGTATTCATTGTAAATATAGTATCACCATCAAAAGTTGAATGGGAAGGTCTTATAGCTCTCCCATATCCATTATGAGCCATTGAAGCTATTTTATTAGCTTGTGACTTTGTGAATTTAGCATTAGTTATAACAATACCTATAGTTGTATTTTGACCAAAGAGATTCCTTTTGTCAGAATAATTTTTTAACATCTCATTTTCTGTACCTATGAAATTCATTTTATCATCAAGAAGTCCTGCGACGATCTCATTTTTTTCGGTGTTTATTATATCTCCTAATGCATTTACTGCTACTATTGATAATACTTTTAAATCCCCTGCTTGAAGACCATAGCAACCTAATCCACCTTTCATTGCTCTTTCTAATCCATACAGTTTTCCAACAGTAGCTCCTGTACCTGCACCAAAAGACCCTTCTTTAAAGTCGTTTTTATATGCATTTATGCAGGCCTTATATCCTAGAGATTTATCTGGTCTTATTTTAGGGTTACCTAAATTTAAATCAAATAATACCGCACTACATACGATTGGAACTTTTACTACTCCTGTATTAAATCCTATGTCCTTTTCTTCTAAACATTCCATTACTCCAGTAGCTGCATCTAATCCATAAGCACTTCCTCCACTTAAAACTACAGAATGTATCTTCTCTACTAAATTTTCAGGTTTTAGTAAATCAGTTTCTCTTGTTCCAGGGGCTCCTCCTCTTACATCTACACCAGCTACTGCTCCTTTTTCACATATAATAACTGTACATCCGGTTGGACCTTCTCTATATTCAGCATTTCCTACATATATTCCTTCTATATCATTCAATCCTATTTCTTCCATATACTTTCCTCCTAGATACCCGTAAAAATAGAATAGATTTTATCTATTCTATTTTTATAACTATCAAATTAATTTTTCAATATCTTCTTCAGTATATATTTTGATACCATTTTTTTCTAAAAGTTCTGCTGTTATACCTTTTCCCTCAATTAGTCTGCCATAAAAACTACCATCATATATTTTCCCATATCCACAGGAGGGGCTTTTAGCTTTTAGAATAGCAACCTCAGCATCAAAAAACTTTGCAATTTTTAAAGTTTCCTCTGCTCCTTTATAAAATTCTTTAGTTACATCTTTGCCTAATTTATCTCTAACTATTTTTTTGTCATCTACTCTATCAACGATTTCAACAGGTAATCGAGGAGTACTCAGCCCTCCTAATTGTTCAGGACATACTAAAATAGATTTATTATTTTTAACAAACTCCATAAGCTTCTTATTCTCACTGTTCTTTCCATTGTATTTACAATTAACCCCTACAAGACATGCACTTATTAAATACATATTTCACCTCACTTTAAATCTACTACCGTCACTCCTACTCCACCTTCGCCATATTTTCCTAACCTAAAACCTTTCACATGGCGATGACTTTTAAGCTGCTGCTTTATTCCTTCTCTTAATACTCCAGTACCTTTTCCATGAATGATAGTAACTTGACTTAACCCTGCTATATATACATCATCTAAATACTTATCCACATCCAACATTGCTTCTTCTAAATTTCTACCTCTCAAATCAAGGTCTGTTTTTATTGATTTTGTTTTAGATCTAACCATCCCTTTAGTTGATTTCTGTGTTTTATTCATATCTTCGTCTTTTGCTTTTTCTATATTACTTAAATTTACACTTACTTTCATAATACCAGCTTGTACCATAAGGTTTCCACCGCTATCTGGTTCTGTTAATACTGTAGCCTTTTGATTAAGATTTAAGAGCTTTACCGTATCTCCTACCTTTAAATTTTTAGGTGGCTTTTTATTTGTTCTTCCTAGTATGTTCTCTGAGATATCCTCTTCCATACTGCCTAATTTATTTCTTAACTTATCTTTAGCTTCCTGCATCTTTTTATTTCTTTCTTTTTCAATATCTGTAGAAATATTTCTTAATTCTTTTATTATTTCATCTGACTCTGCTTTAGCTTCTTCTATTATTTTTCTTGCTTCTAATTTAGCTTCTCTTAATGTGTTTTTCCTTACTTTATCAATTTTTTCTTTCTTATTTTCTAATTCTTCCTTAAGATCATTAATTTCTCTTTTCAATCTCTCAGATTCTGCTTTATTTTCTTCACTAATTTTTCTATCAGTTTCTATCTTTGCTAATACATCTTCAAATTGTATATTTTCTTTAGATAATAATTCTCTAGATTTCTCTATGATAACATCCTGTAACCCTAACCTCTTTGAAATCTCAAAAGCGTTAGATTTTCCTGGTATACCTATTAACAATTTATATGTAGGACTCAACGATTCTACATCAAATTCTACAGATGCATTCTCTATACCTTCTGTAGATATAGCATATAATTTTAGTTCACTATAGTGGGTAGTAGCTATAGTTGTTATCTTTCTACTGTATAAATAGTCTAAAATAGACATAGCTAAAGCTGCCCCTTCTGTAGGATCAGTACCTGCCCCTAATTCATCAAATAATACCAGGCTATTATATTCTACGTTATCTATAATATTTACTATATTAGTCATATGAGATGAAAAAGTACTTAAACTCTGCTCTATACTTTGTTCATCGCCAATATCAGCAAACACATTATTAAATATGGCCATATGGCTACCATGGTCACTGGGAATATGAAGCCCCGCTTGAGTCATTAAAGTTAATAATCCTACTGTTTTTAATGTGACAGTTTTTCCCCCTGTATTTGGTCCTGTAATAATCAAAGAATTGAAATCTCTACCTAGATAGATATCATTTGCTACAACTTCATTTTTTGGTATTAGAGGATGTCTTCCATTTTTTATATATATTTGACCTTCATTATTCAATGTGGGCTTAATACCGCCCATTTCTAATGCTAGTTTACCTTTAGCAAAAATAAAGTCTATCTTAGCTAATATTTTTTGGTTTTCAATTATATCATCTGCTATAAGAGCTACCTTTTCACTAAAGTCTTTTAAAATTCTTTCAATTTCTTTGTTTTCTTCCACCTTTAATTCTTTTAATTCATTATTAAGATTGACAATGGCCATTGGCTCTATAAACAAAGTTGCTCCACTAGAAGATTGATCATGAACTAACCCTGGAAATTGAGACCTATTTTCTTGTTTTACTGGTACCACATATCTATCATTTCTTAAGGTAATTATACTATCTTGCAATAGTTTTTTGTTATTAGATGAATTTATTATTGAATTTAATTTGCTTTTAATAGAAGCATTTTTAGTTTCAATTTGTCTTCGAATTGATCTTAGTGTGGAACTTGCATTGTCAGATATTTCTTCCTCACTTATTATTGCATTTTCTATCTCATCTTCTAAGTCTTTAAATGCAGATAGATCTTCGATGTATCCTTCTAGTATGGGATAAGAAGAATCACTATCTTCTCTATCAGTTCTTATAAAAGCTTTTATCCTTCTAGCAGCCCTTAAACTATCTCCTATTTTTAATAAAGCCCCAGGATATAGCATACCACCTTTTACAGCTCTAGATACTTCAGAAGAAAGATTGAATATCCCTCCTAATGGTGGATTGCCTCTTCTTAATATTATACTGGTACCTTCATCTGTTTCATCTTGAGCATCCTTAACATCTTCTAGTTCATTCATAGGTAGCAGTTTTTTTACTATATCTTTCCCTAATGAAGATTCTGCTTTTTTATCAAGTATTTCAATTATTTTAAAATACTCTAAGGTCTTTAAAGATTTATCGTTAATACCTATCACCTTTTACAACACCCCTCTAAATAAATGTCCTCTTGTATACCCATTTCTTTCATTTAAATTTTCTTTTAATATTTTGATATCTCCTAAATCTAATTTGTTATTTATATTGTCATAATATTTTTTCTGAACTTCTTCAATCAATTCATCATCAAAAGTAAAATCAAGCCTAATAATATCTATACTATTTATTTTATCTAATTTATCTAATACAAAAATTGGTTGACTATTATATATTGTAGTTAAATTTTTACTTCTATGAAATCTAAACTTCATGTTTTTTCTATCTACTAGTGCTAAATCACTAGTTCCACACACTTCACAACTATTGCCAGTACAATTAGATACTGGAGTGGAAGGACAATACTTTGTAAACATTACAGGTAAATAACCATAAGCATTTACTTCTACTTCCATACCACTCTTTCTATAGATCTCTTTAATTTCATTATTAGTTAATTCTGGGGATAATGTTGCACTTTCTACTCCTTTCTCCATTAGAAGTTCTAATCCCTGACTATTATAAATATTAATTCCTATATCACAATGAATCTTTGTTGCAAAGTTATTTTTCACAAAATTTAGAGATCCTAAATTTGATACCGATATTCCATCTATATTTTTTTCGATTTTCATAATTTTTTCTTTAATCTCTACAAATTCAACATCTTCAATAATTCTATCTAAGGAAATATATTTCTCTACCAATATTTTATTAAGCTTCTCTAAAGCTTTATTAAGATCTTTATAAAAATCTAGATATATCCTATCTACTCTATCTAAATCTAATCTTTCAAATTGATCATAGGATTTCACTTTTATAGCTAATTTTTTTTGTTTAGTACTATTCTTTTTATTATTAAGCAAAATAGTTTTATCTAAACTATCTAAAACTACTCGATTATTCATTACTTCCTTCTTACTATCTAGTGCTCTAATTGCTTCTCTTCTTAATTTATTAAGTTCTCCTAACCTAACCATTATTCCTTCATCCATATTTATTTCAATACTATTTAATAAATATAGTGTATTACCTAGTTTAGACATTTGTTCAATAACTTTATCTTTAGTTAGAGATATTTTCTCTCCTTTTTCAACATTATTAATTCCTCTTACCTCAATATGGTTCCCCTCATTATCCCAAAGATATAATTTAGGCAAAGTATGAAGTTTTAATTCTATAGCCATATTGATTGATATGTTACCTTGAAAACCTCGCTTGATAGGTTCCATAGATTCTTCTAATAATTTAGAGTCTGCTGTTTTATAAACAATTCCATCATTAATAGGGTTGTTTTTCACTTTCACTATTGCTACATTACCTTTTTTAACCATATCTACTTTGTTTTCATTCTTATTATATAAAACATCTATTTTAAACCCTATATCTTTGCTATTATCTCTAATTTCTATTCCATCATTGACTCTCAAATCTTCTTCTAGCTTTATATATATAATATCTTTTTTCGTTTTAATAACTTTTCCTGCTTTTATTCCTGAATTATTTGATTTGTCTATATTTATTATATCTTTAGACTCTTCCTTCAATATAAAGCCTTTTGTAAATTCTCTATTAAAAATTTGCTCAATTTCCCTTATATCAATCTTATTAATATCCTTCTCTGTTTTGCCTAATATATAGTCTAACTTTTTTCGATATTTAGATACAATAGTAGCTACATATTCTGGTCTTTTCATTCTACCTTCTATTTTAAGAGATGTAATCCCTGCATGAATAATTTCATCTAAATTTTCTATTGTATTTAAGTCCTTGGGACTGAGCAAATGTTTTTCTTGTGTTCCATTTATAATTTTACTATTCCTTATATTAAGTAATGAATAATTCATTCTACAAGGCTGTGCACATCTACCTCTGTTTCCACTTCTTCCTCCTATTATGCTACTTAACAAACATTGTCCTGAGTAAGATATACATAAGGCTCCATGTACAAATCCTTCTAATTCTATATTTGTATTTCTTTTAATTTTCCTAATGTCATCTACCGATACTTCTCTTGATAATACCACTCTTTCAAATCCTAATTCTTCAGCAAACTTTACTCCTTCAGTGTTGTTTATTGTCATTTGAGTACTTGCATGAATTTCAAAATCTGGTAATACTCTTTTTATAATCCTTGTTAAACCTAGATCTTGTATTATAAGAGCATCTACATCTATGTTATATAAAAATAGTATATAATCCATTACATCTTCTAATTCATTTTCTTTTAAAAGTATATTTAATGTTACGTACACCTTTACACCCATTATATGAGCAATTTTCACTGCTGATATTAATTCATCATTATCAAAATTTGAAGCATATTGTCTTGCATTAAATGCTTTTCCTCCTAAATACACTGCATCTGCACCATTTATTATTGCTAAATATAGTGATTCTTTACTTCCTACTGGAGCCAATAATTCTACATTATCCAAATATATCATCCTTTAAAATAATTTATATATAAAAAATGAAAGAGTAATTTCTACTCCCCATTGCGCAACTTTCTTACTTCTATGCAAAGATTATTTAAAGTAGTATTTAACCTATCTATTTCTGATCTAATCTCATAGAATTTTTTGTCTATATATTGTGGTCTGTCATCCTCTTTAAATACACCTAGATCTTTTCTTTTAATGGGTTCTTCTTCTTCTTTTAAAATCACACTAAATTTCCCACAGGCTTCAATTATAGCTTTCTTCACTTCTTTTTCATTATCTACTCCTAATTTTCTTAATTCTTGTCTTAAATCATATAGATTAAATTTTTCTTTTCTCATATTTTCTTTTAATATCTTACCATCACGAATTAAATATCTAGGCTTCCCTTCAATTAACTTTCCAAATTTTCTACTTTTATAGGAAAAAATAGCTAAAACAATCTCAAGCAATGCTATTGTTACTAAAACTAAAATTCCATCATGAAAAGGGATTTTTCTTTCCAAGGCTACAGCACTCATAATATGTCCTATACCTGTCATTAAAACAAAATCAAATGCTCCTAATTCGCCTATTGATCTTTTTCCCATTAACCTTACTGTTATTAATGCTAAAAAGTAGACACCAACTGCTCGTGCTAAATAAATAGGATCTTGTGTTAAATGATTATGCATATTTATTCCTCCAGTTAATCAATATTACTATATATTTTAAACTAGAGGAGTCTTTTTATTCTATAATCTATTTATCATACTCTTTTTTTATTTCTTCTAATTCTTTTTTTAACTGAACTAACTCCACTTGATTTTCAAATAATTTATTTTGTAAGCCATTTATCATCTTTTGGCTATCTTCTAATTCTGATTCCTTTAATTCTAAAGAATTCTCGTAATCTTTAATTAGATTAGAGGTCTTATCCTTTTCATTTCTAACGTCGTATAGCTTTTCCCTATATTCATTTCTTTCTTCTTTTACTTTGTTATAATTTGCTTTAATATTCACTATTTCTTTTTTTAGTTCTTCTAATTCTTTTAATGGTTCTTTTACTTCCTCTTCTAAATCCTCTAATTGTAGTTTAACTCTATAGAATTCATCTGTTATTGTAAATGCAGTTAATATTGCTGCCATAGACTGACTAAATTTATTATTATGATTAATTATTTCTTTCATTTTTTTATCTATATAATTAGCAATATGTTGTATATATTCTTCTGATTCTTCTCCTATTACAGTATAGTCTTGTCCATTTATTTTAACTATGACTTTTCTTTTATTAGTCATAAAATCCTCTCCTTTAATATGGGCTATTATTTATTTTTTATAACTATTGTATGTAATTTGTTAAGATGTACTTTATATTATATAACCAATAATAATAAATTTAAAGGGCATGGAGTAAATCTCCATGCCCTTTAAATGTTTTTCTTTTATTTTCTTAATTCGGCCTTTAGTTCAGATGTAAGTTTTTCTACTACTTTATCATGGACCTTTGAAACTTCTTCATCAGTTAATGTCTTTTCTAATGATCTATAAACAATAGAATATGCAACACTTTTCTTACCATTTTCTATCTGTTCACCTTGGTATATATCAAACAAATTAATTTCTTCTACTAGTTTTCCACCATTATCTTTAATTATATCTTCAATTTGTTTTACTAGAATATCTTCATCAACTACTATTGCTATATCCCTAGTCATTGATGGATATTTGGGCAATTCACTATACTTTCTTTCTAGATTTGTAAGGAATGATATAATATCTAGATCTAATTCAGTGATATACACTCTTTCTTTCATACCATAATTGCCTAATACATCTGGATGTATTTCACCAATAGTTCCTAATACATGGTTTCCATATAAAATATTAGCACATCTTCCTGGATGGAATGTATCATGATTCTCTTCTACAATATACTCAAATCCTTTTATTCCTAGTTCTATAAATAACTTATCTAAAATTCCTTTTAGATTGAAAAAGTTTGTTTCTCCATACATCCCAATAGTTAAAGCTTTTATTTCATGAGGAAGAGTGTTTACTGGTATACTTTTAGGTATAAAAGAATTACCAATTTCATAAGCCCATGCTTTTTCTACTCCATGCTTGTAATTCCTTGATAATACATCAAGCATATTAGGAATCAATGTACTTCGCATGACACTATAATCTTCACCTAAAGGATTCATTATCTCTACATTTCTTCTTTTTAAACTTTCTTCATGTAAATTAATGCTATCATAAGCTTTAGGACTTATAAAAGAATAGGTTGTGATCTCATTAAGTCCCATTCCAGTTAATGAATACTTAATATAATCTTGTATTTCTCTATTTCTTGATTTACCGCCTTTAGTTAATGAACCTATCAATGGAGCAGATTGGATATTGTGAAATCCATAAATTCTACCTATTTCTTCTACTAGATCAGTTTCCATTTGAATATCATTTCTAAAGGTAGGTACTTTAACTAATATTTTGTCATCTATTTCTTTAGATTCTAATTCTAATCTATTCAATGTATCAATAATATAATCAACTGAAAGTTCTACGCCTAATAAGGAATTTACTTTTTTAGGTCTTAATTTAATCTCTCTTATATTAGATTTATTTTCGTAAATGTCTATATTTCCCTTTACTACCTCTCCAGCTCCGATTTCTTCGATCAACTGACAAACTCTCAAACAAGCTAATTCTGATATATTAGGATCTAAATCTTTTTCAAATTTAGCCGAAGCTTCTGTTCTTAGTCCTAATTTTCTAGAGGTAAGTCTCACATTTCTACCATCAAAATTTGCAGACTCAATAAGAATAGATTTAGTATTTTCTGTTACTTCACTATCTTCTCCTCCCATAACTCCAGCAATAGCAATAGGACTTTCAGCATCTGCTATAACTAACATATCAGTATCTAATTCCCTTTCTACGCCATCTAACGTAGTCATTTTTTCGCCTTTTTCTGCATTCCTTACAGTGATTGTATTGTTCACTATCTTATCTAAATCAAAGGCATGAATTGGTTGACCTAATTCTAGCATTACATAATTTGTTATATCTACAATATTATTTATAGGTCTTACATTAGATTCTATCAATCTCCTTCTCATCCATAGAGGTGATTTTTCAACATTAATATTTTTCACCACTTTTGTGTAGTATCTTCTACAAAGTTTTGAATTTAACACCTCTAATTTGTTAATTATATCTGTAATCTCATCAACTTCATTATTTAATTTTACATTTGGAACCTTTAATTCTTTTCCTAATGTTGCAGCTGTTTCCCTTGCCATACCAACAATACTTAAACAATCTGGTCTGTTAGGGGTTATTTCAAAATCTATTACTTCACCCTTAAGTCCTAAAACACTTTTAATATCTTTGCCAAGGGGATATTCTTCATCTAATATATATATACCATCCTTTAATTCTTTAGATATTAAATCTTCTTTAATTCCAAGCTCTCCAGCTGAGCAAAGCATTCCATTGGAGACCTCGCCTCTTAATTTACCCTTCTTTATTTTCATTCCATTTGGTAGTTTAGCACCCACTAAGGCCACTGGTACATAATCCTCTTCATTGATATTTTTAGCTCCAGTAACTATTTGGATAGTTTCCTCTCCAATATTTATCTTAGTTATAACTAACTTATCAGCATTAGGATGGGGTGTTATTTCTTCTATCTTTCCTACTACTACGTTTTCTACACCTTTATCTATCTTATCAATAGAATCTACATGAGAACCAGACATAGTTAATTTATCTGCTAATTCTCTAGTCTCTATACCTTCAATATTTACATAATCTTTTAGCCATTTCACTGGTATTAGCATATTTAATCCTCCTATCTATTAAAATTGATTTAAAAACCTCATATCATTCTCGAATAATAATCGGATGTTATTTATTCCGTATTTAACCATCGCTATTCTATCTACACCTAATCCAAAAGCAAATCCACTGTATTCATCTGGATCTAACCCACAATTCTTTAACACTTCTGGATGTACCATGCCACAGCCTAGCAACTCCATACTCCATCCTGTACCATGACAATCTGGGCATCCTTCTCCTTTACAGCTTAAACATGAAACATCTACCTCTGCACTAGGCTCAGTAAAAGGAAAATAATGAGGTCTAAACCTTGTTTTCATTTCTTCTCCAAACAATTCCTTTATAAACATATCAATCGTATGCTTTAAATTAGCCATAGTAATATTTTTATCTATAACAAGACCTTCTAATTGATGGAACATAGGTGAATGGGTATCATCTACATCATCAAACCTAAAGGTTCTTCCAGCAGACACTATTTTAAAAGGAGGATTTTTTTCCTTCATAGTTCTAATCTGGACTGGTGATGTATGAGTTCTTAATAGTATATCTTCAGTTATATAAAATGTATCAGATTTATCTCTTGAGGGATGATTATCTGGAGAATTTAGTGCATCAAAGTTATTATATACAGTTTCCACCTCTGGTCCCTCTACAATTTCAAATCCCATTTTTAAAAATACATCTTCTAGTTCTTCTAATACTTTCATAAGAGGATGTCTATGACCAAAATTAACCTTATTTCCAGGTAAAGTTACATCTATCTTTTCTTCCTTTAATTTCTTGTTTTTGGCTTTATTGTTCAACTCAGTTTTCATAGTCTCTATTCTAGTTTCTAATTCTTCTCTAACTTCATTTACTAGTTTTCCAACTATTGGCCTCTCTTCCTTTGATAATCCTCCCATTCCTCTTAATATTTTAGTTAGCTCTCCTTTTTTCCCTAAATATTTAACTCTATATTCTTCCAAGGAGGATAAATTACTAATATTTTTTAATTCAGCTATTGCAGCATTTCTTAAATCTTGAATTTTTTCTTTCATTTTGATTTCTCCTTTCTTTAAAATAATTTTGCAATCAAAAGTACTAATAGATAAAGCAAACTAACAGTTAAAGCTCTTTTTAATATTTTTTTAAAGTCTGTACTGAATTCAGGTCTCTTGGTTATTCTTAAAGCTATTAAGTTAAAAACATAGCTTAATAAAAAATATGCTATAAAAAAAATAAGAAAATTATATATAATAACCATATCATCCCTCCCAACTTATAGATATTGGACAATAAAAAAACCTTCATCTCAAAGAGACGAAGGATATTCGCGGTACCACTCTTATAACTATTACAATACTTTAATAGCCACTCAATTTAGTTAACGGCAATGCCGGCATAGACCTACTGAATTCAGTCTAGCAGTTCAGAAGTGAACTTCAATATTATCAAACATAAGGATACTTCCAGCCTTGATATCCTCTCTCTACATGTATCCAATATCTACTCTCTTCATCAATACTTTTCTATATTATTAATTTATTAACAAATTCTTATACATTAGATATGCATTTATGGAACCAGTAAGTTCAAAAACATGCCAATAGAATTGAGCATTTACCATTCCTTACACCCCTTTAATGCTATTTATTTAGATTATAGCATTACATATTTGAAAATACAAGGTGTATGTACGTCCATAAATGAATTTTCTAAATATTTTTTCTCTGTCTAAGTACTTCATACATAATTATTGAAGATGCCATGGCAACATTTAATGACTCTGAATTACCCTTCATAGGTATGATGATATTTTCATCACTAATATTAAATAGTTCTTCTGAAATACCATTCCCTTCATTTCCAATAATAATCAATATATTAGTAGTTAAATCTGAATCATAACAATATTTAGCTTCTTCTAAAGAAGTGGCTAATACTTTTATACCTGATTCTTTTAGCTTTGATATAGTTTCTATAGAATTATCTATTTCAACTATAGGTAGATGAAATAATGAACCCATGGTTGATCTTACTACTTTAGGATTATATATATCTACCGAACCTTTACTAATAATAATACCACTAGCTCCTAAACTATCGGCACTTCTTATTATGGTTCCCATATTACCTGGATCTTGAAGTCTATCTAGAAATATTATAAAAGGATTCTCATCAATAATATCTTTTAAAGTATATTTTCTAATATTAATAACTGCCATAATACCCTGGGGACTATCTGTATCAGATATCTCTTTGAATAAATTATGTTCAATTTTATAATGGCTAAATTGATTTCTAAATTTATCAAATAATTCTTCTCCACCCTCTAATTGAAAGATCTTATCTGAATATAGAATATATTCTATTGGTTGGTTAGATTTTATAGCATCCTCTACAAGTCTTAAACCTTCTATAAAATAAAGTCCTTTTTTATTTCTATCTCTTTTTTTATTTAAGCTTTTTATCTCTTTGATAAATTTATTCGAAGAACTAGTTATTAACTCCATTTATGACCCACCCTATCTATCTAGGTTTCTTAAGTCTTTATTATGTCCTATAACTATAAGTACGTCATTTTTATCGATAACATCATTAGCATATGGTGAAATATTAATTTCTTTATTGTGTTTTATTGCTATTACATTAATACCGTATTTAGTAGGTAACCTTAACTCATTTAAAGTCTTTCCTTCCCACTCTTTTATAGCAGTAATTTCTACGATGCTATAATCAGGGGCAAATTCTATATAATCTAAGATATTGGATGAAACCAGATTACGAGCTACTCTACTACCCATATCTCTTTCAGGAAATACGACCTTATCAGCTCCTGTTTTTTCTAATACTTTCGCATGAAGTTCATTTTGAGCTTTAGATATTACGAGCTTAATTCCTAGCTCCTTAGCAATTAAAGTAGCCATTATAGAAGCTTGTAAATCAGAACCTATAGTAACTACAGCCACATCAAAATTTCTTAACCCTAATGTTTTTAAGGTATTCTCATCAATAGCATCAGCTTGTACTGCATGAGTAACCTTGTCAGCTATTTCTTGAACCTTTTCCTCACTCTTATCTATTGCCAATACATCATACCCTAAGTCATATAAAGTTTCAGCTACACTTGTTCCAAATCTTCCACATCCAATAACAACAAATTGTTTCATGTAACTCCTCCTAACCAACAGTTATTCTTTCTTCTGGATATCTATATAATCCCTTTTTCTCTCTTCTTTTCTTAGCAAAGGCAAATGCCATTGTTAAAGGACCTAATCTACCTATAAACATAGTTATGGTAATTATTATTCTACCTATATCTGATAAATACGGAGTAAGACCTCTACTTAAGCCAACAGTTCCAAATGCTGAAACTGTTTCAAAAGTAATGTCTAAAAAGCTATAATCCTCCAAATTATTTTCAGTTAAAGATAGGGTCATAGTAACAATTATTACTATTAATAAGCCTATACCCAAAACTGCTAAAGCTCTAAATATAATTTCATTGGGAATTCTTCTTCCAAAAATCTCAACATCTGTTTCCCCTCTAACAACTGCTACTACAGCTAATAGTATAACTCCCATAGTTGTAGTCTTTATACCTCCAGCAGTAGATCCTGGAGATCCTCCTATAAACATCAGAATAATTATTAAAAAAGCTGTAGCATTTGTAGTTCCAGCCATGCTTACACTGTTAAACCCTGCTGTTCTAGGTACAACTGACTGGAAGAAGGATGCAATAAGTTTTGAACCAAAGGATAAATTCCCTATGGTTTGAGGATTATTATACTCAACTATCAAAAATACTAAGAATCCTAAAACTAAAAGGCCAATAGACATTACTAGGACCACTTTTGTATGTAATAAAAATTTCTTGAATTTTCTATTCTCAGTCATATCAATATATACTGAATATCCAAGACCTCCTAATATAACCAATATACTAATTGTAAAATTCACTATTGGACTAGTCACAAAAGATTCCATACTATTTCCTATGATATCAAACCCCGCATTACAATAAGCAGATATTGCATGAAATATAGAGTACCAAATACCTTGTAGCGTTCCGTATTCTGGAATAAACTTAAATGCTAGGAATACTGCACCAATAGCTTCAATAACAAAAGTGGATATAATTATATATCTTGTTAATTTTACTAATCCAGACAATGTGAATTGATTAAGTTCCTCTTGCATAATAAGTCTGTCTTTTAATGTAATCTTTTTCCCTATTAATAAAGATACTAATGTGGCCATAGTCATAAATCCTAATCCACCTATTTGTATTAATACTAGTATCACTATCTTTCCAAATATAGTCCAATGGGCTGCTGTGTTTACAACTACTAATCCAGTCACACAAACTGCCGAAGCCGAGGTAAATAATGCATCTATAAAACCTATACTTCTACCACTTGCTGAAGCCATAGGCAAATTTAATAGAGTAGCTCCAATAAAAATTAATGCTGCAAAACCCAAAACTAAAACTTGAGCAGGGTTAGATTTTAATTCGTTCATTCTGTTTTTTAATTCTATTTTAATCATCCCCTAAAACAAATAGATATTTTATATTTTTTTATATTATATCATCATAGTATAATTAGTAAAAGGCAATATAAGTATTATAGACACAAAAAATAAAAAAAACTCATATATATGTATATCCTTTCATATTAAAGAAAAAATAAAAGCCCCGTTTCCGGAACTTTTACATTATATATTTTCTTTTGCTGTTTCTACTAATGCTTTAAATCCTTCAGGATCATAAATCGCCATTTCAGAAAGCATTTTTCTATTAATATCAATATTAGCTTTTTTAAGACCATTTATAAATTTACTGTAAGATAATCCATTAACTCTTGTAGCAGCATTTATTCTTGTAATCCATAATTTTCTAAAATCTCTTTTTCTTAACTTACGTCCTATATATGCTGATCTAAGAGCTCTCATTACTGCTTGGTTGGCAGGCTTAAATAATCTACTCTTAGCTCCGTAATATCCTTTTGCAAGTTTCAGTACTTTTTTATGTTTCTTTTTTGCATTAATTGCTTTTTTAACTCTTGCCATTGTTAAAACCTCCTTTAACTATCCTGTCTTCTATTTATATGGTAATAATTGTTCTATTCTCTTTTGATCACTTGCGCTTACTAATTTAGCTTTTCTAAGATTTCTTAATCTTCTTGAAGTTTTCTTTCCATGATATTTATTTACAAAGTTACTACTTCTTTTTAATTTTCCACTAGCAGTTCTCTTAAATCTTTTAGCTGCACCTTTATGTGTTTTCATTTTTGGCATAATTAGTTCCTCCTCTCGATTTATGACTCCACAGGAGCTAGAAACATAATCATATTTCTACCTTCCATTTTAGGTCTCTTTTCTATAACTCCTACTTCAGAAGTTAATTCAGCAAATTGTTTGAGTACTTCTTTTCCAATTTCAGTGTGTCCAAGCTCTCTACCTCTAAATCTCACAGTAACCTTCACTTTATCTCCATTTTTAAGAAATTTAATAGCTTGATTACTTTTTACAGTAAGATCGTGTTCCTCTATACGAGGAGATAGTCTAACCTCTTTTATGTTAATTATTTTCTGATTTTTTCTAGCTTCTTTTTCTTTCTTTGCCTGTTCATATTTGTATTTTCCATAATCCATTACTCTACAAACAGGAGGTTTAGCAGTGGGCGCTACTTTAACCAGATCTAACTTTCTGTCAAAAGCTATAGCTTGAGCTTTATTGATGGGTACAACTCCTAATTGATCACCGTTTGAATCAATAAGTCTTACTTCTCTGTCTCTAATTTGCTCGTTAATTTGAAGATCTTTAATATTAAGACACCTCCTATAAAATTTAAACAATAAAAAAAAGCGAGTCCTTAGAACTCCGCTCTCTTAATAGAAATAACACATATTAATAACTTAACGTTATTTATGTCTTTCTTCTATTAACCTGTAGGCTTTAGCCCTGAGGTGAGAAGCGGAAACTTCTACTTTGTTTTCTATATCATTATATGTTAAACTTTCTAAAATGTCAACAAATTATTAATAAAAATTTCTTCTATATAATACCAAGTTATTATACTACAAACTTAATAATATTAGGATACTATTTGGTTAAACTATTATTATAAATTTTTAAAAAGGCGGAGATATCTTGAAGAATAAATTACTGAAAGTTAGTTTAGTGATATTTATAATCGTCTCTATTCTTTTACTATATGATACTTACTCTCCAACTTCAAACATATTCAATGTATCCATAGGAGATAAAATTTTTATATGGATTATAACTTCAGGTTTGTTTATTTATTATATAAAAACTAGTGGTAACCCACAATTAGTAACAGCTTCCATTGCAACTGATAAGAAATCTGATGACGGTCTAGGTAAAAACAATAAACCTAATGTATCATTTAATGACGTGGCAGGTCTAGATGAGGTCAAGGAAGAGATGCAAGAAATAATAGACTTTATTAATGACTCAGAGAAATTTCATAGAATGGGAGCAAAAATCCCAAGTGGAATATTATTTCATGGTCCTCCAGGCACAGGAAAGACTCTCTTAGCTAAAGCTGTGGCAGGAGAAACAAATTCAAATTTTTTATATTCTAGTGGATCAGAGTTTGTAGAAAAATATGTGGGCGTCGGGGCTAAAAGAATAAGAACTTTATTTGAAAAAGCAAAAAAAGACTCCCCTACGATAATATTTGTTGATGAAATTGATGCCATAGGCTGTAAAAGAAATATAGATAGTAATAATGAAAAAGATCAAACACTAAATCAGTTATTAGTAGAAATGGATGGTTTTAATAAAGATTCTACAGTTGTAGTAATAGGTGCTACTAATAGATTAGATTTATTAGATGAAGCTTTACTAAGACCTGGAAGGTTTGATAGACATATTTATATAGGAAATCCTAACCTAAAAGCAAGAGAGGATATATTTAAAGTACACATTAAAAACAAACCTATAGATACTTCAGTTAACATTGGTGAGCTATCAAAAAAGACCCACGGTTTTTCAGGAGCTCAATTAGCTAATATTGCTAACGAAGCTGCAATTATTGCTGTAAGAAATAATAAGAAGAAAATAGATATCGATGATTTTAACAATGCAATTGAACGAGTAGTAGCTGGTCTAGAGGTCAAACACCCTACTGTATTAACTAAAGAAAAAGAAATTGTTGCCCATCATGAGGCTGGTCATGCAATAGTAGGAAAATTTTTAAAGTCAGATATGATCCAAAAAATATCTATAATACCTAGAGGGCAAGCATTAGGATATGTTCTAAAATTTCCTGATGATGAAAGATATTTACTTACAGAAAAAGAATTATATAATAAAATCATAGTTCTTTTAGCTGGAAGAGCAGCTGAGAAAGCTATCTTTAATGAAGTTACTACTGGTGCACAAAATGATTTAAAGAAAGCTACAGATTTGGCCACTAATATTGTATGTAGTTATGGTATGAGTTCCTTAGGTAATATATCTATAAATGAAAATTATATAAGGTATTATATAGATTCTATTAATGAGGAAGTCTCATCTATAATGGAATCTTGCTATAGCAAAGCAATAAATATTGTTGAAGATAATATAGATATTTTAAAAGATGTAGCTAATTATCTACTTGAAAACGAAACTATGGGGATTGATGAATTAGATGATATTTTTAAAAAAATCCCTCAAGTAACCCAAACAGTAAATTAAAAGACGCCATATAGGCGTCTTTTGAATATATTATTTTTTCTGTTGTATTTCTTTTGTAACCTTTTCAATAAACTCTTCTAGATTTACAGCACCAGTATCTCCTTCATCTCTAGATCTAACTGATATTGTATTCTCTTCAACTTCTTTCTCACCTACTATAAGCATATATGGTATCTTCTGAAGTTGAGCTTCTCTTATCTTATATCCAACTTTTTCTGATCTATCATCTAGTTCTACTTTGAATCCCTTACTTACAAGTTCTGCTTTGATTTTTTGTGCATACTCATTAAACTTGTCAGAGATAGGAAGAATAATAGCTTGAACTGGAGATAACCAAGTTGGGAACTTACCTGCATAATGTTCAATCAATATCCCTAAAAATCTTTCTATACTTCCTAAAGCAGCTGTATGAATAATTATAGGTCTATGCTTCTCTCCATCATCTCCTATATAAGTTAATTCAAATCTCTGAGGCATCTGAAAGTCCAATTGAATAGTTCCACATTGCCATGTTCTTCCTATAGCATCTTCTAAATGGAAGTCAATCTTCGGACCATAGAATGCTCCATCACCTTCATTTAGGATATACTTTACTTCTAGTTCCTCTAATGCTTCTCTTAAAGCAATCTCAGCCATATTCCAATCTTCTTCTGAACCCATTGACTTTTCAGGTCTAGTGGATAATTCAATATTATATTTAAAGCCAAAAGTAGTATATATTTTATCAATTTTTCTTACTACACCTTTTATCTCATCTTTTATTTGTTCAGGTAACATAAATATATGAGCATCATCTTGAGTAAAGGCTCTAACTCTCATAAGCCCATGTAATGCTCCTGATAATTCATGTCGATGAACCTTACCAACCTCTGCAACTCTCATTGGAAGATCTCTATAAGAGTGCATATCATTTTTATATACTAAAAATCCTCCTGGACAGTTCATAGGTTTGATAGCAAAATCTTCTTCATCAATTTTTACTGCATACATATTTTCTCTATAATGATTCCAGTGTCCTGAAGTCTCCCATAATTTCCTGCTTAAAATTATTGGTGTTTCAACCTCTACATATTCTTCTTCCCTATGGAGATTTCTCCAGAAATCTAATAATGTATTTTTTAGTACTGTTCCCTTAGGTAAGAAAAATGGGAATCCAGGACCTTCTTCCATTATTGTAAATAAACTCAGTTCTTTACCTAGTTTTCTGTGGTCTCTTTTTTTAGCCTCTTCCAAACGCTCTATATATTGATTTAAATCCTTCTTCTTTTCAAAAGATGTACCATATATTCTTTGTAACATCTTTCTGCTCTCATCTCCACGCCAATAAGCTCCAGCTATACTTAATAATTTAAAAGCTTTAACCTTTTTAGTGCTTGGTAAATGTGGTCCTCTACACAGGTCAACAAAGTCTCCTTGTTTATAGAATGATATTTCCTCATCTTCTGGTAAATCTTCTACTAGCTCAACTTTATAGTCTTCTCCTTGCTCTTGAAGATATTTTATCGCTTCTTCTCTTGGCAATACAAACTTCTCCATCTCTAAATCTTCTTTTACAATTTTTTTCATTTCCTTTTCGATTTTTTCCAAATCTTCAGGAGTAAATCTGTGGTCAGTATCAAAATCATAATAGAATCCATTGTCTATAGCTGGGCCAATGGCCAACTTTGTGTTGGGAAATAACCTTTTAACAGCATTAGCTAAAATGTGTGCACTAGTATGTCTAAATACTTCGTCTCCACCTTTATCATCAAATTTAAGTAATGTTAACTCGGAATCCTCCTTTATCTCTTCCATAAGACCTACTAATTCGCCATTTACCTTAGCTCCTACTATCACTCTAGCTAATCCTTCACTGATATCTTTAGCTACCTGTAAAGGTGTTACTACTTCTTCATACTCTTTTATAGAATTGTCTGGTAAAGTAATCTTAATCTTTGACATAGTATCCCTCCTCGGAATTGTAAATATAGTAAATTTTCATATAAAAAAACCTCACGCCTAGATTTCTCTAGGGGCGAGGTTTACTTCGCGGTTCCACCCTTATTTATAACTTATAGATCTTAACGGGATCAACGGAAATCCTTACCCAATTATGGTTTCAGATTCGACTCCAGGTTAGTTTTCAATTGAACATATTTAGAAATGCTTTCAGCCTATGACATTCCCTCTCTTGAAACTGTTTTCAATCTACTCGACCTTTCAACATCATTCTATATATTTATTATAATATTATACATTCTATTATGTGTTATGTCAATCAATTTTATCAATATTTTTATACAACTAAAAATCAAAAAACAAAGAACACTAATAGCCCCTGTATAAATCCTATTAATAATCCTAATATCCCACCTAATATTTCTATATGTTTTAACTCTTTTTTAGCTACAGATATAATTATTTCTTCAATTTTTTCAATCTCATATGCATTTATTTTTTCTTCAACTATTTGTGATATTTGTACTTTATCAACAGCCTTATCTATCATTTCATCCATCATCTCTCTAATTGCACTTTCTCCCTCTTGATCTATAAAATCATTTACATAATTTAATATCATTTTTTTAAATGTAGATGGTATTAATGGAGGTAATTTTTCTGCTACAATTATATTTATCTTTTGCATAATTTTAACTTTAATTTTATCTATATCATCTTCTTCTATAACCTTATCTATTATTTCATGAATAGATAGTAGTTCCTCCTCTACTACAATCCCTATGCTTTGAGCAACTTCATTTTTTCTTTTAGGAATTAACCCCTGTACTTTTAATTTTAATATAGGTATCTCAATAGGGTATAATGGTCTAAATAATAATTTAATAGCAATTATATTAGTAAGCCATCCTATAAGTCCCCCTATAATCATCATAATAAATATCTCTAATATTTCCATATAATTCACCTCTTCTTAATGTTAATCATCATATTATATCATATAGAAAAAGCAAAAAAAACTTCTAAAGTTTTTACGCTTTAAAAGTTAATCTCTTTTTATAAAGTTTAGTCTATTATCTAGAGTACACAAATTACATCCAGAGCATATATCTACCCTGTCATTAAATATACTACTAATTATTTTGATAATATCATCACCTTTTCTTTGTTGAGTATGCAATATCAATTTTGTAGGTGCAATAGTTATCAACGAGCTTATTAAAAGATCATCATAACTCATATCATTTTCATACATCTCTTTAGCTATTTCTTTTAAATAGTCATTATTGATTAGTTTCATATCTTTGTCATAGAGTAAGTACTTTTTATCTTTTAAGAAAAATATATTTACCGTTTCGACTTTTGGTGATTGTATATCTACAAAATACTTTAACATCTTAATAAATTCTTCAAACTCTTTTTCTACTACTAAATCTTCTATTACTTTCTCTACCGCATCGTTTATCTTTTCTATTAGAAACCTTAATCGAAAATTAATAAATCCTTCTATATTTATACTATTATTATTTTCAAGATAATCTAGTAGTATTTTGAATATCTTAGCTCTTTTATTAATTTTATAAGTTAATAAATCTCCTTCACCGTTTTCATTTTTATTTATTATTTCTAGAGTTTTATTAAATATATCTTTTATATCATTTTGTGTAAAATATATATCTTTTGAAATTAAATGTTTTTTTATTATCACATACTGATATTTACTTATAATTGTCTCAGCAATACCATCAGCAATATAGTCCTTAACTATTTTTTTAATCTCAGTAATATCTTTATTGTTCTCATCATTAAGTTTAAATTCAATTATAGTTTCATTGCCTTCTTCATAAGATGAACTATCTATATTTATGCTATGATTAATAGCTTGAAATCTTTTATTGAATACATCAGAAAGATTACAAATTTTATTGTTATATACAACCGAAAAACAGTACATTATGTCACTCCTTTCTACTGTAATAGTAGTATATGTTTAATAATTGTGGTTATTCAGTTTATAGATATACATTAAATACAAATTAATGGAATTATTGACCCAATATCTATAATTTTTTTATTCGATAATATTTTTGGAATTTTTCCATTTTTATTTAAAAAGTCATCTATCTTTTCTTTATCAGGATGACTTGAATAATCTCCTGAAAATAATATATATTTATTATCAACTGATCCTGTGCTTCCACCTATAAATCCGTATTCTAATCCAGGAAGTTTAATGTGCCCCGGTTCTATTGTTAATATTTTTATTCCTGTCTTTTTTAAAGCCTTTTCAATACCTTTGTCAGATGTAATTATTGATTTATTACTTATAATAGATATAGAACATTTACTATATCCTTGTTTTATATTAATCAATTCCATCCCTAATTGTTCCATATAGTATTTAACTTTTTCATCAGTATATCGAAAATTATGTAAACAATAGTTTCCGACTCTTGCTACATTATATGCAATATTGTCAGGATAGTTTCTGTTTAGTTCTCTCTCTCCTTTTAACAACTTAATTTTATAAGGAGATAAAATTTCTTTATAATAGTGATATTCTCTAGGAG
Source organism: Anaeromonas frigoriresistens (assembly GCF_016820655.1). GTDB lineage: Bacteria > Bacillota > Clostridia > Tissierellales > SIT17 > Anaeromonas > Anaeromonas frigoriresistens. Next base: position 42,794 of record NZ_WSFT01000025.1, read on the forward strand.
ATACAATAACAGTATTACTATCTATAGGATATAGTATCATATCAGGATGATAACTAACTGCTTCATATAAGCCTTCATGTTTTCTTGTCTTTATTACAACTATACCCATTCTTTCAAAGAAATCAGTTATATCTTTACCTACTCTTCCATCTAATATAACAATATCAGCTTTTTTGTAAGATAAAAATGGATTTAACTTCATATTCATCACCTAGTTTTATTATTTGTTATTATAATAAAAAAACTCCCTTTTGTTAGGGAGTTTTTTATGGAGGCGGCACCCAGATTCGAACTGGGGGTAAAGGATTTGCAGTCCTCTGCCTTACCACTTG
>NZ_WSFT01000013.1 GCF_016820655.1 Anaeromonas frigoriresistens
TTCTTCTCCTGGTCTGTGTAATAGTACTGTCTTAAGTCTTCCAATTTCTGATGTTACTTTCAGGATACTTTTTTCACTCAAACTATTCACCTTCCCCCAAGATATATACAATTAAATTCATTATTTAGAAATATCTAAATTATCTATATTTTGATTATATGCACCATATTTTCATGTGTCAAGGATGTGATTTTGTTTATATATTAGATGAATGAATTTTTATACATTGTCTTTTTATAAAATTCGACAATTTACTTTTCTTTTCTTTGTATATTCTTATTCTCATTTTTTTATCAAATTTTTAAAGGGAATTTCATTATAAATATACATAATATTTAATAAATATTTTTTTAACAAAAAATATAGACTAGTTTACTAGTCTATATAAAGTACGCCTTCATCTCTTGGCTTAATTCGAATATTGAATTATAATTATTTAATGTTTCAGTTCTAATTGCTTCACTTTTATATCCTGGGTAAAAATGAGTAAGGACCAGTCTCTTCACTTTAGCTTTATTAGCTATATCACTTGCTTCTTGTGGGGTTAAGTGAAGTATTTCCTCATTTTTATCCTTTGATAAGATCCCTACTTCACACAAGAATAAATCAGCATTTTTAGAGAATTCTATTAACTCTTCAAAGTAAGCTGTATCGGAAGAGTATATGAATTTTTTATTCCCGGAAGTAGCTCTTATAGCATATGTTTCTACTGGATGTTTTGTTTTAATAAAGTCAAATTTAATATCACCTATATTAATACTATTATCTTCATCTATAAATTTGATTTCAAAACAATCATTATAGTTCATATTCTCTATCAAATATTTATCCCCATTTGCTGTATAAACCGGTACTGTTTTAATATCTTTTTGTATGTTTTTATTTATTCCTAATGCATATTTCATAATAAATATATCGCTTATATGATCACTATGAAGATGAGTTAATATAATAGCATCTAATTTATTAACTGGACAGAACTTTTGTAACCTTGATAATATCCCGTTTCCACAGTCAATCAATATTTTTGTATCTTTATATTCTAATAAATATCCTGAGCAGGCTCCCCCTGCCTTAGGAAAAGGACCATAATTTCCTAATACAGTTAACTTCATTCTCTCACTCCTTGATATTCCCTAGTTTCTTATCTTAAGTATTTTTTAATCCCTTCTATTCTATCAAGGGTAATAATTAAGAAATAAGCAATAACCCCACCTACAACAAACTGTAGTATATTTGCAGGTATACTAAACATTGGTATTATCATATTTCCTTTTAAAAGACCACCGGCAATATAATATCCTACCACCATCCATAAGCCTGACATGAATATACCTATTATTGTGCTAAACTGTTTGAAAAATACATTTTTTCTTTTGAGAAAATAAAAAAACAAAATAACAAATGGAATGATTATCAATGATATACCTAAGTAAGTATTTACTCTTTGAACTAGCTGTATAAATTCTTGAGTATTTTCTAATTCAAGTTCGTTAAGATTAAAAACATTTTCTCCACCATTAGATATATTTGATAAAACCCTATTAAGAACATATCTCAATATACTAACTATAGATATCCATACTATTGTTATGGATATGATAATCAAATTTTTATATTTTAAGTATTCATCTTTGTTTATATCATTTGATAAAAATCCAATTATAGCCCCCATTAAACCTTTTATTATTAGTGTTGGTAATATCCAGTGGTTATAACCTAATATCATATCCGCCATTGCAGATCCTATTCCTCCAGCAACAAGTCCAAATCTCCAACCAAATAAAATTCCTGAAATAAATATTATGCTATCTCCCGCATGAATATATCCTTCAGTGAAAGGTACTGGAATAGGTATAATTATCGTTGCTACAACTACTAATGCTATTAAAAGTCCTTTCAATACTATATCCTTAGTATACATTTTACTCCCCCTCATAGTATATATTTCAATTGAAATTATAACACAATTGTATCCCTTTCAGAAGAGCTATACTATTGATTTGAGGTTTTGTACCGATACACTTATTGTTTTTCTATCATATTTTTATATTCAATTAATTTATGTATTTTTTCTTTTGTTGGTGATTTATTACCATACCTAACTTTTTCATATTCACTAACTATAAATTCTGTTTCATCTATATTACCTCTGTCTTGTCTTAAAAATTCTCTTGGGGTATATTCTTTCTTAAAAACATACCCTTTTTTTATCATAATTAATGATATTTCAATAAATAATTTCCTTACTATATTTAGCTCTTTATGATTTATCCCTTCACTTTTTCTTCCTTTAACCCTGTTAATTATCCCATCTAATATATCTTTTTTCTTTAGAATGAATTCTTTTTCTTCTTCTACAAAAGAATCCTCATCTTCACAAGATTTCTCAATATCTTTTGTTAAACGATAAATAATATATCCAATAACTATTATAATTATTGCTACTGATATCCATCCTATATAAGTAATAATTAGCTGTGCAGTAGGATTTTGATTTACATGTAATTCCACTTCCATTTCTTTTGATTTATCAATTTCCATCTCAGGGACTTCAAATTTTTTATTGACCTTCAATAACTTAAAAAGTTGTCCCAAAAAATATATTATATATGATATTAATAATACTATAGGATAGAATATGGTTTTAACTATTGGTAATGATTTTTCTATTACTAATCTAATATCTAAGAAATCAAATGTAAGATTAGCAAGAATAAAAATCATTAATATAATAAATATATTAGATAAAATATTAAACCTCTTTAAATTTTTCTTTTTATTTATTGAATTTATATTGTTATAGGCACTATACATATTAGATCTTATTGAGTAAATTAATGATATCACTACAAAAATAAAAATATATGGTGATAGTTTGTCTATATACCATCTTAATGATCCTACTATAATATCAATAGAAAATAAAAACCCTATAAAAATTGTAATGATAAATTTTCTAAAAATGTCTTTATTAGTATCTATATCAATAATCAATTTCAATCCTTGCATCCAAATAAACAGATAAATGATAATAAATACTATAGGCATAGCTCTTAAGCTAGTACTAAATATTGCAAATAACGTTGATACTAGTATCCCTAGTATAGGAATTATTTTATTCCTATGATATGATTCCTTAGTTTTTCTAGTTAATTTTTCTCCTGCAATATTACTTAATATGAGAATCATAAATGTAAACATAAGAATTCTATCAATAAATATTTTTTCTGTAACCATTCCAATAACTATTATTGTTAATATAAAATACCTTAAGCCTTCAAAAACAATTCTAATAATTCCATTAGGATCTCTTAAAATTCTAAACATAGGTCTTCAACCTCTCTAGTGGAGTTTAGATTATTATTAGTATAGGTAACTACTCTAGAATTCAACATGGATGTATTTATCCCATCCTTAATTAAAATTAGTTTTATATTATAGCCCATATCTACGCATTCATTTATCAATTCAATAGATCCTTTATTAAGATAAGGTGTTACTAATACAATAGTAGTATAAGTATCATATATATTAATGATATTATCAATTAAACTTTCTATTTTTATTTTAGACATATAAGAGACTTTAGCAAGAGTACCTAATATATTTTCTCCTTGTCTCGGATTTATATCAGGAGTAATTATGCTTAATTTATCATTAATAAAATCATCTGAGTCTAAAATTCCATTAGTAGCAAATCCAATAGGAATTTTAGATTCTATACATTCATTCATAATAGCTGCTGAAATTGTAATTCCATATTCAATTATACCTTCATTTAAGTCCCTCCATGGCTGCTCATCACATTGAACATTTAATAAAACCATTATTGATGCTTCAGAGGTAAAATCAAATTCCTTAACATGTAAATCTCCAGTTTTAGCTGTGGCTTTCCAATCTATTGTATTAAAGCTATCCCTAGTTGTATATTCTCGAACTCCTTTTATATCAATGGGATCTGGTATTATCCATCGTCTTACTGATATCTCTCCTTGGGGGCTATTCTCTTGTATTATTAGTTCATTTATTCTTTTTATCTCAGGATATACAATTATCCTTAAAGGGGAATTTACCTTTAAAATTCCTTTTGAAAAGCCTAGGATATCTCCTATAGTTATCTCTAAATCGTCCATCTTATAGTAGCCTCTCTTATTAATGACAAATCTATTTCTTCTTGTTACTTTTTGAAAAGGAAATAAAGAAGTAATTACTTTATACACATTTGTTTTGATTATTTTTCTATGTTTCATTATTTGATCTTTGTAAATGATAGCTTCCGGGAGTTCTGAATATATTTCAATCCAAGGTAATGGTAGAATTTTATTATTACTTAGTACGGTAGTTATTATAATCTCCTCTTTAGGAAATACAACTTCTTTATCTACATACCTAGTGTAATTAATTTTCTTAATAGAAATTGTCTCCCAAGCCATACCAAATATATAAAATAAAATTATTAATAAAATAACCCCGAATAATGTATTCATTTTTTCACCTAATTCCTTATGTTTTCTGATGGTACTTCTACTTCTTTTACTATTCCCTCTATAATTTGATCAATATTAATACTTGTAAATCTTGATCTTCCCTGAACTATTATTCTATGTCTAAATATAGGCTTAATTATAGCTTTTATATCATCAGGAGTTACAAAATCTCGCCCTTGTATTGCTGCATAGGCTTGGCTACCTCTAAAGAGAGCTTGAGAACCTCTAGGACTAATTCCTAGCTTAATATCAGTATGTTCTCTTGTTTTATGAGTTAATTTCAATATGTAATCAATCAAATCATCTTCTATCTTCACATGTTTAAATAATTCTCTAGCTTTAATGATGTCTTCAGAACCTACTACTGCTTCTATTTCATCTAAAGGATTCTCAGTTTTAAATCTTGTTAAAATCTTAAACTCTTCATCAAAATTTGGATAACCTATATGTAATTTCATAAAAAATCTATCTAATTGAGCTTCTGGTAATGGGTAAGTCCCTGCATTTTCTATTGGATTTTGTGTTGCTATAACAAAAAAGGGCTCGTCCAATTTATGAGTTATGCCATCTACTGTAAGTTGATGTTCTTCCATTGATTTTAATAGACTAGATTGAGTTCTTGGAGTAGCTCTGTTTATTTCATCAGCCAAAATTAATTGACTCATCAATGGTCCTTTTTTAAATTGAAATTGATTAGACTTTTGATTGTAGTAATTTATTCCTGTTATATCCGATGGTAACAAATCCGGTGTAAATTGAATCCTAGAAAAACTACTATTAATTGATTTTGACAATGATCTTGCAAGTATTGTTTTCCCTAACCCAGGCACATCTTCTAGAAGTACATGGCCTGAACAAAGAATAGATACCATTATATAATCAATAATTTCACCTTTTCCTACTATTACTTTCTGTACATTATCTTTAATTTTATTTACTATATTTTTCACTTCTATCACTTCCATAATATACCTCCCCTTACCATTTTAACTATTTTATCATAACCTACAATTATGTTCAATTTTCAGATAATTGTAGAATAAACCCTAAGAACTAATCTGTATTATTTCTTAGGGTTCATTTCTTGATATATATTTTTCGTACCACTATAAAACCCAACAGCTGAGGCCCCTATAAATATGCCAGATAATATCCCTTTTAATAGATTGTCTGGCTCTATATAAAATATTCCAAATACAATACCAAGTATAGTTGAGATTATTGGTCCAAATCTCTTTGGTATACCTATATTTAATATAATAGATGTCAAAAAAATTATAATAGGAACAAATGAAATATCATATATCTCAAAACTCATACTAACATCTCCTTTAATATATTTTATGTAAAAATTTATTAAAGGTTATATCAATAACTAAGCACAAGGTCTATTCTTCTTTTTCTCTTTTAAACACTGATATAACATTTCTTCCACTAGCACTGGTAGATATACCTACCATTTCCCAACCTTGCTCACCTAGCTCATTCATTTTCTTTTCATGATCTTTTGTTAGTACCATTGATGTCATCCCATGTAATCTTAAGTTTTCTACTTTATACTCAAACTTTTTCATTTATATTACCTCCTCTAAATAACATTATATAGAATAATAATAAATATTTAATCATATTTTTTAACAAGATTAAAATTATCAACGAAATAAATCTATATATTTTTGATTTATTTTGGTAATAAATATTATTATTAGCTCAATATTTAACCACTAATTAATATATAATAAAAAATATATTTTTTATTACGAATAGTTATTATACCAAATTATGATATTTACATTTTGTATTCTTAAAAATATAATATAAAGGAAGGAGGATGAATAATGGATAAATATAGAGTTCAAATTGATTGGTTAAATAAATTATATGATGACATTTATTTTAGTGAATTAGAAGATAATGAGCATGCAATGGATATCATTAGTACTTTAATTGCAGATAAAGAAGTAAAACCAATCACCACTGAAGAAAAAAATCTTACTAGTATTATTATAGAAGTATCTGAAGAATTAGCAGAGTTATTTGATAGTGAAGGTTTAACTGAATGTTATAATTTCATTGTTGATAAAATAGAAAAAGTACAAGATGGGGAGCTAGATGAAGCTTTAAGAGAAGAGTATTTTCCTGACTTATTTGATTTAGAGAAGGATACTGAAATATCAGATGATGATTTTGATGAGATTGATGATATGTATGTAGAAGAAGAATCTATTGACCAAGATGATGATACATATATTGAGGAATATCCTGAAGAAGATGATGACGAAGAAAATGATGAATATTAGAAAAGAAATCCTAATTTAAATTAGGATTTCTTTTTTTTCTTCCATACCTTTAATAAATTCTATAGCTGGACATGGCTTATAAAAATATTCTATATTCTGGTTGTTTAAATATAATAATCTGGCAATATTATTTAATTCATTTCCTGTTATGTTTTTAAATTCATAGTTTAGTAATTTATTGATGATATAACTGGCTAATTCATTATCAATCTCGTAAACATCATAATCACTAATTTTAAATGCTCTCCTTAATTCTGCTACCGTAAGGATATCCTTAAGAGCTATATTATATATATTGTTATATTGGCTATCTAAATCTACTACCATTTCTGACCAGTGTTCAAAGCCCTCGTTATTTAGTTTTGGTAAGACTTTATTTTTATCTTCAAAAACTTTAATTAACAATATTTTACAACAATGATTAATAGCTGACTTAGTTATAAACATTTGACACCATTTATCTTCACTTAAATCTTTATTCAATCCGCTCTTCATTCTAAATTTTTTTACTATTCCTCTATTTTCATACTTATATTTCATAATAAAAAAATCAATAAACTCGGTTAGGTCTTTTAATAAATCTTCAACATAAATCATGATATTTCCTCCAATCTTTTTTAATAGTATTATTACCATATATTACATGTTTAATACATTAAAAGAAAAGAGCTAGGTAAAACCCTAGCTCTAATAAATATCTTTTATGTCCTTAGTAGGATGATTTTCATATTTGATCACCTTACCCTCCCAGGTTCTGATCATAATAAAGTCTTTACCTCTAGATAATAAGTACTGAGGTAAAATAGGGGTTTTGCCTTGTCCTTTAGGAGCATTCACAATATAAGTAGGAATTGCCATCCCTGATGTATAGCCTCTTAAGTACTCCATTATTTCAATACCATCATCTACAGAAGTGTTAAAATGAGTTGTTCCCATTACATGCTTAGCATGGAAAATATAATAGGGTCTTACTCTTATCTTTAATAGTTCTTGATTTAATGCTCTCATGATATATTTGTCATTATTAATTCCATTCAAAAGAACAGCTTGATTTCCTAGGGGAATTCCAGCATTAGCTAGTTTTTCGCAAGCTTCCTTGGATTCTCTACTTATTTCTTTTGGGTGATTAAAATGAGTATTTACATATATAGGATGGTATTTCTTTAACATATTGACTAATTTATCGGTTATTCTTTGAGGCATAGTGACAGGAGTTCTTGTTCCTATTCGAATATACTCAACATGAGGTATGTTTTTTAATTCTTTAAGTATCCATTCTAATCGGTCATCAGGTAAAGTTAAAGGGTCTCCTCCAGTAATAAGTACATCCCTTATCTCTTGATTTTCTCTAATATAATCTATTGATTCTTGAATAATATCAGTTGTTTTATGATGGTCCTCATTACCTATATTTCTTCTTCTCTGACAATGTCTACAATACATTGCACATTCGTTTGTTACATTTATTATCAATCTATCAGGATATCTTCTTGTTATACTCCCAGCTGGATTTGTAAATTCTTCAGCCATAGGATCATTATCTCCTATATTATCTGATAGTTCTATTCCTAATGGTATAGATAGCATTCTTATAGGATCATATTTATTATTATTATCCATTAAACTAGCATAATAAGGTGATATGGCCCATCTATATTTCTTACCCACTTCTTCAATTTGCTTTATTTCTTCAGGGGTTAAATCTATTATTTTACCTAATGTCTCTACATCAGATATTCTATTTGATAATTGCCACTTATAGTCTTTCCAATTCTCTTCATTACCTTTTAATACTTTAATTATGTTGTTTTTACTACTATTATATTGACCTTCCAATTCCAGTCCTTTTGGAATAGTATCTTTCACCTTTAAATAATCATCAATTCTTCCCTTTAATTCCTCTGCCCTCTCCAAAGATACTTCCCTCTTTTTGTCTATTTGAGGCATATTATCACTCTCCTTGATTAGAATTTTTTTCTTTTATATGTAATTTTTTCCATGTTAGATGTCAAGTATTAATTCATCATAAAATCTATTTTGTTGTAATATTAATAATTAATAAGTCTAATTGGATGTAAAAGATTAGCTAGTTCGAAATCTCTAGTTAGAATAGTTAAAAAGAACTACTTTATTAATAGAAGTTAATTAATTATATCTTTTATTTTAAATCTTGTCAATTTTGTCCCATTTTATCGGGTTTAGTAAAGATAAAAAAATATTTTATTAAAAGTAAATCTGTATAAAAAGGAGGTAAGATTTATGAAAAAACCATTTTTAATTTTAATAATAATTTTCTTTTTTTCTATTATGGTCATTTTTTTCTTAAATAATAACAATATATTGACAATAAAAAACATTTTAAGCCCATTAAAATTAACAGATGCTATTGTTGATAACTATTTCTCTAATGATATCGAGAAGAAATCGGAGTCTATTAAGCGAATTAAAGAGATTGTTCTTACGGATTTAGGATATGATGATTGGATGGATTACAGTAAATATATGAATATATTAGTTTTTCCTAAGGATATTAACCAAGATAATAATTTGGATGTTATAATAGCTTTAAATCTATCTAAAGATTCAGGTGTTGTAGCAATATATGAAAAGACCAACGAAAGTTATCAATTTAAGGATTCTATAAAAGATTTATCCTATATAGAGTATGTATCTATTTTAACTGCTAATAGTGATATCTTTTTAATAATTGAAGAAGTTATTGATGAAAAACTAGGAGGATACTTTTATGATGAAAGTGTTGTGATATATTATAAGGATGATACATATAAAAGGATTTTTCAGGAGTCTAAAAATTATGAATCTTATTTCTATGAAGGCTGGAAAAATAATGACATTAAAAATCCAAAGTGGTTTAAATTAATAGAAAGCAATTTAATAGATATTGTTCCGGATGACAGCACTATAAGCATTGATGTAAATAAACAATTAGAAGTCTATACTAGTGATGAATCAACTACTTCTATTCCAAGTAATTTTAACCTAAGTGAAGATAAAGAGTTTTCTATAAACTATTATTGGAGTGATAAATATAAATATTTTATTCAACAAGAAGGAAAAATAGTTGACACTGGAGAAATAGTAGGTATAATATCTATTTCTGATCAAAATGTAGACTCATATCTAAACAAAGACAAAGTAATATATAAAATAATAAACGATGCTAGAGATATAAAACTTGAAGATTCTAATAATATAAGGGTATTAGAATAACTATAGATTTACTTAATAGTACAATGAGGTGTTAAGATGACAGAGAAAATTTATTTAAAAAATCCATATTTGATGGAAGTTAATGCAAAAGTTATAGAGAATAAATTTGAAGATAATAAGTTCTATGTAAAATTAAATCGAACTATTTTCTATCCCCATATGTCAGGAGGTCAACCTAGAGATAAAGGTTATATTGATGATATTGAAGTATATGATGTTTATGAGCAAAACAATGAAATTATACATGTATTAAGAGATATGCCTAATAAAGATATTGTTAAATTATCAATAGAATGGGATACAAGATTTAAACATATGCAACAACATACAGGTCAGCATATTTTATCTGCATCCTTTGATAAATTACTGAACTCTAAAACATTAAGCTTTCATATGGGACAAGACATAAACTATATTGATATTGATACTCAGTGTTTAACTCAAAATGATATAGATAAAATTGAATCCTTTGCTAATAAAATAGTTTTTTCTAATTTTGAAATACAAAATTACATAATTAATAAAGAAGAATGTTCTAAATTACCTCTAAGAAATTTACCAACAGTGGATGAAGATATAAGAATAGTAGAAATAAACAAACTAGATTTCTCCCCTTGTGGCGGAACTCATCATAGGAGTACTGCAGAGGTGGGTATCATAAAAATAATAAACTGGTACAAAACAAAAAAGTATCATAGAGTTGAATTTGTATGTGGTGTAAGTGCCCTTAACGATTATAAAGAAAAAAATTATTTATCTCAAAAAATATCAAAAATTTTACAAGTAAATCAAAATAAAGCTATTGAAACTATAAGTAGAATAAATACAGATATTGATAACTTAAAAAAATCTAATACCATACTTAAAACTAAACTCCTATCATACAAAACAAATTGGTTGATTAATAGTTCAGTTAAATATAAAAACATTAAAATATGCTCCGATATTGTAGATGATTTTGATTTAAATGAAATTAGAAAGTTAATTAGCAATGTAACCAATTATAACAATTATGTAGTTATTATTGGAATAGAGTCAGAAGATAAGTCAGAAATTCTGCTAGGTAAATCTGATAATGTGTCCATAGATATCAAAGGATTATTTGATACCATATTAACAAAAATCAATGGTAAAGGAGGAGGAACTCCTTCAATTTGCCAAGGGGGATGTAATGATCCTAAGATTGTATATGAAGCTTTAGAATTTGGACTTAGCTTAATTAAAGAGGAAATAGACCGAAAAGAAAATTAATTAATTTTCTTTTCGGTCTATTTTTAAACCCTTATCTATTTTTCATGAATTTTTCTATATCTTCAACAGTCTTAATGATATCTTTGGATAGGTTTTCGCATCCATCTTCTGTTATTAAGACATCATCTTCTATTCTTATTCCTATACCTTCTTCTTCAATGTATAGACCAGGTTCAACTGTTATTACCATACCTGGCTCTAATTTTTTATGATAACTCCCTACATCATGAGTATCTAACCCCATATAATGAGATACAGAATGATAATAGTATTTTATTATTTCTTCGTCTTTATCTATTAAACCTAACTTCTTAGCTTCTTCTATTAAAATTCCCTTTGTAAAGTCATTCAATTCTCTTAAAGTCATTCCTGGTTTTACTTTATTAATTGTATCAACTTCTGCTTTTAAAACTGCTTCATACACTTCTTTTTGTCTTGAACTAAAAGTCCCACTAATTGGAAATGTCCTAGAAATATCAGAACTATAATAATTATGTTTAGCTCCTAGATCAAATAGAATTAAATCTTTATCTTTTATTGTACTATCGTTTTCTTCATAATGAAGTACAGTAGCATTATCACCAGAAGCAGCAATAGTTTTGAATGCAAAATCTTTCGCTCCATTTTGTTTAATTATAAAATCAAAATATGCTTCTAATTGATACTCATACAAGTCAGGTTTAGCATTTTTCATTAAACCCTCAATTCCTTTTTTAGTTAAATCAATAGCTTTTCTTATATTTTTTATCTCTTCATCAGATTTTATCATTCTCATATCACTTATCTTATGATAGATATTTTCTATATTGATATAAGGATAATTATCTCTTAGTTTATTGGCAAGTATTAAAGATTGACTTATATCCCCTTCCCATTTTCTTTTCTCTAAATCTAAATAAATATTATCAATTTCTTCTCTAATAAAAGTTGAAGCCATATGACTTTCAAAATCTTCAAGAAACATAATATTGTTTATGCCACTAACTTCACTTACTTTATCTTTTCTCATCTTTTTGCCAATCCACTTTTCTATATCTGGGTTTGGTTTTTCAATATATACTTTTTCTTCAATTTTTCCTTTGATTTTTGAAATTATCAAAATAAATTTTTCTCGATTAAGTCCTGTCATATAATAATAATTCATGTTTGGAATATACTTATAATTTTCATCAGCACTCTTTCGGGGAGCTTCTCCAGCAAATAATACTAATAAAGAATTATCTCTAATATCTTCCACTAATTTTTTTCTATTATTAATAAAAAAATCTTTGTTCACATTAAAACCTCCTAAATTAAGATTATTATAAATGTATTCTATTTTATATAGATAAATCCTTTATTTAATACAACTCAATTTACAAATAAATTTATATTTAATCTGTCCTTTTATTTTTCCTTTTTTTATAATCACTATAGTTTAATATAAAAAAAGAGTATTCTACTAATAAGATAGCCCCTGTTAGAAAAGCCATATAAACACCATAAATCATTTTCTTTAAAGATTGGTTTGATGATAATAAAAAATTTATCATTCCATCTGCTAAAAAATAGATTGCCAATAATGTAATAATTATGACTATAGCTCTAAATATCAGATTCCTGTTCAATATAATAAAATTTCTTGAAGTCCTAATAATTATATAACTGAAACTAAATATGTACAGAATATTATATATGTAAAATTTCTGATCTACTAAACTTCCTAACCTAAATTGATACATACTATAAAGAAATATAATAAATCCTAATATTCTTAACAATATTCCTAAAGGAGCTACTTTTTTAATTTTAGTTGATTTTTTCATTAGTTTTACCTCCATATCTTTGTAAATATTATTATAGCATATTATGCTATAATAATATTTTTACTTATAAATTTAATTTTCTTCTATTTTATGTTATAATTATTTCGGCAATATATTTAAAAGGAGAATGATTATGGGTTTATATGGAGAATGGACAGCTTTAGTAGAATCGAATTCTACGCCTCAGCAATATGAAGAATTTTGGAAAGAGTATCTTCCACAGGAACAAAAAATATATGAACAAATATTATCCAATAATAGTAATGTAATAGAAGGGACTATGAAGGACTTAGCTGATAAATACAGTGTAGAAACAGTTCTTTTCACTGGATTTGTGGATGGTCTAAATACTAGTTTAAACAAAGAAGTAGATATGGATTCCTTAGAAGAGGATAGCAATGTAAAATTGGATATCAATTTTGAAAAGCTATATTATAATATGCACGAAGCTAAAGCAAAATGGCTCTATAAATTACCTCAATGGGATGATCTTCTATCAAAGGATCAAAGAAAAGAAATCAAAAAACAGTATGATAAGACAGTAATTGTAGTTAAAGAAAATAAGATTGGTAGAAACGATCCATGTCCTTGTGGCAGTGGTAAGAAATACAAAAAATGTTGCTTAAATAAATAACAAAGAATAAAGATGGTAGGATATATCCTACCATCTTTATTATAATAAACTCAATCCTTCTTTATTTAATTCTTCTTCCCTATCTTGAAGACCTTTAATAATAATATTTAAGTGGTCATTCATATCTACTCCTAAATCTCCGGCACTTTCATCTATTTGATCTCTATCCACTGCTGCTGCAAAGGATTTGGTCTTGAATTTCTTTTTAACCGACTTAGGTTTCATTCCTTCTAATTTAGTAGGCCTTACTAATGCACAGGCAACAACAAAACTTGATAATTCATCTACAGCAAAAAGTGTTTTTGCCATAAGACTATCTCTACTTTCATCTTTCACCGCATGTCCTTTTACTGCCATTATTAAATCTTCAGAATATCCATTTTTTCGAAGTATTTCGAGACCTTTATAAGGATGGGTTTCTGGATACATTTCAAAATCAATATCATGCAACAGACCACAAATGGACCATTTCTCTATATCTTCATTAAATTCTTTAGCATAGGCTATCATACTAGCTTCTACTGCTAGACAATGTTTAATAAGACTATCCGTTTTTACATATTCATTAAGTAATTTAAAAGCTTTTTCCCTATTCATCTAATTACCTCCTATAAAAATTTAATCTTACACTTGTTGTTCAAGAAATGGCTGATACATCATCAAGGCATGATTTTCTGTTATATATTCATCATCTATCACATCACCTTCTAAATCATACCTTTTACGATATATTAGATTATGTCTTACATAATCTACCCAATGTTCATGGGTAATTTTATGTTCCTTTTCATAAATCTCATAGTTATATAGTTTTCTTCTATTACTTCTTATCTCTCCATGAAGATATTCCACATCCATATATAGAACTATCTGATACTCTTCATCAGTATCATTATATAACTGCAAATCCCTATAATTATATACGCAGGTAGCACCACTGCCAAAGGGCTGTGTGCGATTTGAATCAGGAAACACATCATAACTATGTCTATATCTTTCAGTTATTTTTAACGGGGAATGTAAGGTAATCCAAAATATCAAGTTTGATAATTGACATAATTCTCCCCCCTTATAAAAAACAACCTATTTACTATATTTCTATTAATGTCACTAATTTCCTTTAATATTCAATAAATTTTTCATTCGACAAATTATTACAAAAATAGTCAAAGGTATTTAGATTATTATATAGAATATACAATATAGGGATTGGGGATTAATATAAAACTAGCCCATCAGTTAAGTTTAACTGATGGGCTAGTTTTTATTTGTATTCTACTCTACTTTTATACCATATATTTTATTTCCTCTAGAACCTACTATTATCATATCATTATAAAATATAGGACTGGCTTCTATATTCATTTCAAGATCAATATTGGTAATTCGATCTCCTGTTTTTCCATTAATCAACCACATTCTTCCTAAAGAGTCACATTGAATTAAATATCCTTTACCTTCATTGTTATAGAAAGATATAGGGGATGACCATGGGTAATTTTTCATATTCCATCTCCACATTTCTTCTCCACTATTCTTATCTACCGCTACCATAATCCCTTGATTTGCTTTATTTACTCTAGCCACATTATAAACAACTAGATTTTCCATATCTTCGTCCCCTAATACAGCAGTACTATATATACCACCATTAGAATAACTACCTCCAGAAAAAACATCGTATTTATTTTCCCATAGGACGTCACCAGACAATCCATCTAATTTCTTAAAATATGCACCTTTTGTCTTATTCTGTTGCTTATCAAGTTCAGAGCCAATATATAAAAATGGTTTGTCATTTATCACCTCTAAAACAATAGTCGTATTTGTATCATCTTTATTCATACCATTCCACACCCATTTAGGCTCCATTGTAGATAAATCGAAGCAAGTTATATTGCCACTATTATCAGGCCAATATATTAGGTTTTTATATCCAGATATAGAGCTTTCTATACCAGGATAATAACTGCCTTTTACTTGATACTTAAACTTTATTATTTTAGGATTTACATTGATTTTTGAAGTTTTAATGTCAAAATCTGTATTTAACTTTACTATATATAATAACCCATTTTCTCCTCCTAGAACCATAACATCTGATTCTTTAATAATTAATGGTGAACTGTCAAAAGCACCCCATTTTCTTATAGCAAAATTATCTTTTCCATTAATAAAGTGTAGTAACTTTCCATCTATCAAGCTATAAATTCTATATCCTATGCTACCAACTTCCGGTACTCCTTGACCTACATATAATAAAGGATACCCTCTAGGATCTAAAGTGACTGTGCCTTTAATTGGATTTCCTATGTCTATAGGTTTTCTAGTCTCTTCTCCAGTATCTAAATCAATAAAATATATTTTACCATCTAAAGAGCCAATAATCACTTCACTAAAATTCTCTTTGTTCTTAAATTTATCCTTAATATTCATTATGTTTTTAATATCTCTCTCCCATTTAATAACTGTAGGTTGACCGGTCCATCCAACTCCTCCACCCCATGGTCCAAAGTTTTTGTTATGATTTCCTGTAACTAAAGATGTTTCAAATGTCCAAGCTTTTTTTAATGTTTCATCTTCCATATTACTGATATTAAAAGATGATAGATCTCTTAGGTTATTACCCCTAAAACTTAATATGCCTTCAATATTTGTATAATTATTTGATATTCTAATATTTCTATTATCATTTATAAAAGTATCCAGTATACTTTCATTTTCAAAAGAATAAACCATTTGGTCTATGCTATCATCTTGCTTTAAATCAATATTAGAAGAACTATTTCCCATTATCCAATTAAACTTAAGTTTCTTTCTATAAGATATACTTTCAATCAAAGTATCTTCCTTTAAAATTACAGGGTGTTCTTTTGATGCATTTAAATATAGCCCCTTATCTATAAATAAAAAACTAAAGACTAATGATAATATAATTATAAGTATTTTTATGCTTTTCAAAGTTATCCCTCTTTCAACATTTTTATAATATATATTATTTAAAATGCTAAAATAGACTAACTTGTCTCTAATTTTTATTTATGGCCTATTTACTAATATTGTTCAGTACTGATTTTTTTTGTATATTTTCTTCCTTTGGAACTTTTAATAGAATCAGTCCCCCGATAATAAATAAAATAATGATGCTAAATACTCCGTTATTTGTTTTGCCAGTAACCTGTGTTATAAATCCTACCAATAAGGGACCCATGATAGCTGCAAATTTACCAAAAATGTTATAAAATCCAAAAAATTCATTAGAATTTTCTTTTGGCACTAATTTCCCAAAATATGACCTACTTAATGCTTGAATCCCACCTTGAGAAGTACCCACTAACATTGCTAATATCCAAAAATCCAAGGCACTATCTAAAAAGTATGCATATATACATATTATTATATAAACCACAATTCCTACATATATCATTTTCCTAGCTGTAAATTTTTCAGCTAATTTCCCATATAATATTGCAAAAGGGAAAGCTACAAATTGAGTAACTAATAATACTACTAATAGGGTTGTTGTTCCAATTCCTAAATCTGCTCCATAGGAGGTAGCCATCTTTATGATAGTTGACACCCCATCAATATAGAAAAAATATGCTAGTAAAAAGATAAATAATTGTTTGTGTTGTTTTATATTTTTAAAGGTATTATAAAGTCTAATAAAGCTCTTTTTTACTGTATGCTCTTCCTTCTCAATTCCATGAACCTGTTTAACATTTTTTATCATAGGAATACTAAATAATCCCCACCACAAAGCAGTAATTATAAATGCAATTTTACATGCTGTTGCTATATCAATAGGTATTTTATTAAATTGTGCTAATATAACAATTGTCATAGATACAATAAAAGGAATAGTGCTTCCTATATAACCTAATGCAAAACCTAAAGTAGATACTTTATCCATTTTTTCTTCAATAGTGACATCAACTAAAAAAGAATCATAAAATACATTTGCCCCTGCAAAACCTATTGAACTAAGGAGATAAAAGAACAACAATACTATCCATATACCACTAGTAACAGTAGCTAATCCAAGAGTTGAGACTACCCCTAAGGATACAAATATTATAAAAATTATTTTTTTATATCCTTTATAATCTGCTAATGTACCTAATATAGGAGCTAATATAGCTATAACAAGGGTAGCAAGTGCATTTGTATACCCCCAATATACAGTTGATAATGAAGCCTTTTCCCCTGCATCTACTAATATCATCTTAAAAAATAAAGGTAATATAGTAGAAGTAACAGCAAGAGTGTATGCAGAATTAGCCCAATCATACATTATCCAACTTTTTTCTAGCTTATTAATTTTATTCATAATATACCCCCCATTTTTATTAATCTAGAATTTCTTCTAATACTCTTCCATCGATATTCTCTAATTCAAACCCTAGTAATCTAGAGAAGGTACCTCCTTGATCGACTAGACTCATATTATCTATTTTAACACCAGGCTTTATTCCTTTTCCTTTAGCTATAAAAACAGTAGTATAGTCTTTTTTATAAGGTGAGTATCCATGGGTAGATAAAGTTATGTGAGGAACGTTACCTACATCTTCAATTTTTACATTTTTTATAGGTTCACCCCTATGAGAATCTAAAAAATAATAACCTTTTTTTGCTTCTAACATAAAATCACACTCACTATCTGCTCCTAAATATGAAGCCTCTTCTGATGTGAGAATTTGTTCTATACAATTATACTTTGAGTTAAACTTTTCTAATATTTTCTTAATTTTATTCTTCATTTCACTATCATTATTCTTAGTATAAATGTAAGCCGAACCACCACAATTTTTCAAAATTGCTTTCCATTCTTTTATTTCATTTTTACTATTTACTTTAATAAAACCTTCCTCTTTTAAAACAACGTTGAAATTAATTATTTTATCTTCATTTAAGCTACTATGATCCCCTAAGATAACAAGTGTACTATCCTCATCCATATCAGTTTCCTTTAAACAATCTAATATCTCTCCTAATCTTTTATCATGTCTTAGTAAAGAATCCTTTGCTTCCTTTGAATCAAATCCATGGTAATGCCTTTTTGTATCTAAATCTGTAAAATGAGCCATAGTTATATCTGGTTTTTTATTTGTTAAAGTATTAATTAAACATTTCTGGATAAAATTATCTAATTCAGGTTGAGACTTTCCTTTTCTAATATTTCCATACTTATGATTCATCCCTATCTGATACATAGGACTTCCATTCAATAGAGATACAATGATTTGATTTTGCCATGGTCTATTTGAAAATATCTCTGGCATATTATATTGAATTTTGGATTTGCCGGTAACTGGCCATAATAAAGCTGCTACTTTCATCCCATTATTAATGGCTATATCATAAAATGTTTGAGATTTTATATAGCTTCTTTGCCAATACCAATCTGGAGAAATTCTATTGGGTTGTATCAAAGTATTATTTATTATTTTATGATTTTTAGGATGTTTACCAGTAACAATACTAGCATGGGCTGGATAGGTGAGGCTTGGATATATACTATATACATTTCTACAATAGGATGAGTTTTGGATAAACCTTTTAAAATTAGGTAAGGTATTGATATACTCAAAGTCTAAAGTGGATAGTCCATCAAAGGATATAATTATTAAATATTTCGTTTTTCTTTTCATAAATCCTCCTCCTGAAAGTTATAATAAAAATTAGCCTTAAGTAATTATATGCTAATACTTCTTTTGCTAATATTTGAATAAATAATTATTAACTATATAATTCTTCATCATGTAGTCATATCCTTTTAAGTATTCTGATAATTTAATAAATATCTGTTTAATATGTTAATTAATTTTAATAACTTTATATGTTTCATACCCAGCGAAAATGTATTATAATATATGAATGTGCAAAAATATCACTTTTGATAAAAATATAAAGGAGGAAATTATAATGAATATTAAAGAAACAAGTAACGTTAATGTTACTGCTGCAGATCCATCTGCTTTAGGTCTTTTTGGACTAGCTATGGTAACATTAGTTGCATCTTCACAAAAACTTGGATTAACTACTGGTGTAAGTTATATAATTCCATGGGCATTATTCTTAGGAGCATTTGCTCAACTATTTGCATGTATAAATGATTCTAAGCGTAATAATGTATTCGGTACAACAGCTTTCGGGGGATATGCTTTCTTTTGGATGGCTGTAGCTACATCATGGCTTATGAAGTTAGGATTATTTGGAGAGAATGTTGTTCAAGATATCGATGGAAAACAATTAGGATTTGCATTTTTAGGTTATCTAATATTTAGTATCTATATGACAATAGGAGCAGCTGAAACTCACAAGGTATTATTTACTATTTTTGTATTAATTGATTTTCTATTTATAGGTTTAACTTTAAGCAGCTTTGATATTGCTTACCACTTTACTCATAAACTTGCAGCTTTTTCTGAATTGGCTATAGCAATAGTTTCATTCTATGGTTCAGCAGCATCGGTCTTAAATGTACATTTTGGAAAAGAGTTTTTACCTATTGGAAAACCCTTTGGAATATTTAAATAATAAATGATATTAAAAAACTTGTATATTAATATACAAGTTTTCGATATCATTTATCTTATTATTATTTCAACCTAATGTATTTCCATGGAAATACATTAGGTTGTTTTTTATTTATTACCTTTTCCTGTTAAGTATTCTATCTCAATTCTTAATACTGTTGTATCTCCATATGACTTGGATACATATTTTTTACCTTTAGTCATATAGGATTTAGCAAACTTACTAATAAATTCTACTAACACTTCCTTCTTTTCATCCACGTCAGCTTTTTCTATCTTTCCAAATACTATTACACTCTTATAATTTGTAGTGAATTTCTCTGAAATAACTTTAGAATCTCCTACAACACAAAAACTTACTTTATTATTCTGTGAAATATTATCTAATTTATATCCGTCCTCTGCGCAATGAAGATATAGACTATCTTTATAATATATATAATTCATTGGAACTCCATATGGATAACCATTTTCTCCCGTTACTGATAAAACTCCGTAATTACATTCTTCTAGAATAGATATAGCTTCCTGATGTTGTAATTGTTTATCTTTTCTTCTCATCTCTCTAAACATAAAATCCCCCTATTATTTTTTATAGTATTAAAAGCTTCTTAATCTAAAATCAACTGATATATGTAAATATCAATATATTTGCTAAATTTAAACCCTGCCTCCTTCATAGTACCTATATGATTAAATCCATATTTTTCATGAAGATAGATGCTCTTTTGATTAGCCCCTGCTATTCTAGCTATAATAGAATGATACTTAAGTTTCTTAGCTATTTCTATTCCTTCATGAAAAAGTTTATTACCTATACCTTTACTTCTAAAGCTATTTTCTATATAAATAGATATTTCTATAGTTGGATCATATCCCTTTTTATTTGACCAGGAGGATAGAGAAATCCATCCTATCACTTCACCACTTACTTCAGCTACTAAAATAGGATATCTTTCATTATGATCTTCGTACCAAATCATTGCCCCCTTCTCATCCCTTACATCAATATCCATAGTTGCAATACTATGAAGTACTGCTTCATTATAAATTTCTGTAATTCTATTTATATCTTCTTTCTTAGATTTTCTTATAATCATGGTTTCACCTACTTTTGTTATATGAATAATTAAATTGTTAACCTCTTTTTATTTTTAAGTTGACAATGCCACTGTATTATATTAATATTTAATTGTTAACCATTGTTTTAACTTTAGTTGACAATCAAATATTATAACGGGAGTGAGCTTATGAAATCTAAAAATATTGCATCAGTATCCATGTTTGTAGCTTTGACAGCTATATGTGCCCAAATATCTATACCATTACCTTCAGGTGTTCCAATCACCTTACAAGTTTTACCTGTATTATTATCAGGAGTAATTTTAGGAAGCAAATACGGAGCTATGTCTCAAATAGTATACATATTATTAGGAGCAATCGGTATACCGGTATTTGCTAATGGATATTCAGGTCTACAAGTCCTAGCAGGAGTTACTGGTGGGTACATATGGAGTTTTCCAATTGCTAGTTTTATTATTGGATTATTAGCAAAATCATTTAGTAGTAGAAGCAAAACTAAAAATGCAATAATATATAGTATATCCTTTATATTAGGACTTTTAATTATTTATTCTTTAGGATCAATGCAATTTTATAAGTTATCAGGAATGACTTATGCTAATACATTAAAATTTACTATTATTCCATTTATAATACCTGATTTAATTAAAATAGGAATAACTGTACCACTAGCTATAAAGTTAAAAGAATCATTACTCAAAGCAAATTTGATATCAATTTAATTAATATGTAGAAATCCACCCCAGGGTGGATTTCTAGTTTTATAAACTAATAATATATTTTATAAGATTATCAACATCAGCTTCACTAGCTTCTATTTTAAGTGCTTTTGAAAAAAGATCATATCCCTTCTCATCATTAAAATATAGCCATTTTAACGACTCTTTAGGTCCTAAATACCACATATCTTTGATATTAAAATATATTTCTATACTGTCCTTCAACATCCAGTGATATCGAAAATTTCCTTCAATATCTCTTTTCTTAGTTCTCTCATTCATTTTGTTTAACCAATTTCTTAGATGTTCCTTTTCCTCATCAGTTTTTATCTTTGGTCCTTTATTATACTCTTCTTCTATATCATTTAATAATCTCTCTCCAATATATCTATTATCTAAGATTAATTGACCCCCATGAATATGTATATAGTCCCTAGCTTTTCTTGATTGGGTGATAGGATATATCCATGCATCTAATTGTTTATCCATTATAATAGAGCTATCATGTAGCTTTTCATACCCTTCATAAAAACATAGGATATCAATATCACTTTCATCAGTAAAGTTTCCTTTGGCGTAAGATCCATATAGAACAATAGTGTGGACTTTATATTTATTAATCAAATATTTCTTTACTTCTTCAATATATTCATTATACATTAATTCACCTTCTCTATATCAATAATATTAGTTTATTACTCCTGTATATTCTTTTATTTCAAATCCCCCAAACATAACAAAGCAGTTAATTCTAAGAGTAGGTAATTTATCATTACCTTTATTTGTTGTCTTATTACTCCACCCTCCAAATAAAGGAATACCTTTGACAACTACATTCCATCCATTTGGCACATATATGTCTAATCCTCCAAAAGCTACGAAAACATCTATTACAGCTTCATTTTCGTCTATTATTTTAGCTTCTCTTAAATCCAAATCAATTCCCCCAAAAATAGCTGTTGCACTCCCCCCCTTGAACTTATCAGAAGAATTTTTTAGATTAATACCTGAAAATACTGCTATAGGATTACATGCATCCTTACTTTGTTTTTGCCACTTATTTTGTGAGGAAAATATAATCCATAATCCTACTAATATAAGTACAACTGGCCAAAACTCTAGGTACTCAAAAATGTTAAAATAATCTAGATTCCTTAATTGAAACATAACTCCTATAATAAATACTATCAGTCCTCCTGTTTTCGATGCAGGATTAGTTATTAAACTAAATAACCCAATTAATATAAGGACTGATGGCCAAAAAGTTGAAATCAAACTTCCTATACTTACGTCTAAAATTCCATTAGCATTCAAAAGTAATATAATTCCCACCAAAATAATAATAACCCCAAATAAATTTTTTCTCATTAAATCACTCCCACTTTTTTCTTAGAATATATTATATTATTATTCAATAAAAAATTAATAAATCCTTTATTCTAGATATTTGATCTAATTTTATCTTTAATATTCTTCTCGGAGGATTCCCATAATTATATCATCATGATACTCTCAATTTCTGAATATCATTTTTCTAATTCTTCCTTCTTTAGCAAATCCATTTTCCTTATATGAATTTATTGCCCTTTCATTAAAACTGAATACATTTAATTGAATTTTATTCCCTTTTAACATCATCAATCCCCCTTTTGAATATACTTCTATATATTCTTTTTTAAACCCTTTTAGTATAAAAAATTTTTATAAAAAATTAACACATTTATTTTTAATGATGCTATAATTAATTTAGAGGAGATGATATCATGAAAAATATTTTTAGTTGGCTTATAGTTTTAAGTATATTGGCTATGGTATTGTTTAATATCTTCACAGTAATGGATTCAATAAATATACATATTTTTTATATTATAACTATTTCAATATTATTTATAGCACTGGTGGGTTTAATAGTTGTTTTAATTAAAGAAAGATTAAAAGAAAAGGAGGAGGAAAAAGATGTTATTGGTAAATACTGATTACATAACAAATGTAGAAATAACTGAATCCCTTGGTTTAGTTAAAGGAAGTACAATAAGAGCAAAACATGTGGGTAGAGATATTGCTGCTGGTTTAAAGAACTTAGTAGGAGGAGAGCTAAGTGGATATGCTGAAATGATTGATGAAGCTCGTCAAATTGCTACATCTAGAATGGTAAAGGAAGCAGAGGGCCTGGGGGCTGATGCAATCATTAATATTAGGTACTCAACCACTGCCGTGACTCAAGGAGCTGCTGAAATTTTAATCTATGGTACTGCTGTTAAAACAAAATAAACAAAGACCCTGGTTAGGGTCTTTGTTTATTTTTGATCTATAAAACTCACTATGTACTCGATTAAATTATCAAGATTATCAATCAATGGTGAATGCCCACTATTTTCTATAATTTTTAAAGTAGCATTATCCCCTATAGCTTCTTCTATTCCCTTAGCCATTTCCATTGGAACAACATAATCCCTGTCCCCTTGAATAATCAATGTAGGTATATCTATTTTATGGGCTAAATTTTTACCTTCTACTACCCCATTATGTTTATTGCTTATATTAAAGGTCATTAAAGCATAATCTACATCAACTAAATTTCTTTGGGTTAACATATCCTCCAAATATTCATCATACCTTTTTTCCTCAGGCTTATTGTGAGTATATATAGTCATTTCCCAAATCTGTCTTAATGTGTCTTTATCTTTATTTTTATATGCATTTAGTATAGGTAACACTTGAACAGGATCCATTGCAACCTCTTCTCTAGTTGTTAAGAATTCTCCTATTATTGGTTTTCCAATCTCATTCTTTTTAAATATTGGATATCCACTAACACCAACTGATTCAACTAAAATAAGCTTTTTAACATAATCTGGATAATCAATTGTGAATTGCATAGCTACTCCACCTCCAGTAGACCAACCAGCCAATGAAAAGTTTTTAATGTTTAATTTATCCACAAATAATTTTACATCTTCTGAAAAGTCTTTCAAAGAATCAATTCTTTGATTATAAGTAGAAATACCAAATCCTCTTAAATCTATGGAATAAATCTTATATTCATTCGGAAGATTTTCCATTACTAAATCCCAATGTTTTGATGATGTCATATTCCCATGAATTAATATCAGAGTGTTATCACCACTGCCACCCTCTCTATATCCTAAGGTTTCACCATTTCCAATTTCTATTGATTTTAGAGTAGTCTCCACAGTAAATTCCTCCTAATAGTTTATTATTTAGATAATGCAATCTTTGTACCATATGTCTATTGTCTAAAAATAGCTATTCAAATAAATATTAACAAAATATTTTTGTATTATATTTATACATAGTGTATTAAGTTTGTACAATAATATATGTTAATAATTATATATTCTTTATACACCAATTGAATTCCTTTAAGTGATAAATAAAAAGGATATCTTAAGATATCCTTTTTATTTATCATATTTTAATATTCTGTTTATTAATTCTTTTTCTAAGTAATCAACATCATTAAAATTCATATTGGGAATATAAAATTTTTCTAACTTATCATGTAAAGATTTAGCTTCTTTTAAATTTTCTATAGCTCTTGCTATTAATTCATTTACTAATTTTCTATCTTCTTCTATTTTTTCTCTATATTTATCAATTATATTATTATTTATATATTGATTTAAATTAAGAGTATTATTTTTATCTTTAAAAGCATCACTAATCGTTATACCAACTTTTATATCTTTAATATATACTGATTCTATTTTCTCTGGAATTAAGGGCGTATGTAACACCTCAACATCTAAACCTCTCTCTATTGCACTATAGAATATTTTTTCTAGAACTGTAGTTTTCCCTGTTCCATAATCCCCCTTTATCCCGTAAACTTTCGCAGCATTTGATAATATAGACTCAGTATACTCAATATGACCATTAGGCGTATATGCACTACCGAATAAATGTCTTATTTTACCTTTCTTATCTGAATAAGGACTTCCCATAAATATTTCAGAAATAAACTCATTTACTGCTAGGTTAACCTTACCAAAGATCATAGATTCTGAATTCTTCTCAATAATATCTTCTACTATAGGTCTTGAAGCCATTAAAAATTTATATGCTCTTTTAAAACATTTACTAACTTCACTGTTTACAGATAATATTTCTTCTTTCTTTTCCTCTACTTTATCTTTATCCCAGAAATCACCCATATTTACAATCTCATCAACAGCTCCAGGATTTTTAGGGTCTACTATATGAGGTGCTGTTCCATCTACCATGGCAACTCTAAGCTTTGGTATAACTATTCCATCAAGAGAATTATTATCTGAAGAACAATGATGATATTCTACAGCATATCCTATGTTATTAAGATGTTTACCTATTTTTTTCATAATTGAAGATTTTCCTACTCCTGGACCACCTTTAAGTACAAAAATCCTATTTGCGTCTTGTTCTATTATATAATCATAATATGAGTAAAACCCTTTCGATGTATTTCCCCCTGGAAAGAAATTCCTAATTGTAGACATTGTTTAACCCCTTTCATATCTTAATAATTTTAATCCTACTCTATACTATATATACTCTTTGCAAATGGTCACAAATATATTAAATATAATAATAATTATGAAAGATTCTGATTTATAATTCTTTTATTAATCTATTTCTTATCTTTATTAATGTTAAATTGTTTTATTAGTTTTTCTTTCTCATATTTATTAAGTTTTTTTATTGCATATTCTCTCTTAGTAGCTTCACTTTTCGATTGATAAGCCTCATAATATTCTAATAACACTGGTATTCTACCTCTTGTATACTTAGCTCCTTTTCCACTGTTATGGACCTCTAATCTTTTTTGGATATTTGTTGTCCAGCCAGTATAAAGAGTATTATCTTTACATCTTAATATATATACGTAGTTCATTAAATCATCCTATCATAAAATATTTACTTATTATTTTATCATATCATTCATTTTCTACTCTCAGATGTTTTCCTACCCATTAATAATACTCCTGAGTAATTTTTGTCTATGCTTCCTCCATATTGATTAATTGTTTTAATCATTTCATTGAATAGTTTATATCTTATCTCTTCATCCAATAATCTATAGGAGGGATTTGTACTTAATAATTTAATATACTCATCTGATGTATATTCTTTATGCCAAGAATATTTACATGCTTTAATGTTATCAAAACAATTAGAGTTAAGAATTTCATTTTTTCTATTATATATTTCATCATCAAGGTTAGGTAATTTTAAATCAATCAATCCTGGCACATATTTTCTATATATTTTTCTTAATTGTATATCTAACTCTTTATTTCCAGGAGTCTCCATAGACCAAAACAGTCCAATAAAACCCTCTCTTTTTAAGTATTTGTAAGCTTTATTATACCCAATTTCTGGTGGTATAAAGTGAAAGGCATTAACTGAAAGCACTATATCATAATCCAGGGATACCCCTTCCCAATCTTCAAATGAAGATATATTTATGTTGAACTTTTTATATTTATTAAACTTTTTCCATAAATAAGTTCCTAAGTTATATTCAATTTCTATGCCAGTTATATTAGTAACACCTAATTGTAAAAGCTTTTCAGTTGCTTTTCCTGTTCCACATCCAATTTCTAATATTTTATCATTTTTATCACAGTTACTATATTTTAATATATCCTTAAACACGTCAATAGGATATTCAGAAGCTAGTCTATCGTATTCAGAAAATATATTATGTGAGCTTTTTCTTTTTAATTTGTCCATATTATATCCCTCATTTTTAATTTTACATTATATATTACTATATTTAAATTAGATTGTTTATATGATAGTTATCCCATAGGGGATTCATTATATATACCCTAGGGATATGATACTATTTGAAGATAATTTACTTTATTAACTTATACCTATGATATAATTAATATTAAAATGTATTTAAGGAGGTTACAAAGTGACAAAAGCTGATATTTTATATGTAAATAATATTAAAGAAATTATAGAAGATGGATATAGTACAGAAGATGGTAAGGTCCGCCCCCACTATAAGGATGGTACCCCTGCCCATACTCTATTTATTACTCAAGTATATGAAAAATATGATATTTCTAAAGGGGAATTTCCAATTACTACACTGAGACCTACAGCTTGGAAAAGTGGTATCAAAGAAATTCTATGGATATATCAAGACCAAAGTAACAAACTTGAAGTATTAAAGAATAAATATAACATTCATTGGTGGGATGATTGGAATGTTGGAGATGGAACTATTGGACAAAGATATGGAGCAACTGTAAAAAAGTATGATTTAATGAATAAATTATTAAATGGTATAAAAGACCAACCCTATGGAAGAAGACATATAATAGATATGTATCAATACTCTGATTTTGAAGAAACGAAAGGATTACATCCCTGTGCATTTATGACTGAATGGAGTGTAAGAGGGGAATATTTAGATGTGACATTAATACAGCGTTCAAACGATTATCTTGTAGCTGGACATATAAATAAAATCCAGTATGTGGCATTACTTATGATGGTAGCAAAGGCTACTGGATATAAGCCTGGTATATTTGCCCATCATATTCAAAATCTACATATTTACGATAGACACATTTCACAAGCAAAAGAATTATTACAAAGAAAGCCTAGTGATAAAAATCCTAAATTGATATTAGATACTGATAAGACCAATTTCTATGATTTTACTCTAGATGATTTTAAAATGGTTGACTACGAACCAATAAAACCTCAACTTAAATTCGAATTAGCTATATAATGGAGGTATTAATATGAATATTAGTATGATAGTAGCTCTAGATAAGAATAATGGTATAGGTAATGAAAATAAATTATTAGCTCATATTCCAGAGGATCTAAAATATTTTAAAAATGTTACGAATGGTCAAATTATTGTTATGGGATATAATACTTATCTATCCCTTCCCAAAAGACCTTTACCTAATAGAATCAATATCGTCCTAACAAGAAAAAACATTAATTTAGATGGTGCAATAGTAGTAAATAGTATAGACAGACTTCTTGATCATCTTAAAGAATATAAAGATAAAGAGATATTTATCTGTGGAGGAGCATCTATTTATGAACAAATGATGCCCTACTCAAATAAATTGTATATAACCCATATATTTAATGAATTTTCAGCAGATACTTTTTTCCCTAAAATAGAAGAGGAAGAATGGAATATAGACAGTATTAGTGGTGATTTTGAAAACATCTATAATAAATATCCTCATGTTTTTACCATATATAAACGAAAATAGACTCTATAGAGTCTATTTTTTATTATCTATATATATTTATCATATCTTTAATAGCTGAGGAAGCAGCCCCTTTAGGAGAGGATTCTCCACCTGATACTACTATTTTACCCATGTCTTTTGTATAGTAGACTATTCCCTTCTCTTTTCCATCTACGTAATATAGAGGATTAGATTGAGATATTTCCATAGGCCTTACTTCTATACCTTCATCATCTGCAATTCCTATTAGTTTAATTTTATTTCCTTTTCTTTTTTCTTCTCTAATCTTTTCTATACTTATATTCTCAATACCTTCTATTTTAATACTTTTATAATTCATTGTACTAGTCAGTAAAGATTTCGTAAGAATATATAGCTTATTTGCTGTATCTATTCCTTTTATATCATAGTCTATATTTTTTTCAGCTATTCCCTCTTCTTGAGATCTTTTAATTATTTGGTCAAAATTTTCTTCTTTATTATACATTTCAGTCAAAATATAATTACTAGTACCATTTAAAATACCTTCAATCCTGTCTATTTTAGTTGAAGATAGACTATATAACCCTACATCCATAGAAGGCAATGCTGCCATTGTTGCTCCACTATATTTTATTTGAGAATTTGATTCTATTTTCATTTCCATGATTTCGTCAAAGTATTTTACTAATGCTCCCTTTGATAAGGATACCACGTCCATTTTATTTTTAATGGCCCATTTGATATATGAATACCCTGGTTCTCCAGTATTTATGTCAGTAGGTGTTGACTCTATTAGTAGACCCCCTTTAATATCATTAAGAGTCTTAGACTTTATTCTTTTGTTTTTAGCGTAATTTTCTAATGAAGAAGAACCCAAACCATACAATGATAAATCATCTATATCTATCCCTTCTTCCTGATAGAGCAGAAACTTACTGCCAATAACAGCAACGACAATAAACTCAATATTGTACTTTTTAGTAAAAAGTACCCTGTATTCTTTTAAAAGTTTTAATATTTCCTTTGCTACTTTGCCATATCCTGAAATAATTATTTTTTTCTTCATTATCATCACTATTCCTTATCCTCAATTTCATAATCAACATCTTCAATAATATCCTTTTTTCTAAATTTAATAACATTCTTTTTCTTTGGAATATATTTTTCTAAGTACTCTGATAATTTAGTCCATGAATAGAGCAACAGTACAATGTCATCTATCCAACCAACTAGTATAATTGGATCAGGTATAATATCAATAGGAGAAATAGTGTATGCTATTGCAAATATAATTAATAGTTTTTTAGGTATAGCCACATCACTATCTTTTAGAAATTTAGGTATCATAGTTAATTTATAAAAAAAATTTCTCATTAACATCATTCCTCATAATTTTATTTTATAATAATATTATATCAGTATATTTCATTTTAAAAAAGCATAGTTACAAGAAAATAACCCGTAATAACGGGTTATATAAATAGCTGTATATCTGATTCTAAAGCATCCTTTAAGTAATCATACACTTCCATAGTTATAGCCTCATCAATTAACTCTTCTTCACTAAATCCCATGACCTCTTGAGAAAGTTTACAGGCATAGAATTTTACATTTTTATGTCTTGCCCCATCTAAAAAGTCTTTTAACATAGGCTTACCACTTTCTTTCATCATATGTTTTAACATTTTCTGTCCTGCTCCTAAAAAGTTCATATTAGAAATATTAAGATCTTCTGCACACTTAGGAGTCATACTTTTAAAAGCTTTCTGGTATAAAGTCTCATGTATATCTTCTTCATATCCTTCCTTTCTAATAACTAATAATCCCCAGAAGGCAAAAAAGATAGTGACTTCCATTCCCATCTCTCTAGCACCATTTGCTAATATCAATGCAGCTAAAGCTTTATCATACTCACCACTGAACACTAATAAATTTAATCTTTTATTCAAAAAAACACTCCCTTTCAGAAATATTTTTTCCATAGAGAGTGTTTATAATTCTTTATTTTTAAATTATTAAAAATTGTCGTCCAGGTAAATGTTTTTTAAGCTTTAATGCTATACTATGATTTTGAATATCCTGTCCTTCTGGTGATGAACCCATAATAATATTAGTTATTCCTTTATCTTTAGCAAAATCCACCATTGCTTTTATTACATCTTTAGATCTAATAACTGTTAAATCAGCACCTACTTTTTTAGAAACTCTAAAAAGATATTCCAAGGCATCTCCATCATTATTTTCATACAAAAAAGTATCTTTTTCATTTACTACATGAATCACATACAACTCTTGTTGATCATTATCAATTTCTTTGTATCCATTTTCTATTAATCTTTCACAAGTCTTTTGTTGAGTTACGCATACCATTACTTTTTTAGTTTTCATATATGACTCCTTTCAACGAATCGAATCAAAACTATAGATGTCATTAACTTCTCCCCATTAAATATTATATCAAGTTTCCATATATATTCAAATATTAACTTAAAAATAAGCAAAAATAAAAGAGCCCAAAAGGCTCTTATCTACTGTGGCGGGAATATGTGGGAATCGAACCCACCCAGGACGCTCCTAACGCCCCGAACTGGTTTTGAAGACCAGAAGGCACACCAGCACCCATCTACTCCCATAGATTATGTTATTTGACACTAGTATATTATAGCATATTTATACTATGTGTCAAGGTTAATGTTAACATTTTTTAGCACACTTTTGACTCTTTATTCCATTTGAATGCTTTGTGTGCAAAATTAATGTTTTTCCCAAAGCATCCATGTTTCTTTACCCACTATATTAAATCCCATTTTACTATACATTAATTTAGGTGTATCATCTTCTTCCGCCATAAGATATATTGTTTTGATATTTTTTTGTAGAGCAAATTCTTTTATAGAATTTAAAATACTGCTAGCTATTCCTTTACCCCTGAAACTATTCAACACTAGTAAACTTTCAATTCGTAATAGATGTTCGTTAATTAATACTTCACATTTACCCACTGGCACTTCATTTATGTAAGCTATAAAATAAAATAAGTTATCTTTATTTTGTAAAAATACATTTTTTTTATGAGTATTGCATTTGTATAAAAATGCGAACCCATCATCTTCACCTTTTATTTCACATATAATTCCGTCATATAACATTTTTTCATTATCAGCAATTTTCACAGTACATTCATTGTTTAGTTTGATAATATTCATTTTTTCAGTCTCGATCATCATGTACAATAAACATGAAACTTCTATGCCTAATATTTTAAATTCATTCCAATCTAAAGAATAATCTGGTGCAAATAGAAAATTCATAAAAGATTTCTCTTTATTTTCCTCTATTTTTTCTTTAACCAAACTAAAAGCAATTTTATCGTCTAAACCACTCTTAACATAAGTAAAGTTATGGGTATACATGTTTTTAATATTTTTGTCTACATAAACTCTATAATTTTCATGATCAGTAAAAGTAGTATAATATGAAAGATATTCATCTTCACAGTCTTTTAATAGATCAACCCTATCTTTTAATAAGTTATCCATAATTATATCCCCCTATGTCTATGTAAATTAAATACATTATATTTACATAGTATTTACACTTTGTACCATACCTATTTAAATTTTTATATTAATAAAAATTTAAAATAAAACCAACTCTTAAATTATAGCATGAAAGATACTGAATAAACAGTATGTTCTATTAATTCTATCTAATTTATTCTTTATAAACTATAGAACTACATACGCCACCGGTACCCATGTGACCATTTTGCGATTGAAAAACTTACAACTATCCAAAACCAAACAAAACCACTTGAAACTTTAATCGTCTCAAGTGGTTATTAATCAGTATTATTCATAGCAATATTCAATTATGTAAAATCACTTCACAGGTTTTGGATACCATAAGGTACGATAAACTTTTATATTAAAGCATTTATTCCTTATGTCAAGATTTCAGTTAACTATTACGACGATTTGTCGTCGTAATAGTTAAACATATAAAGATGAAAAACTTCACAATCTATTATTTCTAACTTCAATGTTTAAAATACTTTTCTAAAGTTTTTTTATTAATTTGTTAACTCTATAGAAAATGGCTCTAATTTTTTAGTTTCAATAAAGCTATCGAAATTAAATTGTAAAATAGTATCCTTTAATGATAAATTTTCTATCTTTTCTTCTCCATCAAGAGGGAAAACTGACCTAAAGTGATAAGTATTTTTATTAATTAATTTAACGTTATTTTTTGATATACTATGATCCTTAGGAGGTACAGGATTATCTGGATTAATATCATTTACAAAATCTTTATCAACTAATAAGAAACTATAAGATAGATTATGAACTATAATATCTAATTTATCCTCACTTATATTTTGTGGTAACCCATTAAAATTATAATCAAATATTAATTTATTATTATCTTTAGTCACATTGTTTACTTCAATTGCCATGTCCGTACGTTTACTTTTTAATATAAATGCTGATTTATCCAAAGACTCTTGAACTGGAGATTCCGAGATGTTAACAAAGGGATATAGTTTAATTGATTTTATACTTTTATCTACTTTATTAATATTCTTTCGTAAAAGATTATGGTACCCATCTTCTTCCTTCGAATGATTAAGGTTAGTATTATTTTCATGAGTAAATAATACATTTCCATAATCATCTTCCGCCTTATAAAAATCTATTTGATCCTTTTTATGTTTTGAAATAGTCTCAAATATCATAGTTGTAGTAGCCTTAGCTGTATTAATTTCATTAATATTTATCCTAATTTCCTCACTTTCATAAGCTTTAAACTGATTAATAACTAGTGTTTCGTTTATCTCTTGTTTAATTGGAATATTAAAATTCCAATTTCCTTTAATTCCGTTTATATTATGAATAGATATAGGTAATGTAAACTCTTTATCTATTTCTTTATAAGGATATTTGAACTTCCATTGAAAATCATATCCTTCATCTGATTTCTTTATAGCAGTCGACTTGCCATTAAGCCAAGGATCATTATCACCTTTATGATTTTCAAAATTAACATCAATGCTTAATTCTCCATTTCCAACATTACCATTTATATGTCCTATAACCGAAAGTATATCACCATCGAAATAAGCATTCTTTAATTTAACTGTTACTCCATTTCGTGTTATTTCTTCATCTAATTGTGTTACTAAGTCCTCCTTAGCCAATTCAATTCCCAGTTTATCACCGAATTCTTCATATATTCTTCCAATAAAAGGAGCACTAGCTAATACTTGATTTATCTTGGGACTTATAAAACCTGACAGAAATATAATCCCCAAAGCAGCTGCGGTAGCCAAATAACTAATCATAAATTTCTTTTTAGCAGAAATTTTCATTACAGATTCCCTATCCTGTTCCATACCTTTTCTAATTGCATTTAACACATCTTCTTTAGGCACTTCTATTTTATCAATAGCTAATTTTATTTTATTATTATCCATAATTTCTCTCCTTTTCAAAATCCTTTTTTAATGCGGATTTACCTCTACTTAAATAAGTTTTTACAGTCCCCTCAGGTACTTCCATTATCTGACCAATTTTTTTAATAGAATAATCATAGTAATAAAAAAGGACTATTACTGTTCTATAATTTTCTTTTAGTTTCCCAATAGCATCTATTAAGTATAGAGAATCGTCATTTATTACACCAATATCAGAATCTAATTTTAATAAAATTCCATCTGTTAAAGAGACTATATTTTTTCTCTTTGAAAGTACTTGACCTGAACATCTAATAACAATCTTTGTAAACCAAGTCATAAAATATTCAGGATGTTTTAAAGTGTGAATAGATATTAAAGCTTGATAAGTTGCCTCTTGAACAATATCTAAAGCATCTTCTTTATTATGTACATATAAGTAAGCTGTACGATAAATTTGCTCATAATGTTTTTTAATTAATTTTTCACAAGCTTTTTTATCTCCTTTTATTGATTTTTTTATTAATTTGTACTCTTTTTCTTTCATATCCTGCCTCCTTTCAATATATTAGTGGGGAAAACTCTCAAAAAAGTTTCATATTTTTTAGAGTAACTAAACAATAAATAAAGCCATTGGAAACTTTGTCAGTTTCAATGGCTTATTTCAACTTTACTCATATATATCACTTATTTTAAAGACATCCTCTTCTTCAACGTATACTAGACTAAAGACATGGTTTTTATCTATTTCTTTATCTTCATTTGTAATTACTTTTATTCTTACATCAACTAAAATAGTTTGTTTATAGTTGTTTATTTTAAAACCTTCTATATTATATTGCTTTATATCTCTATTGATATGTTGCATACCATATGCTATTCTACTTTTTTTATCTACTTCTTTAAATATATCCACTAATTCACTTGGATCTTGTCTTTTAACTATATCATAGTACTTTTTTATTGTATCAATTGGATCAACATAGTTAGTTTTTACTATTAATTCACTATATTTTAAAGGACTTTCTATATTGTAATAATTTGAGAAAATATCTTTTCTTTCACCATCAATCAATATTTGAACACTATTAATTGAGTCAATTTGTGTCATAGTATTAACTATAGAATATATAAGTAAGGCCTCTTCTTCTTGAGTTATATCTTCTTTGTTTACTTCTTTAGATAAGTTTATATAAGCTATCTGATCAGAAATATCTATAGATCTGACTTTAGTTTTCTGTGGTATCAAATTTTTTATATCTTTATCCTTTATTCCTTCTATTAATTTCTCTAATACTTCTATTTCAAGATTATTTGTTATATCTTCTATTCTTATAGTTTTTGGTACTAATCTCTCAAGATTCTTATCAGGATAATAAAGAGTTACATCAAAATTATTTTCAGAAGAATAAGGAGATATTATAGGTGTTTTATCATTCGATTGACTTATATCATCATAGTTTTTACATCCTGCTAAAATGGTTAATATTATAATTATATTAATTAAAAAAAGTTTTTTATTCATATTAACCTCCTAGACCATATTGGTATCTATTGGCAATTTTATATAAAATGTAGTTCCTTTATCAACTTCACTTTCTACTTCTATCTTACCTTGATGTAATGTTACTATCTGATATGCAATAGAGAGCCCCAAACCTGTACCACCAGTGTTTCTTGTCCTAGCTTTATCCACCCTATAGAATCTTTCAAATATGTGCTCTAAATCCTTATTTGGGATTCCTATTCCATCATCTGAAATTTCAATAACTACATTTTTCCCATCAGAGTGTAGTTTCACTTCTACATTCCCGCCATTAGGGGTATACTTTATTGCATTGTGTACTATATTTATTATAGATTGTTGGATTTTATCCTTATCTAAATTAATTTGCAATTTTTCTTCTGCTTTATAACTTATACTTATATTCTTTTTATCTGCAATAGGTTTTAATCTAGTTATAATTTTTTCTAATAAATAGTTTACATAGGTAACTTTATAATTTAAATTTAATCTCTCTTTATCTAAATCCACTAAGGTTAGTAAATCATCAATTATATTATTTAATCTATCAATTTCAGAATCTATATCAGTTAAAAACTCACGATATATTTCTACTCCTGCATTATCTTGATGTAATAAAGATTCTGATAATAATTTTATCGAGCTTAAAGGAGTTCTCAATTCATGAGATACATTCGCTACAAAGTCTTTTCTCTGTATATCTACTTGATCTAATTTTGTACTCATTATATTAAATGCCGATGCTAATTGACTAAATTCATCATTAGTATCAATATCTACCCTTTGGTTTAAATTACCTTTAGCCATATTCATGATAGCATTAGTGAACTTTTTTATTGGTTTTGAAAATATATTAGCTAGAATAAAACTAATTAATGCAATAAATAAAGTGCTGATAAAGGATATTATATATAAAGCATTTTCAATATCCTCAACTCTACTATAGATATTGTCAATTGATGTCGAAATTAAGGCAGCTCCTATTATTTTACTATTTAATATTATTGGTACTGAGGTATACATTAATCGTCCATATTCTTTATAATTATATATATTAGCAGCACTATTACCTTTTAGAGCCTTTTGCACTTCCTCATGTTTAAATGTATCTCCAATAAATTCCTCTCTTGAATCTACTTTGACCTTATTATCATTATCAATAATAATAATCCTTGAATTTATTTCTTTACTGTATCTAATAACCTCATTTCTCATTAATTCATAAAGAATTGAGTTTGGTACACTATTAGTATAATAATCAATATTGTTTGCTATTATATTTGTTTTAGCCAGCATATCTATCTTTTTTTCTTCTAAATATATATTTGTAATAGTCCTAGAAATAAATACATTAATAATTCCTAATAAAATTATTACTAATAATAAATAGGTGGAAACAAGTTTCCACCTAATACTTATAAATCTTGTTTTTTTATTGAGTCTTACTCCTAAAATAGTAACCAACTCCCCATTTTGTTAGGATATATTCAGCCTGTGATGAGTTCTTTTCAATTTTTTCTCTCAATCTTCTGATATGAACATCAACTGTTCTTAAATCTCCAAAATACTCATATCCCCAAATTATTTCCAGAAGTTCTTCTCTTGTAAATACCTTCCCTGGATTTGTAGCTAATAATAATAATAAGTCAAATTCTTTAGCAGTAAGATTTACATCCTTATCCCCTATAGAAACTTTTCTACCAAGAGTGTTTATAGTAAATTCCTCAACATGTATCACTTGATCTCCTATTTTTGATTCTTTACTAATAGATCTTCTTAATATAGCTTTAATTCTAGCTTTAAGTTCTAAAATATTAAATGGTTTAGTTAAATAGTCATCCGCTCCATATTCTAAACCTAATATTTTATTCATATCCTCACCTTTAGCAGTAAGCATAATAATTGGCACTTGAGATGTTTCTCTTATCTTCTGACATACCTCTAATCCATCCATCTCTGGTAACATAAGGTCCAATATGATTAAATCATATTCATTGCTCTTAGCCTTATTTAACGCCTCTCTACCATCATATGCAGTATCTATATCATAACTATCCTGCTCAAGACTATATTTTAAACCTTTCACTAATAGGGCCTCATCATCAACAATTAATATATTACTAGCCATTTCATCACCTCAAATTAAATTTGTCTTTCGAATAAATATTATTAAATAAATTAAATTACTCCTTTAATTTATTTTAATATAATTTCCTCTTATCTTCAATTCTTTTAGTAAATTTATTTCTATCAAAGTCTTCTAATAGTACCATAGCAAATTTTCTGCTAGTATCTAAAAGATCTCTAAACTCTGCCAAGGTAATAAATTCATTTTTTTGGAGATAACTGATTATCATCCTTTTTGCCTCATCATAGGCTTTTTTATGAAATATTAAGTCTTCATCTAATAATATTATTTCTCCTCTTTGGATCATAGAATCAAGTATTTTTATAATATCATCCTTTTTATAATCTAATTTTTGTACTAGATCACTTATTTTTGGAGGAGTAAATTTGTTTGATAAAATCCCATCCTCTATAGCATTTTTTATATCCATCTCTTTATTATTAAAACTAACCTCAAAATTATATAGTGATATATAGAGATTGTTCTGTTTTAAGATGTCTGCTTCTATTAACTTATCAATAAATAGCTCTCCTAATTTAGGTTTTATATTAATAAAGTATTTACTTCGCAATTCTTCTCTTAAAATACCAAGTTTTAGAGAATTCTTATTATGATATTCCTTCAAAAACTCTTCTATTTTACCTTTCATAGATACAAAATAATCTTCATGAATATAATACTTTATACCAGAGGTTTCAAAAATTAATATTCTTTTCTTTTCCAATAATTTTTCAGTTACATCTATTATTTCATTTTCATTAGTTACTAATTCAGTGGCTAATTCTTTTGTAGAAGGGAATTTTCTGCTTTTGTCTTTGATAGTTTCCTCTATTATTCTTTCATTATCTCCAGTTTCTTTTATTTTCAGGTCATCTATTACATTTTCTTTGAACCTCTTTTTCTTAGTAGGGCTTCCATCTAAAATAGTTCCACCACCTATTGTAGTCATAGGTGAATAAAACCTAACTATAAAACGGTCTCCTATCTTGGCTGAAGTTTCTTCTTCTAATCTTAATTGAACATAACCACTTTCTCCAGGAGTAAGATACTCTTTGTCTAAAAGGACTGCTCTACACAGTATTTCTTGAGTTCCTAAATAAAGTCTCAATCTTGTCCTATTTTCTATTATCCATGGAGAATTTTTTAGTAAATTTAATTTAACATCTAACATCATGGTATTTACCATAGATTCTGGTAGAGCAACAATATCTCCTTTATCTAAATCATTTTTTTTAACACCAGCTAGATTTATAGCGACCCTTTGTCCTGCTAAAGCTTCCTCAGAGTCTTCCCCATGTACCTGTACTGATCTCACTCTACTTTTTATTCTCTTTGGAAATATCTCTACCTCATCTCCTACTTTTAAGCTTCCTTGTAATAGAGTTCCAGTTACTATTGTACCGAATCCTGTCAAAGTAAAAACTCTATCAATAGGTAGTCGCGGAACGTTATCACTATCTCTATCTTCTAATTTCTCTGTTAGTTTATCCACTTCTGCTGCTAAAGTTTCTATTCCTGTTTTTTTGGTAGATGATACTTCTATTATTGGACTATTCTCAAGAAATGTATTCTCAATACTTTCCTTGATATCTTCTTTAACAAGCTCTCTCCATTCATCATCAACTAAATCACACTTAGTTAGGGCTACAATTCCTTTTTTTAAATTTAATAGATTAAG
The DNA here is from genome assembly GCF_016820655.1 of Anaeromonas frigoriresistens. GTDB lineage: Bacteria > Bacillota > Clostridia > Tissierellales > SIT17 > Anaeromonas > Anaeromonas frigoriresistens. Next base: position 40,053 of record NZ_WSFT01000013.1, read on the forward strand.
TATATTTAGGTGTTCTACAGTTTGAGGCATGATACCTTCATCTGCTGCAACTACTAATATCACTACATCCATACCACTAACTCCAGCTAACATGTTTTTAATGAATTTTTCATGTCCCGGTACATCTATAATACCTGCTCTTCTACCACTGGGTAAGTCAAAATATGTAAATCCAAGTTCTATAGATATCCCTCTATTCTTTTCTTCTTTCAATCTATCTGTTTCTCTTCCAGTAAGAGCTTTAATTAATGTTGTTTTTCCATGATCTATATGTCCTGCTGTTCCTATAATAATATTCTTCATACTAAACACTCCTACAGTTATTAATTGCCCATATAATTCCTTCAACTATTATATCAAAATCTTTTTCTTCTACTGTTCTTAAATCTATAAGAAGATTATTATTATTAATTCTAGTAATTATTGGTGTTCTAAAAGTACGTAAACTTTCTTCTAGTAAATTAACACTGAAATCTTCACTTTTAATACTCAATACCTTTGTAGGAATTTGCTCTAAAGGCAGTGAGCCCCCTCCTACTTGAGAAAAATCATCAACTATTTCAACTGACAATTTATCAACATTCTTAATAATTAAATTATATAGTTTTTCTGCTTTTATACCTATTTCCTCTAATTGTATTGTAAGCATTCTTAAAGTAGGAATATTCCTAATGGCTTTATCCTCATCTAAGTATTCCCTTAGAATTAGTTCTAAAGCAGCTATTGTCATTTTATCTACTCTTATAGCTCTAGTTAATTGATTTCTTTTCATTTTATCTATTAGATCCTTCTTTCCTACAATAATTCCAGCCTGGGGACCACCTAATAGCTTATCACCACTAAAGCTTACTATATCTACTCCTCTATTTATTGACTCTTGAACTGTAGGCTCATAACTTAATCCGTATTTACTTAAATCTATTAAAACTCCACTACCAATGTCTTCAACTACAGGAATACCCCTTTGATTTCCAAGTTTAACTAGTTCTTCTATTGAAACAGATTCTGTAAATCCTACTATTCTATAATTACTTGTATGTACTTTTAATAAGACTGATGTATCTTCTCCTATTGCTTTTTCATAATCCCATAGATGAGTTTTATTTGTGGTACCTACATCAACTAATTTTCCTCCGCTTTGTTCCATTACTTCAGGAACTCTAAAAGATCCACCAATTTCAACTAATTCTCCTCTAGATACAATTACTTCTTTATTTTTAGCTAGAGTACTTAATATAAGCATAACAGCAGAAGCATTATTATTTACTACTAATGCTGCTTCTGCTCCAGTTATTCTACATATAATATCTTCTATATGACTATATCTAGACCCTCTTCTACCTTCTTCTAGATCATATTCTAAATTAGAATACTCTGATGCTATTTCTACAACTCTCTCCATTATCTCTCGAGAAATTAAAGATCTTCCTAAGTTAGTATGGATTATTGTACCAGTTCCATTAATAACCTTTCTAAGCTTCGGTTGAATTTTCATTTTGGCTTTTTCTATAATTTCATAATCTATCCTTTGTATTCTTTCTTCAATAGATGCTTTTGTTATAGTTGAAGATTGAATATTTTTTCTAATATCTTCTATCACTTCTCTTATAGATTCTAATACTATATCTCGGGGGATATAATTCAAAGCTTCTTCTATTTTTTCTTTTTGAAGAATTTCATCAACTTTAGGTAGACTTCTAAATAGTATGTTTTTATTTTCCATATATCTTCACCCTTATTCTACAATTATATAGTGTTCACCTTTTTCTATTACTCTACCAATAATACTGTATTCTGTATCTAACACTTTTAACTCTTCCATTAACTGATCTGCTTTATTCTTATCTACAGATATTAATAAGCCGCCGGAGGTTTGAGGATCAAACATAATATCTTTTAAAGATTCTTCTATATCCTCACTTATTTTTACATTATCTCCTATAAAAGATTTATTAGAGTATGCACCAGCAGGTATTATACCCATTTTAGCTAAATCATGGGCTTCTTTTATAACCGGTATTTTATTACTATGAAGCTCAATGGTTACATTGCTTCCTTTAGCCATTTCTAAACCATGACCTAATAGTCCAAATCCTGTAACATCAGTACAACTATTTACACCTACATTAATCATTGCATCTTTAGCTTTTTTATTTAAGGTAGTCATTATCTTAACTGCTTCATTATATGCATCCTTTGAAGCTATATCAGCTTTAATCGCAGTATTAACAATACCAGTACCTATAGGTTTAGTTAATACTAGAATATCACCAATTTTCGCATTACTATTAGTAATGACATTATCTGGATGTACAAATCCTGTAACAGTTAGACCATATTTAGGTTCATCATCTTCAACTGTATGTCCTCCAACAATTAATGCTCCAGCTTCTAATACTTTATCATTCCCACCTTTTAATATTTCAGTCATTACATCGGGACTCAAACAAGTAGGAAAACCAATGATATTCATTGCTAGTTTAGGTTCTCCCCCCATTGCATATATGTCACTTATTGAATTAGTAGCAGCTATTTGACCAAATGTATAGGGATCATCTACAACTGGAGTAAAAAAATCAACAGTCTGAATTATAGCGGTATCTTCATTAATTTTATATACAGCACCATCATCTGAGGTATCTATTCCAACCAGTAAGTTTTCATCAGTATTTCTTGGTATATGACACAGAACCTGTGCCAAGGTCTCAGGACCTATTTTGGCAGCTCAGCCAGAGGCAGTAGTCATTTGTGTAAGTCTAAATTTATTATCCATTGCTATCACTACCTTTCATTAAATGCTTATTTTACTTTGAATGTTTTGAAAGGTTTTCTCTCCTATACCTTCCACATTCATAATATCTTCTATTGAATTAAATTTATTACTATTTCTATACTCTATTATTTTATTTGCTTTTACGGAGCCTATGCCCGGTAAAGTTTCTAGTTCATTTTGATTGGCTGTATTTATATTTATCTTTCCATTATTATCTTCACTATTATTTTGTGTTAAATTATCATTGCCCAAGGATGATATCTCTTCTTCACCAACTTTATAAATATGTATCTTTTCTTCATCATCAACCTTTTTTGCTAAATTTATTCTATTTTCATCAGCTTCTGAAGTTAAACCCCCGGCTGCTAATACGGCATCATTTATTCTACTACCCAATTTTAATGTAAATATTCCAGGACTATTTACTGCTCCAGTTATATGTATAATTATATCTTCTGTCGGTTTTTCTGTCACAATCTCAATTGGTTCTTCTTCTGATATATCATCTTCTGTTTCTTCTAAATCAACTGCCTCTTCATATTTTTCGTAAGAAATATCATTTTTATTAGTAAATAATAGATTAATGCTAATTATACCTATTATAATAATAACTAGTATAAGTATAACTATTTGCTCCTTTCTTGTAAAGGAAATCATTTTCTCCGCCTCCCTAATTATCAATTGTATTATACTTCTACAAAGTTTACGTTTTCCCTTCATATAATTCTTTAATATTCCAATAAAAAACAATTAATACTTAGACTTAAAATATCATTAAAAATTTGATATACTATAATGTATCAGAATCAAGGAGTGATAACAGGTGAAAAAATTTGTCTCAATATTTATACTAATATTAATTGTCTTAAATTCATTTACTATAGTTTATGGAGAAGATAATTCCCTAAATCCCAGTGCTATTATTGGAGAAGCAGCTATTCTTATAGATGGAAATACGGGAGAGATTCTATTCGAAAAAAATATTCATAAACAAATGTTTCCTGCTAGTACTACTAAAATGCTTACAGGCATACTGGCAATAGAAAAGGGGAATTTTGATGAGATAGTGACTGTAGATGCTGAAACTCCTTATGAGATTGATGGAGCCCATATCGCTTTAGAGCCAGGAGAAAAGCTTAAGTTTAAAGATCTAGTGAACGCAACACTTATAGAGTCAGCAAATGATGCTGCTGTAGTTTTAGCAAAACATATTAGTGGCTCAGTTCCAGAATTTGCAGGTCTAATGAATAAGAAAGCTCAGGAAATAGGAGCTAAAAACTCAAACTTTGTAAATCCTAATGGACTACCTAATGATGAACATCTAACTACAGCCTATGACTTAGCTATGATAGCAAAATATGCAATGGAAAACGAACAATTTAGAGATATCGTTAAGAATTATCAGTACACTATAGAACCTACTAATATCAAAGATGAAAAGAGATTTATGCAATCTTCTAATAAACTACTATACAGTAAAAATAATATTGAAGTAAATGGTAAGGTTGTAGATATAAAATATGATGGAGCTATTGGTGTGAAAACAGGTTATACTACTGTAGCTCAACAATGCTACGTAGCAGCTGCTGAAAGAGATGGTAGAATGCTAATTTCAGTTGTTCTTAAGTCAGTAAGTAACAATATCTGGATAGATACTCATAAATTATTGAACTATGGGTTTGATAATTATAATAGTGTTAATTTAGGTTTTAAAAATGAATTCATTAAAAATATTGAAGTAGATAATGGAGACAGCGACTTTGTAACAGGAATTATAGGAGAAAATGTTTCAGTTACTGTTCCAAAGGGATTTGAAAATGCTATAGAGAAGAATATCGTTTTAAAAGATAAAATAGAAGCACCAATCTCTAAAGGCCAAGTATTGGGACAAGTTGAGTATATATCGGATTCGGAAGTTATAGCTACTGCAAATATTGTATCTACTTCTGATATCAGTTTAACTGGTATGTATAAGGCAATGTCTAAAACATCATTACATCCTGAGTTTAATCTATGGTGGTTATCTATTATATTGTTGTTTATTATTTGGAGATTTATTGTCATAAAAAGAAGAGCTAAAAGAAAAAGGAGATTTTCTAGAAATAATTTGACCTATAAGGGTAAATATTAATTCTTAAAAAAGGTGTAAGTTCCAATGGAACTTACACCTTTTTTATTTATATGTTCTTATTTCATCTAGATAATTATATATTGTATATCTTGATACACACAATACTTCTGCCACATACTCAACGGATCCTTTAATTAAGAAAGTGCCTTTTTCATCTAGAATTTTAACTATTTCAACCTTTTCTTCCTTATTCATATATGCTACGGGCTTACCTATACCTTCTAGTACCTTTCCCACTACACTATATAAAATATCATTAATATTTGTACCATAGGTCTCTTGAGTTTCTTTATATTTACCGAACTCATCTATTGTTTCTGTTAGCTCTGTTATAACTTTCTTTGCTACTACGAATTCAGATATATCTAAGTTTATACAAAGACACCCTACGACTTCGTCTGATTGGTCCTTAATAAATAATGTGGAGGACTTTAAAGTTCTTCCATCATTAGTAACATTTTTATATTTAATAAGGTTTTTTTCATATTCCTTATTTCTTATTGCCATAAGGCCTCTCTCAGTCATTGGGCTACCGACTTTTCGACCTGTTACATGACCATTTGATATTGCTATTACAGAGTGTTGAGGATTTTTTATATCATGTAGTACTACTTCGCAGTTACTTCCTAATGTCCTTGATATTCCATCTACTAATGGAATCATATTTAACAATAAAGGATGGACCTTTTCATTAGACATCTTTTCCCCCCATTAATTTGCTACAATATTTACAAGTTTTTTAGGTATTACTATAACCTTTCTCACTTGTTTGCCTTCAGTAAACTCTTTCACTTTCTGATTTTCTATAGATATTTTTTCTAATTCTTCTTTAGAGATACCAGAAGAAACCATGATTTTATCTCTGAGTTTACCATTAACTTGAATAACTACTTCCACCTCATCTTTTACTAAAGCTTCTTTATCATATCTTGGCCATTTAACGGTATGAATACTTTCTTTATGACCTATCATATTCCACAATTCTTCAGTAAGGTAAGGTGCAAAAGGAGCTAATAATACTGTTATTGTTTCAACAGAATCTGCTAAAAGAGCCTTTTTAGTATCTGTGCTTAGATCTTCCTTATACTTGTTCGTATCATTTACAAGCTCCATGATACTACTTATAGCAGTATTAAAATTAAATCTTTCATCTATATCTTCAGTTACCTTTTTAATGGTATTGTGAATAGAATATTTAATTTCTTTATCTTTTTTGTCTAACTTTTCTATATTTTTATTAGCATAGTTTTTATATACATCTCTTGATTCATCTACTAGTCGATATACTCTATTTAGGAATCTAAAACAGCCTTCTACCCCTTGATCATTCCACTCCAAGTCTCTTTCAGGAGGAGCCGCAAATAACACAAATAATCTAGCTGTATCTGCTCCGTAATTATTAATTATCTCTTCTGGACTAACAACATTTCCTTTTGATTTGGACATTTTAGCTCCATCTTTTAATACCATTCCTTGAGTTAAAAGATTTTCAAAGGGTTCATCAACTGGTGATATATCCATATCATACAATACCTTTGTAAAGAATCTAGCATAAAGTAAATGTAGAATTGCATGTTCTACTCCACCAATATATTGATCAACCTTCATCCAATATTTCGCTTTGGATTTATCAAAAACTTTTTTACTATTATTTGGATCAGTATATCTCAAGAAATACCAAGAAGAGTCAACAAATGTATCCATTGTATCAGTTTCTCTTCTAGCTTTCTTACCACATTTAGGACAATTTGTATGCATAAATTCTTTACTAGTTAATAAAGGTGACTCTCCTTTACCAGTAAATTCTACATCTGTAGGTAATAATACAGGAAGACTTTCTTCTGGAATAGGTACAGTTCCACAATCGTCACAGTATACTATAGGAATTGGAGTACCCCAGTATCTTTGTCTTGATATTAGCCAATCTCTTAATCTATAGTTAACAGTTTTATTTCCTAACTTCTCTGATTCTATATAGTTTGTGATTTTTGATTTTGCTTCTTCACTGCTTAAACCATTAAATTTATCGGAATTAATCATTATTCCTTCATTAGTATAAGCTTCAGCTAAATCCTCTATCTCTTTACCTTCTTCTGCTATAACTTGAGTTATTCTAATATTATATTTCTTTGCAAATTCAAAATCTCGTTGATCATGAGCTGGAACTGCCATTATTGCACCTGTTCCATAGTCAATTAATACATAATTAGCAATATATATTGGTATTTCTTTATTAGTCACAGGATTTATAGCATATCTACCAGTAAATATACCTTCCTTCTCTACATCTGTTGCTGTTCTATCTATATCAGATATATGTTCCATCTTCTTTTTGAATTCCATTACATCTTTTTCATATTCAGTTCCTTTTACTAAGTCATTTACATAAGTATGTTCTGGTGCAAGTACCATATAGTTCACACCATAAATGGTATCAGGACGAGTAGTAAAAACATTCAGATTGGAAGGGTAATCCTTAATTTTGAATTCAATTTCTGCCCCTTCACTTTTACCTATCCAATTTGTTTGCATAGACTTTACTTTTTCAGGCCAGCCTTCTAGCTTATCAATATCATCAAGTAACCTTTGAGCATAATCTGTAATCTTGAAATACCATTGATCTAATTCTTTTTTGCCTACTTCTGAATCACATCTTTCACATTGTCCATTTACTACTTGCTCATTGGCTAGAACTGTCTCACAGGATGGACACCAGTTAACTGCATAGTTCTTTTTATAAGCCAATCCTTTGTTATACATTTGTATAAAGAACCATTGGGTCCATTTATAGTAGTCTGGTTGGCATGTGGTAACTTCCCTATTCCAATCATAACTTAACCCAATACCTTTTAATTGCTCTCTCATATCATCAATATTCTCTAATGTCCATTTATTTGGATGAATACCATGTTTTATAGCTGCATTCTCAGCCGGTAATCCAAAAGAGTCCCATCCCATAGGATGAAGTACATTATATCCTTGCATCCTTCTTACCCTAGCTACTACATCACCTATAGAATAGTTTCTTACATGACCCATATGGATTCTTCCTGATGGATATGGGAACATTTCTAATTGATAGTATTTTTTCTTGTCATTCTCAAAGGCTTCAAAGGAATTAGAACTATCCCATTTTTGTTGCCATTTTTTTTCAATTTTACTAAAATTATAAGACATATTTATCCTCCTTCTTACTACTTATCTATATTTTAAACTTTATTTTACAAAATAAAAACTCCCCATCCTTATCTATATAGATAGGGACGAGAAGTAACCCGCGGTACCACCCTAATTGGCAATAATGCCCACTCATCGAGTCCTATAACGGGGACCAATCTTTTAGCTAAAGGAAGTTCAGTATCCAAACTTTATCAGTTTTCACCAACCACTGACTCTCTATAAAAATTTAAAATACTTACTACTCTTTATTTTATATTTTTAGTTGTAATAATTAATTAATAATATTATATATATCAACCTATATAGTTGTCAATATCAAGTTTCTTTCCATCTATCCATAATCTTTCTAAGTTATAAAATTCTCTATCTTCTTTATGGAATATATGAACTATTATATCACCAAAATCTAATAATATCCATCTTCCTGATCTATGTCCTTCTTTTGCTTTTAACTCATAACCACTTTTATGCATTTTATCATCTATAGCATCAGCTATTGCTATAGTTTGTCTTTCGCTATTACCACTACAAATTACAAAATAATCTGCAATACTTGTTATTTCAGTTACTTGTAATGCTGTGATATCATCTGCTCTTTTATCATCTGCTGTATTTATAACTATAGATAATTTCTCATTATTTTCTGTCACTTGATAACCTCCTATTTTTTATTTCTAGAAAGAATCAAATTATTTCTAGTATTAACTGTATTAGGATGCACTAGCCATCCCTTATCAATAATATACTTTATAGTATTATCCATAGAAATAATAATCGCCTTGTCTATATCATTAAAAGCTAATTCTCTGATTTCATTTATTCCTTCAAAATTTCTTCCTGGTTCAATATAATCTGCTATAAAGATTATTTTCTCCAGTATACTCATATCTTCTCTTCCTATAGTATGGTATTTTATAGCATTTAATATATCATCATCTACTATATTATATTTTAGTTTTGCTATTTCCGCTCCTAAAAAGCTATGTATTAAATGATGATTATGTCTTGATATAATATCTAAGATTATACCAAACTCTTCTGCCCTTTTCAATAATACCTTTCTATCCTTGTATTTTGCACAGTCATGTAGCAGAGCAGCTATTTCTGTTCTCCTATCATCAACTCCATAAACTAATGCTAACTTCTTAGCTGTTTCAACTACTCTAAGGGTGTGATTATATCTTTCTTCATCTATCTCTTGGATTAGTATTTTTTTGATATTTTCAATATCCATATAGTTACCTCCATTATCTATAGAGATTTTTCTTATTTATATAATTGATAACTGAGTCAGGTATCATGTATTTAACAGTTTTTCCTACCTTAAGTCTTTTTCTTATATCTGTAGATGACAAATCAATTGGAGCTATTGATAAGGAACTAATTTGCCTATTATATTTTTTCTCTAGTTTTTGAATTCCAGATTTTAATTCATTCATATTATACCCCGGTCTAGTGGCAGCAATAAATTTACATGAATCTAATAACTCTTTTGTATTTTTCCATGTTTCTATTTCTAATATTGCATCTGCTCCTGTAATGAAATAAAACTCTGCCATTGGATAAATTTCTTTTAGTTCTTTAATAGTATCAACAGTGTAGCTTGTACCTATTCTTTTTGTTTCTATATCAGACACTTCAAAATGCTCATTAGAAGCCGTAGCAAGTAAAGTCATTATATATCTATCTTCAGAAGATACTTGACCTTCAATAAGTTTATGAGGTGGGTTCCCTGTAGGTATAAAAAGTACTTTATCTAGTCCAAAACCTTTTCTTATTTCCTCTGCCATAACTAAATGTCCTATATGTATAGGATTAAATGTTCCACCCATCAGTCCTATCTTTATTAATTTTTTCATAATTAACCTCCCATATATAATACAACTGTATTATATATCAATTATCTATAATAATAAACAAAATCCCCCAAGTTGGAGGATTAATTTTGATCTACATAACTTTTTAATTGATTTATTTCATTCATATTAGATGATTGGATGTCATCAATATGTTCCTTTTCAAAATTTTTAAAATACATCTTAAAGGTTCCATCATTTTCATCTTCATAGCGTATACATTTATACCCTTTTTCATATAGACGTCTTAATTTTTCTATGTTATCCATTATTTCATCTCCTTTAATAAAAGTATTATAGAAATAATATATTTTTCAAAAAAAATAAAGAGGATTATTCCTCTTTATTTTGACCTATCTACATATTTATATTCACTATTTTGGTAATTTTATAGTTTTGTTTTCTTCAGATTCTCTATATAGTACAAACTTATTACCAATACTTTGAACAAACTCAGCTCCAGTTTTATTAGCTACATCATTTGCTACTTCTTTAGTATCAAGAAAACTATTATTTAAAACATTTACTTTTACTAATTCTCTAGCTTCTAATGCATCATTAACTTGAGTTATAAAATTATCTGTTACTCCATTTTTCCCAATTTGTAATATAGGATCAACACCATGGGCTTCCTTTTTTAAAAAGCTTCTTTGTTTACCTGTAAGCACTTATAACACTCCTTATAGTTCTATTTCTCCCTTACGTAATATTCTACGTCTGTTCTCATAATCTTTATTACCCTTTTTTCATCCATTTCTTTCTTTTACTAATGGTTCATAATTCTCATTTGTTAGAATTTCATTTTTTTCAATACAATAATAAGTGGGCTGATTATCTTTACAATTATTACATTGCAAACAACACATTTTTTCTAAACCTCCATATTACTCAAAGAATTCAAATTCATATCCACAAATATTTACAGAATCTTCTTCTGATATACCTAAATCTCTTAATCTATCAATTATGCCTAAATCTCTTAGTCTTTTTTGGAAGAATCGAGCTGAATCTAAATCATCCAGATTAGTAGAATCCATCAATTTTTCAACTATTGATCCCTCTACAAAATACTCATCCTCTTCTTTTCTTACAATAATGCCTTTATTTTCATCTTCAAGTTTATATAGTTTTACATCCTCTTCTACTTGAATAATAGATTCTACTTCCCCTACTTCTTCTAGTTTTTCAGCAATTTTAAATATTAGTTCCTTAACACCTTCTTGAGTTGCAGCAGATATACTATATACCTCATATCCTAACTTTTCAATTTCTTCTTTGAACAATTTAAAATTCTCTTCAGTATCAGGTAGATCAATTTTATTCGCTACAACTATTTGAGGTCTTAAAGATAATTTTTCATTATATAATTTTAGTTCTTCATTTATTTTATGAAAATCATCAATCGGATCTCTGCCTTCTTGACCAGAAATATCTACTAAATGCACCAACACTTTAGTTCTCTCTATATGTCTTAAAAAATCATGACCTAATCCTGTACCACTATGAGCACCTTCTATTAATCCTGGAATGTCTGCAATTGCAAAGCTATTACCTTCTGCTACTCTTACTACTCCTAGATTAGGTTTTATAGTAGTAAAATGATAATTAGCAATTTTAGGTTTTGCTGAGGATACTATTGATAATAGTGTAGATTTTCCTACATTAGGAAATCCTATAAGTCCTACATCTGCTAATAGTTTAAGCTCTAGTACAATCCATCTTTCTTGTCCTGCTTCTCCACCTTCAGCAAATCTAGGCGCTTGTCTAGTAGAAGTTGCAAACTTTGCATTACCTCTACCTCCTCTTCCTCCTTTAGCAACCACAAAACTATCATTTTCCAATGTTAAATCGGCAATTATTCTTCCTGATTCCTCATCTTTTACTATTGTTCCTGGGGGAACTCTTATTATTAAATCATCCCCATCTTTTCCATATTGTCTCTTTGATCTACCACTGTCTCCTACTGGAGCTTTAAAATGCTTTTTAAAACGTAAATCCATCAAGGTTCTTAATCCTTCATCAACCTTTAGAATTACATCACCACCATCACCACCATCGCCTCCTGCTGGCCCTCCAGATGGCTCATACTTTTCTCTTCTCCATGCAACAGCTCCATGACCTCCATTTCCACCTTTTACAAAAATCTTAGCTTTATCTATAAACATATTATCAACCTCATCTTATAATTACTTATATTTTAGTATTCTATAAAATACAATTTAATTTATTTTTCCACTAAAAATTCAATTTAATCTTATAGAGTACTATATGTAATTTTTACCTCAAAACTATATAAATTATTCATTAATAAATAAAATAAAGACCTACCTAAGTAGGTAGGTCTTATTCAGCAATAGCATCTGTTGCATATACGCTTACTTGCTTTTTATCTTTGCCTTTTCTCTCGAATTTAACTACTCCATCTATTGTAGCGAATAGAGTATCATCTCCACCTTTTTTTACATTGTGTCCTGGATGGATTTTAGTTCCTCTTTGTCTTACTAGTATATTTCCAGACAATACATGTTGTCCGTCAGCTCTCTTAACACCAAGTCTTTTGGACTCACTGTCACGACCGTTCTTAGAACTACCTACCCCTTTTTTGTGGGCAAATAACTGTAAATTCATAATTAACATTCCTCTACACCTCCCTATACTTAAGGGTTATATATTTTGGATAAGATTCCATAGTACTTTTTATACCTACTAATATTGTTTGTAAAACTATCTGAGCTTTACTCCAATTTTCTATATCTATATCTGCCGGTAACTCAACTTCAATATATCCATCATCAATGGTATATTCTACAGGTATATTTAACACTTCACTTAAAGATACCACCCCGGTTTGTGCTAATACTGAAATAGCAGCACAAACAATATCTTTTCCATGATTATCATATCCTGTATGACCTTTGACAATATATTTAGTTATATCACCATTTTCTTTTCTGAAAAACTCAACTATAGTCATTTTTTATCACTATCCGTTAATTTTTTCAATTTTTACTTTAGTGTAAGGCTGACGATGTCCTTGCTTTCTTCTGTAATCTTTTTTTGCTTTAAATTTGAACACGATTATTTTCTTTCCTTTTCCATGTTCAACTATAGATGCATCAACTGTTACATCCTCAACAAAAGGCTTTCCTACCTTCACATCACCATCATTAGATACTAATAATACTTTATCAAACTTAATGTTATCTCCTTCGTTTCCAGCAACTTTCTCAACAAACAAAGTATCTCCTTCTTGAACTCTGTATTGCTTTCCACCAGTTTCAATTACTGCGTACATAAACTACACCTCCTCAATCCAGTCTCGCCATGTTAGGTACTTTCGTTTAAAACCTAACTTGAGCGGCTACTTACAGAATAGTATTCTATCAAATAGATACAAGTTTGTCAATGAATTCTTCTGTTTAGTCCATTATCTTCTCTATATCAATGATTCTACCCATTTTCTTATTGATAAGATCATCAATTTTTAAATCTTCATTTCCAACCATATAGATTTTGATATTAAAATGGTTCTCTATTATTTCAATCATATCTTTATAATCTTCTATTATTTCCTTTAATTTAAAAGGATTTAATTCAAATAAAATCCCCTCTGCTGATGTATGTATACTTACTCTTTCCGCTTCCTTTTCTATCTTAGTAAGTAAGAAATCAGTAGATTTTATTTTTGAGGTACCATTACAACAAGGACATTCAGAAAGTAACCTAGTAGATAGTTTATTCCTGCTTTTTTTCCTTGTCATTTCTAATAACCCTAATTGAGTAATACCTAAAACTGTAGTTTTAGTTCTGTCTTTCTTTAATTCATTTTTAAAAACATTTATAAGGTTTTCTTCATCTTCTTTATTGGTCATATCGATAAAATCAATTATAATGATTCCACCAATATTTCTTAGTCTCAATTGTTTAGTAATCTCTTTTGCAGCCTCAATATTAGTTTTATAAACTGTATCTTTTAAGTTAATACTTCCAACAAATTTGCCGGTATTCACATCTATGGACGTTAATGCCTCGGTTTCATCTATAATTATATATCCGCCGCTTTTAAGCCATACCTTTTTATCTAGGGCACTTTTGATTTTAGAGTCAATTCCTGTTACCTTAAATAAGTCATCTCCTCTTTCAAAGTAATGTATTCTTGATTTAAGGTTAGGTGATATATTACTAGATAATTCTAATAAATCTTCATATTTATTTTTATCATTTATAAGTATCTTATCAATTTTCTTAGTAAACATATCTCTAATAGTTCTTCCTAGTAAATCAAAATCTTTATAAATCACTCTAGGAGATGTACCAAGATTTCTTTCCCTATCAATTTTAGAATAAATATTAACTAAATAATCTATATCTTGCTTTAAATCTTCTTCTGTTTTATCTTTTGAAGCTGTTCTTAATATTAATCCCATGTCTTCTGGCCTAATACTCTCAGCTACCTTCTTTAATCTTTCTCTTTCTTCTTCACTGCTAATCTTTCTAGATACACCTACATAAGTATTATAAGGCATTAATACTAAGTACCTTCCAGGCAAAGTTATATGGGTAGTGACTCTAGCTCCTTTTGTTCCATAGGGTTCTTTTATAACTTGAACTATTAGTTCTTGTCCTTGTTTTACTAAATCTTTTATAGATAAACTTTTGATATCAATATTTTGATTAAGCATAGATTTAGGCACTGCATCCCTAACATATAAGAACGCATTTTTTTCTAACCCAATATTTATAAAAGCAGCCTGCATTCCTGGTAACACATTTACAACTCTACCTTTATAAACATTGCCTTGAATCTTTTTATCTTCTTTTCTTTCATGAAATATTTCTACTAATTCATTTTCTTCTATAATTGCTACTCTATTTTCATAGAGTCCCACATCAATTATAATCTCATTCATTTAATCCCTCCTTATAAGGGTGTATTATATGGGAGCTACCTTCTTTCCATCTATTTCAGTAAATAATTCTAATCTATGAATTTTATATTCCTCATTATTAATATTTAACCCTTCTCTGTGCAATGTCTCTATTAATATCTCAGGCTTTAAATTCCCGTTACTTCCTGTTTTTAATAATGTTTTTAATATAAGCTTATTTTCTTCTAATAATAATAACTCAATATTCTCTATTCCTTCTCTTATATTAACTTCCCTTGTGACAATTCTACCTTTTTTCTTTTTTTGTTTTGTAATTAATATTTCATCCTGTTTTAGATAATCAGATATATTTTCTAATACTTTTTCTTTTGATGTACCCTCCAAGAGTTCTAATTCTATAATATAACTAGACCATTTTATTAAAGCCATTAATGATTTAGAATCTTCCGTGTAATTAGCTTTTAGAATTTTAACACCCTCCGGTAATACTTCATTCATTTTTCTAGTAAACTCTTCAGTACTAATTTCTTCTACAACCTCAATATCCATATATTCCCCTTCGCTGGTAAGGCCTAGAGCCAATGCTGTTGCTAATGAAAACTTTGGTTGAGGGTTATACCCTTGTGAATACTCTACAGGGATATTTGCCCTTCTAAATGCTCTTTGAAATAATCTCATTAGGTCTAAGTGGGATATATATCTGATTAAAGAATCTTTTTTGAATTTTACTCTTAATTTAGCCATTAACATATTCCCCCTTTAAAATCCTTAGTAATTCCACATCCACTACAACTTACTTGACAATTAGGGGTTAACTCGCCTTTTTGTGCTTTTTCATTCTCTTTAATCAAAAATTGTTTAGTTACACCTATATCTATAAAGTCCCAAGGTAAAATTTCTTCATATTCTCTTTGTCTATTAGCATAGAAATGAGGATCTATTTCTAACTTTTCAAAAGCATCCATCCATACATCATATTTAAATTGATCTCTCCATCCATCAAATTTAGCTCCATTTTTATATGCTTCTATTAGGACTTGAGAAACCTTCCTATCTCCCCTAGCAAAAACTGCTTCTAGAAAACTAACCTTAGCATCATGGGTATTATAAGTAATTTTTCTATCTTTTATTATACTCTTTAGATAATCCTGTTTTTCTTTAAACTCTTCTATTGTATCTTGTGGATACCATTGAAAAGGTGTAAAGGCTTTAGGTACAAAACATGAAGCACTAGTTGTTATTTTTAAACTACCTTTCATTTTTTCTCTAGGTAAATTAAAAAATTCTTCTTTTACTTTATATGCTAAATCTTTAATGCCGTAGAGATCTTCTTCTGTTTCAGTAGGCAAGCCTATCATAAAGTACAATTTAACTGTTGACCATCCCATTCCAAAAGCATCTCTGACAGAAGTAATAAGATCTTCTTCATTTATTCCCTTATTTATTACATCCCTAAGTCTTTGGGTTCCAGCTTCTGGAGCAAAGGTTAACCCTGTTTTTCTAACCTTTTGTATTTCTTGTATCATTTCAAGAGAAAATGAATCCAATCTTAAAGATGGTAGTGATAAGCCTATTTTTTTATCTTTAAACTCACTAATCAAAGAAGTAACTAGTGTTTCTAATTGTGAATAATCACTAGTACTCAATGAAGATAAAGATATTTCCTCATGTCCTGTTACTTCAATCAATTCTTTAGCTAATGAAATAAGACTATCAACACTTCTTTCTCTAACGGGTCTATAAATCATACCCGCTTGACAGAATCTACATCCCCTAGTACACCCTCTAAATATTTCCAGAATGACTCTATCATGAACAGTTTCAATATATGGTATTATCATTTTCTTTGGGAAATAAGTATCATCTAGGTTTTTTTGAATTACTTTTTTTATTTTAATAGGATACTCTTCTTTTAAAGGAATCGTTTCTTTTATTGTATTATCCTCATTATAATCCACCTTATAAAATGAAGGTACGTATATGCCATCAATATTTACAATTGATTCTAAAAATTCTTTTCTTGATAATCCATTTTCTTTTCCCTCAATGTATTTTCTCATTACTTTAAGTATAGTTTCTTCTGACTCTCCTATAACAAAAAAATCTATTATATCTGCAAGAGGTTCAGGATTATAGGCACAAGGTCCTCCAGCGATAATGAAAGGATCGTCCTCACCTCTATCAACTGTCTCTAAAGGAATATCTGATAAATCAATCATACTTAAGATATTGGTATAACTCATTTCATATTGTAATGTAAATCCTACAAAATCAAATTCTTTTATCGGAGTCTTACTTTCTAGAGAATATAATGGAATATTGTTGTCTCTCATCTGTTCTTCCATATCTACCCATGGCGTGAAAACTCTTTCACAATAAATATCATTTTCTTCATTTAAAAGATTATATAATATATGTAATCCTAAATGACTCATCCCCACATCATAAATATCTGGGAAAGCAAAAGCAAATGTTGCTTTAACATCTGATTTTTCTTTTGTATAAATGTTTTGTTCATGTCCTATATATCTAGCAGGTTTTTCTACTTTTAAAAGAACTTTATCTAATCTTTCTTGACTAATCATAATAATCATCCTTTGTTATAAATTAAAATCTCAGTATTTATTTTAACACTTTTTGTTATTAATTAGTAGTGTTTCTATATTTTCATTACATCCATACTCTATTATACCATTAAAAAAATTCTCTTCTGTAATTCTTCCTAAAAAGTTACCCTCCCTATCAATAATAAATATAATATTATACCTATGGGGTAATATTATATCCAATATTGATTTTAATTTTGCATTCTCGAGTGCTATTAAAAAATGAGCTTTCATCATCCTATTATTTTCTAAGTTAGTCTTTTTCCTTGTAATACTTTGGGTTAAAATAAAGGCCGCCATTTCTCTTTCAACTTTGGCAGCCTTTAATAAATAAAATACCAGTAATACTAGAACTATTACTTCAAAGATATCTTTAGTAAAAAATAACCCTATACAAAACAATAGGGTTAGAGTAAATTTACCAATGATACTTGTATACTTAATGGAAAACTTAAAGCCTCCTTGCATGTATAATATACCTCTAACAACTCTACCCCCATCTAGAGGTAAAATAGGTAAGATATTAATAGCAAATAACAATATATTAATCTCAATAAACAAGTTAATCAGTTCACTGTCTGGAAATACAACAACTAATAAATACGAAAAGAATAGCAAAACAACATTACACATAGGTCCAGCTAAACTTATCATTATTTCTTTTACTGGATCTATACCTAGAGGATATTCGAATTTTATAATTGCTCCTAAGGGAAAAATATTAAATTCCCTAATCTTTACTTTATTTATTAATGCAGTTACAAAGTGTCCTGTTTCATGAATCAAAAGAATAAAAAATAAAATAGTAAACTCATAAATATATCCATTAAAATATATCATAATTAATAAGGGGATTAAGG
The DNA here is from genome assembly GCF_016820655.1 of Anaeromonas frigoriresistens. Taxonomy (GTDB): domain Bacteria; phylum Bacillota; class Clostridia; order Tissierellales; family SIT17; genus Anaeromonas; species Anaeromonas frigoriresistens. Next base: position 58,348 of record NZ_WSFT01000013.1, read on the forward strand.
TAAGGTTCAAATTAATTTTAATATTTTTTATTGATGAAATATTCATTTTTCACCTTCCAAATCAAATTAGTAATATATCTTCATCACCATACTCTATATCATCTATTGGATCTATTGATTTATTATCTTTGTAAATCTCTATTCTAAAATTAAGTTTTTCATTAGTATTTTTGATTTCACCTATTATTTCACCTTTCTTTACATTATCATTTATTTCTTTATTAATTACACCCAGTCCATAATATTTAGCCAAATACTCCCCATGCCTTATAACCATGTAATTTCCATAGATATTATCTTTACCTACTTCTAAAACAGTTCCTTCTGATATTGACTTCACAGCCTCATTATCTGCTATTATATCTACTCCTTTATTAAACACTTGTATATCATTAGATTTTTTGTATTCTCCGTAATCTTTATATAAAACACCAGCAACAGGAAATACATATTTATCATCAGTATCTTCATTATGAAACATGGTACTTATCACTTCTTTTTCTTTTATCTTATTATAAACTAATATTACATCAGATTTTATACTTCTATCTTCTTCTATACTACTTTTTATAACTTTAATAGCTTTATCTGAGCTAGCTGTACTAAATAATTTAATAATAATGATAACTATGACAATTAATATACATAAGAATGTGTTAATAAACATCCTTCTATAAAATTGTTTATTTGTTTTACCTGTAGTATAGTATTTGGGCCTATGTTTATATATTTTTCGTCTCTTCACATTTATCCCCTGCCTTATATTCTTTATCATTATTATAATTATTTAATTAATAGGTTATTTATTACAATAAATTAGACAATAAATAAAGAAAGACAGTCTGACTCTTAGTCAGACTGTCTAATTACTTTTCTCCAAGATAAATCTCCTCTTTCCAATCCTTTAAGAAGCAGTTCTGCTCCTCCAATATTGGTAGCTAAAGGTATGTTGTGAACATCACATAACCTCATTAATGCAAGTATATCTGGCTCATGGGGTTGAGCAGTTAAAGGATCTCTTAAAAATATAACAATATCCATCTTATTTTCTGCAATCATTGCCCCTATTTGTTGATCTCCACCTAAAGGGCCAGAGTTAAATCTATGAATAGTTAAATTAGTTGCTTCTTGAATTCTAGTCCCTGTGGTTCCTGTAGCAAAGAGATTATGTTTTTCAAAAATTCTTTCATAGGCAATTGAAAAGTTAACAATGTCTTTCTTTTTCTTATCGTGGGCAACTAAAGCTATGTTCATAAGACATCTCCTTATTTCATTCCTTTGTCTTTCATTTTCAGAATAGGTATATTAGCTACTAATGCAGGTATAGGTGTATTATCGGATTCTCTTCTTGTTCTAGTAAATTGTATATCTAAACCTTCTTCATCAATTTCCATATAATCTGAAATCACATTAATAATATCACCTTTCACCATTTCTAAAAACTTTGGTGATACATTAGTCCTATCATGAATTAGTACCAGTTTAAGTCTTTCTTTGGCAACACTCTTGCTTTTATTATCACTTTTATTAAAGATTTTAAACAGATCCAATTTTTCTCCCCCTTCCTATTATTTCCCAAAAAATATTTTTTTCAACTTAGAGAATACATTTTCATCTACATCTAGATTTAATAGTGGGACCTCTTCACCTTGTATACGTTTTGTTATGTTTCTATAGGCTTGTCCAGCTAATGCCTTGTCGTCTGTTACAACTGGTTCACCTTTATTAGTAGATATAACAATAGATTCATCATCAGGAACAATTCCTAATAAATCTATAGCTAAAATATCTATCATATCATCTATATTCATCATGTCTCCTCTTTTAACCATATCGTTTCTGATTCTATTAATGATTAATTTTGGATCATAAATACCTTTAGCTTCTAATAAACCTATAATTCTATCAGCATCTCTAACAGCAGAGATTTCTGGTGTAGTTACAACAATAGCTTTATCGGCTCCTGCTATAGCATTTTGAAATCCTTGCTCAATTCCAGCAGGACAATCTATTATTACATAATCAAAAATTTTCTTCAATTCTTCAGTTAAATCCTGCATTTGTTTTGGAGATACAGCTGTTTTATCTTTTGTTTGCGCAGCAGGTAAAAGACATAACCCATCATACCTTTTGTCTTTTATTAATCCTTGTTTTAGTCTACATACTCCTTCAACTATATCTACTATGTCATAAACAATTCTATTTTCTAGACCCATAACAACATCTAAATTTCTAAGTCCTATATCTGCATCTACAACTACTACTTTATTTCCATCCATAGCCAATCCAGTTGCAATATTTGCAGAGCTTGTTGTTTTACCAACCCCGCCTTTACCTGATGTAATTACAATAACTTCACTCATTTATCTGCCTCCATTCAATACTTTATTTTTTTTGTAAGTAAGGTTCTATCATTACTGTATTATCTTTTATCTTTGCTATTTCTGGCCACTGAGGAGACAGTATCTCATTGTCAGGGCTTCTTGCAATAATATCTGCTATCCTCAATTGATTAGGCTTCATCTGAAATGCAGCTACTATTGCCTCTTTATTTCCATCACTACCTGCATGGGCAATGCCTCTTAAGGCACCCATAATTATAATATTACCCTTAGCCACTATAACTGAACCAGGGTTTGTATCCCCTAAGACTACTATATTTCCATCAAATTCCACTCTTTGGCCCGAACGCAAAGTATGACGCAAGAATTTTGTATTACCAATATCTATGCCATCAAAAGGTAGTATTTCTTCTATATCTTCTTCTATTAACTCTTTTTCCACTATTTCTACCTCTATTCCAAACTCTTCTATCAAACTAACCAAAATATTAAATTCCTCTTCTAAAAGGTGACCTCCTTTAATATCAACCACCTTTGCACCTTGAAAAAATTCTTTAGTTGTCTCTAGTTTATTTATTAATTGATTCTTTATAAGATTAAAATCTCCTTCTTTTATTTGTATATAAATACCGTCTTTATTTCCTTTAAAGCTTATCATATTTTGATCCATGTCTTTACCTCCAAAAAATTGCTGCTCTTTATTTATTATTCTATGTTTTTATCATAAATCCTTCAAAATTTTATAAAAAAAATAAATTGATGAGATAGTACTATCTCATCAATTTATTTTCTATATTCATTTCTTTAATTTCTTTATTCACTCCAAGGTATTTAGCTATAATATCTCTAGTCACAGGAGCAGAGTTACCACCGCTACCTCCTTGTACTATAACTGTTGCCACAGCTATTTCAGGATTATCATAGGGTGCAAAACCAACAAACCAAGCAAAATTATCATAAGACCCCCAGGCTTGGGCAGTACCAGTTTTTCCTCCTACTTTGACTGGTAAGTCTTTAAAAATCCCTCTAACAGAGCCATCTTCTACTACTTGTAGCATACCTTTTTTAATATCATCTAGATACTTATAATCTTTAATATCGATTCTTTCAACTTTTTTATCTTTTTCATATCCTACATCTTTTCCATCGTAACTTGTTATATCATCAATTATACTTACTTCATGCTTATATCCACCATTAACTAATGTGGCTACATAGTTAGCTATTTGAATAGTTGTATAATTGTTCTCTCCTTGACCTATCGAAATACTCAAAGCATCGCCAAGTCCAAATTCAGCTGAACGAAAGTAAGTATAATATAGATAATCTTTTAATACATATACTTGAGTTTCTTCTTCAATATCAAGATCTTTTAAACCTTCTATCACTTCTTTAACTGACATTTTATCTTCTCTACTGGCCCATTCACTGAAAATATTTACCAGTTCATCTATTTCTTTATCATTCAAATTCTTTCCTTCTATCAACTCATCTTTCCTATTTAAAAGAAAAGATCTTAATGCCCTATTAGCTACTGCTAATTTATCTTCTTCATTAGGTATACTACCAGATATCTCCTCTGGAATTTCTATTCCGGTCTTTTCATCGAATCCAAATTCTTTTGACATGTTCTGCATATCTTCTATACTAACATTTAAACCTAAACCTTGACCGGTTCTTAAGTTCCTACCAGCTGCTAAAGTATAAAAATAATAGTTACAAGAGTCCCGTAATGCTTCATACATATTAGTCGGTCCATGGGTACCACGATAATCATTCCATATCCAACAGGCTTGAGTCGTATTACCTATTTTAACATAGCCTAATGAATTAACCTTTGTATAAGGATTGAGTCCATTTTCTAACCCCGCCAATGCTGTTAACATCTTAAAGGTTGATCCTGGTGGCATCTTACCTCTTATTGCTAAATTATTAAGGGGTCTTGCCGCCAAATAATCCTTTTCATTCTCTGGTTTTAACTTCTCATAATCATTTGCAGATATACCTGTTGCAAATAAATTTGGATCATAGGAAGGATAGTTAGCTATTGCTAATACTTCTCCAGTTTTTACGTCTATTGCTACCGTAGATCCAGAGGTTGCATTCCTATAAGGCTTTCCATATTTATGGTTTCCCCATTCACTTTCATAAGTCCCTCCTACTTGAATCTTTTCTATAGCTTCCTTTAAAGAATCTTCTGCTATTTTTTGCAGGTCAGAATCTATCGTCAGTTGAATATTATTCCCAGGTATAGGTGCCTCCCCTTCTATGGTCCTATGGGTATTTCCAAAGGCATCTACTTCTACTGTTCTATATCCATCTTCACCTTTTAGAAACTGTTCAAATTCTTTTTCTATACCAGTCTTGCCTATTATATCATTTCTAGAATAGTCTAATTTATTAATATATTTTTCAATTTCTGGCCCTTGAGATATTTTTCCTAGATAACCTAAGGCATGGGCTGCACTTTCTCCCATTGGATAATATCGCATTGGCTCAATAGCAGTTTTAATTCCTGGCAGATCTCTACTTTGCTCTTTTATCATCGCTATAGTTTCATCTTTTACATTATAAGCTATATTTATAGGTTCATATGCTCTATATCCTTGTTTTCCTAGCATATCTGCTATTAATAATATAAATCTCTTTTCATATATACTAAGTGATTCTGATAAGTCCACATCATATTTAATTACGAGCTTATCAAAAACTTCCTTTGCATCATTATATTCATCTATCTTTTTACCTTTAATCCATGTCTTTTTATTTATAATAGAAGTATATTCCCATTTCGATGTAGAAATTTTAGGATTTATATAATTTAATAGAAAGCTTTGGGAGTAAAATTTTATGTCATCAGAAGTAATGAATTTGCCAAATATAGTATTGGTTACTGATTTACCTTCTGCACTTTTCACTTTGTTGTTGTCGATAATATGAGTTTTTACAAAATTATCTAATGCACCATCTGCTGATATATCTGTTTGGAGATTATATTTAGAAAGAAATTCATCTTTTTTCTCTGTATCAGTATACTTAAAGACTTTTCCCTCTTCTGGAGAATATACAATGGGTATAACAACTCCACTATTTTGTATATATTTAAGTAATTCTTCACCCAAGGCTACTGTATTTTCTTCATCGATAGTAGTACTCATAAAGCTTTTAAATCCTTTATAGGATAAAAGGGTAATAAAATCTTCCTTTGCTGAAGTCTTCAAATCTATTTTGGGATATAATAAAGGGTAATCTTTTGGAATTTGTTTAGATAAATTTAACTTATCTTTTTCACTTAATCCTTTTTTTGTCTCGCCAAATATATCTAATTTTGCTTCATCTGTCAGCCCATCATCTAATAATGTCATCAAATCCATTTCTATTTCAGTAATAAGATTTTTTTTCACTTCTTTATATTCTATATCAAATAAAAATTGATAGTCTACTAGTTTAAAGTTGTTTACTAAACCTTTTTCATTTAATAACTCATATGCATATTTAGCAACAATAGGATGATTAATAAGGGTATTTATTCTATTTGTATCTTTTAATAATAACCTTAAAACATCTCCCTTAGGATTATCTCCTTTCGGTAGACCTTGACTATTTTTCCATTCATCTATTTTCTTTCCTTCTTTGTATTGGTAGCTAATACCATCCTTTGTATATTCAACCTTAATAGGTACTTCTATTATTTCTTTACTATCTGAAAGTATTGATAATGCACGACTTGCCACAGAGAATTTATAGTCATTGTAACTAGTTCTATGCTCATAGGTTTTATCTAATAGATTATCTAATAAATTATTTTCTATTATTAAATTTGTTATTTCATCTTTTAGACTAACTGCACTATTTAAAAAGTCTTCATCACTTTTATAGTCTATTGAATTTAATATTATAGGAAATTCATCGTTGTAAGTTTCCCCTTGCTTTTCAAGTAATGATAGTATTTTAAGACTTGTTAAATTTCTATCATTTTCTATTAATTCATCTTTCATTATTTGAACAGAAAAACTAGTTATATTTTCAGCTAATACTCTACCATAGGTATCTGTAATTAACCCTCTAGGTGCAGCGGTAGGTAACTTTTTAACTTTGGTAGTATCTGCATTTAATCTATGATACTCCCCTTGAATAATTGTAATTTCTGCTAGTTTAAAAAGCATAAGTGAAAAAACAAGAGTAATGACGATCATTAATATGCTATATCTGCTTTTTAATTTTTCTAAAAGTTTTTTCACTATCATCAACCCCTTCTACTGAATCTTAAATTAGGAGATATAAATAATTTTTTCATTACTTTATATAATAAAATGGATAAAACTCCATTGTAAATAGCTTCTATTATTGCTATTTCCCTTATCATTTCTACAAATGTTATATTCACTGATGAAAAATAATATATGAAAAAAAACATAATATTTGAGATTATTGTAAATAAAAAAGTTAATATAAACGAAGATATAGCATTATCTTTTGATACAGTAGGATTAATTACTCCAATGAAATATCCAATACTAAAGTATATAAGCCCATGAACTCCTATAGCATTTCCAAACAATATATCTTGCAATAATCCAATGATAAGTCCAGCTGTTCCTCCAACTTTCTTATTCTTAAAGAGGGCTACTAATATAATAAGTATCAAATTAGTATTAGGAATCACATCAAATATAGCTATATATTGAAATACTGTAGATTGTAAAATGAAGCTTAATAAAAATAACGCAATTATACTAAATATCCTCAATTTCTTATCTCCTTTTTTATTACTTATTTATAATAAACAGATTATTTATTTTATGAAAATCTACTGCTGGCTTTACTGTTATCTCTTTTTTCAATTCTTCTTCTTTCATTCTAACATCAGTTACTTCTCCTAAATAAAGTCCAGGAATAAATACCTCTCCCATCCCAGAAGAAATTATCTTATCTCCTTTAACAACCTCTGCATCTATATCAAATAAAAATCCATTCATTGTCTGATCTATACTTCCACTTACTACTCCAAAATCCTGTGTTCTTATTACCTTATAGCTAACATTACTTCCAGTGTCTATTATAGGTAGAACCTTTGACCAATTATCTCCAACTTCAATAACTATACCGACTAAACCTTCTTCAATAACTCCCTCATCTGTCTCAATTGCTTGAATTATTGGACTATTTTTTGATACTCCATCTTTAGAGCCTTTATTAACTACAAAATTGTTAAACCAATTTTCCGGATCTCTAGATATAATTCTAGTAGATATCATATCATACTCAGTACTTTCTTTTAACATCATCTCATTTTTAAGATATTCTTCTTTGGAAACAACTTCAAGGATTTTTCTGTTTTCTTCTCTAAGTATTTTTACTTCTTTTTCTAGTTTAGCATTCTTTTCTTTAAGATTGATATACTCTTTAACAGATGAAAATTTGTCTCCTATAACATCTCCGACACGATAAAACACCCCTTGTACAGGAGTTATTATTTTTCCTATTTTATTTTCGATATTACTAATTCTTTCACGATCATTTGCAGTTATCCCTATAGTTATAAGCAGAATGATAGTAACAATTGTTACTATCATTCTGCTTCCATATTTTTTAAATATAGACATTTATATCACCAACTTATCTCCTTTTTGAACTAGTTGAAACTCTTCTTAACATATCAATATCTTCAACAGCTTTTCCAGTTCCAAGTACTACACAATCTAATGGATCTTCTGCTATATTGACAGGCATTCCTGTTTCTTCTTTAACTAGTCTATCTAAACCATCAAGTAAGGCTCCTCCTCCAGTCAACATGATACCTTTGTCCATGATATCTGCTGCTAGTTCTGGTGGAGTTTTTTCTAGTGTATATTTTATTGCTTCTATTATATTTGCTACTGGCTCTTTTAAAGCTTCTTGTATTTCTTTTGCTGTTATTTCAACTACTTTTGGAAGACCTGAAACTAAGTCTCTACCACGAATTTTCATTTTTGAATCTATAGATAAACTTCCTTTACCAACATTTCTTAATAGGGCAGAACCAATTTGAATCTTAATATCTTCAGCTGTTCTCTCCCCTATCATTAAGTTATACTGCTTCTTTATGAATTGTACTATTGATTCATCTAGCTCATCTCCACCTACTCTAATGGATTTGCTGGTTACAATACCACCTAATGATATAATAGCAACTTCAGTGGTACCACCACCTATATCTACAACCATACTTCCAGTTGGTTCTTGAACTGGTAAGTTAGCACCTATAGCTGCTGCCATTGGTTCTTCTATAAGATATGCCTCTCTAGCACCGGCTTGTTCCGCAGCTTCCTCTACTGCTTTTCTTTCAACCTCAGTTACACCTGAAGGCACACATACTACAACTCTAGGTTGAGAAAGTGGGTTCTTTCTTTGATATGCTTTCTTTAAAAAATACTCAATCATACTCTTTGTTACATTAAAATCTGCAATTACCCCATCTTTCATTGGTCTAATTGCTACTATATTTCCAGGTGTTCTACCTATCATTCTTTTTGCTTCAGATCCAACAGCTAAAACCTCATTTGATTTAGTCTGTATAGCAACTACTGATGGTTCTCTCACCACTATACCCTTTCCTTTTACAAAAACTAATGTATTAGCTGTTCCTAAATCAATACCCATATCTTTTGAGAATACTCCAAAAAATCCCATTATCTTTTGCTCCTTCCTCGTCTCATCTAAATAATATCTTCTTCTTTTAAACTAATATATTTTTTGTTTCCAACTATAATATGATCCAATACCCTTATTCCTATAATTTGTCCAGCTTCAATTAATCTTCTAGTAATATTAATATCTTCTTTACTAGGTGTGGGATCTCCACTAGGGTGATTGTGAACTAATATTATAGATGCACTGCTTCTTTTAATTGCTCTGTTAAAAACCTCTCTAGGGTGTACAATTGAAGAGTTCAGACTCCCTACAGATATATCTTCGTAACAAATTATATTATTTTTAGTGTCAAGCATAATTGTTTTAAAAAACTCTTTTTTATAATCTTTCATTTCTTCCATCATATAATCACTTACATCTTGAGGTGAAGTGATCTTTCTAGGCTTGATAATATCTTTAGAGGATATTCTTTTACCTAGTTCTACAGCAGCTAATATTTGAGCTGCTTTACATTTCCCTATACCTTGGAGTTTAGTTAGTTCTTCCATAGTTGCATTTCTCAAAAATTGAAGAGCATCACCTTCTAAATGAAGAACACCTCTTGCCAAGTCTATAGCAGATTGTTTTCTATTTCCTGTTCTAATTATTATAGCTAGCAATTCTGTATTTGACAGTTCTTTTGGACCTTTATCATAAAGTTTCTCTCTAGGTCTTTCATCTAATGGTAACTGCTTGATAGTATAGCCTGTTCTTTCTTCCATTTTTCCTCCATTTACATTAAAGTAATTTTAAAATACTTTTTTAGAAGAGTATCTAATTTAACTATCGGTAACCCTACAACATTAGAATATGATCCTTCGATACTTTCAACAAATAGTGCTCCTTTACCCTGTATTGCATAACTTCCTGCTTTATCTACATATTCTGAACCAGAAATATATTTTTCAATATCCTCATCTTCAAGTCTTCTAAATTTAACTTTTGTTTCACAATAATCGACAATTTTTTTATTTGTATTGGCTTTTATAATTGCTATACCGGTATAAACAGAATGAGTCTGTTCACTTAGCTTTCTCAAAATCTCTCTTGCTTCATCTTTATTCTTAGGTTTACCAAGAACCTCTCCTTTAAAATATACAATAGTATCCGCTGCAATAACTATACTTTCACTATCGATTTTCTTACATACATCAATTGCTTTTTGAAATGCCAAAGACATAACACTTATTGATGGTAAATCATTATTATCGATATTCTCTATTATATCACTAGTAATAATATCAAAAGTTATATTATATTTTTGTAAGATATCCTTTCTTCTAGGAGATGATGAAGCTAAAACTATTTTTTCCAAACTAATCACCTACATTTTTCTAAAAATTAATATAGCTATTAAAATCCCTAATACACTTGCTACATTAACATCAATTAAAAATCCAAATGTCAATTGCATAACATTTAAATCAAGAGTAAAGGGAGGCTTTAAGCCTATTTGATAGCCTTTATTTAAAAAGCTCAGTTCTTGTCCTAAAACTTCTCCTAAAATACCACCAACTACAATACCTACTAGTATTAGCAATAAGAATATCCAGGTGCTTCTATAAGATGTTTTCATTTTCTCCTCCCTAATGTTAAAATAACATAATTATACATATAAAGTTTACCATTTAGATGATATATTTACAAGTAACAATTTATGTATTTTATTGTTATTTAAGCAAAAAAATAAAATGCGACATATGTCGCATTTTATTTTTTATTTCATTATTATTGCATCTTTTGGACATTTTTCTTCACATACTCCACATCCAATACATTTATCTGGATCTACTTCATGAACCTTTTTTAATTCTCCATCTATTGCATCAACTGGACATTTCTTCGCACATATAGTACATCCAATACATTTATCTTCTATTACTTCTGCAGTTTTTCTTTCACTAAAGTCTGCCCAAATAGCATTAGTTGGACACTTCTCTGCACATACCATACAATTGGTACATTTGTCATAGTTGATTTTAGCAAGTTTGTCTTCAAATTCCATTGCATCAAAAGGACATGCTTTTACACATATTTGACAACCTATACACCCTGTTGTACATTTTACCTTTACATCCTTACCAAACTCCTTGCTATTACAATCTACTACAACTTTTTGCTCATATGGAGCCCATTCTATTACATTCTTCGGACATGCATCTAGGCAATTCCCACAAGCAGTACATTTATCTGGATCTACATGAGCTATACCATCTTCAATTGTTATAGCATCAAAAGGACATACATCATAACAAGTACCTAAACCTAAGCAACCGTACTGACAAGATTTACTTCCTCCTTGTACCAGTGCTGCAGCTTTACAATCTTTTATTCCGTTATATTCAAATTTTTCTGTTGCATTACATGTAGTACCATTACATATAACCCTTGCAACCTTTCGTTCTACAGCACCTACTTCCGAACCCATAATCTCGCCAATTCTTTCTGCTGTATCTGCTCCTCCAACAGGGCATCCATTTGCTGGAGCTTCACCTAACACAACCCCATTTGCAAATGCATCACATCCTGGATATCCACATGCACCACAGTTAGCTCCTGGCAAAGCTGATCTTATTTTCTCTACCTTTGGGTCAACTTCCACTGCAAAAACTCTAGATGCAACTGCTAAACCACTTCCAAATATTAAACCCAGTCCTCCTAAACTGACAACTGGTAAAAGTATACTTTCTATCATCAACTTCACCTCCTATACTAATCCTGCGAAACCTAAAAATGCTATGGACATTAATCCTGCTGTAATCAAAGCAATAGGGAACCCCTCTAATGATTCAGGTACATCAGCTAATGCCAATCTTTCTCTAATACCTGCAAATAGAATAATTGCTAAACCAAAACCTATAGCAGCAAAAACTCCATGAACTATTGTTTCTAATAAATTGAATTTTTCTTGAATGTTTAATAATGTTAATCCTAATACAGCACAGTTTGTTGTTATAAGTGGAAGATATACTCCTAAGGCTTCATATAGCGTGGGACTCGCCTTTTTGATAAACATCTCTACAAATTGTACTAATGATGCTATTATTAAAATAAATGCTATTGTCTGCAAGAATTCAAGTCCCAAAGGTTCTAATACTGCAACCTGTATAAAATATGTCATAATAGATGCTAGAGTCATAACGAATGCCACTGCCATTGTCATACCTGTAGCAGTTTCAACTTTTTTTGAAACTCCAAGGAATGGACATATTCCTAAGAATTTAGACAATATAAAGTTATTCACTAGCATTGCACTAATTGCTATTGTAAGTAATTCCATTCATTATCCCTCCTAAGCTACACTTTTATTTGCTTCTTGATTGTCAGCTTTATTTTTTCTTAATTTATTCACATAATTTAATAATCCTATTAATAATCCTAGGGCTAAGAATGCTCCAGGAGGTAATATCATTATTATTGCAGGTTTGAATGATTCTCCTAATAATTGAATTCCAAATATACTTCCTGCCCCTAATATTTCTCTCACTATTCCTAATACAGTTAATGCAATTGTAAATCCAAATCCCATACCTAGACCATCAACTATTGACCCCACAGGTTTATTTTTTGAAGCAAAGGATTCCGCTCTACCTAATATTAAACAGTTAACAACAATAAGAGGTATAAATAATCCTAATGATTTATATAAACTCATGGCATACGCATGCATGAACATACCGATTAAAGTAACAAATGTTGCAATGATAACTATAAAAGAAGGTATACGTATTTTATCTGGTATAACCTTTCTAAATAATGATATAACAAGGTTTGATGCTAATAAAACTGTTGTCGTTGCAAGACCCATAGCCATACCATCTGTGGCCGAAGTAGTTACAGCTAAGGTTGGACACATACCTAGCAACTGAACAAACACTGGATTTTCATTAAGTAATCCATTTTTAAATGTTTTCATTAAATTCATTTCTTCACCCCCAAGAATTTATTTTAAATTATTATTATAAAGTTCTCTTGCCATGTTTACACCTTTAACAACAGCATCAGAAGTTATTGTAGCTCCTGTTAATGATTGGATTTCACTATCATTTTGAGGTGTTGACTTTGTTACTACTATTTCATTATCTGCTGGCTTCTCTTTAAATTGACTTTGGAAATCTGAAGTTGTAGCATTTGCACCTAGTCCTGGTGTTTCTTGATGGCTAACAACATTCATTCCTGTAATCTTTCCATCTATAGAAAGACCAGTAATAACTTCTACGTTACCACCATATCCAGGAGAAGCAGTTTTTATTGCATATCCTACTACTTCTTCATTATCTGATAGTCCTCTATATACTTCTAAAATATTTTCGTTATCTTTTACTATTTGAGTTATTTCATCCGTATCTTCTTCTTCAAATTTACTAGCATCTGGTAATACAGCCATTCTTGCTTCTTCACTTACTAGAGCTTCAGCTTCAGCTATTTCACCTTTTGTTATATCATTTGTTAAACCTAATACCACTGCTGAAATAGATGTAATTAATAATAAAATAAGTCCTAATTTAATGATCTCACGCATTTTGCTTCACCTCCCCAAATACTTTCGGAGCTGTATATTTATCAATTAGCGGTGCTGCAACATTCATTAATAATATTGAATAAGAAACACCTTCAGGATATCCACCATACAATCTTATAATTGATGTCAACAGTCCACAACCAATACCAAATATAATATGTCCCCTTGGTGTTACTGGTGATGATGAATAATCAGTAGCCATATAGAATGCACCTAACATTAATCCACCAGATAGAGTATGATATATCATATTTGTTATTCCACCATCTAATAATATGGTCATTACCATTACTGTAGCAATATAACTTCCAGGAATTCTCCAGTTTATAACTCCTCTATATAGTAAATATAATCCACCTAAGATAAGCAATAAAGCAGATGTTTCTCCTAAAGATCCTCCTATATTACCTACTAAAACCTTTGTAATAGATGGTAATGTTCCTTCAGCTTCTCCTTTTAATATTGCTAGGGGAGTTGCTGTACTTATTGCATCAGCTCCTGGTGTTACCCAGTTTGTCATAATAACTGGCCATGATGCAAGTAACATTGCTCTTGCTGCTAATGCTGGATTTATAAAGTTATTTCCTAATCCTCCAAAGGCTTGTTTAGCTATTGCTATAGCAAATGCTGAACCTACCACAGGTATCCACCATGGTGCAGAAGCGGGTATATTAAAGGCCAATAATAGTCCTGTAACAACAGCACTAAAATCTTTAATTGATGCAGGTCTTTTCATTATTTTTTGTAGTCCCCATTCTGTAACTACTGCAGTTATTACCGCTAGTCCAATCAGTTTGATTGCATTAAATCTAAAGAAATAAATACTTGCTAAAGCTGCAGGTAATAACGCAATTAATACGTCAATCATAACTCTTGATACGGTTTCTTCTGACCTTAAATGAGGCGAAGAAGAACCATATAATATATTTCTCTTACTAGAAGTGGTTTCTTCTGACCCTGAACGGGCTGAAGATGAACCCTTTGATATCTTTTCCATACTAGTCCCCTCCTATATATTAGTTCTTTCTCCTCTTAGAAATTATCTCTTTTTTAGCTACTCTTATTGATTGAAGCAATGGTCTTTTCGATGGACATATAAATGAACAAGAACCACATTCAATACAACTTAAAGGATTATAACTTTCTGCTTCGTCATACATCTTTTTAAGAGATAATTTACTTATGAATAATGGTTGTAGATTAACAGGACAAATATCTACACACTTAGCACATCTTATGCATGGATCTGGATCTGGAATTTTTGCATCTTTTTCATCTAAAACTAAAATTCCTGATGTACCTTTTATTGCAGGAACCTCTGTTGAGAACTGGGCTAGTCCCATCATTGGTCCGCCCATGATAATTTTTCCAGGGTTGTCCTTAAATCCTCCACATTGATCTATTATTTCATTAAATGGAGTTCCCACTTTTATTAATAAATTTTTAGGATTTTTAATACCACTACCTGTAATCGTTGCAATTCTCTCTACTAATGGCATTCCTGTTTCTATAGCATTTGCTATTGCATGAGCTGTACCTACATTATTTACTACTACCCCAACATCCATTGGTAGTCCTCCTGCTGGAACTTCTCTATTAGTTGCAGCATATATAAGTCTTTTTTCGTCTCCTTGAGGATATTTAGTTTCTAAAGGTACTATTTCAATCTCTGGCTCTTTATAAGCTGCTTTTATCATGATTTCAATAGCATCAGGCTTATTATTTTCAATACCAATATAACCTTTTTTAACATCTACTGCTTTCATAATAGCCTTTAGACCCTTAATTATCATATCTGGCTGTTCTAACATAAGTCTATGGTCAGCAGTTAGATAAGGTTCACACTCTGCTCCGTTTAAGATTACAGTATCAATCTTCTTCTCTGGAGGAGGGGATAACTTCACATGAGTAGGGAACCCTGCTCCTCCCATTCCTGTTATACCTGCCTCTTTGATTATGGATACAATTTCTTCTTTACTTAAGTTCTTGATATCACCTTTAGGTGCAACGCTTTCATGAATCTCGTTTAGACCATCAGATTCTATTACTATAGTAACTGCTTTTCCTGTAGGTGTATCTAATTGTTGAATTTTTTTCACAGTACCAGAAACACTAGAATGAATTGGAGCTGAAACAAAAGCTTTAGCTTCTCCTATTTTCTGACCAATTTTAACCTTATCCCCAACCTTTACAACTGGATCACATGGGGCACCTATATGCTGGTGCATTGGTATGAAAACAATTTTAGGTTCTTGTGCCTTTTCGACTGCTAATTTCTCAGTAGCTTTTTTAAAATGTGGAGGATGAATTCCACCTTTAAAAGTATGAGCCTTTAAATTCATATACTTCACCTCTTTTAAAAATTTTATAATACAAATAAATTAATAAATTTGTGTATACAAAGTACTTTAATCACAAAAAAAATATTATATGCCTAATGAGTGTTAACCAAGGCTAATATTTATGCATTATTAAACTACTAGACTTGTTATACCTCTATAGATTGTTACAATTTCTACAAAGTTTATTGTATACAATATCAATAATCACTGAGTCAATTATATCATTTTTTTGTCGAAATTTACAAGAAGATTAGACTCAATAGTTAATTATTTTTTTAATTTATATTAATAATTAACTATTTTCATACTTATATCTAATATAATTCCCTTATATTTTCTTTAATGTAATCTTTTAACCATAATATAATCTCAGGAGATGTGATTTCCACACCATCAATCATTTTTTTTATTTCTACTGTATCAAAAGTGAATATATTACCATTTACATTATGTGTATATTCAATATCAATTTCATTACCTTCACCACTTAATATAGATATCAGAGTATCCTCAATAGAGCCAAGTGGTGGTCTATCAATATTGTTATATTCCATTTCAACATAAATTTCTGTCCCCACATTTTCCTTTGAGTTTAATATTAATTTTCCTCTACACCTTTCAGCAGTAGCTTTAAATAATGATAGTCCTAGTCCAACTTTCCTTGTTTTCCTTGTGGTAACAAAGGGATTTAATACATCATTTAATATATTTTTTTTTATACCTATGCCATTATCTTTTATACCTATTGAAAATTTATTGTTTTTTATATCTTCACTAATATCAACATTTATCATAGTGGCCTTTGCTACAATAGAATTTTGTATAATATCTAATATGTGTAATGAAAGTTCCTTCAATATTTATCCCTCATTTTTAAATATTTTAGCACTTCTCCTATACTCTTTTCTTTTATGTCAAGTTGATTTGTTGCTTCATTAATATCACCTAAATAATGAGCATCAGAATTATAAATATATCTATAACTTTCTATCAATTTATTACAATATGATTTGTTTTTAATTTCTACAAATTTTACATTAAATTGTTCTGGTATAAATCCTAGAACAGATAATATGCTATAACTTTTCTTGTCTACATGGGCAGGAATAACAACTCCATTTTTCTCTTCTACCATTGTATAGATTCTATCTATTGAAAATTCACTTCCATTTATCAGTAATTTTTGTATTTCACCAATTACATTATCCTCTTTATCTAAAATTAGCTGATTTCCAAATAACTCTTTGTTATTATCAATACTAGGTAGGCTGTTAAATATTTTTTCTCCAAACTCTTTTAATGAGTTAATGCTATCAAAATAACACAATAAATGAATATCCTCAAGAGTTGTAACTTCCATCCCAGGTATTACTAATATATCCTTTGATTTTCCTAGTTCAATTAAAGTTTCTACATTGTAGTATGAATTATGATCTGTAATGGCTAATATATCTAAACCTTTAAGATATGCCATATTAACAATATTATTAGGTGTCATACTGTCATCCCCACAAGGTGATAGGGCTGAGTGGATGTGCAGGTCATAATATAACTTCATTATTAATCTATACCTAGTTTATATAGTTCTACAGCTATTTCATAGGATGTCTTATTAGTTTTTAAAATTGGTATTCCTAAAGCATTTGATTTTTTTATAGTTTCTTCTTCTACATCCATATTCTCCACAACTATAATTGCAGCTATATCTATCAAGGCTGCAATTGCTACTACATTAATATGAGTTTGAACAGTTAACCATACCTGTTGTTCTTTTGCATTAGCCATTACTACACTTAGTAAATCTCCGGAATAAACTCCCTTTATTTCTCTTTCCATTCCTTTATCACCGGATAATAACTCTAAATTTAAATTTTCTATTATTTGGGTAATTTTCATTAACTTCACCTCTATTATTAATTTTTTTATATCAATAAAGTTATTTAGTATTATTTGATCATAAAAATACAATTTTCTATACTAGTTCCTCTACATACTATGTCCTCTGCTAAGGATCTACAGCTAGGTGCTCCACATGAACCGCAATCTAGCCCGGGTAGAGATTGAGTGATTTTATTTATTTCTTCTATTTTGGTAAATGCTTTAAATATATCATCATCTATTTTCAATGCACCTCTTGGTGCTATCTCCTCTGTCCATGATAAATATCCAGAATTAAATAATTTTTTCAATTCTTTTATCTCTTCTGGAGTTCGCTCTATCACATACTTATCATCTTCATATATCTGTCTTATTCTACTTTTGGCTATAAAAGGATTTTCTACATTTAAAGGTCCTCCTACACATCCTCCTACACAAGCATAACCTTCAAAAAACTCAATATCATTTAGATTTCCATTTTCAATTTCTTCTAAAACTTTTATTACATTGCCAATTCCATCAACTGCAACATATTTTTTTATGCCCATGGTCATACTTTGTCCCCCAACTCTTGACCATCCAATACCTTTTGAACTTCCTTTACTAAATTTTTCTTCCTCTCGAATCTTCTTTTCATTTCTAATTAAGTCACCATATACCTTTTTTATGGCAATAGCTCCATCCATATATGACTTTTTTATTCCTAAGGGTTCTTTAATACTAGTATATTTAGCAGGACATGGAGTTAAATAGAATGCTCCAATTTCATCTAAAGGTATATCATATTTATTCATAACCTCTTTTTTTGCCATTCTTGCCGCTATCTCCATAGGAGATTCAACTCTCATAATATTCTCAATTAGCGAAGGAAATCTTATTTGAATTAACCGAATAACTGCAGGACATAAAGAAGAAATTAAGGGAAGGTTTTTTGTTCTATTTTCTAAAATATCATCAAATGTTATTGCTATAATATCTGCAGCTCTACCTTCATCATAAACATAATTAAATCCCAAGTCCTTAACCCCTTGATATATTCTATCAATGTTTATCTCTAGTGGAAATTGACCATATAACGTGGTAGATGGTATAGCTATATTAAATTTAAACTTATTTAAATCCCTTATATCATCTGTAATACTATCTTGGGCATGATATGGACATACTACAATACATTCACCGCAATCAATACATCTTTCTTTTAATATATCTGCTTTCTTATCCTTTATTCTAATAGCCTCCGTAGGACACCTTTTCAAACAATTTGTACACCCTTTACAGTACTCATCATCAAGAACTACAGAATGAAATACCATTACTATAATCCCCACCTTCTAATTCGTTTTAATATTTAAAATTTTATAACTATTTTAATAATATCAAAAATTTATTGTTATTAATAGTCTTGTTCCTTCAGGAGTCGATTTAATTTTAAAATCATCTGCACATTTATTAATATTAGGTAGTCCCATTCCAGCTCCAAATCCTAATTCCCTAACTTCATTTGTAGCAGTAGAATATCCCTCTTTCATGGCTAGAGGGATATTCTCTATTCCTGGACCTCTGTCATAGGCTTCTATTATTATATTATTAGATTTTATTGTTACTTTTATATTTCCACCATAAGAATGTATAACAATATTCATCTCCGCCTCATAAGTAACAATTGCTACTTTTCTTACTACTTTACTATCTATACCAATTTTTTTTAGAATAGATTTAATGTCACTAGATGCTTCACCAGCTCTTTTAAAATCATTTCTTATAATATCATATTCAAGATTTATCTTGCTATCATCTTGATGTTTATCCATTAATATCTACCCCTTTTAAACCTTCTCCATATAATAAGCCAGAGGCGGTATACAAAATATGGTTAGTTGTCATTAAGGTTATATTTTTATCCTTTGCTAATCCCACTAAGTCTTCCCCGGGAGTTTTACCTCTAACTAAAATAATTGCAAATAAATCTATCATTTCTGCTGTTCGTATAATTTGAGGATTGTTTAGTCCCGTCAACAAAACAGCACTTTCATCTACATAAGCTAAAACATCACTCATTAGATCAGATCCAAAGGCTGAATACACCTCTTTATCTAAATATTCTTCTCCTGTTACTACCTTTGCATCTAATAACTTTTGTATCTCTTTTAATTTCATATTAATCCCCCTCATCTTTTCTGATAATATTAATATATTCGATTAATGTTTTGTTATAATCAGAGTAATAGGCTATCAAATTTTCTTTATTAAGTTCTTCTTGAATTTTCATTCTAGAATCTAAAATTATATTTAAGTTAGATATTAATTCATTTTTTGATTCTATTTCCTTATGGATATCAGCTAATAATTTATTATTCTTCGAAATCATTTCTTTAACTTTTGATTGATCCTTAGATATTAAAGCTTCTTTCCATAAGGTAGTTTCATTAATATAAGATTTACTATATGCATCTATCAACTCTGATATTTTTTTAACAGCCTCTTTTTCTACTTCTTCATTAATGAGGGATTTTCCTTCTATAATATTTTCATTTATAAATATTTCTTCTATATTTTGATTTAGAAATTGCTTGTATTCTTCTGCATCTATTTGGTTCAAAAATGTTCCTGAAAGAACTTTATAATTATCAAGTTTTACAATATATCCCGGGATATTCTTGTTATTTAGTGATTTTACTAATGACTTTGCATTATCTAAATCGCTAAAACTACCAGTCTGAACACTAAATATATTGAGATTATTTATATTGACTTGATTATTTGATGAATTAGTATCCTCTGTGCCTTCCTGTTCTAATACACTATTATTAGTAACTGAGTTATTATTATCAGAAATAAACTTAGGATATATCATATATTTAACTAAGAAAAACCCTAAAATTATAGAAACTATAGGTGATATTATGCCAAAAAGCACGATAAAAACCAGCTTGTCCTTACTAGTCTGTCTTTTCCTGTATTTTCTTTTATATCTACCCATAATCATTCTCCCCTTTAAAAATAACTATCTAAGTTAATTTTTATCTGTATAGGATCATTAGGATATATAAAATTTGATACTCCTAATCCTAGTAATCTTATTTTCTTAGTTATGGTAAATTTATTATTAATTATAAAATGAGATGTATTTTTCAAAGTATCTAAATCATCAGTAGCATTTTCTAAGGAATAGCTCCTAGTTTCAATCGAAAAATCATCATACTTTAACTTTATAGTTATTGTTTTATATTTGTATCCCTTCTTAATAATTCTATTATGAATATCTACGGAATATTCGTCTATTTTTTCATGTATATATTGTAAGTTTTCTATATCATAAGAAAAGGTGTTTTCTTCACTTATAGATTGAGGTAAAGATTGCCCTTCTACTTTCCTATTATCTATTCCCTTTGCAAACATCATTAATTCCTTTCCTTTTTTCCCTAACCTGTCAACTAGAACTTTTTCATCATAATCTTGTATATCAGATATTTTATAAATCCCCATTCTGTTTAGAGCTTTTTCAGTTTTAGGTCCTACTCCCCATAATTTTCTTATGGGTAAAGGTTTTAAGATATTTAATGAATCCTCTTTATTAATAATAGTCATTCCATTAGGCTTATCCATGTCCGAAGCTAATTTTGCTAAAAACTTATTATATGAAACTCCAACTGAACAAGATAAGTTAAGTTCTTTTTTTATATCATTTTTTATACTATTAGCAATTTTTATTGGATTGTTATCATTAATCTCTAAGTATGCTTCATCTAAAGATAAAGGTTCTATATTTGAAGAATAGCGCTTAAATATATTTCTTATATGATTCGAAGCTGTTTGATATTTATATTTATTAGTTGGTACAAATACTAGATGCTTACACAAAGCTTTAGCTCGCCTAGAGGACATAGCTGACTTTACTCCATATTTTCTAGCTTCATAGGATGCCGCACAGACCACTCCTCTTTTGTCTGGATGTCCTCCCACTGCTATGGGTTTTCCTATTAGTTTTGGATTATCTCTCTGCTCTATTGAAGCAAAGAATGCATCCATATCTATATGAATTATATATTTCAAAATGATACCTCCATACTCTAAAAATATTAATTTAGGATATTAAAGTATTATATACTAAAAATAATTTTTACAAAAATATTAAAGGCGCATATGCGCCTTAATTTACATAAATACCTACTTTATTTTTATTATTTCTTTTTGCTTCCATATACATTGCTCTATCAGCAAAGGCTAATAGAGTTGCCCCATTTTCAGCTGAAGTAGGATATTCGGATACTCCACCACTTACAGTTACTGAAATTAAATCTTTGTTTAAAGAATAAAATGGAGTTTCCGAAATAACTCTTCTAATTCGCTCAGCAATAATATATGCATTTTTTTGATCAGCATTTGGCAGCAGCACGGTAAACTCATCACCACCATATCTAGATACAATATCATTTCCGCGTACATTATAGGCTATAATATTTGAAATTTCACATAGAATCTTATCTCCAGTTTGATGTCCATATGTATCATTAATTTTCTTGAAATTATCAATATCAAACACGGCCAAACTAGTAGTGTTACAATTATCACATTTGATTTTATTGCATCCATTACAACTTAGTGTTAAAGAATCTAACACATTAAAAAAATGGCCCTGATTATATAAACCAGTTAAGCTATCTGTCACAGCTTTTGTTTTAATACTCTTATACAGTTTAGCATTTTCAATTGCTATAACCCCTTGATTTGATAAGGTACTAAAAATTTGCAGATGTTCTTTTTGGAAGAAATCATACTTTCTACTACCTACAATAATAACACCACTTAACTTTTTATCAATTATTAAAGGTTGATATAATATACTCTTTAGTTTCTTGGGTATATTGTATCGTTCAACACCTATTTTTATTAGTTCATTTATATTCATTATTTTACTACTCATATAATTAAATTTTTCCTTATTTTCTATCAATGAATTTACAATTTTCTTTATATCGTTATTTAGTATTTCATCATGAAACTCAGTTTTATAATCTATTATATCCATATATAAATTTGAGTCTTCTTTATATAATAAAGCACAATAGTCAGGATTAATAAGTTTAACTATTCCATTTAAAATACTCTTTGAGACACCATTTTCATCTAGTCTAGAACTTATAGATATGGCAACCTCTTGAATTACTTTTAATTCATTATTCAAAAACATTTGACTTCTTAATAGTCTAAACATAATATTAGCACTAATTAATATCAAAGTAAATAATCCTATACCTAAATATCCATAATCTCTATAGGACATCACAAGCATAATTGAAAGAGGAATTACAATAATATTTATAGACAAATCCCACTTAAAGGATTCTTTAATACCTCTAGGTATATCTTCTTTTTCTGATAAAAATATTTCTGAATACAGTATAGTCCAATTAAATATGAATACAGCTATACCAAACAATATATAATTAACTATCAATAAAATTTCATTTTGAGTATTAAAGTCTATACCTACCACCATTAGAGTATAATGAGACAAGATAAAAACTAAATTAAACATCCCAATTTCTTTCAACACTTTAAATTTAGATATATTTAGAATCATCAAATTAGATACTAATATTAAAATACTAATTAAATATAAAGAAGGTATTAAACCCATTAAAAAGTAGGAGCCTAACATAATACTTGAATCTAAAGTAATTTTAAAATCTTCTATTTTTATATAGATTTTTTCTAAAATAAATCCTACTAAAAGTAATGATCCAAATAGTAAGATATCTATACTCGAGAATCCATTAGTGGCTATATTAAGATAAGCAAAAATCCCTATCCCCAATATCATAATCATAAACTTAAATATATTTGATTTATTATGATGCATTTGCCTTCCTCCCAAATTATATTGTCACTTACATAATTCTACTTTTTTTGGAAAATACCTTTTTTATTTGTGGTAATTTTAAGAAAATTGCAAATTGTTTTTTATTATTTTTAATCCTCTTAAATAATACTTTTTATCAATTTCATAGGACCAACTACATATTTCAATCCCTTTATATAATAAATACATTCTAGCTTTTTCACTAATTTTAAAATTATAATCAAAAATGCTTTTATATCCATCAATAAAGGATTTAAGATATTCTACTCCTTCATCTTTAAGTCTATAGTGTATATATGATAACTCATAATCAATATCCCATGGAATTGATTGTTCAAAATCAATTACACCAGTTATTATCCAATTATCATTTTTTTTCGCTACTAATATGTTTCTTCCATCATAATCATTGTGGCAAAGTCTAGAAGTCCTAACATCGCTAAATATATAATAACTATTTCTTAAAGTACTTATTGCAGCATTGAAAGTTTTAATATGAGGTAAATCTTGAGATAATAGATTTTCAATTGTTATTTCTACTCGTTTCTTAAAAACTGATTTAAAGTCTTTTCTTATCTCTGTACTATCTCCAAACCTATTCCAATTCCCAAAAAAATCAAATGTATTATTATTATGTATTTTTCCTAATTCTTCTCCCATAGAATATAAAATATCTATTTTCTCACTTTCATCTAATAAGTTGTACAAACTATGTAGACTTTTACCTTCTAAGTAATTTATAATTATCCATTCAGTTCCTTCCTTTAATGTTCCTTGGTACAATAACTTAGGAACTTTAATAGTACTATTTGCTAATAATTTTAGAGAGGATATTTCTCTATTTATTCTATTATCTTTACAAAAGAGCTTAAGTACTACAGGATAAGAAAATAGGTTATTAACTTTATATACTAAGTGTCTACCTAATTCATGGTTTCCGATTGGTTGAATAACTAGTTTTTTTCCAAATTCCTCTTCTAATATTTGTTTTATTTCATACTCTGTATAATTAAGCATTTTAATCCCCTTATTGTAATTTTATAGTTATATAAAACATATTTATATATTGTAAAAAGACAGAGAATCTTCTCTGTCTTTTTTGGTATAAGTTGGTGCCGAGGGCGGGACTCGAACCCGCACGATCTTTTGATCACTACCCCCTCAAGATAGCGTGTCTGCCAATTCCACCACCACGGCCAGTATTTTAGATTGTCTTTATATTTTAACTCTAAATACTGGCCTTGTCAAGAGTATTACTCTTGTTCCTCTGTTCCATCATTTTCATTCGATGGATCATTTTGTAATTCTTTAGGAATAAACCATTTATATACATCTGTATATAAATCATATTCTCTAGGGTTAATATCCCCTTTTACTCTATTGTCTATCAATAAGGCATCATTCCTGAACAATAGCCCTACATAAGGTAAATCTTCTAATAATATATTTTGTATCTCAGAATATTTTTCTTTCTTAGCTTCTCTATCTTCCGCATTAAAAGCACTAACTAATAATTCATCCATTTTAGGATTGTTGTATGCGATAAAATTAGTTCCATCATTTATTTTTTGAGAATGGAATGCAAAGGATAAATCAGGAATTTCTGAGAGCCCCCATCCTATTAGCACCATATCAAATTTACCACTTCTAGTCTTAGAAATTACGGTTTCCCAATCACTTTCAATCTGCTCATTGGAAGCTTTATCTTCATCCTTATTACTATAATCTGGAATAACTGAAATTCCTATTTTCTTTAAATCTTCTATTATCATATCTGCTGTATCTGTTCTTAATGAGTTATATGAATTAGTTAATAGATTAAATTCTAATTTTTCACCACTAGGAGTCTCTAATATACCATCTTTATCAGAGTCTACAAAACCAGCTTTTTTTAATAAATCCTTAGATTTATCTGGATTATATTGATATTTAGTTTCATCCTCATTTCTTAACCATGATTCGTGTAGCAATGGTAAATCAGATTCAGTAGCATGACCCATATAGTTTTTTTCAATAATATTTTTAGTATTAATTCCATAGGCAATAGCCTTTCTTAAAGTCTTACCCTCTTTTTCTTGAAATATTTTATTTCTAAAGTTAAAACCTAAGAACTCATAATTATTTGTTACATACTCATAAATTTTCGTATTCTTATTATCAGCATATTTCTCCCAATCTCTACCTGACACTCTAGCTAAATCAACATTTCTAGCATTAAATGAAGTCAATTCAACGTCCTCTTCTAGTATTTTTCCTATCACAGTATCAATATAAGGTTTCTCTCTCCACCAATTATCATTAGATTCTAATTCAATAAATTTTTGTTTTTCATATTTTACAAATTTGTATGGTCCTGTACCAATTGGAGTATAGTCATCCTTTTGATCTAATATTTCCTTATAAGAACTTTCACCTGCATCATTGGTAAATTGATGCTCTGGTAATATAGGAAAAGTTAAACTCTCCAGTGCATTACTATAACTCCTATCAAAATCTATTGTGATATTCTTCTCATCAACTATCTTTAAACTCAAAATATGTTCAATATTTTCTGGTCTAATTGAATTATAGTATTGATTTAATATATCCCTATATAGTGAATTTCTAGCAGCATATTTTAACACGTCTATAGTAAATTTCACATCGGAGGCAGTCAAATTTTCCCCGTCATGCCATTTAACATTATCTTTCAATTTAATATTTATTGTCCGGCCTTCATTTTCAATCTTATAACTATCTACCAATACATTTTCCACATCATGACTTTCATTAAATGTAAATAAACCCTCATATACTAAATTATAGAAGTTATATAAACTTTCATTCTTATTTAATAATGGATTTATAGTATCTATTGGAGAGATAGGTATTGCTATTTCTCCTCCATATTCTGGTTCATAGTTCTTTTCTTCTTCATTCGTCTTTCCGTTATTATCACCACTGAGGTTACTATCTACACACCCAATAGTTGCTATGCTCATAATCAACAAAATAATTAATGCTTTTATCCTTAGTCCTCTCAATTATACTCCTCCTCAACTGTTAGGTTTTACTGATAATATTATATCAAATTCTTACTATCAAAAAGTTACAATTCTATTACTATTGAATTATAAGTCATATAGAAACTTATAAATTTTCTTTTTAAATTTAACTTTTTTAACATAATCTTTAGTTTCTTTAAATGGTATATCTTTTAATTCTTTACCATCTTCACTATATTTTTTATCTTGAAGCCATTTTGTAACATTTCCACTACCCCCATTGTAAGCGGCTAATGCTAGATCTAAGTCCTTAAATTGCATTAGCAAATTATCAACATACCAAACACCCATTTTAATATTAATGTCTGGTTTATATAGCATCCAATCTTCATACTCTTTCATATCATTTTGTTCTGCTATCCATTTTGCAGTTTCAGGTAATATTTGCATTAAACCTATAGCACCTTTTGGGGATACTGCTTCTTCATTAAAATTACTTTCTACATCTATTATAGAAGCTATTAGATTAGGATCTATATTGTACTTATCAGAATATATCAGTATATAATCTTTATAGTTCAAAGGATATATTATACGTCCTATATTTTTTATATTAAATCCTACAATCACTATTGTTAATAGTATTATAAAAATAATTAATCTCCTTGATTTTCTTTTATTCAAATATACCCCCCCAACTTTTTTAAACTCTCCTTATTTCATTTTCTACTTGTTTTATTGTATCTTTAATGTCATTTGTATTATCTATTATTGTATCACAGTATTTTCTTTTCTCATCAATAGGTATTTGGGAATTAATTCTAATAGTAGCTTCTTCTCGATCAAATTTGTCTCTTTCAATTAACCTCTTTAATTGAGTTTCTTCATCAGCATATATTAGCCATATCTCATCGAAATATATACCTTCCTTTTTAATCTTGTCTTTTACTTCTATTAGCAAGGGAATATCAATAAATATTAATTCGTAGCCTTTATTTTCAAATTCATTAATATATTCTTTAATCCGTTGATAAACTCTTGGATGAACTATACTATTTAGCTTAGATCTATATTCTTGATCTTTAAATATTATATCACCTAACATTTCCCTATCTATACTCTTATCTTCTTTAAGCACCTCAGTACCAAAGGTTTCAACGATATCTTTATAAGCAGGCTTATTTATTTCTACTACTTCTCTAGCTACTGAATCCGCATCAATAACAGGATATCCTTTTTCTCTTATTATTTTCGAAACAGTACTTTTACCAGTAGCTATCCCACCTGTTAACCCAATCAATTTAAACTTATTTCGTTTCATACCAACTGTCTCCCTCTTGCATATCTACAGTTAAAGGTACTTTCAGTTCTACGGCATTTTCCATCAAATCTTTGAGTAATGATTTAACTTCTTCTAACTCATCTTTATATGTTTCTATTATCAATTCATCATGAACTTGTAATATAAGCTTAGATTTCAAGTTTCTATTTTTCAATTCTCTATATACATTTAACATAGCAATCTTTATGATGTCTGCTGCGCTTCCTTGGATAGGAGTATTCATTGCAGTTCTCTCACCGAAAGATCTTACATTAAAGTTCCTAGATTGTAATTCAGGAATAAATCTCCTTCTATTTAAAAGAGTCTTTACATACCCATTACCTTTAGCCTCTTTTACAATATCATCCATATATTCTTTTACCTTATTATAATTTTTAAGGTAATTATCAATATATTTCTTAGCTTCTTTTCTGCTAATGTTTAAGTCTCTAGATAAACCATAATCACTTATTCCATAAACTATACCGAAATTTACAGCTTTTGCTCTACTTCTCATTATAGAAGTTACATCATCTTTCTCAACTTCAAATACTTCTGATGCAGTTTTTGTATGGATATCCTCTTTATTTTCAAAGGCATCAATAAGTTTTGACTCATTTGAAATATGAGCTAATACTCTTAATTCTATTTGTGAATAATCTGCATCTACTAATTTATGTTCTTCATTATCAGCTACAAATACTTTTCTTATCTTTCTACCTTCTTCAGTCTTTAT
The DNA here is from genome assembly GCF_016820655.1 of Anaeromonas frigoriresistens. Lineage (GTDB taxonomy): Bacteria > Bacillota > Clostridia > Tissierellales > SIT17 > Anaeromonas > Anaeromonas frigoriresistens. Next base: position 87,011 of record NZ_WSFT01000013.1, read on the forward strand.
TGGTATATTTTGAAGATTAGGATTTGTGCTACTTATTCTTCCTGTGGTAGTTATTGTCTGATTAAAACTAGAATGAACTTTGTTTGTTTTTTTATTTATCAGTGGTATAAGTCCATCTACATAAGTTGATTTTAATTTTACTATTTGTCTATACTCTAATATTTTTTCTATAATAGGGTGTTTACCATGTAATTTATCTAATACTTCAGCATTTGTAGAATATCCTGTCTTAGTCTTCTTGATAACTGGAAGTTCCAATTTTTCAAATAGTATGTATCCCATCTGTTTAGGAGAATTTATATTAAATTCTTCTCCACTATAATCATATATTGTCTCTGTTAGATTATTTATTTTATCATCAAATTCATTTCCTAACTCTTTTAATTGATTAATATCAACTTTAAACCCTTGAAACTGCATATCTGCTAAAACTTTTACTAAGGGCATTTCTATGTTTTCATATAGTTCTTTCATATCATACTCTATTATTTTATCCATCAATATCTTTTTGGCTTTATATATAATATTCAATTTAGATGCCATGAATTCTGATAGATCATTTTCTGATATATCGATTAATGATTTTTTCTTTCTTCCAGTACCTAATAAATCATCAGAATTTTTAATATGTATATTTAAATATTCACTAGCTAGATTTTTTAAAGAATAATCCTTTTGTGAAGCTTCTATTAAATACTGAGCAATGACAGTATCAAATGAGATATTATAGATATCAATTCCATATCTAAATAATATTAATATATCTTCCTTAATATCATGACTAGACTTAGAGATATTTGGATTTATAAAAATATCCTTTAATAAAGGTAACTTATCTCTTAAGTCTTCCTCGTTTTTAAAAGAAATATAGAACGAGTCTTTTTCTCTGTATTTAAATGCTAATCCTAGAATATCATCTGTCAAACTATCTGTTCCACCTATTACAAACTTAAAAATAAAGTCATTACCTTCATTAATGTTATTCACTTCTTTTTGTAAGTTCTCTTTATAGGCTAATATATTAATATCCATTTGAAGACTTTCTTTTGCTTCCTCAATAACTTTCTCATCAATTTTTCCTATAAAACTTTTAAACTCTAATTCACTATATAGTTTTAGTAAGTCTGCTTCATTTGGCTTTTCTTTCTTTAACTCTTCTAAATTTATTTCTAATGGAACATTTATAACAATCTCACCTAATCTCCTGCTCATAAATGCTTGACTTTTATTTTCTATAAGTCTTTCTTTTAATTTTTTGCCGGACACATTTTCTATGTTATTATATATTCCTTCAATTGAGTCATACTCTTTCAAAAGCTTTATTCCAGTTTTCTCTCCAACTCCAGGAACTCCTGGGATATTATCTGATTTATCTCCCATAAGTCCTTTTAAATCTATAAATTGAGCAGCAGTTAGTTCATATCTATCTAACATAGCCTTTTCATCATAAGTCTCAAGATTGGTCATACCTTTTTTAGTAATTAATACTTTAATATTTTCATCAACTAATTGAAGGTAATCCTTATCTCCTGTAACTACAATAACATCCATATTCTCATTACTACAATGCTTTGCTAATGTACCTACTATATCGTCGGCTTCATATCCATCTATTTCTACTCTATGAATATTCATTTTATCTAACACATCTTTTAAAATTGGAAATTGCATACCTAGATCATCAGGAGTCTTTTTTCTTCCTGCTTTATAGTCTGTATATTCCTTATGTCTAAATGTTGGTCCTTTCCTATCAAAGGCAACAGATATATAACCTGGTTCATAATCATCTAATATTTTATATATCATAGTCATAAATCCATATACTCCGTTAGTATATAACCCATCTTTATTCTTTAATGGTGGTAATGCATGGTATGCTCTATGTAATAAACTATTACCATCTATCAAAACTACTCTTTTATTATCCATCCTTACAGCTCCTTTAAATCCAATATTCTTAGTATAGTTCTAATTCTAATAGAAATACCCTATACTAAAGTATATCTTAAAAAACATTCCCAGTAAATAAAGGAGATCTATTTAAATAGATCTCCTTTATATTGTTACCCAAATATATAATTATTTAATATTATTCTTTCTTCTCCACCATAAAAATACTGCGATTACTATTATTATTAAAAATAATATTGGAGAAAAAGTTATAATAAATATAAATATAGTTTGTAAAGCTTTTATTATATTATTTATAGTAGAAATAAATCCTTTTTTGGCCTCTGATAATATGTTATCATCTACAGGTTTAATTTCATTATCAATTGTATCAACTTCAATCAATTGTAAGTTGATAGTGGATAATGATACAAGATTATCCCAGTTTTTTAAAGTTGATTGTAACTGTTCAATTTCTGTTCTTATTCTTCTAAGTTCATTTTCTATATTTAAAATATCTTCTATTTTTTCTGCTTTAACTATTAGCTCTCTTAATCTATTTTCTTGAACTTCTAGATTTTTCAATCTAGCTTCTGTATCCATATATGCCTTAGTAACATCATCAGAATTAATTGAAAGATTATTCACCTTACCCTTTGCAGATATATCATCTATAACTTCTTCTAGATAATTTTGAGGAATTCTTAAAGTCATATATCCTTCTTTATATTCTTTTCTGCCCCTATTAATTGTTTGAATATCAGAGTTTTGAATGTATCCTTCTTTTAAATTTATATTGTCGGTTATTTCTTTTAATGTCTTATTAAATTCTATTACTTCTATTCTTATATGAGCATTTTTAATTATTTTTCTATTATCTATTTGTGCTTCTTCTCTAGCCCTGTCTTGAGTCTCATCATCTGCCATTTCTATACTATCCATTTCCCCATAATTACCTAAGTTCTGCTTCATGGGTTCGTTAGCATTACTACTATCCATATCTTTACTTTCCTCTACTGCTGAGTCCATGTTTAAACTGTCATTAGAAAAATAATATATACTTGGCATAATAATCACAAAAAATATTAATACAGCAGCAACTCCTAATCCTATCCACTTTTTATAATTTTTTGGATTCTTTGTGTATTCTTTTTCATCCTCTAATTTACTTCTTAATGTTATTTTATAATCATCAGGTAAGGGTTCATATTCAATTTCTCTTATACTATTCATTACCTTTAATGTTTCATTATATATTTTCTCGCATTCTTTACATTCTTTAAGATGTTTCTCAAATTCTACTTTTTCTCCTTGAATTAGCTCGTCATCAATATAAGGAGATATATTCTCTATACATTTATTACAATCCATTTTCCTCCTCCTTTCTTATATATTAGACCGAATTCCATGGATTTTGTTCCATTTCTTCTTTCAGGATTACTCTCAAATTATCCCGTCCTCTTTTTATTCTTGATTTAACTGTACCAATTGAAATTTCTAGTATTTCTGATATCTCTTTATAAGAAAAATCTTCAATATCTCTTAATATTATAATACTTCTATGTATATCATCTAACTTATTTATTGCATTATGTACTATTTGCTTTGTTTCCTTTTTTTCAACAATGTCTTCTGGAAGATCTGTATTGTCTTTTACTTCTCTATTTATTTCCCCAGTATCAGTTTTGATTGGATTATCTAATGAATAAGTATTGTTAATTTTATTTTTATTAATATAATCAATACATAGATTAACTATGATTCTGTACATCCAAGTTGTAAAAGATGATTTGAAGTTAAAGGTATCAATATATTTAAATATTTTAACAAAAGCTTGTTGCGATACATCTTTTGCATCTTCTGGATTCTTCAACATCCTAAGTGCTATATTATAAGCACTTTTTTGATGGGCTTCTATTAATTTTTCAAATGCATCTATATCACCTTTCATAGATCTTTTTATTAACTTCCTTTCATTTAAGGTCATTTTTTCACCCCTTTCACCTTATATTCTTAAACCTACAATAACTAAAAAAAGTTCCATCATTTATTATAATTATATCACTTTATATAGATAACTAGTCTACTATAATCTAAACAACCTCTTGACTTTTTACTTAGATTTATGTTATTATAGATTTTGTCATAAATATGCCGAAGTGGTGGAATTGGCAGACGCGCCGGACTCAAAATCCGGTGGGGTAACACTCGTATGGGTTCGAGTCCCATCTTCGGCACCAAAAAAATCCTAGGTCAATGACCTAGGATTTTTAAATTATATTAAGAACATAGCAACTATAGTTGTAACAGTTAAGCCTATTATTACAGGCACTAGATTTCTTCTTGCTAATTCAAAGGGGTTAACCCCACATATTGCAGCTGCTGGAATTAAGGCCCATGGTACTAATGTTCCACCGCCAACCCATATAGCAGCTATTTGACCTAAAGCTGTTAATGTTGCAGCTCCCCTTCCTATTGCTGTTGCAAATAGTTTAGCTACTGATCCTGCTAAGGATATTCCTGAGAATCCAGATCCATCTAATCCCGTAATAGTTCCTACAGCAGTTAAAGTCACAGAACCTATCCCGGCATTTAGAGGTACAGTTTGAGCTAATGCTACACCTAAATCATTTACTAATCCAGTTGAGCCATTAGGTAATACTTCTCCAAATACTGAAACAAATCCCATGTCTCCCATATAGAAAAACGCTGCTATTGGTATGACTGGACCAAAAATTTTAAATCCAAATTGAAAACCCCTTATTAAAAATTCAGTAATTTGTTCCATTCCTTTACTTTTATAAGTACACATAGAAATAAGTGTTAATATAAATACTGCAGTACCACCTACTAAAGCAGTAGCATCTCCCCCTTGTAAATTTGCTGTAATCATTATGATTACATCTAACATGAATAACATAGGGATTAATATTGCAAATACTCTTTTAGTTTTTTTAGAAAGTATTTGTTTTACAACTTGACCTTCAGTTCCATCTTCATTTGAGTATAATGTTATATCTACATCTTTTTTATCCACTTTTATTTTCCCTGAATTCATATCTCTTTTCAAGAAAATAAAAGCAGCTATTGTAGTAACTATACCCATAGTAGCCACTAAAGGTATACTAGCACTTATTACTTCCCCCACAGGTAAACCTGCTGCATCAGCTGTTAATTTCGGCGCTCCTTGGATTACAAAGTCACTAGATAAGGCAATTCCGTGTCCAAAAAGATTCATTGCCATTGCAACCCCTATAGCTGGCAATCCTACTTTCAAAGCTACAGGTAATAATACTGCTCCCATTAATGCTACAGCAGGAGATGGCCAGAAAAACCATGATATTACCATCATTAATAATCCTATTATCCAATAGGCTAATGTTGGTGTTTTAATAAATTTAGAAAAAGGTGATACCATAACTTCATTTATTCCAGTTGCTTCTAGAACCTTACTCATTCCATATATAATTGAAATAATAAGTATAGTTCCTAATAGTTCTGATATTGCATATATCATACTATTAAATACTCCAGAAACTGCTTGAGATATAGATGATGTGGCTAATAAACCTAGAATGAAAATTCCTAGTATACATACTAATGTAGTGTCCCTTTTTCGTACCATAACCCCCACTATAAGTAAAATAAAAATTAAGTAAATCCAATGAAGTGAGCTTAGAGTTACTGACATAAACTTCCCTCCTTAAAAATAAATAAGTTTATACCAGTCTATGCTCATTATTTTACTTTGTGAGTGCTTATATGATAACCAAATACAGATTAGAGATATAGTTTTAATACTTATAAAACCAATATACATTAATCATATTTCACTTCTATTGACAAAGAAATATAAGTAAAATATGATTAATGTATATATATTTAGAAAGTGGTGATTTTTTGGATTTTAGACAATTAGAAACCTTTGTAGAGGTAATTAATTCTAAGAGTTTTTCTAAAGCAGCAAATAAACTTTTTCTAACTCAACCTACTGTAACAAGCCATATACAAAACTTAGAAAAAGAACTAGGTACCCCTTTGTTAAATAGATCTAACAAAAGTATTTCTCCTACTACTTCTGGTACTATCCTATATGATTATGCTCAGGATATTATTAATATGAGAGACATGGCCCGTTTCAAACTTGGAAAGTATAAAGGTAAAATAGAAGGAAACCTTGAAATAGCATCTAGCTCTATCCCAAAACAGTATATTCTCCCTTATATTTTAAAAGAGTTTTTTTCAATATATCCTAGTGTAACTGTAGATATAGTACATAATAATTCAAAGGGTGTTATTAATAGTATAATGGATAATACAATTGATTTTGGAATTGTTGGAGCTAAATATAATAATAGATATCTAGAATATATTGAACTGACTAAAGATGATTTAGTTCTAATAGCACCTAAGGATAATCAATTTCCTGAATCTAATGAATTAAGTTTGGATATGGTAAAAAAACAAAATATTATACTAAGGCAACCAGGATCCGGATCCCGGTTATTATTAGAAAAATCTTTAATTGAAATAAATGAATCTATAAAATCATTTAATATAGTGGTAACCACTGAAAGCAATGAAACAATAAAGAAATTCATTGAATTAGGAATAGGTGTTAGCTTCATTTCAAAATTAGCTGTAAAAGAAGAATTAGAAAAAGGAATATTCAAAGCTTATGATATTAAAGAATTAAATCTTGGCAGAAAATTCTTTTTTGTATATCATAAAAATAGAAATTTATCACCCCTAGCTGAAACCTTTAAAGACTTCGTTGTAAAATGGATTAAAAACAATAATAAAGTCGAGCTGTAAAACAGCTCGACTTTATTATTTATGCTTTATAAAAAGCTCTATAGCCTTTATATGTCATATATACATCAGCTTTACTTACTATCTCATATGGTGCATGCATGCTTAATACAGGTACTCCACAGTCTACTACTTCCATACCATATTTAGCTAACATATATGCGATAGTACCACCACCACCTTGATCTACTTTACCTAGTTCACCCATTTGCCAAATTATATCATTTTCATTGAATATTCTTCTAACATCACTTATATACTCAGAGTTTGCATCGTTACTTCCACCCTTGCCTCGTGCACCAGTATATTTAACTAATGTTATTCCTTTATTTATGAAAGGAGCATTTCTCTTATCTAATACTTCTGGATAGTTTGGATCAAATCCAGCAGATACATCAGCTGATAACACCCTAGAATTTAATAATGCTCTTTTTAATAATAACTCATTGTAATTATCTGAATTTAATGCTACTATTTCAGCAGTAATATTTTCAAAGAAGTAAGAGTCCATTCCTGTATTACCCATGCTTCCTATTTCCTCTTTATCTGCAAATAAAGCTACTGAAGTTCTTCTTGGAGTTTCTATATCTAATATGGCTCTAAGACTTGTATATGCACAAACTCTATCATCATGACCATATGCAGCTATAAGACTTCTATCTAATCCTACATCTCTAGATTTCCCAGCTGGAACTGCCTGGAATTCAGCTGTTGTGAAATCTTCTTCCGTAATATCATATCTTTCATTTAATACATTCAGGATATTTAACTTTATCTTATCGCTTAAATCCTTCTCTTGATACGGGATACTACCTATTATGATATTTAACCCTTCACCAGTTATACCTTCACTTAATTTTTTCCCCATTTGGTCTTTTGCTAAGTGAGGTAATAAGTCAGTTATCATAAATACTGGATCATTATCATCTTCTCCTATAGAAATATTTACTTTATCACCATTATTTTTAACTACTACTCCATGTAATGCTAATGGTAGTGAAACCCATTGATATTTTTTAATTCCACCATAGTAATGAGTCTTTAATAATGCTAATTCTGAATCCTCATATAATGGAAATTGTTTTAAATCTATTCTTGGAGCATCTATATGAGATCCAACTATATTCATTCCTTTAGTTATATCCTCTTCTCCTATTATATACATAACTACTGACTTATCTTTATTATTAGCATAAACTTTAGTTCCTGGAGTTAACTTTTCTCCTTTTTCTATAAGTTTATTTAATTCTATGTATCCATTTTCTTCTGCAACTCTAATAATTTCATCAGCAGCTAACCTTTCTGTTTTACCAATATCTAAAAACTTTTTGTAGTCATCTCCAAAACTAAATACTTCTTTACCTTCTTCTGATCCAATTTTGTCCCAAACGTTTTCCCACTTATGAGTTAATTTTTCTTGTAATTCTTTTCCTTTTGATTTATCAGTCACATTCATCCCTCCATTTAATTCTATAAGTAATATGATATAAGCTATTTGAGATAGTGTCAATATTCTAAACATTTTCATTCAAATATTTTATATCATATACTTATTATATATACCCAATATTAATTATTATATCTTTTTTATGTTGTTCTTATATGCAAATATAGCAGCTTGTATTCTATCATTTACTTCTATTTTTTTAAATATATTTGATACATGGTTTTTAACTGTCTTTTCACTTATAAATAATTTTTCTGCAATCTCTCTATTGTTTAATCCTTCTGCAATCAATGTTATCACTTCATATTCTCTTCTAGTGAGAGAATCTTTCTTTGATTTTTCTTCTGGTACATTATTACCGTATTCTTTTACTAACAGGGTTGCCAAACTTGGTTGTATGTATGTTTTGCCTTGATTAACATCCTTTATAGCTTTAATTAATGTATCAGAGTCAGAATCTTTAAGTACATATCCATCTGCGCCCATATTAACTGTTTGAAATAAATATTCTCTATCATCATGAATTGTTAATATAATTATTTTCGATTCACTACCTACATCTTTTAACCTTCTTAAAGCTTCTATTCCGTTAACTGTAGGCATATTAATATCTAATAAAATTACGTTTGGTCTTTTTTCAATAGCTTTTAATATAGCCTCTTCTCCATCGGCTGCTTCCGCTATGACTTGTAACCCTTCTTCTAATTCTAATATTTTCTTTAACCCTTGTCTCATTAATGAATGATCATCTGCAATCATTATTGAAATATTGTTATCCATTGAAGTCATCCTTTCTATTAGTTGGTAATATTAATATTAATTTTGTCCCTTCTCCAGGCGAAGATTTAATCTCTAGCATACCATCTAATAAGATAGCTCTCTCTCTTATTCCTAACAATCCATATCCACTATTCAAATCATCGTTGCTACTCGTAAGGGAGTCAACTTCAAAACCTTTACCATTATCCTTTATAATTAAATTTAATCTTTCTTCATTTACTTCTATTAATATTAATACTCTAGTGGCACATGAGTGCTTTCTAACATTATTTAATGCTTCTTGAATTATTCTAAATACTGCTAGTTGTACATATGAATTTAGCTCCGATTCCATCTCTAGTAAATTGACTTTAACTTCTATTCCTGTTTCTTCAAAGAATATTTGACCATATCTTTGAATAGTAGGGATTAATCCTAAATCATCTAAAGACATAGGCCTGAGATCATAAATAATTTTCCTAACATCCTTAAGACTGCCTCTTACTATATCCTTTAATTCTTTTAGTTCAGTTATAGCTTTGTCTTTATCTATAGATAGCATTTTTTCACAAATCTCAGTTTTGAGGATAACATTCGCTAAGGATTGGGCAGGTCCATCATGTATATCTCTTGCCACTCTTTGACGTTCTTCTTCTTGTGCTTTTATTATCTTAATACCTAGAAGTTGTTTTTTACTTAAATCATCTACGGTTTCTACAACTTTATCAAGGTCACTGCTTAAATATTCTAATGCTACTCCCACTTGAGATACAAGTTTTTCAGCTCGTGATAAGGTATCAAGATTAGTTTTCAATCTTCTTTCTAGTTCATTACGCTTTAATATTATATCTTTTTCTTCTTTCCTTTTTATCATAAGTTGAATTCTGAAGTTATTTGCTACTTCATAGGCACTTCTAATGTCTTCTTCTGTGTACTTCTCAAAATTCCCACTAACTTCTGCTAACTTATTTCTGCTTTTTCTCTCTTTAATTTCTAGTTCATCAACTGCTTTAATCAATTCTTTAGTTTCATTAATTATTTCATCTAATTGATTATTTAATTGTTCACATTCAGATCTCGTATTTTCAGCTATTTCAAAGATTTCTTGTTTACCACACTCAATTGCTGATATTGTTTTATCTAATATTTCATTTATTTTTTGTCCTGTTAATGTTCCATTCAGAATAACCACCCCATATTCCCTTCCTAACATTGTTGACAAAAAGATAGTAAGAATTGACTCTTGCTAAAATTTTCCCTAAGGTCTATTATATCAAATTTTACAATAATATTATTAGTAATATTTAACTATTTCCTGCACCTTATTAGTCTAATGGTTATACATGAATTCTATTAATCTTCTTTAACTAAATCCATACTTACAATTTTTTTCTTTTCTGATTCTGTTAATACCTTTTCTAAGTCAATAAGTAAAATTAATCTCTCATCTTTTTTACCAACTCCAGCAATATACTCACTATCAACATCTGTTATTATATCTGGTGCCTTTTCAATATCTCCCTCTTCAAATCTCACTGTTTGGGATGCTTCATCTACAATAAACCCTACTTGTTTTCCGTCAATGTTAATAACTATAACTCTAGTATTCTTATTAACTATTAGCTCATTTAGATTAAATCTTTTCTTTAAATTTACTATGGGTATTACTTCTCCCCTATAATTTACTATTCCTTCTATGAATGCTGGAGAATTAGGAACTTTTACTGGTTCCTGATAAGGGCCTATCTCTTTAACGTTCATTATATCTATCCCATACTCTTCTTTATCTAGTTTAAATACCACAAATTGTCTTTCTATCATTTTATTTCCTCCTGTTCAAAACTAATATATATCACTTTATTTTTACTAATTCTACAAAGTTCTTATTAATCCTTTTTATTTCGTAAAAAAAGGAATGAAAAAAGACTAAGAATAATATCTTAGTCTACTATTTCTATTGAATCTAACTGGCCTTTAAAGCTCTTTCTAAAATTTTTCAGATATTCTTCACGCAACTTTTTCTGTTCCGTTTTTTCTTCTGATGAAAGACCTTGACTCTTTGATTTCTTTGCTAATTCATTTATTCTATTTATTTTTTCTTTAGATAGCATATATACACTCCCTTTATACTCACTATCATTATTGTAAATTATGTTTAGAAATTTTTCAAGTCTACTAATATCTTATAATTTATTATTTAGTTTGATTTCGATCTCATTTAATATCTCTTCAGACATTAATATTCTATGAACTTTATCTATATCTTTATACATAATCCTATCATCTTCAACCTTACTAATATTCTTTCTTACTTCTTCATAAAGAATACTACTGCCTATTCCGAGCCCTTTATTTTTTCTTAGATCAATAGCTTGACATGCGGTTAATAGTTCCATTGCTAGAATATTTCTAGTATTTTTCAAAACTTCTCTTGCCTTTCTAGCTCCTATAGTACCCATTGAAACATGATCTTCTTGATTAGCAGAAGATGGAATAGAATCCACACTAGAAGGATGACAAAGGACTTTATTCTCTGATACTAATGAAGCAGCAGAATACTGTACAATCATGAAGCCAGAATTAAGTCCTCCTTTCTCTACTAAGAATGCAGGTAAATTACTTAAAGCTGGATTTACTAACCTCTCAATTCTTCTTTCAGAAACATTTCCTAGTTCACTTATAGCTATAGCTAAAAAATCAAAACTTAATGCCATTGGTTGACCATGAAAATTACCCCCTGATATTACAGTGCCATCCTCCGGGAAGATTAGAGGATTATCAGTAGCTGAGTTTATCTCTATATCTATTTTGTCTTTTACATACTCAAAGGCATCCTTACTAGCCCCATGAATTTGAGGTATACATCTCAATGTATATGCATCTTGGACTCTAAGTTCTCCTTGTTCTGTTGTCATCTTGCTATTCTTAAGAATACTTAGTAAATTTCTTGCAGTTTTAACCTGTCCTTTATGAGGCCTAACTAAGTGGACATTTTTATCAAATGCTGTAACAATGCCATTTAATCCCTCAATACTTAGTGATGCTATTACATCAGATATTTTTGATAAATTAATTGCATCATATACTGTCAATGCACCTATTGCCGTCATCACCTGTGTCCCATTAATAAGGGCTAAACCTTCCTTTGAAGTCAATTCAATTATATCTATACCAGCCTTTTTCATTCCGTCCTTTGCTGGTAATTTCTCTCCATCATAAAAAACTTCTCCTTCCCCTATCATAGGTAGGACCATATGTGATAAAGGTGCTAGATCACCACTTGCTCCCAAGGATCCTTTTTCTGGTATAACTGGATGTACTCCTTTATTTAACATTTGAATTAAAGTTTCTACAGTTGAATATCTAATACCAGAGTATCCCTTAGCAAGGGCATTAGCTCTTAATAGCATTATAGCTCTTACAATCTCCTCCTCCAATGGATTACCTACTCCACAAGAGTGACTTATAATTAAATTTTTTTGCAAATCTTTTGCTTTATCCTTAGATATGAATACATCACTAAATTTTCCAAATCCAGTTGTTATCCCATACACAATTTTCTCTTTATCTACAAAATTATCTACTATTTTTCTTGAGATATTGATTTTTTCAATTGCTTCCTCAGATAATTGAACAATATGATTTTCTCTTGCTACTTTTACTAAATCATCAATAGTTAAACTATTGCCATCTATTATTATACTCTTCAAAGGTCCCCACTCCTTACATATTTAATAACTATATATTCAATAATTTATTAGAATTATCCTTTAATATTTCAAAAAATTAAAAATTATCAAATAATTTTATTTGCTCTAATTAAAAGACTATGATTAATCATAGTCTTTTAATGGAAAGACTTCTAAGGGCGTATATATCCTTTTATTTTCTACCTGTTCAGTTTTAAATAAAACTAATTTATTTAATTTAATATTTTTATTTAAATCTTTCTTAATATTCTCATGTATCATATGGATTCTATTTTCAAATACAATCCTTCTCCCTAAAGTTATATGAGGTATATATTTTCTTTTTTCTTTGGCATAGCCTAAGGGTTTGAGATTCTCGTCAATATTAGATTTTATATTATATATTTTATCAATTTCTCCTTCTAAATCTAAATATAACACCCTGAGCATATCTTTGCCTCTAAAATAACCTAAATCAGTATATTTTAATTTTATACTTGTACTCTTATTTGCAATCTTTTTCAAATTATTTTTAACTTCTTCTAAATTACTATTTGAAATTATTCCTAAGTATTTTAAAGTCAAGTGTAAATTATCTATATATACCCAACTTCCTTTTGAAGAATTTGCTTTCAACTTTGTTTGTATATTGCCTAGTTTTATCTTTGTACTTTCGTCAAAATCTAAAGCTATAAAAGTTTTCAATTATTACACCCCGTGTTTATATTTTTATACAACTATTTCTTTGTTGTATCTGATATGGTAATTTAATATGTTTTTCTCCCACATCTTCTTTTCTTAATTCCTTGATTACTCTTCTTATTGCTACAGCTCCTATATCATAAAAAGGTTCTTTAACAGTTGTAAGCTTTGGTCTTATTAAAGAAGCAATAGAGATATCACCAAACCCTACAACTGAAATATCTTCAGGTGTATTAATCTGGTTATCATAACAGTAATTTAATGCTCCTATAGCTATTTCATCATTACTACAAAATAGTGCAGTCAATTCATTTTTTATAATTGATTGATCTAAAGCTTCATAACCATGACCTATACTTATACCTTGAGTTTCAAATATAAATGAAGGGTCTAACTCCATTTCTTCCATGGCTTTACTATAACCCTCATATTTTTCTATCTGTGTTGAATTTTCATCTTCTAAATATCCTACAAAACCAATATTCTTATGTCCTAATTTAATTAGATACTTAGTTATCTCATATGCTGCAAAATGATAATCTATACTTACTGTAGGATACTTATCAAATTTAGAATACCTACTTAAATAAACAAAAGGAATACTATACTCACTTATTTTTTCATCAATTTCATCATTTATAGTATCAGAAATTAATATCATTCCCTCAACTTGTTTTCTGTTGAGAAGTTGAATATATTTTAATTCTGCTTCTTTATCTCCGTAGGTACTACATAACAGTATGTCATAATTATACATTTTACCTACCTCTTCTATACCTCTTACCATATCTGCTACATAGGAATCAGCTAAATCAGTGACAATTACGCCTATAAGATACGATTTTTTAGTAACTAAAGTTCTAGCTATTTCATTGGGCTTATATCCTATTTCTTCTATAACCTCTAATACTTTTCTCTTTACTTCTGGGCTTACAGGTTTTGAATCATTTATAACTCTAGAAACAGTAGATATTGATACCCCCGATAGTTTTGCTACATCTTTTATTGTTACTGCCATTTTTACACCTCCAAAATTTAAACAAGAATTGAAGCAACATCAGAGATTACATTAGCAAAGTTGAAAATATTATAATCAAATTCTTTTTCTTTAATAGGAACGGATAATTGTATTATACCTTTTATGGAACCACTAGATATTATAGGTACTATTACAACTGACTGCCAATCAGGGTTGCCAGTTAAGTTGTCTATCTCATTTATCTGTTCCCAATCTATTAAGTATTCTCCTGTTTTCTTCTCAATTACTTTATTAATAAGACTTTGATTTATTTTATGCTTATCAATCCAATCTTCTATAAATCGTTCTCTAGTATATATTTGTTTGATGCTTTTGTCATTATTCAAAAGTATCAAGGTTCCTTCTTTTGCTTCAGTTATCTCTATCAATCTTCCAAGCATCAAGAAATACTTGCTAGTTTTTGAAATATCTTCCTTTATTAATTCTATTATTTCTACCATTGCAGATACTATTCTATGATCCTGTACAGTATTGCCTGTTACTATACCAGCTAATTTATCAATTCTTTTTGTTGGTTTTGTTAATGATTTTTCCCAAATTATAGTTTTGTTTCTACCGGTATTTTTAGAATTATATAATGCTTGATCAGCTTTTTCAATTATTTCATCTTTAAACTGTCCATGGATAGGGTATTGGGATACTCCTATACTAATTGTTATATTACCTGGTTCATCTAATAACTTCTCATTATTTATTCTTTTTCTTATTTTTTCCGCCACTATATAAGCTTCATCTTTATTAGTTAATGGTAGTATTATAATGAATTCCTCTCCACCATATCTAGCCACAATATCACTACTTCTAATACTCTCTCTTAGTATCTCTCCTACTTTTTTTAGTATTAAATCTCCTTTTTGGTGTCCATAGGTATCATTAACGTCTTTAAACTTATCTATATCAGCCATAAGTAATGAGTAAATTGTATCTTCTTTTCTACACTTATTATACAATTCACCATAGGCAATCTCCATATACTTTCTAGTATAAACATTGGTTAATTTATCTATTGAGGATAGTATTTTGAAATTATAATTATCAATATTTAATAGTATTAACTTAGTTAACTTTTTTAATTTTAAATAGATTTTATTATTAAATTTATTAAATAATTTATCAGTATCTAAATAGATATAACCTACAATCTTTTGGTCATCTAACTTTTTACTTCTTCTATCTTTATCCATGTTATTATGGGAACTATTAGGACTTTCAATAGATAAGAATATCATGGATGTAATTGTTTCCGAGAAATTTTTACCTATATGTTTATCATATCCACTATCTACAGAAGATTTTATATATCCATTATATCTAGAAATTAAAAGTTTCTCTATTATCTTCTGCGCTTCATCAAATTCATTCATCCCTTTAGATATTAATATTTCATATTTATCATTTTCTTCATTATATATTCCTACTATAGCTCTCTCTGCCAAGGTTTCTTTCATTGCATATTTGACTATTAATTCAATATTCCCTAATGAATTCGTATCAAGATTGTCCAAAAGATCATCAATACCATTTATATTATCTAATAATGAATCACTATATTGTTTTGAAACTGTTTTAAGGAACTTTTCATTATTAAATAATTCCTCATATTCCTTAAAGTCAAAGTATTCATTTGTAGAAATTGTTCTATTATAATCCAATAATTTTTCTCCATTTTTTATTATATGTTTGATTTGTCTTAATTTATAAATGGTCTCATTTATACCAAAGCTTTGAGCAAAATTATTTTTTATATTTTCTTCTTGAAGTTTAGAAACAAGTTTATACATACTCTCAATAAATAACAAATAATAATTTGCTGCGAAAAAATAACTATTATTTGCGAAGTATTTTTCTCCCAATATTCGACTTATAATTAATTCCATAATAGGAATATTTAATTTTTTTGCTTGCTTATATAATACTTTCAAGTCATCAAACTCATCGTGATTTAAAGCATTAACTAATACCAATCTCATCAAGCTTAAATATTCTGTATCAAATTCTTTTGAAAGATTATAATCATTTTCAACTATGTCCTTTACAATTTTAATATCCTTCTTCAGTAAAGCAATTATACCCCATATTAATAAATAGTATCTACTATCCCATATTAACTCTGTTCCATTGTAAAAATCTATTAAATGATATAGTTCATTTACATCAAAATTTTCATTTTTCATATACTTTATCAATAATTTTACACTTAATGAGTTCAAGTAAAAAGAGTTTTTCTCATCGCTGTGTCTATTGAAAATCTCATCACATATCTCGTTACACTTCGACCATTGAGCTGTTATAAGATGAAACTTTAATGCTATTTCAAAGTATTTATCTATATCTTCTATTGTTATTAATCCACTATTGTATTGATCTCTAAGCTCGTCAATATATATTTTTGCTTTATCAAACTCACCAGTATCTATATATATATTAGCTAAATTTATATATGCTGATGAAACCATATACTTCTCATCAATATCAATAGCTATATTTAACATTTTATGAGTATATTCTTTAGCTAAATCATATTTGTTTTTTCTTATATATATTGAGCCTATATTTATAAAGAAAATCGCCATATTATGCAGAGAATTATAACTTTTTGATATATCTAAACCCTGCTCATAGTACTCCATTGCTTTATCTATATTTCCATAGTATTCTCCATATATTAATCCGAGGTTGTTTATAGGTTTAGTTATTTCTAAGATGTTGTTAGTTTTCTCATAATAAAATACACTCTTCTCATAATATTTTAATGCATCTTTTAGATTTCCCATCAACATACTGATCACACCTAACTGATTGTATAACTCAGCAATGCAATAGTTATTCCCCTGTTCTAAAGCAACTTTTAAGTATCTTAAACTCATAGCAAAAATTTCTTCGTTTTTTCCCCTAGAAAAATTAATTCTATTAATTGCTATTATTGACGTCAATAAACCATCAGTATAATTAATTCTTTTAGCTACTTTTTTTGATTCTATTGCTAAGTCTAATGCAATGTCGTATTCGGCTAATCTACTATTGATATCACTTAATAAATTATTAATATCAACTATTTTTATAAAATCATTTTGCTCATAAGAAATTTCTAGGGCTTTTTTATAGTATTTCATAGCTTTATTCTTTGAACCTTGCTCATTAGTAAGATTTCCTAAATTCATGTAAATTTCAATGCTATATTCACAATCATCAATATAATTTAATATTCCCATAGCCATCTCCCATATCTCTAATGATTGACTATTAATATTTAATTTTCGCATTGCTTTTGCAAAATTAATAGCATAAAAAATTGCTTTTCTATATTGATGGGACATTTTTAAATGATATATTAATTCTTCTATATTGTTCCTATCTTCTTCTTTATATAATTTCTCAAGAATATTTGAAGCCTTTTTATGTAAGCTAACCCTTTTGTCATCTGTTAAATTATAATATATATAGTTTTTAGCCTGGGTATTATATAAGTCATAAGTGTATCCCCAATCCTCTAACTTTTGTTCTAATAATTTCATTGTAACTAATTTATCTATAATTTGATCAAGTTCCTCATTTTCTGTTTTGTCTAAAATTTTATTAATTATATTTTTAGAAATAGATGTATTAAATACAGATATTTTTTCTATGACATTATATACTTTCTTGGGAAGTAATTTTAATTGATTTTCAATAGCTTCATTTATATTATTAGGAATATACATTTTAGAGTAACTCTCAGATTTATAGTCCCACAGGCCATCTTCATTTATATAAAGTTCTTCTCTTGCAAAAAGATTTTTCATTACTTCTTCTATATACCTTGGGTTGCCATCAGTCTCTTTATATATATGTGTAGCAAAATTTATAGGTTTTATATTCATTCCCATAATATTTTTCATTGCTATAGATGTTTCATCTAAATTAAATCTAGATAACCGTATCTTCAAACTTTGTTTATTATACATCCAATTTTTCAGATACCTATTATATACAATATTATTTTCAATTAAGTCAGAATTATAAGTGAGTATTATTGTTATAGGGTAATCTTTTACATAATTAATCATATAGTTTACAAGATTATATGTATCCTTATCTGCAAGATGAAAATCATCAAAGATTATATATGTTGTCTTTTCAGATACATCTGATATATAGTTAGCAATCCTATCATATAACCTTAACTTTTCTTTTTCTCCACTTAAGGTTTCAGATGGATGGATATCATATTTTCCCTTCAGTTCTGGTATTAATTTAACTATTTCTGTACCATATTTATTTAGTAGTTTATCATCATATCTTTTAATTATCGTTCTTAAAATACTTTTTACAGATTTAAAGCTTGTACTATTTTCTGAAGTTATTTTACTCCTATATACTTCTCTAGATTTTAACTCCAATCTATATTCTATTTCAGACAATAACCTAGTTTTTCCAGAACCTTCTTCCCCATCAATCATTATAAGTGTTTTGGAAGTTGAAGAGTCATTTATTCTTTCATCGTTTTTAAAAATCAAAGATAGTTCTTCATCTCTACCTATTATTTTTGTATTAAAATTTAAAGATTCTCTATTGTCCTTTACAAGTTCTTCATAATTAAAGTTATGAATATTGTTGAGATCCTTGATTATACCTTTGAAATTATCGTATCTAATTTTAATATCATGACTTAACAGCTTATTTATTATCTTTAATAGTTCTTGATGAATTCTCCTCATATCAAAATGATACTTAGATGAAAATATTAAATCCTTATTATAATTATCACTTGTCATCATATATTCTAATAGCTTACCTGCTCCATATATATATTCATAAATATTCATAACTCCTGATGACTTTATAAAATCTGGAGTTTTTATAAAGTCAAAGTATGTATTATACTCATTTGTTAAGATCTCACCCTTTATAGAAGCAATATCTTTAACTTTTAAAATTAATTCAGAACCTTCGTTATTTATTAGTATATTTTCTGGATGTAAATAACTTGTATTAATTCCCCTAAAAGATAAATAATCACAGGCTGAACATAATTGAGAAAATAAACTCAAAACTTCAAGTGAATTAAGTTTATGTTTATAATTTATAAGACTCTCACCAGTAAAATACTCACTAGTATAAAAATATCGAGCTACATTCACAGGTTTATTATCAACTGAGTTAATAATAGAAAAATTATAATTTTTTAAAATATATTTGTTTTTTAAACTTGAAAAGTCAGTAAAATCTTTAGTGAAATATTTTATTAGATCAGTATTATTATAATTAAAAATTTTTAAATATATATATGTATTTGAATTTAAAAAGTCTATAGCTTTATAAACTGTGTATGTCTTGCTTTCACAATGAATATCAATAATTTTATATCTATTATTTATTATTTCCATTCTAATAATTTCCCCCTAAATGGATTTTCATTCTATGTTTTACCTTAAATTATATCACATTTTATTAACAATTTTATTAATAATAAACAATAAATAATATTCTATAAAGTTATCTTTTCTAAATAGCAAAAAAGTACATTAAGATGTACTTTTTATTCTTCCATAACTTCATAAAGTCTTATTAGATTTTTAGATAATATCTTCTTTTCATCATCACTAAAGTTTCTTAGTTTCTCTCCTAGGTAGGCTTGTCGTCTATATAATACATCCTTAACTAATTTATGTCCTTTTTCTTCTACCTTAACTCTTACTATCCTTCTATCTTTCTCATCTTTAAATCTGCTTACCAAGTTATTTTTTTCCATTCTATCAATTAAATCAGTTATAGTGCTGCATGCTAAGGACATTTTATTGCTTAATTCACCAATGGTTAATTCTCCTTCAGATATTAACCACTGTAATGCTATAAACTGAGGAGGAGTAATACTAAAGTCTTTTAATATCTCTCTACCCTTTTTTCTAATTATATTATCAATTTTTCTCAAACTTTTTTCAATACTTACAACTTCATCCATAATAAACCTCCAAATCATTAGCTATACTAAAGATTTTAGCTCTAAATTTAATATAAGTCAATATTCTTTAAAAAAACAAAGACAGAAGATAATATTAGTCTTCTGTCTTTGCTACAAATATAGGTAAAATGTTTGGTAGTATTTTAATATTCACAGGTAATTCTCCCGCGAATTCTCCATCTATATCTACCTGTACTTCATCCTGAGATAGATTTTCAATAGTTATATCACTAGTTTTAAAATACTCAACTTTTGAATTATTTATATGCTCTCCAGAATATATTTTTAAAAATATTGAAACAATATCTTGAAGCTCAGCTTTTTTTATTATCATACAATCTAATAATCCATCTTGAACTTCAGCGGTTGGTGATAGTTTTTTAAATCCTCCAACTGATTTACCATTTGATATTACAAATAATAATATATCTTCTTCTGAAGAATACTCTTCACTAGTTATTTTAACCTTTATTGGCTTAAATTTTTGTTTTGGTATTTCTTTTATACCTTCAAGGTAGTATGCCATTCTCCCTAAAACCGTTTTGCTTTCTGATGGAACCGTATGAGCTACATTAGTTAGTAATCCCCCAGTGGCAACATTAACAAAATATTTATTATTACATGAACCCATATCTACATGCTTAATATTCCAATTTTCAATCATTTTCACAAAATCATAAGTGGTTCTAGGAATCTCCATGTAAGTAGCAAAATCATTAACTGTTCCTCCAGCTAATATAGCTACTGGTAATTTTTTATTAGAAATAGCTACTCCAAATGCAACTTCATTAACTGTTCCATCTCCTCCACAGACGATAATCCCATCCCAAGGACCTTTACATGTTTCTATAGCTTCATTGAAGGCATCATCCTTTTTTTTAGTAGCATATTTACTAATTATATAACCCTTATCTAATAGTTTCATTATAATGTCATCCATTCTTTTTTGAATCATTTGTCTACCAGATGAAGGATTATATATAACCTTTATTCTCTTCATTTCTTTATTTCCTCCCGTAACATATTCTCAGATTATTAATATGTTTAATTAAATAATTGTATGCCCTAAGGTAGAATAAGAAATATATAATTACATTGAGATTAATTTTCCTACCATCACAAAAGGTGCATATAATAAATTACTTAAGTAAATGTCTATACATATAAAGAATACTGCAAAAACAGCATAATTAAATTCATGATTTTTTTTCTTAGATTCTTTAAAAAATACAAATAAAGCAATACCTGATAATAAATTTATTATAACAGGTGCAATGTATGAATACAATGGATGATGAAAAAGCTCTGGGTAGTAAAAAGTACTCCCTACTTTATAATATATAAATTTATAGGCTATTATATTTGCTATAATATATAAACCTATCATAATTGCAGTCTTTATACCATCTTTATCATTATTCTTACTTAAATATGCCACATAAGCAAACGCTAAAGGTACAATTAACATAACTAGTAATATAAATCCTCTTAAAATAGTGTATGCTAAAGCAATAAAAGGAGAGGGTATACTCTTAAGTAAAGCATCTATATAATCATCCTTAGTGATATCTTTTCTTTCCATGAAATCATCAGAAGTTCCAATCAAATTAACATTATAACCTCCTGATACAATATCTTTGAATGATAAATATATTTCATTATCTAAAGTAACTACATTAATTTCATTTGAATACTCTTGAGTAGTAGATATGAATTCTAAATCATTAATTTCACCATTCTCACCAATTATAAAATCAAATATATCATTAACCTGAGTATATTTATTATTATAATTCACTCCAGAGGCTACAATATGTAGTTGATCATCCTTTATATATGTCTCTATGTCAGATTCTAATTCACCGATTTTATACTGAGATTGTTCTAATTTACCTTTTTTGACCTCTAATGTATTTGAGTCTACGCTACTGTATTCTATATTATAAGATTGGAATCCCTTGCTACTTAAATTTAATACATATGTAATTATAACCTTTTCATTTAAATAGTCAACATTTAAATCTCTAATAGTATATCCGGAATATGTATCTACTTCTGAAATTTCTATTGCTTCTCTATTTTTTTCATTAACAGGCATCATTATTAACCTTACAGACCCAAGGTCATCTTCTATCAGAGTTACTATATACTTATTATCTCCATGCTCTTGATATACAGCCTCTTTCATATTTAGAACGTTATCTTCTTCATATATATTTTTAACCTCATCATTATGTAATTCATATACTCTAACTTTTTCTGTGTTTACAGTTGTTATGAGAATATTATCTTTATTAGATTCCACCCTCATATTCTCAACATTATTAATTATTTTTTTAGATTTGCTAAATTTATTATTTTCAAATTTTGCTACATAAAGATCATTTTCATATATATATATAAGATTATTTTCTATAAATTGTATATTAGGAACTTTAATATTCTCATAATTAATTAATTTGCTAGATCCATCCCTTTTCAATTTTCCTTTAGTATCTAATATTTTAAAGTTTATAGTATTGCTGTTTTCAATATTAATATTAATTATTTCATCACCTATTGTTGATATCAATGATTTATCCTTTTGACTAATTTTTTCTAACTTTAGTGCATCTCCCCATTTTTCTGTGTATTCTATTTCTTGGATGAACATATGATTAGCATAATGTACTGATGATATTAATATTGTCAACAAAATTACTGTAATAATTGTATATTTAAAATATTTTTTCATCTTTATGCCTCCCCCCTTAACCTTATTTCATACATTATATCATTTTTCGTAATTGTTTTAATATTTAAATAAACTACATTTTTGAAACAAATAAATAAGAGGGATATCCCTCTTATTTATTTGTTTCAATTTTATCTAATATAGCTTGTAATCTCCTTGCTTGCATTCCAGATTCTTCTGCAAACATCTTAAAAGTCTCTCCTATCTCTGTATCACGAATATTTTTAGAAAATGATTCATAATCTCTTACCATTTCTTGGGCATCTAATAACTTCTTTTTAATAATATCTTTTTCATTCATTTTCATAATATCACCTCCAACTAAATATATTTTCTTCTATTTCTCTACTTATTATGTAAAAAGAGATTATTTTATATAATTTATAATTAATAGTATTTTTAAATCTATAAAGTTGTTTTAAATTGTAATTTATGATGAAATATCTAAGGAAGGAATTTTTCTTTTCAATTTAATATTTTTTATTCTTCACCAAAAGGGTATAATGTTTAGAGAAGCGAAATTAATTGTTAAGATTTGGAGGTATTCTATGGAGCATTTTAAAACATTAAGAGAATTTTTTATAGAACATAAGAAGAGATACATATTAGGGATTATATGGCTAATTATTGTAGATATTTTACAATTAATTTTTCCCCAAATACTTAGGAGAATCACTGATTTATTAGAATCTAATAATTTATCCTTAAACGGTTTACTTAAATACTCACTATTAATTGTATTAACTGGACTAGGAATAGCTTTAGGTAGATATTTTTGGAGAATATATATTCAAACCACAGCTAGAAAACTAGAGTATTATCTTCGAAATAGACTCTTTTCTCATTTACAATCATTATCTACTAATTATTTTAATACTCATAAAACTGGGGACCTTATGGCTCATGCCACTAATGATATAAATGCTGTGAGAATGGCTTTAGGCATTGGGGTTGTAATGGTGACAGATTCAATTTTCATCACAATATCAGCTCTTATAATGATGGTTAAAACAACCAATCTAACTCTATCTATTATTGCTCTTTTTCCCCTTCCCTTTTTAGCCTATGGAGTACAAAAAATGGGTAAAACAATCCATAATAGATTCAAAGATGTTCAAGAATCTTTTTCTGATTTATCAGATAGGGCCCAAGAAAATTTTGCAGGTATAAGAGTAGTTAAATCTTTTGTTCAAGAGAATGAAGAAATAAAAAAATTCACTGAAGTAAACGACAGAAATTTTAACAAAAATATGAAACTTATCAAAATTTCTGGAATGTTACGACCTTTAATCCAATTCATCTCAGCATTGAGCTTTTTAATAGTTATATGGTATGGAGGACTATTAGTAATACAGAATGAAATTTCCTTAGGTGACTTTGTAGCCTTTAATAGCTATCTCTCACTTCTAGTATGGCCCATGATGGCAATAGGGTGGGTAATCAATATCCTTCAAAGAGGAGCAGCTTCTATGTCCCGTATCAATGATATCTTATTTGAAACTCCAGAAGTCACGGACTGTAAAGACTGTATAATCGAAAAAAAAGACATAAATGGCAGTATTGAATTTAAAGATGTATCCTTTAAATATCCAAACTCAGATGAATATGCTTTGAAAAATATTAATATTCAAGTACCTAAGGGAACAACTTTAGGTATAGTTGGTAGAACAGGTAGTGGTAAAACCACTTTAGTGAATTTACTTTTAAGACTATATGATATAGATAAAGGACAAATATTAATTGATAATTTACCTTTAAAAAAATTACCTTTAAAAACCATCAGAGAAAATGTTGGATATGTAGCCCAAGATAATTTTTTATTTTCCAATACAGTAGCTGAGAATATAGCCTTTTCCTTCGAGAATAAAATCGATGAAAGTAAAATATATGAATCAGCCAAGATAGCTGAAGTTTATGATAACATAATAGAGTTTCCAGATGGTTTTAATACATCCTTAGGTGAAAGAGGAGTTACTATGTCAGGGGGCCAAAGACAAAGAACCGCATTAGCCCGAGCAATTATAAAAAAACCTAACATCCTAATCCTAGATGATAGTTTATCTGCCGTAGATACTCAAACTGAAGAGAAAATACTGAAAAATTTAAAAGATTTTATTATAGATCGAACAAATATCATCATTGCCCATAGAATTTCTACCATCAAAAATGCTGATCATATAGTGGTCTTAGATAAAGGGAAAATTGTTGAAAGTGGTACTCATAATGAATTGGTTAAAAATAACGGATTATATAACAATATATATCAAAAACAACTATTAGAAGAAAAAATTCAAAGCATATAAGGAGGAATATCATGGGGAATATACACGAGGAAGAAAAACTTGCAAAATCATATGATTCTGATCTTATGAAAAGATTATTATCCTATGCAAAGCCCTATTGGAAATATCTTTTAATTTCAGTACTTCTATTAATGTTTGTTACACTAACAGAACTTGCTAGACCCTACATAATCAAAATTGCAATTGATAATAATATCTCTTCAATAAACCAACCAATGCAAGTATATGATATAAATGAATCTCCAATAGATGGTATAGAATTTCAAGATAAAGAGTATGTTAGAGTTTCAAGGCTAGAAGATAAACAATTACCTGTAAATGAAAGTAATATTTATACTTTATTAAAGAATAATGATAATTATTATTTAGTCAAAGGCAATATTACAGAAGATGCAAATGATCTGGAGATTATAGGTGATGAAGAAGGTAATGGTGGATTAAGAATTCTATCAGGAGAAATTCCTTATAATGCTACCCTGCTTTCGGATTCTCAATATAATGAATTTAGAGAGGATGATATAAAGGATTTAAATATACTAGCTTTAATATATTTCATAATCATTGTACTTGGATTTATATTTAACTATGTTCAAGTATATCTTCTTAATTATACTAGCAAAAAAATAATATATAACATTCGTCAAGAAATATTTTCTCATATTCAAGATATGTCTTTAAGCTTTTTTGACAAAAATCCAGTGGGACGTTTGGTGACTAGAGTAGCTAATGATACTGAAAAATTAAGTGAAATGTACACTGAAGTATTGGTTAATTTTTTTAAAGACATTTTTATGTTAATTGGTATAGTAATAATTATGATGCAAATGAATATAAAACTAGCACTTATGAGTTTTACTGTAATTCCTTTCATTTTAATTGCATCAGCAATTTTTAGAAGAAAAATCAGAAATGTATATAGATTAGTTAGAATCAGACTTGCTAAAATAAATTCAACATTAAACGAGAATATTACAGGCATGAAAACAATCCATATATTTTCTAAAGAAGATAAAAAATTCAAGGAATTTGATAATATTAACAGAGACTATTTTGACGCATCAAAACAAGAAGTTAAAATCTTTGCACTATTTCGACCTTCAATAGAAATTATTAGATCCTTAGGTATAGCTTTAATAGTATATTATGGTGGTGGTAATACAATTTCTGGTGTAATAGAATTTGGTGTTTTATTTGCATTTATTAATTATCTTCAAAAGTTTTTCCAACCAATAATGGAACTTACTCAAAAATTTAATATATTACAATCTGCAATGGCATCTTCTGAGAGAATATTTCAGATTCTTGATAAAAAAGAAGATATTAAGAATACCCATTCTCCTAAGGCTTTAGAAAAGTTCAATGGAAAAATTGAATTTAAAAATGTCTGGTTTGCTTATGAAAAAGATAATTGGGTGCTAAAAAATGTAAGTTTCATAATTAACCCAGGAGAAGCAATTGCATTTGTAGGAGCTACTGGAGCTGGTAAATCTTCAATTATTAGTTTAATCAATAGATTTTATGATATTCAAAAAGGTGAAATTTTAATAGATGATATTAATATAAAACATATCGATAAATATTCCTTAAGAAGAAGAATAGGTATAGTTTTACAGGATGTCTTTTTATTTACTGGGGACATTAAAGAAAATATTAGATTAAATAAAGAAGATATAACAATGGATCAAATAAAAAAAGTATCAAAATATGTAAATGCCCATAGCTTTATATCAAATCTACCACAAGATTATGATGAACCAGTAATGGAAAGGGGATCAACTCTTTCATCAGGACAAAAACAGTTATTAGCCTTCGCAAGAGCATTAGCCTATGACCCTGATATACTAGTGCTAGATGAGGCAACTTCTAATATTGATACAGAAACTGAAGCACTTATACAAGATGCCCTATTAAAATTAATAAAAGGTAGAACTTCAATTGCTGTTGCCCATAGACTTTCTACTATACAACATTCAAATAAAATAATAGTTCTTCATAAAGGAGAAGTTAAAGAAATTGGTAATCATAATGAACTTCTTGATCAAGGTGGTATGTATTATGATTTATATAGATTACAATACAAAGATGATTTTAGTATAGATGATAATAATTTACTATAAATACAAAGGGTGAGGATCAAATCCTCACCCTTTGTATTTCTATCCTTTTATCCTTTTCACATCTCTCACATTTAAATAAATGCATACACTTATCATGGGGAGCCCCATCTACTAGCTGAGTTATATCATTCGATAAATAGGGACTGTAATCATCTAAATAATTAACCAAAGGACCTTCGTCTATCATTTTACTTCCACAAATATTACATTGATCTATTATTTCTTGTATCCCATTGCATAAGGGACAAACCATATCCATAGCACCATCACCTTTTTAAATAACTTAATATTATAATCTCAATACTAAAAGATTATTATTCATAAATTTTATATTTTAATGATTATACATTTTTTTAGCCAATATAGAATAATTATTATTAAGTATTAAATTTAAACAGAGGTGATATCTTGAATAAATTGAAATTTATATATGGTTCTATCATATTAGCTACAGTAAATTTTCTAGTTCGTATGATGGGATTTGGATATAAAATTATATTATCTAAATTAATAGGACCTAGTGGCATTGGATTATTCCAATTAGTTATGCCTGTACTTATGCTATTTATTACTATAACTACAGCAGGCATACCAATTGCAGTGACTAAATTAGTTGCTAAAGAGGAAGCTAAAAAAAACTACTCTGGTAGTTTTAGAATATTAAAAATTGCCCTTTATATTACAACAGTAATTTCATTATTTTTAAGTATAATATTATTTTTATCAGCAAAATATATAAGTCAAAATATATTAAAGAATAATGATATTTTATACTCTTTATATTTTTTAGTTCCTGCTATAGGTATTATTTCTATTTCTTCAGTTATTAGGGGTTATTTTTATGGATTAAAAAAAATGGCTATTTCGGGTATAGCCCAAGTAATAGAACAAATATCAAGAATTCTTTTTGTTTTATTATATTTATATTTTTCATATCCTGTAGACTCTAGATGGGGAGCTTTTATTGCTGTTCTGGGAATTACTCTGGGGGAAGTTTTTGGACTTTTATGGTTATTATTTAATTATGGTATATTTAAATTGAAAAGAAAAAAAATCAAGACCATTAGTAATCTTTCCTATTCTCACATAACATCAAATCTATTATTTATAGCAGTACCTATAACCATATCTAGACTTATTAATGTTATATTACAGCTAGCTAATGCAGTACTAATACCTCAAAGGCTAATGATAGCAGGTTACACTAATAGTGAAGCAGTTGAAATTTTTGGAAGAGTAGTAGGCATGACCATGCCTTTAATCTTTTTGCCCTTTATAGTGACTTCTGCATTAGTAATTAATATAATACCTAATATATCAGAACAGATTCATAATCATAAAATAAAAGAAATAGAAGAAGATACTTCCCTTTGTATTAGAATAACTCTTCTTCTAGCTATTCCAATAACCGCTATATACATAGCTTATTCAGTGCCATTAGGAAACTTTATATATAACGATCCTTTAGTAGGCAAATATATAGGTATTTTAGGATATAGTACCGTTTTTTTATCGCTACATCATACTTTATCAGGAGTTTTACACGGATTGGGTAAACAAATCCCTGCCACAATAAACTATATTACTGGTATGGCTTTTCAATTATTAGCTACATATTTCTTGATTGCTAATCCAAAATATGGAATATATGGTTTCTTTATTGGTTTTTTAACTTCATCAATAATTATATGTACATTAGACTTTATAGTAGTAAGACATCACATAAAATTCAAACTCAAAATATCGGATTATATTATAAAACCTTTACTGTCTGCTACAATCATGATTCAAGTTATAAAACTAGGTGATTATTTTGTAAATAATTATAATAATGTAGCCTTTCATGTTCTTCTTTATTTACTTGCTTTATGTCTATATTGGATATTATTACTGTTAACGAAAGCTCTACCTATTACATCTCTATTAAAACTCTTTCCTAAATACAATAAAAAAATACATAACTAAACCCTTAAGCTAAGCTTAAGGGTTTACCCATGATGCCGTTATGCTCATTAATTCATACCCGCTACACTCGCAGGTGGGTGTCCTGCTAATAAGTTCTGATGTCCTCTGTGTGAGGCTTACCATACATTACTAGACTCCGAACTCCCATATTAATTATGTCGGTTGAATTAAAGAGATTTAACGAACACCTCAGGAATATTTCTTAATCTAATTATACTATAAAAAATGAAATATTAAAACTACCAATTTATCCTTTATCCTTTACTATCACCGATTATCTCGACTTATGTAAACCATGTTTGCTCATTCTTAGTTTTTTATGCCTTGACAAGCTATTAATATAGAGACTAGTTTAAACTAGCCTCTATTAGATTGTTTAATTCTACTTCATTAATGCTTTCATTTTCTATTAAGTGTAGTGCTATTATATTTAATAGTTCAATGTTCTTTTTTAACAATTCTTTTGTATTATCATATAATTCAGATACAATGGCCTTAGCTCTATTTAACACCTCAGAATTAATCCCTCTATTATCAGGCATTATCATCTCATAGTTTAATAATCCTATATCATCATCCATTCCAAATCTAGTAATCATTGAAATTACCATATCAGTAACTCTTTGAAGATCATTGGAAGCGCCAGTGGTAATCTTATCCTTTCCAAATATAATTTCTTCAGCTACTCTTCCTGCTAAAGCAATCTTTATATTATTAATCATATCTGCTTTAGTTTGATACATTTTATCAGGTGGAATATTCATACTAAATCCTCCTGCTCCTTTAGTAGTAGGAATAATAGTTATTTTTGTAACTCTATTTTCTGGAGCTATTAATCTAGTCACTAATCCATGACCTGATTCATGATAAGCTGTTATTTTTTTCTCTTTAATAGAGATAGCACTTCTATCTTTTTTCTCTTCTCCAGCTATAACTTGGTAAAAAGCCTTATCAATATGATCTAGTGTGATAGTAATATTATTATTTTTTGCTGCTATCATAGCAGATTCATTCAATAAATTTTCTAATTTTGCTCCACTAAAATATACTGTTTCATAGGCTAGTCTCCCTAAATCTACATTCTTATCTATAGGTTTATTTTTACTATGATACTCTAATATTTTTTTTCTAGCATTTACATCAGGAAGACCAATTTCAATTTGTCTATCAAACCTTCCAGGTCTTAATAAAGCATCATCTAATGTATCTATTCTATTAGTTGCAGCTACTACTATAATACCTTCATTTTTAGCAAATCCAGACATCTCCGTTAATAGAGCATTCAATGTTCTATCACTCTCATCACTGCTTGTACCAATTCCTCTTCTTTTTTTACCCAATGCATCAATTTCATCAATAAAAATAACACATTTTCCTTCTTTTCTTGCATTCTTGAAAAGATTTCTTACTCTACTAGCCCCTAAACCAGCATATACTTGAACAAAATCTGATCCAGATATTGCTTTAAAAGCTACATTTGCTTCTCCAGCTAAAGCTTTAGCTAATAAAGTTTTTCCTGTTCCTGGAGGCCCATAAAGCAGTACACCCCTCGGAATTCTAGCGCCATATCTTTCGAATTTTTCAGGATTTTTCAAGAAACCTACAAGTTCTTTTAAGCTTTCTTTTGCTTCTTCATTCCCTGCAACATCATGAAATTTCAGATTAGTTTTATGATTATCATTCTCTATATTGGCCATTTTAAGCATTTCTTTTTGAGCTTGCTTAGAGTTCTTATTAAGAAAATACATTAAAGATCCAACAAGAATCAAAACAAAAATACCACTAACAATATCCTTTAAAGTAACTTTACTATCTCCTTCTATCACTTCAATATCTTTTAATAGTAAAGACTCCTTTAGGTTTTCTATTCGAGGATTATCGGTAATAAAGTTCTCACCATTCTTAAGCTTACCAGTAATATCCGGACTTGTACTAATAGTAACTTCTGCAACTTTATTATTTTCCACAAATTTAGTAAATTCTGTGTAAGAGATTTCTGTAAAATCTTCCTTAGATAAATATATATAGCTTAATCCTGTCACTATAATGATAAATATTAACGAAAGTATAATTGGCTTTTTAGATAAGAATTTCATTTTATCTACCCTCTCTAGTTTACATAATATAAATAATTTTAACATATATCTACAAATCAGTCTATCCTATAATGAAAATTACCATATATAAGTAAAATAATGAGGGCGATACTCGCCCTCATTATTCAATATCAGATTTTAATATTTCCATTAGTTTATCTAATTTTTTGTTTTGATCTGAATTCAACATTGGTCTTAATCTCTCTAATTTTTTTAACTTTTTTATAAATTCTTCTTTGTTTTCTCCTTCAGATAATTTTCTATTTAGATTTATTATTTCTAAGTATAATTCATCTTCAGATTTATCGGAGTACTTATCGGCTAAATTTTTCAACTTTTCCATGTCTTCATCTTTAGGGTTAACTGTTGATTTAAATTTATCAACTATTTTTGATAAATCTTTCTTTCTTCTATCCTTATCCTCACTATTACTATTAATGGATACATCATTATTTTTTTGATCCAAACTAACTCCTCCTTTATAATATCTATTTAATAGATATGTTCTCTTAGCTTGTCATATTACAAAGAAGGAGTACTATCATTTATTAGCTACAACTATTGTATGAAAAGAATCTTCATTTCTATCCTCTCCACTAAAACTCCCATAAAAATCTATGTTATTATATCCTACTGTTTCCAACATATCTTCTAATTTTTCTTTAGTTATTGGTAGTAAGTCTATAGAATTAGTAATTTGTATATCCTCCTTTTGAATAGTTGTATTAAATTTAATTTTATTATTTTCCAACTTATATTTTCTTATAAAGGATAATTTTTCTTCTGGGACATTTATTGTAGGTAAAGATGTAATATTTTTATTAAGAATTCTATCATAATTAACTATTTGGATTAATAATCTACCATTTTTATTTAATATGTTATAGGAATCCTTAAATAACTTTAATATCTCCTTTTCGTTTTCTAAATGAACTATAGAATTACCTATAGAAAATATGAAATCTACTTTATTTTCGATTAATTTATCTATTTCTAGCATATTACCTACAATAAACTCAGGTTTATTATCTAATAAGTAGGATTTTTTTCTTGCTTTATTTATCATCTCTTCATCTAAATCAATGCCTATAACTTTAAATCCTTCTTTTGATAATTCAATTGAATAATTGCCTGTTCCACATCCTAAATCTACTACACTACTTCCCTTTATTTTATCTTTGATAAACTCTAATGTTGTTTTTTTCATAGGAAATATCTTATCATAATTTTCACTTAAAACATCATAAAAACCCATATCATCACCTCCTATATTTATTATAACTCTTTTGTAATATATTAATGTGATTTGAATCAAAAGTTTCTTGTAACACTTTTACCCTATAATACATAAAATACTATACAGAGTTTTTAGTTAAGGAGGTTAAAACGTGAATGAAATTTCCGTATCTAGCCAAAATGAAATTGATAAATCTCCCTTTAATAATCCCCTATTATTAATTCTATTAATCCCAATAGTTAAAAATATTTTATCTAAAAATAAAAATGTTTTTAACTTAAGTATACATGGATTGAATGGCATTAGTTTAACAAGAATCTTAGATAAAGTGGACATACTCATAAAAGTTGCACCCTATCTTCCGGCAGATTTAATTAGTATCATTAATAAATATCTTCCTATGTATGATAGACTAAGTAAAGCTTTTATAGTAATGGAATTTTTCTCAAGATCAAGTACAGTATCTCCTATTGTAGTAGCAAATGAGTTAAATCCAAAAGAAAAAACTGATCGAGTATCCTACATATTAAAAGAAGAATTATCTAAAAATGAATACCAAAAAATCAGCCCTTTTATTGGGGTCGCAACAAATCTAGATATGTATAAAGGTATATTGCAAACTCTAACTAATATAAATAACCCCGAAAACAATTCTAATGGCTTAGAAAATATAATAAGCCTTATGGGTCCATTATTAGGTCAAAATCAAGAAAGTATGGGTAAGATAAATGATATGATGAAAATGATGGATTTAATCAATTTATTCGGAGAAGATGAGGATGAGAAGAAAGAAGTCAATGAAAATAATGAGGAATAATTACATAAACAAAGACTCGGGGTATATACCTTCCTCGAGTCTTTGTTTATATAATATCTATAGTTTTGTTAATATTTTCATAAGTATTGGTCTTTTAATGTCTACAGCTTTAACTGGACATAATTCTTGACAACAAAAACATCTTATACATCCTTCTAAATTTACTATAGGTTTTCTATTAACCATATCTATAACTTTAGGTGGACAGCTATTTTTACAATCTTCACACCCTATACATATATTATGGTTAAAAACAGGTTTTGGTTTTAATGCTTTATCTGCAAATTTCCTTAAGAATTCAGGCCAATTATCATCGATAAAATGTACACTTCTAGTTTTAGGGACTGAAAAGTCCTTTAATTTAAATTTTTCTATAGGTTCTCCTACTAAACTAATATCATCCAATAATCCTGACATTATATTTCTTTCTATACTTCTTTGTATAGTTGGGACTTCCTTAGGTTTCAGATTAATTATAGAAGTAGCAACTAAATCAAGGTGATAAGGGCTATCCGATGCTAAAATCACATCTAGATTTCTCGGTGTTCCAGCAGATGGACCGGCTCCCTCCATACCTACTATACCATCCATAAAAGATAGCACTGGATTTGCATATTCACATATATCAATTAAAGCATCTGCAAAATCGTTAATATTTGGCATTTTAAAATGATATTCTGCTTTTAAAACTCCAGGAACAATGCCAAACATATTTTTAACAGCTCCAGTAAAAGTACACATACCATGGGTTTTAAGTTTAGATACTGATATAACTTTATCTACCTTATTAACCATATCTGCAACTACTAAGTTTTTTAACACTTCACCATTAGTGTTATATACTTTTTCTTCTGCTATATTATAATTTAAAATTACATTTTGGTGATCTAACTCATTAACAATATCTTCTATACCGCATATCTTATATATACCTTTAAGACTTTTTACACTAAAAGGTCCTGCTGGACTATCCCCAATTATTACCTTCGCCCCGTATTCCAATAGTATTGAAGCTAAAGCTTTTGTGAAAATTGGGTGGGTAGTAGTTGCATCCTCAGGTTTTTTCTTCATTAATAAATTTATTTTTAATAAAACTGTTTCTCCTTTAGAAATAAACTTATCTAGTCCTCCTAAATTATCTATACTTTGTTCTAGCTTGCTTTTTACCAATAAATAATCATAATTATTACACCTAATTAGTGATACTGTACTCATAGACTTCTCCCCTATGTATTAATTTTAATAAATAAATACCTTATTGTTTTTATAATATCACACCTATACATCAAGTTACATACTATATAGTGAATAAAGAATTATATAAGGAGGTTGTGTTATGTCAGGTGGAATATTAGGTGGTATAGGTGGATGTAATAGTGAATTATTATTTTTCTTCCTATTATTAGTTGTATTATTCAGTAACTGTTATGGTGGATATAACTGCTAGTATCCATTTTAAGTTACTAATATTAGACTGATAAAATATAAAGGAGGTCTATTATGGGTGCTCATTATGACAGCAATAGCGAACTTTTATTCTTCTTCTTGCTACTTGTTGTATTATTCTGTAATTGTTATTGATATATTTAAAACGAGGGGATTTCCCCTCGTTTTATACTATTTTAAGTTGTTTATTAATTCCTTCATATCCTTAGGTAATTCTGCTACTAATTTTATTTCTTCATGTTTTCTAGGGGTTTTGAATTTTAAATAATAAGAATGTAGCGCTTGTCTATCTATTAATTCACTATCCCCTCCATATAGAATATCTCCAATAATAGGATGGTTTATATGAGATAAATGTACTCTTATTTGATGGGTTCTACCAGTAATAATTTTTAGTTCTACAATAGTAGAATTTTTTAATTTTTCTATAACTTTATACTCTGTAATAGATTCTTTCCCTGTATCAATAACTATATTTTTAACTCCATCCTTTTCTTTTCCTATAGGTAAGTCTATTATACCGTGATCTTTTCTTAAAATTCCTTTAACCACAGCTATATACTTTTTTTCTATCCCTTCAGTAAATTGTTTAGCCATCTGTTGATGTCCATAAGAATTTTTAGCTACAACTAAGATTCCTGATGTGTCCCTATCTAGTCGATTAACAAGCCTAACTTTTTTATTAATCGATTTTGATTGAAAATAATATTGAATACCATTAGTTAATGTATTATTAGGGTGATTTTTAGTAGGATGAACTAGTATCCTAGGCTTTTTATTTATTACTAATATATCTAGATCTTCATATATAACATCCAAATCCATTTTCTGAGGCTCATATACAGCCTTTTCATCTTCTAATACAATAGTAACTACATCTCCTGAGGTGACATAATATATATCACCTAATAAACTATCATTTATGTAAATATTATTTTGTTTAATTAATTTTTTAAATAACCTAGAGGATATTTCTACTTTTTCTTTTAAAAAGTCCTTTAATTTAATTTTCTCTTCTTCTACTAATAAATTTATAATACTCTCACTTTCTTTGGGTATACTCATAATATCATTCCTTCTTTAGTTTTGTGTATAATATTATTATATAATATAATATGTTTATTAGTATAAATTTTAATAGTACTATTCTAGGGGGTTAATAAATGGAGAAATTTACATATAAAAATAAAAAGATAAATCTTATATATAATAATGATAAGGAATCCTATAAAACTGCTTCATTATTAAAAGAAAAATTACATAATAGAGGATATAATGTTCCAGATAAATATGATTATGATGCTATATTAAACATTTGTGTTGGTGGAGATGGAGCATTCTTACGGACTGTGCATAATTATGGATTTCCCGAGATACCTTTTGTTGGAGTAAATACGGGACACCTTGGATTCTTTCAAGAAATCTCACCAGAAAATCTAGATGAATTTATAGACAAATTAGATAATCAAGATTTCACTATTGAATCATTATACTTAGTAGAAGCTTTAGTATGTACTAGAACAAGCTGCATAGATCTTATTGGGGTTAATGAAATAGTTGTAAAAGGTATTGAATCTAGAACTATACATTTAAATATTGCAATAAACAACACCTATTTGGAAAGATTTAGTGGTGATGGTGTCATTATATCAACTCCTATGGGCAGCACTGCATATAACTTTTCAGCTGGAGGTAGTATTGTGTATCCTACTCTAGGAGTACTACAATTAACACCTTTAGCGCCTATAAATTCAAAAGTATATCGTTCATTAACTACTAGTGCTATTGTACCTAGAAATATGACTATAAAGTTATCTCCTGAATATAGAGATGAGAATTCTATTTTGATTGTAGTTGATGGTGAACAACATAGTTATGAAAATATTGTTGAAATTAATCTAAAAATTTCTAATATGAAGCTAAAACTTATGAATTTAGGAGAACATAATTTTTGGAGCAATGTAAGAGATAAGTTCTTGTAAATTAAAACTCCCCATATGGGGAGTTTTTTATAATAAATCTTCCATTTTATCTACTAATTCACCAAAGATTTTTAATGCATTATTAACAGGTTCTTCAGTAGTCATATCTACTCCAGCAGATTTTAATACTTCTATTGGATAATTTGAACTACCACTTTTAAGGAAGGTAAGATACTTATCTACTGATTCATCTCCCTCATTTAATATCTTTTGAGATAAGGCTATAGCAGCAGAAAATCCTGTGGCATACTGATATACATAGAAATTATAGTAAAAATGAGGTATTCTTGCCCATTCCATTGCTATATTATCGTCAATAACAATGTCATCACCATAATACTTTTTATTTAAGTCTCTATATATACTACTAAAAGATTCAGCTGTTAATGATTCCCCATTCTCTGCTCTTTCATGTATTAATTTTTCAAATTCTGCAAACATAGTCTGTCTATATATAGTTCCTCTAAACTGCTCTAAGTAATGATTTAATAAAAATAATTTTTTCTTATCATCTTTAGTACTTTCTAACATGTAATTCATGAGTAATGCTTCATTTACTGTGGATGCTACTTCTGCAACAAATATACTATACCCAGAATAAATATAAGGTTGATTATTTTTTGAAAGATAACTATGCATTGAATGACCCATTTCATGAGCTATAGTAAACATATTATCTAATGTGTTTTGATAGTTTAATAGAATATAAGGTTTTGAATCATAGGTTCCCCAGGAGTAGGCTCCACTTCTCTTTCCTTTATTTTCATAAACATCAACCCATCCAGAGTTAAATCCATCCTTTACTACATTTACATACTCTTCTTTTAGTGGACCTAATCCTTTTACAACAATATCTCTGGCTTCATTATATTCAATGTCCATCTTTATATCTTCTACGATTGGAGTGTATAAATCATAAAAATGTAATTCCTCTAAATTTAGTGCTTTCTTTCTAAGCTTTATATATTTATGCATTTTATCTAAATTATTATGGACAGCTTTTATTAAATTATCATATACAGAAGTTGGTATATTATCTTCATCTAATGCAGCTTGTAAAGAAGAATTGTACTTTCTAACCTTAGAATAAAATATATTCTTTTTTACATTAGTACTTAAAGTAGTAGAAAAGGTATTTTTATAATCTCTGTAAGTGCTATAAAGTCCTTCATAGGCATCTTTTCTAACTCTTCTATTTTCATTTTCCATTAAAGGTATAAATCTTCCATGTGTAATCTCTATATCTTCTCCATTCTCATCTTTAATGGTCGGGAATTCTAAATCTGCATTATTCAGCATAGAGAAAATATTTTCTGGTCCACTGGCTACATCTCCTATTTGAGCAATGATTGATTCTTCTTTATCACTTAAGATATGATCTTTCTGTCTAAATATTTGATTTAAATAATGCTCATATAGTTTTAACTCTTCATTTTCCTTTATATAATTATCAATTTTTTCTTTATCTATAGATAAAATTTCTGGAACTATAAAGGAAAGTGCCTCTTGAACATTTACCATTAAAGTTGATGCTTTATCTGTAAGTTCTTGATACTTAGAATTATTTGTATCCTCATCTTGTTTCATTTTAGCAAAGGTATATACATTTGCTATTGTTCTAGATATTTCATCCTTCAATTTAAGTAAGCTTAATAAATTTTTTCCACTCTCTACTACCTTACCTTTGTATTCTTTAATTTTTTCTTTTAGATCTTTTACCTTATCAAAATCTTTTTTCCATATTTCTTCATTATTATACATTGATTCAATATCCCATTTGAATTCTTTAGAGATGTCTTCTCGTTTTTTTACTTTGTTTTCACTCATTTGTACACCTTCCTTAGAGAATATTCTAAATATTTAATATAATTATATATTATTTTACTAATAGATTCCATTTATTATTATTTTTTTTGATTTTCCTTATAAAAGCCAATATCTCTTAGGAACATAAGCATACATCCTGCAGTAGTTCTTTGAGCTAAAGGTAAAGAACATTTAGTAAGTCTATAATATCGCTCCCTAGAATCATCAATTTTTTTATATTTTTTATAAGCTCTTAAAGCAGTTTTTCCATTGAATATTATGTAACTATCTAATTTTTTAAATTGAATAGGTTTTTTATGGGTTCTAAATTCTTTCACGATATCATAAGTAGTTTTAACAAAGTTCTCATACTGTCTATGGTTATCTAGCAGTCTAATATTAACATGCTGAGGTATAGTCATATCTTGTATTATATGGACTGCTGCACCTAAAAAGAATATACTTCTACTCTTATGTCCTTTTTCCCAGTGAAATAGTGCTTTATCATAGTATTTCCGGGTTAAACTCCTAGCATTTAAATGTCCATACATACCTCTGCGTTTAGTGGGACTATAAAAATGTCCAGTACTTTTAAAGTCTTGATCTGCCCATACAACTCCTCTATTCATCTCTTCTAAATAGTGATTATATAATTCAAATTCTTTTATATAATCATGATTTGCTAGGAGTTTCAAGGATTGATAATTAATAAATCTATGAACTTTACATTCCGTTCTTATTATTTTTTTCTTGAAAGGATTTAGTCCCCATAGTATTGATTTAAAAGCCATACCATAATATCTTTCAAATTTATTCATAATATCATCCTTTTTTTCTTTATAATTATATAATACCCAAAAAAAATAAAAAAAAAGAAAAGAGAGATAATTTCTCTCTTTTCAATATATATTAAGATAATTTATGAACAAATAATCCACTTCTTAGCTTAGGCTCAAACCATGTAGATTTAGGAGGCATTACTTCTCCTGCATCTGCAACTCCCATTAAATCTTCTATTGTAGTTGGATACATTGAGAATGCAATCTTCATATCTTTGTTTACCCTTCTCTCTAATTCTCCAAGTCCTCTTATTCCACCGATAAAATCTATCCTCTCATTAGTTCTTGGATTATCAATGCCTAAAATTGGATTTAATAAGTTATTTTGAAGAATAGCAGCATCTAAGCTATTTACAGGATCATTCTTATCAAATGTTCCTTCTTTAGCTTCTAATACATACCATTTATCTTCTAAATACATACCAAATTTATGTTTACTGTCTGGTCTATATTGTCCTTCTCCCTTATATTCTTCTATAAGGAATTTTTCTTCAATCTTATTGATAAATTCATCTGCTGAATTACCATTTAGATCTTCCACTACTCTATTATAATCCATAATAAATAAATCTTCATCTGGGAATATTACTGACATAAAGAAGTTAAACTCTTCTTCACCAGTATAGTTTGGATTTTCTTCTCTTCTTTTTAAACCAACTTTTACTGAAGATGCTGATCTGTGATGTCCATCTGCAATGTATAAATAGTCTGTGTTATTAAAAAGACCAGAAATTTCATTAACCTTTTCTTCTTCATTAATATCCCAAACTATATGAGTTATTCCATCTTCAGATGTAAAATTATATAATGGTTTATGGAATTTAATCCAATCATTTATTATATTATTAACCTTATCATTTTTTCTGTAAGTCAAGAATATAGGTGCAGTATTTGCATCACAATGATCAAAGTTATTTATTCTATCTTGCTCTTTAGCAGGTCTAGTGAATTCATGTTTCTTTATAGTGTTATTTAAATATTCATCTATAGCTGTACAACCTACAAGGCCCGTTTGAACTCTACCATCCATTATTTGTCTATAAATATAAAATTTAGATTGTTCATCTTGAACTAATATGCCTTCAGAAATCATATTATCAAGATTTTCTCTAGCCTTTTGGTATACTTTTTCATCGTATTGACTCACTGAGTCATCAATATCTATTTCAGATCTAACAACATGAAGAAAAGAATATTCATTTCCTTCTGCCATTTCTTTAGCTTCTTCTCTATTCATTACATCGTAAGGTAATGATGCTACTTTATCTACTAATTCAATTTTTGGTCTTACCCCATTAAATGGTTTAAATATAGCCATAAGATCCCTCCTTAGTTAAAATTCTTCTTGATAATTTCTAGTATTTCTTCTCCGATTCTTTTTTGAGCTTCCTTTGTAGATGCACCTATGTGTGGTGTTAATGATACTTTTTCATGAGTATATAATTCTTCATTTTTAGTAGGTTCTTCTTCAAAAACATCTACTGCACATGCTGCAACTTTGTTAGAGTCTAAAGCTTTTAATAAAGCTTTCTCATCTACTACTCCACCTCTTGCACAGTTTACTAAATATACTCCATCCTTCATCATTTCGAATTCTTTATCGGATATAACAGCTCCAACTTCTTTAATAAATGGTATATGAAGAGATATAAAATCAGATTCTCTTAATAAGTTATCCATTTCTACATATTTAAACTCATCATAACCTTCTTTAGCACCGGATCTAGTGTTATAAATAACATTCATTCCTAATGCATTAGCTTTTTTAGCTGTTTCTTTTGCTATACGCCCGAATCCAATAAGACCAAGAGTTTTACCTGCTAATTCAATTCCTTTGTATTGCTTTTTATTCCACTTTCCTTCTCTCATTGTTACATTGGAGATATGAATGTGTCTTGCTATTGAAAACATATGACCTATTGCTAGCTCAGCTACTGAGGCACTACTAGCATTTGGAGTATTATTTACTGTTATTCCATTTTCCATTGCATAATTAACATCAATATTATCTAGGC
Source organism: Anaeromonas frigoriresistens (assembly GCF_016820655.1). Lineage (GTDB taxonomy): Bacteria > Bacillota > Clostridia > Tissierellales > SIT17 > Anaeromonas > Anaeromonas frigoriresistens. The sequence goes on from NZ_WSFT01000013.1 coordinate 128,647, forward strand.
CAACTCCAGCTCTTATGATTAATTTTAACTTATTAGTTTCTAGTGCAGCATCAATTAGCTCTTTTCTTATTTTTGTAGCTGAACGAATTATTATAGCATCAAATTCTTTAATTTGCTCTTTTAACTTATCTAATTCATAATGCTCATCTACTACTTCATGACCTAAGTCAATTAATTGCTTTTTTGAATCTTTATCCATTCCATCGCTAACTAGAATTCTTGCCATACTATACACCTCCTATAGTCCTAATATATCTTCAATATTACTTAGTAACTCTTTAATTTCTGGTAATGTTGTTTCTCCCATATGAGCTATTCTAAATGTCTTATCTTTTAATTTTCCGTATCCATTAGATATTGTATATCCTCTCATGGCTAATCTCTCGTTTAATTCCTTAACACTAATATCTTTTGTGTTTTTGATGTTTGTTAACGTATTAGATGCATACTTTTCCTCTGGTAATACCTCAAAATGTTTATTAGCCCATTCTCTTACATAGTTTGCCATCTCTTCATGTCTCTTAAATCTATTATCTAATCCTTCAGCAAGAATTTTATCTAACTGATAATCTAGTGCAAACATATGTGATAATGATGGAGTAGATGGATACTGATGATCCTTCTTTTGAATATAATCATATAATTTAACTAAATCTAAATAGTAACCTCTATTCTCAACTTTCTTAGCTGCTTCATATGCTTTTTGTGAAATAGTACATATTGCTAACCCAGGAGGTAATGCTAAAGCTTTTTGAGTTGAAGTGATACATACATCTATACCCCATTTATCAACTTCTATTTTTGCACCGGCTGCTGAACTTACAGTATCTACACAGAAAATAACTTCAGGATACTTTTTAACTACTTCTCCTATTTCTCCTACAGGATTCATGATTCCAGTAGATGTTTCATTATGAGTAACAGTTACCACATCATACTTACCAGTTTTTAATACTTCTTCAACTTGCTCTGGTAATGTTGGTGTTCCCCATTCAACTTCAAATAAATCTGCTGGTACATTATTAGCTATTGCCATATCATACCATCTCTTACCAAAAGCACCTACAGCAAAAACTGCAGCTCTCTTGTTTGTACATGATCTTACAGCTGCTTCCATTAATCCACTACCAGAACTTGTAGATAATAGTACTTGATTCTCAGTATAGAAAAGTTTCATCATCTTTTCACTGATATCTCTTTGTAATTTTGATGCATCCTTTGTTCTATGACCAATCATAGCTGTTGCCATTTTTTGTAATACATCTTCCTTAACATCAACTGGTCCTGGTATAAATAATTTCTTATGCATAATTAACCCTCCTTAAAATTTAAAAGATATTTAAACCTTTTAACTTATTATGTAATTAAATAGCTTATTTTATTGCATTAATTAGCTTTATGAAAAGGTTTTCTAAAGATAGAATATCATATTTTGAAATTTATGTACAAGTTCAAATTAATAATTTACAATTCCTTAATAATATACCCTAAAACCTTAAATTATTTGATATTTTCAGATGTTTCTGAATGTTTTTCCCACAAAAAAAGAAAGGTGATTTCTCACCTTTCTATCTCATCTACCTTAGAACCTTTACAAATTTAATAGAATATAAGTCTCCTACTATATAGTCATCTGTTTCTTGCTCTAATAATACTACATAATCTATTCCTACTTCCATTAATGTACCTGCTTTATCTATAAATGTATTAGTTCCTATTAGAAAATCTATTCTTACAAACTCTCCTATTAATGTATTGAGATAACCTTGTAGATATTCTGTGTCTCTCATAACTGGTGGTGCCTCTGGAGCTCCTCTGTCAGGCATTGGCATATCTGGTCTTTCTTGATTTGGCATATTAGGATTATTTGGCATAGGATAACCGTAATATGGCATATTATTTTGCATATTTCTTGTTGGCATAGGTAAATTATAATTATTTGGATACATTTTATACCTCCTTAATTTTTACTTACTTTAAACGATAACTTACAATTCTACTTATTCATCTTAAGTTTCTCTATATAGTTCAGTAGGATCATAGAAACAATGTTTTCTTATTCTCACAAGAAATTCTCCACTTCTATTTCTTGGAAAATAATAAGGACAGTCGGGTATGAATGGATTCATATACCATAAGGAATTCACAACATTCCATTGTTTACTACCTGCTAAAGCCCAATCAGCAATATCGTAATGTATTTGTTCTGGAGGAGTAGCCCAAATTGTCTGAGGGTTTCTTCTTCCACCTATTACATTTCTTACACAGTCAAATTGACCTTCTTGATATATTACATTCCTTAAATTCCCTTGATTTACTCGTTGATATTCCCCATAGGGTATATGCACTCTATTCATAACGACAGTAGCTACTGCCTTCATCCCATTTTCTCCTTCTCCCCCTGCCTCACATTTTATAATCCTAGCTAGTAATTCTCTTGCTGACATTGGCATGGAAATCCCTCCTATCTAACTACTATTAGTATATTTATTAAAGGAAAACTTTGACACACTAATTCTTATCAATATAAAAAAAAGACTCTAAAAAGAGTCTTTATTCCCACTTTGGCCTATTAAATTCACTATTCTTTAGTCTATTTCCCTCATCCTCAGATACTATATATGCTTCAACTCCATTATCAGCATAGCTTTTTACCATTTTTATAGCTTCATTCCTAGCCATAGGCTCTGATAATTCTTTATCTGTTCTCACTATATACTTTTCCATAGATTTACCTCCTAATATTTTGATTTATATATATTATTTCCATAACTATTTAATATATTAAAAATATAATCTTAAATCTGTTTATGTAAAATACTGAAGGGTAATATTTTATTGAAAAGCTTTTCTAAATATTATTAAATTCAAATATTATAGGAGGGATTATATTGCCTTGGACCAATAATGATTATCCAAGTTCAATGAAAAACTTAGACAAAAAAGTCAGAAGCAAAGCAATAGAAGTTGCCAATGAATTAGTCGAGGAAGGATATGAAGAAGATGGAGCTATTCCCATAGCGATTGATAGAGCTAAGGAATGGTCAAATGATAATAAATCAAGTAATAGTACAAGCAGTAATGATACCAACAATAATTCTAATTCATCTTCTTCTAAGAAGGAGGATCAACATCTACTCCCTGATGGTGACAATTGGATTATAAAAAAAGAGAACAGTGAACAAGCAAGCTACACTTTTGATACAAAAAAAGAAGCCTTAAATAAAGCAAAAAACATAGCAAGTAATCAATTAGTTAATCTTGTAATACATAGAGAAGATGGAACAATAGAAGATATAATTACTCCCTAAGAAAAAAGTAGGTTTAAACCTACTTTTTTGTATGTATTGCTTTTTTAATCCTATATAAAGCTTCTTCTAATGTTCTTCTAGGACACCCAATATTAAGTCTTCTATGAAATTCTCCACCTTCACCAAACATTGTTCCTTTATTAAGAGCAACTTTTGCTTTTTTGATTAATAATTCATCAATTTCTTCTTCACTTAATTCTAAGTCTTTAAAATCTAACCATAGTAGGTATGTTCCTTCAGGTTTTATTAGTTTTATTTCTGGAAGATTAGTTTTTATATAGTTTATAGTATATTCAATATTAGATTCTAAATAGCTTTTTAATTGGTCTAACCAATTTGCTCCATAGGTATAGCAACTTTCTAATGCTATAGTACCAAAAATATTTGATAATCCTAAATGCATTGTATTTAATCGCTCATTAAATTTAGAACGTAATTCTCGATTAGGTATAATAGAATAGGCTGTTGACAATCCTGCTACATTAAATGTCTTACTAGGAGCCATAAAAGTTATTGTTCTTTCTTTAGCCTCTTGTGATAATGAAGCTATTGGAATATGCCTATATCCTTTATACACTATATCTGAATGAATCTCATCAGATATTATCAATATATCATTTTCAATACATATATCAACTAATCTAGAAAGTTCCTTTTGAGACCATACCCTTCCCACTGGGTTATGAGGACTACATAAAATGATCATCTTAGTATCTTCATCTATTTTTTCTTCTAACTCTTTAAAGTTCATTTTATATTTATTATCTTCTACAATTAATGGATTGTTAACTAATTTCCTTCCATTGTTCTTTATTGCTTCAAAAAAAGGAAAATAAACAGGAGTCTGAACTATTATTTTATCATTAGGTTCAGTTAATGCTAGTATCGCTAGATTAATAGCCGGTACAACTCCAGGAGTTACACTTATCCATTCCTTTGTTATTTGCCAGTTATGTTTCTTATTCATCCAATTTATTATTGATTCATAAAAATTATTAGGTTTACCACTATAACCATATACTCCATGTTCAACTCTACTATTCAGAGCCTCTATTACCTCCGGTGGTGCTTTAAAATCCATATCTGCTACCCATAAGGGCAAAACATCTTTTTCTCCAAAAAAGCTCTTTGTATAATCCCATTTAAGAGATGCTGTGTTTTTTCTATCTATTATCCTATCAAAATCATAACTCACAATTATACCTCCTTAATATTATAACTTTCTAAAAAAACAAAAGTATTTCTACCTTATATTAATTATTCACCTTATATTTCATTTATACACTTAATAATAGTTCTAATCAACATCAAGTTTAAAATATAATATAATATTAATTCCTATTGGGGGTATTCTTATGATTCAAACTGCAAATCCATCCACTGAAGAACGTCATTTGCTACTATTAGAAGCTCTAAAAGAAGAAGGAAGAGAAGGAGATTTTCATAATATAATTAAATATCTTAGCCCTCCTACAGCTATAACAAACATTGCCAAACCCGGAACTTTTAAAGATATAAAGATAGGTATAATAGGAGGTGGATTAGCAGGTCTCTCAGCCTGTGTAGAGTTAAAAAAGTTAGGATACAATATTACCGTCTTTGAAGCCTCTGATAGAATAGGAGGAAGAGTTTACACCCACTATTTTGATAGAAATCGTCATCTTTATGGTGAGTTAGGGGCAATGAGATTACCCGTGGCTCATGAAGCTACATGGTACTATATAAATAAATTTAATTTAAAAACAAGGCCTTTTGTCCAGTCAAATGAAAATGCATTTATTTATACTAAGGGAGTTCGTATTAGAAATAAAGAAGAAAATATTATGAAGTACCTATATCCTTTATTTAATTTACCCTATGCAGAGAAATTATTACCTTATTCACATTTTCAATATAGTGCCTATACTAAAAAGCTCCTTAGCATCCCCCCTGAAAAAAGAGTTGAATTATTATTGTCTCTTTGCAGATACTCAGATATAATTGTAAGACTAGATAGCCTCAGTAATAGAGATTCCTATCAAGTAGAGAATATCTCCGAATCTGCAATTAATCTAGTCCAATCTATTAATCCTCTTGAAAGGGGACTTTTCTATAATAGTTTACTTGAAGGAGTTACTGAAGATTATACAGCTACCTTTTCTTTTTTATATGAAATAGTAGGAGGTAACTATAGATTACCTGAAAGTTTATTTAAGGCATCAATAGATAATGATTCCTTATATTATTCTGAAATACCTTCTAACCTTTTAGGTAAAGTAACTTGGAATTTCAATTCCTATGTAACGGGTTTATATTGTGAGGGCAATAAAAGAATAGTTAGTTATTTTAATAAAAGAAAAGAACTATGTCATGAAAAATTTGACTTTATTCTCTGTGCTATTCCATTCTCTTCATTAAGAAATGTAGATATTTGTCCTGAGTTTTCAAATAGAAAAATGCAAGCAATTAGACAAGTAAATTATGCTCCATTAGAGAAAACTGCAATCCATTTTAAAAAAAGATTTTGGGAATTTGATATCCCTGAAGGAAATATAGTAGGTGGTGGAACATCCACTGATTTACCTATTGGTTCTATATGGTACCCCTCTGATCATGCTGAGTGTATAAATACTGCAATATCCCCTAACTATAATTACCTTTTTAAGTCCCCTATGGATAAGTGGAAAATCAAAAAGGAATGTAGTCCTTACGAGGAAGGTGTATTAATTGCAAGTTATAATGCAGGCTTAGACAGTATTCGCCTAGGTAACCTTCATAAACCTTTAAGAGACTACAAAGTCCTCCGTCAAGTAGAATTAGCCCATGGATTACCTAATGGATACTTAGATGATTTAGTTTTAGATATTAAAACTATCAATTGGAACCGGAAGAGCTTCTACTTAGGGGGAGTATGCTATAATAACCCAGATCAAAAAGTAATCTACTCTTATAATATGACTCTTCCTGAATTAAATAAGACTATCTTTTTTGCAGGTGAACATATATCTCCTGTTCATGGATGGATACAAGGAGCTTTATCAACCGGAATGAATTCGGCAAATAATATTGCTTATGAATCATACAAGTTTAAAAATGAGTAGTATTGATAAAAATAATCTCTACAGGATAGTTTTTGTGTAGAGATTATTTTTATTTTCAGGGTAAGTATAGGGTAGCTATATAGAAAATGGATTACAAGTATTATATAATAAGCCTATACATAGATATTAGGAGGAATTTTATGAGTAAATCTGCATTGCCAAATCTTTATACACGAATATCTAATAAAATATTAAATATTGAAGATCTAAAGGATCAATTAATTTATAACGATATAAAGTCCTATTTAAGGAATGATATATTTCCCCAAAAGTTAAGATCTATGATTAAAAATAAGGATTTTAGTACTAAAGCAACTTTTGATCTTATATCTCCAATTATTCAAATATTTGATAATAAAGAAGAAAAAGAGTGGTTGTCATATTTTTATAATTTCGTTTTAAATAAATCTTTTCCAGAGGCACTAGAGATTACTTTGATAAAAGAAAATGAGCTTCCCTCAAAAATTTTCATTACTACATTTAGAATAATTACTGATTATGAAAGAAGTAATGTTTCAAGGCTACCCCATAGTAGATATCCTATGGAATTTGTTACTGATTCGGAAGAAAAGAAGATAAGAATTACTTCTGAATATAAAAAGTTCAAAAAGGCATTTAGAAAAGATTTTGTATATGAGTTAATGAAACTTCATCAAGATATAACAGGACATACAACCCTAAATCATATTACAGGGGTTCATAATTTAGCTATGCATATTTCTAAACAACTGCATAAACTTAATCTACCTGTGGACTTAGGAAGAGTGTCTGGAGCTGCAGCAGGCCATGATATAGGTAAGTTTGGTTGTAAAGGTGAGGAATTAAAAAGAGTTCCATATCTTCATTATTATTATACTGATCAATGGTTTAAAAATCACAAGTTAGAACATATTGGACATATAGCTACAAATCATTCAACTTGGGATTTAGAATTAGAGAACCTTCCAATAGAATCTCTAATTCTAATATATTCTGATTTTAGAGTGAAAAATAGATACTATGATGGAAAAAAAGAAATGCATATATTCACTCTTAAAGATTCTTTTGAGGTTATTTTAAACAAATTAGATAATGTGGATGAACAAAAAGAAAAGAGATATAAAAAAGTTTATTCAAAATTAAAAGACTTCGAAAATTATATGCTTAATTTAGGTATTAGTGTAGAGCTTACTATACCAGGACCTAATCCAATAGAAAAAAAATACTATCCTCTTATGAAAAAAGATACTATAGTAGAAAATTTAAAGTATAGAGCTATAGAACATAATATTTATCTAATGAATAGACTTAGAAGTGAAGCTTCCCTTAGTGCTATTTTAGAAATTGCTCGTAGTGAAAATGATTGGAAAAAACTAAGAGGTTATTTGAATATATTTGAAGAGTACTCAACTTACTTAACTCAAAAACAAAAGATAATTACTTTAAATTTTCTTTATGAATTGCTGATACATAAAGAAGAAGATATCAGGAAACAAAGTTCTGAATTAATTGGAACATTGATTGCCATGTATGATGAAGAATATAGAAAAGAAGTTCCTAAGAATGTTAAACAAGAAGAGTCTGAAGTTTCTAGTTATGAACTTTTGGATAAATATATACAACTTATTCTCTACCCTGACCATAAAATATTAGAGGCACATAAAAAATGGATTGGACTTAGTTTAAGAACAGTGATGTCTTCTATCTTATCCTATTGTCATGAGAGTCAGAGGGAAAACTTCAGAAATGTTTTATTAAAATATTATTCTTTTGCCCTCTATGAGAATAAAGATGTTCAGTTTTACTTATTACAAACAGTTAAATATATACCTTTTGAAAAAGGAAATGAAAAACCTTTAAGCAAAATGTTTGATTTTATACTATTAATGTTACATAGTGATAATAGCCAAATAAGAGTATCTGCTTTAGAACGAGTATATAACTTATTATTTAGGATTAGAGAACACTCTGATTTTACAGATAAACTGATACAGATGATGAATGATAATATAGTATATTCTGAGATTCCAGCAGAAAACTTTTTAAAATTAAAAATAGCTAAAAAACTAAATCTAAGTCAAGAAGTAGTTAGTTATTATCAAAAAAACTATGATAAAGATTTTGATAAAACACCTGAAATTTTCTTAAAAAATCTTAAAAGCGCTACAAATTGGATTATAAAAAAGGTACATATTGAATTGCTTTTAGATCATGTTATTCAAAATAATGATAAAAATGTTATTCATACTGCAATGCATTTTACTAATTTAATAAAAGTTAGTGCTGTTGAAAATGTAAGAAATCATGCTGGTGAAGCATTACTTAAAGTATTCCCATTTTTATCATTAGAACAAAGAAATGATGTAACTATAGAATTATTAAGGGCTTTAGAAATTCAAGGTTATCATTTTACTAAATATATTCCTAATTATCTGGGTCAATTAATGTTATATCTACATCCCATCGAATTAGATGAATTAATTGATGACTTTATCGAGAAGATAAAATCATCTAATAGACAAATACAATTTTTAATATTAAAAACTGTAGGAGTAACAATTCAAAATTATTCAAATTATAATAATATATTTATAGAAGATAAAGATGTTTATAATGATAGACTCACTAAGTTATTAGGAGTTTTATTAAATGGTTTGGTAAGTTATGATATGCAAGTTAAGCAAGAAAGTTTCAGAATAATAGGGTCAGGAATATTTGGTTCTAAAACTCTAACACTAAAAGAAAAACAAAACATATTTGCACTGATTGGAAAGAAAATATTAACCCTATTGTCTTCAAAAGATGAAGGTGAATTATGGTTCTTAAATAACTCTGCTTCTTTAAATAATATATATCGATTTATATCTGATTATAAGTTTTTACAAGGTGATATAGAAATAACTAAAACAAATAAGATTGCTTTTTTCCCGGGTACCTTTGATCCCTTCTCCCTTAGTCATAAAGAGATTGCTCGAGAAATTAGAGACTTAGGATTTGAGGTCTATCTTCAAGTAGATGAGTTTTCTTGGTCAAAACGTACTCAACCTCATAAAATAAGAAGAGAAATTATTAATATGAGTATCTCTGATGAGTTAGATATATATCTATACCCAGAGGATTTATCAGTTAATATCTCTAACTCTGAAGATCTGAAAAACCTAAAGGATTATTTTAGTGATTCAGAAGTGTATATTGTAGTAGGAAGTGATGTTCTTTTAAATGCATCATCCTATAAAACTAATAAAACTAAAGATTCTATCCATAGTTTTTCCCATATAGTATTTGAAAGAGGAGAAAATAATCAAAGTCAATTAGACAGTGTTCTAGAAAAAATAGCAGGTAATATTGTTCGTCTTTCATTACCTGCTCAGTTTGAAGATATTAGTTCTACTCAAATAAGAGAATATATTGATGACAATAGAGATATATCAGAATTAATAGACCCACTAGCACAAACCTACATTTATGAAACTGGAGTATATAGAAGAGAACCTCAATATAAAACATTAATTCAAACTCAATCTATTAGTATAGATATAATAGACAATATAGAAGATGAGTTGTTATATAAACTATCTACGTCTATATTAAAGGAACACGATAATGCTTTTAAAGCATTAAAAAATATTAAGTCAAAACTTAATCCTCGAGTTATATTACTAAAAGATGTTGAAAATAAAAATAAAATAATTGGTTTTTCTATATTCCATTGGGTAAGGTCCAGTAATCTATTTAATCAGTTTAATGACAACAATGTTTCAGAATATATAAGAGAAAACTCAGTCGGTAGAATAATCTGTGTTGATGGAATTTTTATTGATAATAATACTCGGTTTAAAAACTTAGAACAAATTTTATTAACTGAAACATTAGCTTTCTGCCTAGCAAAAGATTATACCTATGGTATCTTCAAAAATATTATCGATTCTTATCCTACAAAATCAATATATGAAACTTTAGTTTTACAGGGATTTATGAAACTTCCATTTAGTGATGACGTTAAACCAATTTATGTGGTTAGTATGACAAATCCTTGTACACTGAATTTAGATCTAGAATCAATTATAAAAGAACCTTTTAAAAGTAATAGAAATGTGCAAAAAGCTATTGAGCGATCTAGAAAAAGGTTACAACGTTCTTTATCATCCTTATATCCAGGACAATTAATACTATCCTTTGATAGAGACATTTTATATGAAAAAATGATTGAAAAAATTTGTGAAATTAATGATATGCCTACTAAACAACTAACTCCTAAAGTTACTGGAGAGAAAATGTGTGTTCCATTCGGTAGCGTATTAAATGGACATATTGTACCTAATACAGTTACAAAATCTATGCATACTGAAAAAATGTATACTCCAGATATTGAAGATTTTAGTATAGAACCATTCCCCTATTATATGAGTTTAGAAAATCAGATTAAAATGCTTTACTCATTTAATAGACCTGTAATTTTAGTGGACGATTTATTAAATAAAGGATATAGAATTAAAGCTATCGATCCATTACTAAAAAAAGAAAATATTGAAGTAAGTAAAATAATAGTAGGTATTCTATCAGGTAGAGGTAAAGAGTTAATGGATATTCAAAATCGAGAAGTAGACTCTGCATATTTCATACCAAATCTAAGAGTTTGGTTTAATGAAAGTGCATTATATCCTTTTATTGGCGGAGATACTGTATGGAGAGGGTATATTCCAGAACGTAATTTACTACCTTCTGTGAATTTCGTTCTACCCTACACTTCCCCAATATTTATAAAAGGTACACATAATAGATCTCTATATGAATTATCTAGGACATCAATATATAATTCTATCGATATACTTTCAACTCTTGAAAGAGAATATCAAAATAAACATGAACGTAATTTAACTCTAAAACATCTTAGTGAAGTCTTTATATCTCCAAGATGTCCTGATAAAGGTAATAACATGGAATATGATATTAACCTAAAAGCCTCTAGGTATTTAAAAAACGATTTAGAACAACTTAAGCGAATTGAGGATATAATAAAAAGATAAGAGGTGTATATATGTACTTATATAAAATTGCAACTGATAAATACGGATTTTCTCATATTAAATATGATTTTGACGAAGCAAATATAGATGAAATAAAAAGTTCTAATAAAGTTTATTTCTTATTTAAAATGGATCCTATGAAATCCAGGAGAAGTTATTTAATTTCTTCTCCTTCTTTATTATTTTTAGAGGACGAAAATATAAATATACTTAATAAGAAAAAAACGGAATTTCCTGTAGCTAATTGGTTAAAGGAAAAGATAAATGATAAAAAGGTTATTGCAGTAAATACTAATTATCCTAGCTGGAAAACAGTTTTAAATCACACTTTGCCCAAAAAATGGAGAATTAATCTGCTAGCATTAGGTGATGTGGGTAGTACGCTATTAACAGGTCTGAAGCTATTAGGAAATAATATAATATTTGAAATTGGAATATATGACAGAACTTATGAAAAAGCTAAAAGATGGGAAATGGAAATGAATCAAGTATTAAAAGCTTTTAATTACGATTCCCCTAAAGTAAAGATAATAGATAGATCAGATATATTCGACTGTGACATGTTTGTTTTCTGTGCCTCTAAATCAGTTCCTAAAGTAGGCTCTGAAGTAAAAGATGTAAGAATGGCTCAATTTGAAAGTAATTCAAATATCATCAAAGAGTATGCTATTGAAGCTAGAAATATAGGGTTTAAAGGAATCTTTTCAGTAGTTTCGGATCCAGTAGATTTATTATCTAAGGTAGTTTTTCTAGAAAGTAATAAAAATGAAAAAGAAGAATATGATTACAATGGTCTAGCACCTGAACAGATTAGAGGTTATGGTTTAGGTGTTATGAATGCTAGAGCAGCTTATTATGCAAATATGTCTCATGATCTAAATCAATTTCTCTCAGAAGGTAGAGCTTACGGTCCCCACGGAGATGGACTTATAATCGCAGATAGTATTAAAAACTATAATGATGATTTATCTAAACTTCTAACAGATAAAGCCATAAATGCTAATCTAGAAATGAGAAAATTAGGCTATAAACCATATATTGCTCCAGCTCTATCCTCTGGAGCTTTATCTATTATTGATACCATATCGGGCAATTGGCATTATAGTGCTACTTTTATAGGTGGGGTATTTATGGGTAGTAAAAATAGAATTGTAAACAATAGCATTGAACTAGAATCTATAGATATGGATGACACCCTTTTTGAAAGAATAAAAAAATCATATACAGATTTAGGAGAAATAATATGAATAAAATACATGTAATAGTACCTGAAACCCCCTCAGACTTTTTATTAAAAATGGTGAAAGAAACAGTTATGAGTAATGAATTTATTTTAATAAAAAATGTAGATAATCTACCAAATTTACAAAATAAAAAAATATTATTTGCTATTGAATTAGATCATGCTGGAGGTAATGTTGAAATCAATAGGATATTCAATAAATTATTTACTCTAGGAAATGATTCATTAAAAAACTCTACGGGATCTGTTCTAGTACATAATGATAATGAACTATATACAAAAACAATGGCTCAAAATATAATTTTCAATGGAAATAGATTGGGATGTAGATTTCCTGGTAGACCATTAGTAGAGGCTACTGGTAGTTTATCTAATATGAAGACAATAGCAAATGCTTTAGATTTGAGCTTGGAGGAGGCCTGTTTTAAATCTTGTAACTCCCTTGGAGAAACTCTACAAAATGATAATCCTAAAAAAATTGATAACCCTAAATTATTAGTACTACATTCTAGTAATTATACTACGTCAAATACATTAAGGCTTTGGGAGATGTCAAAAAGACACTTAGATGGTATAGATATTAATGAAATTCATATAGAGAATGGAACTGTTAGAGATTGTATAGGATGTCCATATACAACATGTAAACATTATGGTCAACAAACCAGTTGTTTTTACGGAGGCATCATGGTAGAAGAAGTTTATCCTGCTATTTTGAATGCAGATGCTATACTTTGGATTTGCCCTAATTATAATGATGCTATATCTGCAAATCTTACGGCTGTCATAAATAGACTTACTGCTCTCTTTAGAAAAACAAAATTCTATGATAAATCTATTTTTAGTGTAATTGTATCTGGTAACTCTGGAGGAGATTCTATAGCCAAGCAATTAATAAGTGCTTTAAATATTAATAAAACCTTTAGACTACCTCCTTATTTTAGTATCATGGCTACTGCTAATAATAAAGATGCAATACTTCATGTTCCTAATATTGAAGATAAAGCTAAAAGATTTGCATTAAATATAAAAAATGAAATCGAGTAGGAGGTAATTAATTATTTTAATTACCGTCCTCTCACACCACCGTACGTACCGT
>NZ_WSFT01000029.1 GCF_016820655.1 Anaeromonas frigoriresistens
TTATTAGAAGTACTTAATAATGAAAATCTACCAATCATTGCAGATTTTCATAGTTGTCATAATCGACCAATGGTAATGCCAATAGGATGTTATATTGAAATGGATAGCACTAGCAAGAAAATAACTTTATTAGAAGATTATTTTGGTTAATAAAGAAGTAATATTGAGTCGTGAGCGATTATAGTACATAATAATATGTTCTCGCAATGGGTGCCTAGAGTGAACGTCCAGAGTAGGAGAGTCAGCACCACATTCCCACAGCTAATCAAGTCGGCAGCTTTCTAACCTAATAAAAGAGCTATCTAAGGGTAGAAGGTGGCCTGTAACATTTGAAAACATCGGTAACAAAGGAAGGGTGTTGGTGCTACATTAAACTTTTAAGACCAAATATCAATAATGATCCTGAAAGTGCATTGCATACCGATTTGAAGTCTACGCAACTATAGCTTTTCTATAACATATAAGCAATAAAATAAAAGAATAGGGGATACATATGGAGAAACTAAAAATAAAAAGCTTTACAATTTCCAAACTTCAAGAGCAATTAGAACTGGGAAATGAAGAAGCATTAGAAAAGTTTTGGGAGGGTATATTAGAAAATGGATCACCATTAATAGAAGTGATCCCAAGAGATTCAATCCATCACTTGGTAACATTCGTTTATAAAGAGGACGAAAAGATAGAAAATGTTCTAGTAATACCAGAGATGGGAGACTGCAGGTTCCTGAATTATAGAATGGAAAGATTACTAGACACAAATCTATGGTATATATGTTGCAGTATCAGAAATGATATTCGCTTACAATACAGTTTTTCTGTAGATGATCCATTGGATAATGACTGGGATAGCCGGTTTGAAAACTTACAACATGATGAACTTAATAAGAATTTTTTATATGTGGAAGATGAAGAGGATGGTGAAGATGAAATACTGTCCTATGTTGTAATGCCAAAGGCGGATGAACATGTTTGGATCAAGGAAAATTTTGATATTCCCAAAGGCAAGCTAATGGAATATTGGCTTGAGAGCATAAAATTAGATGAAGCACGTAGGATAAGAGTTTATACACCCCATAGATACAAGGAAGAGGGACAACCATATAGGTTTTTAGTTCTAACTGATGGAGATGAATATCTCAAAATTCTATCTGCTAAAAATGTTCTTGACAATCTTATTGCAGACAATAAGATACCACCTATAGTTGTATTGTTTATCGACTCAACTGATACCAGAGAGGAGGAGTTGAGTTGTAGTGACGTATTTATAGATATTCTTATTAATGAGTTCATGCCTTGGTTTAAAGCAAATTATTATATATCTCATGAAGCTGAAGATGGAATAATAGGAGGTCTGAGTTTAGGTGGACTTACTGCTTCATATATTGGATTCAAGCATTCTGAAGCTTTTGGGAATATACTATCTCAATCTGGAGCGTACTGGTATAAACCTTCTGGTTGGGATGAAGCAGAAAGTGATTGTTGGATTAGCTCGAAATTTGAAAAGATAGAAAAACTACCCCTTAAGTTTTATTTAAATGTAGGAATTCTAGAGGAAAAGGAAAGTATGATTGGAGCAAATAAAAAACTAAGAGATGTGTTGATTACAAAAGGTTATAAAGTTGAGTATGAAGAATTCAAAGGTGGTCATGATTATTTATGTTGGGGAGAAAACTTAGGGAATGGACTCAGGTCGTTGATTGGATATAAACAGTAAACTACTAAAAAATAATTCAAAATACTCATTAGAATACATAAATCTTTTTACAGACTTCGGAACTAGTAATAGAAACAGAGTTTTTCTATTGGTCATGCTTGTATTAGTGGAAATAAACTAAATGAAAGACTTAAATGTAAATTATGGAATAGAGAGTATCAAGAGAAAATTAAATAGTAAGTTGAAATTTATATGTATCATAAATAATTTCTTACTGTACATTATAACAAAGCTCAAATCAGCAATAAAATAAAGTCAAATCAACACGAAAAAATAGCAGTATGAAGCTATGGGTTTTATGGAGTAAATATTGAGGGGCATACAGTAGTAATTATTACAATTATTAATTTACAGTAAAAATAATCTAAAATAAAATATTTCCTTTTCGCATATATTTTATATACGGGAGGGATTTTATTGTTTAAAGGTGGATATAACATTATATTAGCTATCTTTTGTCTACTTACTGTAATAATAGTAGGAAATAAAATAACATATATAATAGGACTTAAATTTATAGGGGACTATCAAGTATATCACCAATATGAAGAGTGGGAAAGAAAACAATTAAGGGATAATCCCGACTATGATAATTTATGGATACTTATCAATATTGATAGTAAACAACTTAAGGTAATAGATTTAGATACTAAAGAGATCATAAAAAAATATACAGTAGCCACTGGAAAAGATGATACACCGACTCCTATAGGGGATTTTAAAATAGTCCAAAAAGCTCAATGGGGTGGTAGCTTTGGATCAAGATGGATGAAGCTAAATGTACCCTGGGGTAATTATGGTATTCATGGTACAAATAAACCTAATTCTATTGGGAGAAGTGCATCCCATGGATGTGTTCGTATGAGAAATAAGGATATAGAAGATTTATATAGTATAGTAAAATACAATACTCCAGTCACTATAGAAGGAGGTCCACATGGAGCATTTAATTATGGATTTAGAGTATTAAATCCTGGTGATAAAGGAGCAGATGTACAGGAAGTTCAAAAGAGACTTAAAATTAAAGATTACTATAATGGTAATATTGACGGAGTATATGGTGAAGCTATGAAATCAGCTGTAATAAATTTCAAGAAGAAGAATGAACTTGCCTTAAACCATTCTATTGACTATGAAATGTACGAGAAGTTAGGGATAACCCTAATGGAATAAATTAACTTAAGGCTTTGTTAATTTTATGTTATACTATTTTAGAGAGTTATTTTATATATTTTTGGGTATATATATTAATAACGTCTTGATAAATTTAAAGGAGGTATATTATGGCATCAGAAAAACTAATAAAAGCATTAAACGATCAACTAAATTTTGAATATGAATCAGCAAATTACTACATAGCGATGGCTGCATATTGTGCAGACCAGGATCTAGAAGGAATTGAAAACTTCTTTATGGTTCAAGCAGAAGAGGAAAGATTTCATGCTAGAAAATTCTATGACTATATCAATGATGTAGATGGTAGAGTTACAATTCAAACAATGGAAGCACCTAAGAATGATTATACATCAATAAAGGATGCTTTTGAAACAGCTTTAGCTCATGAAAAGAAAGTAACTTCAAGAATAAATGATCTTATGAAGTTAGCTCATGAAGAGCATGATTATGCAACAGTAAGCTTCTTAAACTGGTTCGTAGATGAGCAAGTTGAAGAGGAAGCTTCTATGAAGACTATAATAGCTAAAATTGAAAAAATTGCTAATAGTCCTCAAGGATTATACATGTTGGATAATGAATTAGCTAGTAGAACATTCACTCCAGCTGAATAATTATATAATAGCTTAATATTTTTTAAAGAATAAGAATAGGAGTTAGCTCAGAGCAACGATATATACTTGCTTTGGGTTAGTTCTTTTTCATGTTTAAGATAATGAGTGAGTATAATAAATACTATAGTTATATTGTATAAAAATAATAAAACATAAAAAAAGATAGATGATTAATCATCTATCTTTTTTTATGTTTTGCTATTTAATTATCTTTGTCCACCCATGTTTCTTTGAGCTTGCTCAACTAATCTCTTAGTCATGTATCCACCAACATAACCATTATCTCTAGCTGTTAAGTTACCTTTATCCATAGATTCATAGTTAGTCATTCCTAATTCACTAGCTATTTCTGCCTTCATTTGATTAAGAGCTTGACGAGCTTCAGGTACTACTAATTTGTTTGTATTTCTAGCCACGTTGTTTCCCTCACCTTCATTTTAATTTTTTGTTGCAGTAATATTTTGTGTAATATAGCGGTTTTTAAACAAGGAAATTTTAACTAATATTTCATTTAAATTCTATGGGGATTTTTACCTTAAAACAAAATTATGATTTAAAAAAAAATCATTTTTATCCCGAATAATATAAGTATAATTCCACCTAAGAAGTCTGCATATTCTCTAACAAATTTTATTTTAGATATTTTTGTACTAATATTAAAGGATACACTAGTCATAAAAGCTGTAATTAAGCCAATAATTATTGAGTAATTGATTATAATAATTATTGAACTTATATAATTAAATGAAGAAAATCCAACTACAAATGCATCTATACTTACAGAAATACCAATAAAAATCTTTATGATAAATGTGAATTTATCTATTTTTGCTTCTTCAGTGAAACCTTCTTTTATCATAAATATTCCTACAATGGCAATAATTACACCGCCCATTACAGAGGGGAGTTTAAATACATAGAAATTAAATAAACATCCAAAATATCCTCCTAAGAATGCCAGTAGGAATTGAAAGAATCCAAAATTTATAATAAAAAATATTTTATCTCTATCTTTAATTCTTCTATCTATACCTATAGATAATGCTACTCCAGATGCATCAAGAGCTAGAGCTATAGAAATAATTATTATATTTAAAACTGTCAAAAGATTACCCCCTAAAATATGTTATATATTAATCATATTAATGGAGGAGTATTAAATATTAATGATATTAAAATAATATTAATGGGTATTTATTAATAAAATAAAAATAAAGGAATGATTTTATGTTATCACCTAGTTTAGAAGATTATCTAGAAGAAGTATATAGACTATCTTTAAATAAAAAAGAAATAAGAAATAAAGATATTGCTGATGTTTTAAATGTATCTATGCCTTCTGTAGTAAAAGGACTTAAAAAGTTAAAAAGTATGGGTTATATAAAATATGAACCTTATGAAGGAATTGAACTTTTAGAAAAAGGTAAGAGAAAAGGAAAATTTTTAGTAGAGAGAAATAGGATACTTAGACAATTTGTAGATGTTATTGGATCAAATTGTGATGAAAAGGCAGAAGCTGAAGCAATGGAACATTATCTTTGTATAAGTACTATTAAATCAATAGAGAAATTAGTTAGTTTCTTCACTGAGAATCCAGAGATAGATAAGAAATTTAGAGATTATAATATTGAGAGTATATTAGAAGATGATGATATTGAGTATAGATAAAAAGGACAATAGTCTTTTTTTATGTGAGGATTACAGTTATTTTATTTAGGTATATAGATAGAATCAATGGATCGTTATTTAATTATCATATTTTTATATATTTATTATATGAATTATCTAATTATTGTATAATTCAAGTAGATTAAATATATTAGGGGGTAATTAAATGGCTGATTATAGAGAATTGTGGGAATCATTAGATATGGATTTAGAAAAACATGATGAGTTATGTCAAGTATTACCAGAATTTTATGGGGATATATATATGACTCAGGAAAAAAGACCAGAAGGAATGAATTATTTTAATTTTGTTATATCAGAGATTCATGGACTAAGAATTAAAGAATTAAATGAACATAGAAAAAACGGAAAGAAAGTATTTGGTAGTTTTTGTGTTTTTGTTCCTGATGAAGTCATATTAGCAGCAGATGGAATAGGGGTTGGACTATGTGGAGGATCTGAATTTTGGGTACCTGATGGAGAAAAGGTTTTGCCTAGAAACATGTGTCCATTGATAAAGGCATCTGTGGGAGCAAAAATCAGTGGAACCTGTCCATATTTCCAATCTGCAGATATGTTAGTTGGAGAAACTACCTGTGATGGTAAGAAGAAAGCATGGGAGATACTAGAAGATTATATTCCGATGCATGTTATGGATTTACCTCAAATGAAGAGAGAAAAGGATAAAGAAAACTTTAAAGATGAAATAAAAATATTTAAAGAAAAGGTTGAAGAAGTTACGGGAAATAAAGTTAGTGCGGAGAGTTTAAAAGAAACAATAAAATTAGTTAATAATAAAAGGAAAACTCTTCAAAGATTATATAATACTAGAAAGGCAGAAAACCTACCTATAAGTGGTAAAGATGCACTTTTGATAACCCAGGTGGCTTTTTATGATGATACTAATAGATTCATAGATAAAGTTAATGAATTATGTGACGAGTTAGAAAATAGGATAGAAGAAAAAGTTTCTGTATTTAAAGAAGGAACCCCTAGAATTTTACTTACAGGAACACCTATGGCAATTCCTAATTGGAAGATGCATCATCTAATAGAAACTAGCGGAGGAGCAGTAGTATGTGAAGAAGCATGTACTGGAACTAAATATTTTGAAAGACTTGTAGATGAGGATAATGAAGATTTAGACAGTCAATTAAGAGCTCTTTCTGAGAGATATATGGGTATAAACTGTGCTTGTTTTAGTCCTAATGATGGTAGAATAGATGATATTATTAGATTGTATAAAGAGTATAATGCTGATGGTGTAATATATAATTCTCTTCCATTCTGTCATACATATGCAATTGAGTACAAGAAGGTGAAAGATGCCCTTGAAAAGGAAGGCATCCCTGTGATTATGATAGAGACTGATTATAGTCTACAAGATGCAGGTCAAATAAATACAAGATTAGAAGCTTTTTTTGAAATGATAAATATGAATAAAGAATTAGCTATATAGTAGTAGGTGATAGGATTTGAATTCTAATACCTATATTCTCTTTCCATCCCATAGTGACGGATTAGCTTTAGAGAAGAAATTAAAAGAAGAGTCTATAAAATATACTATATCACCCACTCCTAGAAGTTTAAGTGAATGTTGTGGTATATCTATTATGATTAGTCCTGAGATATGTCATACAGTTGAATCAATAATAAAAGAAAATAGGGATATAAGAATTAGTGGTATACACACCATAGAAAGAAAATCTAGAGATTGGTTTAAATAGGGGGGATAATTTGTACAGTATAGGAATAGATGCAGGATCTGTAGCTACAAAGGGAGTATTATTTAATGGAAATATAGTTGATAGTATTATTATCCCTACAGGATGGAGTCCCAAAGGAGCTTCCTTAAAAATCCTCGACAAACTAATAGAGAGAAATAAAATATCAAGAGATGATATTAAGCATATTATAGGAACAGGATATGGAAGAATATCAATGGGTTTTGTTGATAAGACAATAACTGAAATAAGCTGCCATGCTAAGGGAGCCTATCATTTAAATTCTAATATTAGGACAATACTTGATATTGGGGGACAAGATAGTAAGGTAATAAGTCTAGATGATAAGGGCAATGTTATTAATTTTGTTATGAATGATAAATGTGCAGCTGGTACAGGGAAATTTTTAGAAGTAACATTAAATAACCTTGGTATAGATGTAAGAGATATTGATAATTATGCTAAAGGTAGTAAACCAGCTGATATTAGTAGTATGTGTACAGTTTTTGCTGAGTCTGAAATAGTAAGTCTATTAGCAGTAGGTAAAAAAAAGGAAGAAATAGCTTCCGGGGTATTATATTCTATCGCTAATAAATCCTATTCTCTTCTGAATAGAATAAATATAAAAGATAATATTGCATTTACTGGAGGAGTTGCTTCTAGTAAAGAATTAAAAAATATTCTAGAAACTAAATTAAAGAAAAAGATATATACTTCAAGTAACACCCAAATAGTTGGTGCTTTAGGAGCTGCAGTTATAGGATTTAACTTGAAATAAAAAGCCTTGTCATATGACAAGGTTTTTTTATGCCTATAATACTGATTATCATTTATGCAATACTATATCTAAATTACGTGTTAAATAAAGTTATATTGGTAATATTACTAAGTGGATAAGATTTGGGAAAATTTTTAAAAAGAGAAGGTGAATATTTTGACAAAACCACAAACTATCAGTGTAACTAAACCAATAAGTAAAGACTTGCCTAGGGAAAAATTTGATGAACTTGAAGAGTTTATAGATAATATGGAGACAACAAAAGGTGCTTTAATTGGGATTTTACACAAAGCTCAGAATATATTCGGCTATTTACCAAGAGATGTACAGTTATATATAGCAAGAAAACTTGGAATACCAGGGGCAGAAGTGTTTGGAGTAGTAAGTTTTTATTCATATTTCACTACAAAACCTGGAGGCAAACATACAATTAGTGTTTGTATGGGAACAGCTTGTTTTGTTAGAGGAGCAGATAAAGTTATTGAGAGGCTTAAGGAAAAGCTAAATGTTGAATCTAATGAAATAACAGAAGATGGACTTTTCAACTTAAAAGATGTACGTTGTGTGGGAGCATGTGGTCTAGCTCCAGTAGTTATGGTTGATGATAAGGTCTTTGGTAGAGTAAAAGAAGAAGATCTAGATGATATTATCAATACTTATCGGAAATAGGAGGAATAGTAATGAAAGTTAAATCACTAGATGAATTAAAAAAAATAAGAGAAGAATCTTTAGGAAAAGTAAATTTAAGGGATGCAGGAGCGTTAAAGGGAGATAATATTGAAATTCTAGTGGGAATGGCTACATGTGGCATATCCTCTGGAGCAAGGGAAACACTTACTAGTTTTGTAGAAAAGTTAGCCAAAGCTGAAATAAATAATGCCAAGGTGGTACCGGTAGGGTGTATTGGATATTGTCACTCTGAGCCCACAGTACAGGTGAATATCCCTGGGCAAAAGCCTGTACTTTATGGAAAAGTAAAGAAAGACAAAGTGGAGGATATAATTCAAAGTCATATTAAAGATGGAAAAATAGTTGATAGCCTAGTACTGAACATAGATTTTGATAGAGCATAGAAAGGAGGATAAATATGGTAAGAACACGTACGAATATAATGGTCTGCGGAGGAACAGGATGTTTAGCAAGTGAAGGAGAAAAAGTTGCTAAGAATTTAGAATTGATTATTAAAGCAAGAGGTTATGCTGAGGAAGCAAAGGTTATTCAAACAGGATGCTTTGGATTTTGCGAACAAGGACCTATTGTAAAAATAGAACCAGACAATGTTTTTTATGTAAGGGTAGGACCTAAAGATGCCAAGGATATAGTGGATGAACATATTGTAAAGGGAAGAAAGGTAGAAAGACTTTTATTTAAGGACCCTAAAGAAGATAAAAAGGTTGATAAACAGGAAGATATGAGTTTCTATAAGAAGCAGCTTAGAGTTGCATTGAGAAATTGTGGACTCATAAATCCTGAAGATATTTATGAGTATATAGCTATGGGAGGATATGAAGCTTTAGGAAAGTCATTAACTGAAAGCTCTAGGGATGATATTATCAATGAAATTAAAGCTTCAGGTCTTAGAGGTAGAGGTGGTGGTGGTTTTCCTACTGGAGTAAAATGGGAAATCACTAAGCAACAGGAAAGTGATGTTAAATTCATAATTTGTAATGCTGATGAAGGGGATCCAGGAGCTTTTATGGATAGGAGTATTTTAGAGGGAGATCCCCATAGTGTAATAGAAGCAATGGCAATAGGTGGTTATGCAATAGGAGCAGATAAAGGTGTAGTATACATAAGAGCAGAATATCCCTTAGCAATCTCAAGACTTAAGATAGCTCTTAGTCAAGCAAGAGAATTAGGATTACTAGGTGAAAGGATATTTGATACTGACTTTAGTTTTGATATAGATATAAAATTTGGAGCTGGAGCCTTTGTATGTGGTGAAGAAACAGCTCTTATTAATTCCTGTGAAGGTAAACGAGGAGAACCCAATTATAAGCCACCTTATCCAGCTCAAGAGGGATATTGGGGTCATCCAACTAGCGTAAATAATGTTGAAACCTTTGCTAATATTCCTCCAATTATTATGAAAGGCGCTAAATGGTTTTCATCTATAGGAACAGAAAATAGTAAAGGAACTAAAGTTTTTGCTCTAGCAGGAAAGATAAATAATGTAGGGTTAGTAGAAGTTCCTATGGGGAGTACTTTAAGAGAGATTATTTATGATATAGGTGGTGGTATACAAGGAGGACGTAAATTCAAAGCGGTACAAACAGGAGGACCTTCAGGAGGAGTTATAACAGAAGAAGGATTAGATACTCCAATAGACTATGATAGCTTATTAGAAGTAGGCTCAATGATGGGGTCTGGTGGTATGATTGTAATGGATGAGACAGATAATATGGTTAATATTGCTAAATTCTATCTTGAATTTACCATGGATGAGGCCTGTGGAAAATGTGCAGCTGGAAGAATTGGAACTAAGAGACTTTATGAGATTTTAAATAAAATTACCAGTGGAAATGCTACTATGGCAGATATAGATGCATTAAAGCAGTTAGCATATATGGTAAAAGGGAGTTCTTTATGTGGTCTCTGTCAGACAGCCCCTAATCCAATAATTAGTACTTTGGAAAATTTTTGGGATGAATATTTAGCCTTTATTAAAGATATAGATCATCCTCAAGGGGAAGGTAAATACGTAGATAAAAATAAAGATGATTCAATGTTAAAATCCTAAAAGGGGTGAAATGAAATTATGTCTAAAGATACAGCAAATCATGAAAATAAAAGAAAGATTAATATAGAAATTAATGGTGAAAAAATAATTGTGCCTGAAGGTATTACAGTATTAGAAGCATCCCATGAACTAGGGGTAAAAATACCGACTCTTTGTCACTTAGACTTAAAAGATTTGCAATTATATAATAAAACAGCATCCTGTAGAGTTTGTATGGTAGAATCAATAGATCCAAGAAATGATAACAAAAGACTAGTTCCATCCTGTGTCACAAAGGTTTATGAAGGAATGGTTATTAAAACTGATTCAGTAAATGCTATAACAGCCCGTAGGATGGCGGTTGAACTCTTACTTTCAAATCATCCCAATGAGTGTTTTACCTGTCCTAAAAATTTAGAATGTGAGTTACAGGCTTTAGCTGAAGAACTAAATGTTAGGGAGATAAGATGGGAAGGGGAAAGGATGGATTATCCTAAAGATGTATCCAGTGATGCTATTGTTAAGGATGCTAATAAATGTATATATTGTAGACGTTGTGAAACAGGATGTAATGAAGTACAAACTTGTGGGATTCTTTCAGGAATTGGAAGAGGATTTGACGCATTTGTAGGACCTGCATTTAATATGCCTATGGTAGAGACTTCATGTACCTATTGTGGACAGTGTGTACAGGTATGTCCTACAGCTGCTCTTACAGAGATGTTCCATACTGATAAAGTATGGGAAGCACTAAACGATCCAGATAAACACGTTATAGTACAGACTGCACCAGCCATCCGAGTGGCATTAGGAGAATTATTTGGAATGGAAGCAGGAACTATAGTAACAGGGAAAATGGTTTCTGCTTTAAAACGAATGGGATTTGATGGTGTCTTTGATACGGATTTTGGAGCTGATTTAACTATAATGGAGGAAGCCTCTGAGTTAATTTATCGTTTAGAAAATAATAAGACATTACCAATACTTACAAATTGTTGTCCTGCATGGGTTAAGTTTATAGAGCATCAATTTCCAGAATTAATTCATGTTCCATCAACTTGTAAGTCACCTCATATAATGTTTGGAACAATAGCTAAAACTTATTATGCGGAGAAAAATAAGTTAGATCCAGATAATATTGTAGTTGTTTCTATAATGCCATGTATAGCCAAAAAGGCAGAAGCTAAAAGACCAGAATTGACAAAGGATGAGAAGAATAACGTAGATATAGTTGTTACTACTAGAGAACTTGGAGCTATGATTAAGGAAGCGGGTATAAAATTTGATGCTCTACCTGATAGTGAATTTGATAGTCCTTTAGGTGAAACAACAGGGGCTTCAGTAATATTTGGAACAGCAGGAGGAGTTATAGAAGCTGCAGTTCGAACCGCCTATGAGTGGATGACAGGAGAAGAATTGGAAGATGTAGAATTTGAACAACTTAGAGGTATGGATGGATTAAGAAAGGCTAGTGTTCTAATAGGAGATAAGGAGCTAAAGATTGGAATAGCCAGTGGATTAGGAAATGCTCGTATTATTCTAGAAGAGATAAGAGAAGGGATATCTGAATATGATGCTATAGAGATAATGGCTTGTCCAGGAGGATGTATAGGTGGTGGAGGTCAACCTTATCATCATGGAAATAGAGAAGTTATTAAGAAACGTAAGGATGCAATATATGATGAAGATAGAAGAAAGAAAATAAGAAAATCTCATGAGAATCCAGAAATAATTAAGCTCTATGAAGAATATTTAGGTAAGCCCTTTGGAGAAAAAGCTCATAAGTTATTACATACTCACTTTGAGGAACGAGAAAGAATTTAATATGAGTTTCAATTAAAATGACCTTAAGCTTCTGCTTAAGGTCATTTTAATTTAATAGTGCTTTTTCATGTTCATATATTCTTCGACTATTCTCAATGTCTCTCCAAATCTTTGATAGTGAACAACTTCTCTTTCTCTTAGGAATTTTAAAGCATCTATAACTCCAGGGTCATCACTTAACTTAATAAGATGTTCATAGGTAGCTCTAGCTTTTTGCTCTGCTGCCATATCCTCGTGTAAGTCTGCAATAGGATCATCTTTTGAGTTTATAAATGTAGCAGTCCATGGTACGCCTGCTGCATTATGAGGGAATGGACTTTTACCATGATTAGCATAATGAGCTGCAAAAGGAGTACCTTTTATTTTATCGATTGGAGCATCCTTTGTAAGCTTATATACTATTGTACCTATCATTTCCCAATGGGCAAGTTCTTCTGAACGTAAAGGTTATCAGTAACTATTTATTTAATTTTAAATATAATTTCAATTTAAACTCATCAGGGTTATTATGCCATCTTCCATTAACTATTTTAGTATATTCGACCTTCTCCAAAATTTCTTTTAATAGTCTATTTTTATCGGCAGGATCTTTAAGGGTATCATATACCTCTATTATATTTTCTATTTTAGGGATTAATATTTCCTTGTTATTTTCTCTTTTTTTCTCAATTTCTATTTTGCTTAGCAGACCTTGTTTATCATTTTTATAGTTTTTAATCTTGTCTTTAATTAATATACTTCTCTTTATAAAAACATCTTTAGAATAAACTCCTTGCTCTAATAGATCATGTAAATTATTAAGTTGTTTATTTAAGGTTTCTAATTCATTATCTATAATAGAAATAGATTTTTCTATAACTTCTAATTCTATATTCTCGCTTTTATTATTTTCTAATTGTAATTCTAGTTTATATTTTTCTAACCATGTAGAAAGTGCTTGGATTAATTTTTCTTCTACCAAGTATAAATGTGAGCTTATATTATTGCAGGTTGGTCCAATACACATTAATGTATCCGGATAATCTCCTTTATGGGGCCTTCTATTCATTTTTCTACCACATAAACCACAAACTATTATCCCTACTAAAGGGTTTTTTAATTTATGTCTTGTAGGTACTGGAGGGGTAGAATTTTCTTCTAAATATCTTTGGGCTAAATTAAATATTTCTTCATCTACTATACCTGGATGTAATCCATCTACAAGTATTATATTGTTATTTCTAGGTCTAGTTTTCTTTATTTCTCCATCTACTACTTGTTTTTTAATCGGCCTAGTATTCCATTTTATTTTACCGATATAAACTGGATTTCTGATTATTGTTTGTATGGTGGATGTAGTCCAATCTCCACCACGAGAAGTGGGTATATTCATTTCATTTAACCTATTGGCTATCATTTGTACTCCTATACGATTTGAACGAGTGTATAGGTCAAATATTAGCTTTACAATCTTAGCTTGTTCCGAATGGGGTTCTAGTGTATAGCCTTTTTGGCTTTCTAGTTTCTTTCTTTTATATCCATATGGAGCTATGCTGCCTAAATATTTTCCTTCTTTAACAGATTGGATTCTACCTTGCTGTAATCTTCTGTTTATAGTTTTATATTCTCTCCTAGACATGAATAAACCAAACTCAAAGTATTCTTCATCAAACTCATTATTTGGATCATAAGTTTTCATAGGAGTAATAATTTTAGTGTTTGTATATTTAAAAGCTTGAGCAACTAATCCTTGATCCATAGTATCACCACGTGCAAGTCTTTCTACTTCTACTACAAGTACTCCATCCCATTTTCCTTGTTCTACATCTGAAAGCAACTCTTGCATAATAGGTCTAGATCTTATTGTTTCCCCAGATACCACTTCTCTATATATTTTATCTACTACTATGTTCATTTTTTTAGCTAAGTCAAGCAAAATTCTCTCATGTCTTTTTAGAGTTTCACCTTCTCCTCTTGACTCTGCTTCTATATCTTTTCTACTTTTTCTTAGATACATGGCATACATTTTAATTTATCACTCCCAAATTTCTAGAATTGATAAAGGTTCAAAATAAACTATAAAATTATTGACTCTATGTGATAAGCCATACTTCTCCTTATAGTATTTTAAAGCTTCATCTATGTATTCTTCAGTTACATCTAAGTATTTTGATAATTCATATCTATTAGTTACATCATCTTTAAAAGCAGCTATTAATAACTCAATACTAACAAGTTTGGAATAGCCCCAGGCTCTTGCTCTTCGTTCTTGTTTTCTATTTTCCACTTTCGATTGATCTAAAATATCTCCAGAAGAAGTATAATGATGACCTAGTTCTTCAGCTAATATACACTTTTTTTCTTTATCAGTTTCTATATTTTTATTTATTGCAATTACATTATCTGAGTACAAACCTTTGATATTTCCTTTAAAAGGCATTTCAATAATCTCTACTCCCTCATCTTCACTTTCCTTAATTAAGATTTCATACATTTGTCATCCCCCTATTGATTTCGTCTAGACTTAATAAACTCCTTAAAATTTTTTATTTCCTCTAGTTCTTCTTCTGTAAAGTCATCACCATCATGATGAGCAGCTATAGTTGATATATCATCTTGTGTACTCATTCTTTCAAGCTCATCAATAGTAATATCTAATGCTTTACATAGCTTTATTACATTACCAACTGAAGAGTTATCTATTCCTCTTTTTAACATTGAACGCAATGTCGTATATGGTATATCTGCTTTTATAGCAGCAGATCTCACATTCAAATTTTTCTCTTCAATAAGCTTTTCAATAATTTCAGTCTTATCCATTTATAAAAACTCCTTTATATAAAAAATTTAAAAATTCTTTAACTAACTATATTATAACCAAAAAAATAAAAATATGCTATATTTCGTATATTTTTTTATAAAAATGCTTGACTATATATGAAATTTCGTATATAGTTAAATCAAGATATACGAAATTGAGTATAAAAGGTGGTGAGAGAATGTACAAAAATTTAGAAGCTGAACTTGCTCGTTTTAATCTTACTAAAGGTGATATAGCTAAAGATTTAGAGTTAAGCTATGGAACTATTATCAATAAATTCAAAGGTAAGCAAGACTTTACACTTGGAGAGGCTTTCATAATAAAAAATAAGCGATTTTCTAATTTAACAATAGAATATTTATTTGAAAGATCTGAGGAATAGGACAAATTTACTCCAGCATATGTAATACCAGGAGGGAGATAGCATGATAGTAGAAGAGTATAAGCTAGGAAATACTACAATTCAAATTGATGATGAGTTTATAGATGAGAGTAAAACAGAAGAAATCTTAGAAAGGATTAGGCAGATAGCTATTAATTCGGAGAGAAAGGTGAAAATTAATGAAAAACCTAACTACTAAAGTCAAAACAGAAAATTTCACATCAAAACAATTGGCTGATTTTGAAAAAAGAATAACAGGTGAGAAACAAAAGATATATTATCCCTGGGAAAGAAAATCTATCTATAGAGTAATTAAGCAAGACAAAGATGGTTACTTTATCAACTATAAAAATGAAAGATTAAAGGTTATTCCTGAGTTGAATTTTCTAGATGAAGTAAGAGGTATCATGGCCCTACATGGAAGGAGGTGAGTAAGAGAATGGATGAAAGAATAGGGAAACTTATTAGCAAATTGGATACTGCAATCGGAATATTGATAGTACCTGCAGTAAGTAATCAAATCATAAGAGAGGCAAAAACACTAGTTACTGAAATATCTCTAGAATTAGGAAATATCGTAAATGAAGAGGAGTTTCAGGAAACTATAAATGAGGACAAGCTAGAAGAGATGAAAGAATATTTAAAAAACACTCATTGTAGTTATGATAAGGATCAAGTAATTTCAGAGTACATTGCTGGAAATATATCTTATTTAAGTAATTACAGCTTAGATGAATTCTATGTAGAGTGGGATGGAGTTTATTGTACAGACTTAGAAACTTATACAAATGATGTATTCAATAATGTGATTCAACTTGTGTGTAATGTGATTGATAGTTATAAGGCTAATAATGAGGAGGTGAAATAGCAATGAATATAAGTTTTGGAGCTATAGCAGACCAAATGTCTTTAGATACAGCTGTTCAGTATCATGAAAAATTAAATATAGACACTATTATCACAGATGGAAAGGATGTTACTTTTGAAATTGAAGAAGAACCTACCAGCCTGCCAGCAAAATAGGTTCTAGAAAAAATAATACATTTAAATTATACCATAGGAGGAATAAGGATGGCGAATAGAGATGAAATAGAAGATAAAATGTCATTACTTTTAATGGATATAGGAGAGCTTAAGAGAGAAGTAAGGATTGGAGATAAAGCTAAAGTTCAATTAATCCTGAAGAGAAAAGAATTGAATAGCTTAGTAAAACAATTAGGAGGGGAAATTGATGGAGAATTGGAAAGTTCAAAATGATGATGATGCTGAATTTATCATAGAAAAATATAATGAAAAATTATCTGAAACAAATAGATATAAATTAGCTATAGAAACTAAAATCAAGAGTTTAAAAGACAAGCTTAGCAAAGTAAATGATGAGGAGAGAGAAATAATCGAAAGAAGAGATTCATACTTAGCAGAATACTTTGAAACTATAGATGAGAAGTTTAAGAAGAAGAGTAAGACTCAAGAAAAATATAGATTACCTAGTGGATCTATTGTAAAGAAATATCCTAATCCTCAATTTAAGAGAAGTGAGGACAAGCTATTAAATTGGATTAAATCGAATGAACTGAATAATTATGTAGAAATAAAAGAAGCTCCTAAATGGGGAGATCTCAAGAAACTAACTCAAGTAGTTAATGGACAAGTGATATATAAAGAAACCGGAGAAATTATTGAAGGTATAGAGTTAATAGAAAGATCTCCAGTATTAGAATTCAAGGAGGAATAGTATGAGTTTAGATATTAAAAATGCAACAGATATTAAAAAAACCAAAGGTACTTATCTCATATATGGACCTCCTGGTATGGGAAAAACTACAACTTTAAAATTCTTACCAGGTAAAACTTTAGTATTAGATGTAGATAGGACAACCAAGGTACTAAAAGGTGAAAAAAATATAGACATACTTAAGATAGACAATATTAATACTTGGGAAGATTGGCAAAATAAGATATTGGAGCTATATGAAAACTACAAAGGGAAATATGACAATATCTGTGTAGATAATGTATCAGAATTGGAGAGATGTATCTTATCAGATTTAGGTAGCAAAGGTAAAAATAAAGGGGTACCATCCCAAGGAGATTATCAATATATGCAATTTAGAATGGTTAATTCTCTAAGATATATGAAAAATTTAGGATCTAATATAATCTGGACTGCTTGGGAAAGTACTGATCTATATACTACATCTGAAGGACAACAATACAACAGAAGTTATCCTCAAATAAATCAAAAAATAATGAATAATGTTTTAGGTTTATGTGATGTAGTTGCTAAATTAGTAGTTAATTCAGAAGGAAAAAGAGGGTTTATAATGAGTGCTACTAATAGTGTTTATGCTAAGAATCAAATAGATGATAGAAAAGGATGTTTACAAGAGGAGTTATTTTTAGATGAAGCTAAGAGAGTATCAAGCCAATCTGATAAATAAAGTAAGAAAAGCTTATATCGAAGGATATAAAAGTCCTTGCATAGTAAGTCCCTGTGGTTCAGGTAAGTCGGTTATGATTGCAGAAATATCAAAGAAAACTACAGCTAAGAAGAATAGAGTCTTATTCTTAGTTCATAGAAAAGAACTTAAAGACCAAATAAGAGAAACTTTTGAGTGGTGGGGAGTAGATCTAGATTATGTAGAAATAGGTATGGTTCAAACAATAGTTAGAAGATTAGATAAAACTGAACAACCAAGTTTAATAATAACTGATGAAAACCATCACTCTTTAGCAAATAGTTATAAAAAAATATATAAATATTTTCCCAATGCTAGATTAGTAGGTTTTACTGCTACACCTATAAGACTTAATGGTGGAGGTTTAGGAGAAATAAATGACAAATTAATTATAGGTCCTACAGTTACTGAATTAATAGAGTGGGGAAATTTAGCACCATTTAAATATTATGCTCCTGAGGTAATAGATACTTCTAAATTAAAAGTTAGAAGAGGAGAATATGTATCTAAGGATATAGAGGATCTTTTTGAAAATAAAGCTATTTGGGGTGATGTAGTTAAGCATTATAAAAAACTGTCTGATGAAAAACAAGCTATATGTTATTGCTCTAGCATTAAACAGAGTAAAAAAATGGAGCAAGAATTCAATGAAAATGAAATAGTAGCTAAACATATAGATGGTAAAACACCAAAGGCTGAAAGGGATGCAGCTATTGAATATTTTAGACAAGGAAAGATAATGGTCCTTTGTAATGTTGATTTGATATCAGAAGGATTTGATGTTCCAGATTGTAATACTGCAATTCTACTAAGGCCTACACAATCATTAGCTTTATATATACAACAATCAATGAGAGCAATGAGATATAAAGAAGGAAAAACAGCAATAATTATTGACCATGTAGGTAACGTAGGAAGGTTTGGAACCCCTGATCTGGATAGAGAATGGAGTTTAAAACCTAAGAAGGGATCCAACTCAACTATAAAGGAAGAAAATCCAGTTAAGCAATGCCAAGAATGTTTCTACACTGTAGAGAGAAAAGTGAAAATATGTCCTGAATGTGGTTTTGAATTTGGACAAGAAGAGAAAGAAATTGAACAGGTTGAAAGCGAATTAGTTGAAATAGATTCTATTGCAGGGTTTACTACTGATTATAGAAAACCTGAGGACTGTAAAAATATGGCCGAGTTATATAAGTTAGCTAAACATAAAGGATATAAACCAGGGTGGGCCTGGTATCAAGGTAAACTATTAGGGTTTGTAAAGTAGAGGAGGAAGAAATATGGATTTAATACGTGAAAAAACTGATATTTCTAAGAAAGTATTAGAAATAGACATAGATAGTCCAATATTTGAAGACATGCTAGAAAATTTAAATAGAGAAATATTGAGAGTAGTAGAAAAAGTATATGAGGAAGAATTTGAAGCTGGAGAGATAACTGTGAAATTAGCTTTAACTATTCCAACTTCATATAAAGATTATCCAGCTAAGAATGAATTTGGTGAAATGGTTAATAAGACATTTAGTTTTAGAAAACCTCATTTTGAACATAAGATTACAACTAATTTAAAGAAGCAATTCAAGCAAGAGGGTTTATATACCGAGGAAAAGGAAGTTGTTTTTAAAGATGGCAAATTTGTAGCTATGCCAATACAAGAGCCACAAACATCACTATTCGATAATAAAAATCAAGGAGGAATGTAAAATGTCATTTAATTTTGAAGTAGATCATGATGATGTATTTGAGGGAGGATTAATAGAGGAAGGAACTTATGAAGTTGTAGTACACAAAGCTTTTGAAGATGCTGCAAGGAGTGGTACTATGTTTATCAACTTACATTTGATTGTAAGAAATGATATTGAGCAGAAATTTAAAAATAAGTATATATTTGCAAGTATATGGCAGTCAAAACAAACTGGAGAATATCATAAAGGAATGTTAAATGCAGTTGCTAAAGCTTTACAAGTTCCAAATGGTAAGAAATTTAATAGCCTAGAAGAACTTCTTAATGAGTTTAAAGGAAGGACTGCTAGAGTAACTGTAAAGCATGAAGAATATAACGGTAATACGAATGCTAGAGTAAAGTCTTGGGAAGTAAGTAGATTTAAAGATTGTAACCATACTTTTAAAACTAATGATAATGAGATACAAGGGTTTACACCAGTAGATGATGATGATATACCATTTTAGGAGTTGATTAAATGATACCCAACGAATTAAAGCAAGTAGATAATTGGTGTGTTTACAATATAGTTGAAGATAAAGATAGACCAGGAAAAACAAAAAAGATACCTATTAATGCTAAAACCGGTGGGTATGCTCAGAGCAATAATCCATCCACCTGGTGTGATTATGATACAGCTCTAAAAGCAATAGGGACATATGGAGAGGGGTTAGGTTTCTTCTTCTCTCCTCCTTATTTTGGAGTAGATATTGATGATGTAGGTAATGCAATAGATAAGTATAAAAATGGAGATACAGATAATATAATATCTGAATTCATATATAGTTTAGGAAGCTATACTGAGTACTCTGTAAGTGGTAATGGAATTCACATTATATGTAAAGGTAATCTTCCTGAAGGTGGAAGAAGAAAAGCTAATGTTGAGATGTATCAAGAAGGTAGATATTTTATTATGACTGGAAATATAGCCAGTGAATACACTGAGATAGTTGATTGTACTGAGAATATTAAATATCTACATGCTAAATATATTGGTGGAATAACTGATAAACAAACTGTAAGAGTTGAAAATCAAGTTCCTTTAGATATTGATGAACAAAAACTAATAGATATAGCTCTAAAATCAAAACAAGGACAAGCTTTCAATACTCTCTACAGAGGTTTTTGGGATGGTCTATATCCAAGTCAATCAGAAGCAGATTTAGCTTTTTGTAATATGTTAGCTTTTTGGACCGGAAGAGATAAGTTTAAAATGGATTCAATATTTAGGAAGAGTGGATTATATAGACCTAAATGGGATAGTAAAAGAGGTCAATCTACTTATGGAAATTATATGTTAGATAGAGCTATAGCTGATTGTAGAGAAGTATTTACTCCTGGAGATGGAGTAGAAGATTATGGGATTATTATACTTGATAAAAATATTAAAAGATATGCATATGATGATACAGGAAATGCAGATAGATTTGTAAGTAAATTTCATGATGTAGCTAGGTATAGTTATATTGATAGAGGTTGGTATTATTATAATGGTCGGAAATGGAAGTTTGATAACTCAGGATATATAAAGGGACTAACTGAAAAAGTTATTAAGGATATGAAAATGGAGTTAGCATATTGTGAAGATGAAGAACAGGAAAAACAGTTTTTAAAACATCTTAAGTACACAAGAAATAACAGAGGTAAGACAAACATGATCAAAGAGTCAGAACATAGATTATCAATTTTACCTAAAGAATTTGATAAAAAGAAAGATATATTTAATGTAATGAACGGAGTTATTTCATTGAGAGATGGAAGTATTTCAGAACATGATCACAGCCAGCATCTATCAAAAATTTCATATGTAGAATATACAGATA
This sequence comes from Anaeromonas frigoriresistens, assembly GCF_016820655.1. GTDB lineage: Bacteria > Bacillota > Clostridia > Tissierellales > SIT17 > Anaeromonas > Anaeromonas frigoriresistens. The sequence goes on from NZ_WSFT01000029.1 coordinate 21,405, forward strand.
CAATAGATGCTCCTATGTGGACTGAGTTTTTAAACCAGATATTCGATAATGATCAGGAGCTTATAGAGTATATTCAAAAAGCTATAGGTTATTCAATATCAGGAAGCACTAAAGAACAATGTGTATTCTTTTGTTATGGGAATGGTAGGAATGGAAAGTCTACCTTTTTAGATATAATTGCAGCAATAATGGGAGATTATGCAACTAATATTCAACCAGAAACAATAATGGTAAAAAATCAGCAAGGTAGTGCTAATAGTGATATTGCAAGACTAAAAGGAGCTAGATTTGTAACAACTGTAGAACCTAATGAAGGAGCTAGAATTAATGAGGGTTTATTAAAGCAGCTTACTGGTGGAGATACAGTTACAGCTAGACATCTATATGGTAAAGAGTTTGAATTTGAACCAGAGTTTAAATTATGGATGAGTACTAATCATAAACCTATAATTCGTGGTAGAGATTTAGGTATCTGGAGAAGAATGCACCTAATACCATTCACAGTACAGATCCCAGATGAGAAAGTAGATAAGAACTTAAAATATAAGCTTAAGAAAGAACTAACTGGAATATTAAACTGGGCAGTTGAAGGGTGTATGAAATGGCAGAGAGAGGGACTGAAGATGCCTGAAGCTGTTCAAGATGCAGTCAAAGAGTATAAGTCAGAAATGGATGTTATTTCTGCTTTCTTAGAGGATTGTACAGAGAGAGGTCCAGGAGCTGTAAAAGCAAGTGAATTATATAAATCTTATATTAATTGGGCTGATGAAAACAATGAATATAAGATGAGTAATACAAAGTTTGGTAAGGAAATATCATTGAGATTTAATAAAGTGAAAAAAAGACAAGGAATTTTTTATGAAGGAGTTAGATTACATGATGATAGTAAACCATACTCTATAAATTGGTAAAAGTGTGTAGGGTTGTGTAGGGTTTAAACCATTTTCATATAACTTTTTATATTTTAATTTCTCTATAGGGACTTTATAGAAAACCCCTTCAACTATACACAACTATACACAAGTAAGTTAAATACAATATTAGAGAGGTTTTTACATCTTTAGAAAATAGTATAAAAATTAAAATAATGTATTATTATGGAAGGTGAAATTGAAAAATGAGAGAAAAAGATATACAAAATGAGATTAGATTAGCTCTTAGAGATATAGCAGTAGTTTTTAGAATAAACGTTGGTACTTTTATGAGTGATACTGGAAAAATGGTATCAACTGGTGTACCTAAAGGTTTTTCAGATTTATTTGGTGTAAGAAAATTAGATGGTAAAGCATTTTTTATAGAAGTTAAGAATGAAAAAGGTAGGACAAGTAAATACCAAGATAATTTCCTTAAAAAAATGAAAGAATCTGGAGCTATAGTGGGGGTGGCCAGAAGTGGATCAGAAGCAATTAAAATTATTAAAGAAGAAATATAACGAAGCTTTAATTAGATTTAATAAGATGGAAGCTTGGTGCAAGACTGCTACTCCTGAAGAACAAAAAAAACATTATGGAAATGTTATTAAAGTTATTAATGATTGCAGCAACTTACTTAATGAAATTAAAAAATATGATAAGTTCGTATGTGCGAATGAAGTGATATACGGATTTAAGGAGGTTTAGATAGTGAAAGAATATGCATTGTATAAAGGTGAGGATTTATTAGCTATGGGAACTATACCAGAATTAGCTAAAAGAATGGGAGTTCAAAAAGATAGTATGGCATATTACAGAACGAAGGCCTATCAAAATAGACTTAAAAGAAGAAATGCAATGAATGGAAATGTAAGAATGTTGGTTGAGTTAGATGAGGAGGAATAATAGATGGTAGGTAGGCAATGTAACCAATGTTGTTTTTATAAGAAAAAAATATTCAGGTTTTTATTTAAAGGCTGGAATAAAGGTAAATGTACAAGGATAGGTATTAAAGGCAAAAAAGGTGTATGTTGGATGGAAAAATGCGAGGGTGAATATTAAGAGGAGGTCTATGAAGAATGAATATAAATAAGCTAAGTCTAGAAGCACATTTAAATGCAAAGAATAAAGGATTCCACGATATGGAGTTAAGAATACTTAGGAAAATGAAAGAAATTTTTGATGAAGAAGAAATAGCTGCAGTAAAGGATGCATTCAGAAGTCAAAGAATAGCATTAATAGCAAGTGAAGTATTAGAATCACTTCAAGAACTGAGAAAAGATAACTATGATAATCATTTAACTGAATTAGGAGATACAGTAATTAGAATTGGTGATTACTTTGGAAGAGAGGATATAAATTTAGAATCAGTTATAGAAGAAAAGATGGAATTTAATAAAACTAGGGACAAGCTTCATGGAAAGAGATTCTAATGATAGCTGAACTTATTCCTTATAAATCATTTAAGGAAAAGATTAAGATAGTAAGAGAAGAACAAAAGAAAAACAGGTACATTGAAATTTGGGAAAATAGTATATATTCAGCAACTAAATTTTCAGAAATGGGGGTAGAGGATGAAGAATATAAAGGACAAATATTATAAAGCAACTGAGAAAGCATTATATAATTATTCACATTTTAAAATAAATATTATCAATATGAAGGAAGAGTTAGAGAGTTTAAAAGATGATGATGGAGTAGGAGCAATAAGCTATGAAGGTGAAAAGACAAGTGAAACTTTTAAGATTAATCGTCAAGTAGAAGATCAATCGATAAGAAATATTAATAAAGAAAAATATCTTAGAATGAAGATCAAATTAACTGAAAATGAAATAAGAAAAATAGATAGAGCATTAGAAGGTCTGACGGAAAAAGAAAGAAAGATAATAGAATTAAGATATATGAAAGGCTATCAATGGTTTAATATAGCATATGAAGTTCAATATAATGAAAGATACTGCAGAACAATAAAAAGATGTGCTATTGAAAATGTAGCAAAATCATTATATGGAATGACAGCCGTTTTTGAGCCGGATTTTCCATAATAAATGTGTTATTGTATTAATAGAGATACCAAGACAAAATCTCTTCTTCAATACAGAGAAACCGATCCAGAAGTGGATCGGTTTTTTATTATACTGAGAAGGTGAAATTATGAAATATACAAATAAAAAATTTGATGAAAGTAAGTGTAACGGTTGCACTTGGTTAAAATATATTAATGAAACAACTTCTTATTGTTTATGGCCAAAGTGTATAAAACATAAATAATTTGGAGGAAAATTCCTTTCTATAGAGAATAAACAAAATAGGAGGAGAGAGTAATGAATAAAGAAAGGTTTAATAAATATTACAAGAATGAATCAGAATTCATATATACAGTATCAAAGGAACACCTTTATAACTTGAAAGAACTTATTTCTATACTCAATGATAATTATAAAAATAATAAGTGTTTGGGGATAGATAACTTATCAAATGATATCTTTCAATGGACATTATCTGAATCTTTAGTTTTAAAATCATATGCTTTATTAGAAAAAACTATGATAAAACTTTGTAGACTGTGTGAAACATTGCTTGAAATTGATTTAGGAGTGGAAGATTTATATGGTAAAGGTATAGTTAGATCTGCTACTTACTTAGAAAAAGTGATTGGTTTTGATAATGTGAAATCAAATAAATGGAATGAAATAAAACAGTGGGGAAGAATAAGAAATTTGATTATACATAATGGAGGAGAAGTTGATAATACTGAAGTTAATAAAATTAAAACTACTGTATATGTAGATGAAGATATATTTGGTAATTTTATAAGTATAGATTACAGGGATGTTTTGTCATTCATAGATGTTCTCGAAAGTTATTTAGAATATTTGTTTTCTCTAGAACCTAAATCAGACAAAAAATAAATAACATGGAGGATTATTCCTTTCTATGTAGAAGTTTGTAAGTAGAGGGGAGGTGATAGCATGAAACTTGGTTTAAGTGAAAATGAAATCAACCAAATATTAGAGAATAATGGAATTGCTAAAGGTGACATGGTCTCTGCTGAAAATTTAAGAAAAGCCATTTCCAAAGCAATAGAAGAAAACAACAAGAAAATTAGAGAAGATATAAGACAGGTAATAAATGAAGATACTAAAAAAGGTTTAAGAAAAAAAGGAATAGTTCCTCCTTTGTAGATTAGAACAATACATTTTAATTGTTAAATCCTTCCTAACTATATTATAATTAATATAAAAAGGAGGGATTTATTTTGGGTTTATTTAGTAAGAAAAATAAAGATGACAATGTGGTTAGTACACAAGTAAAGTTCTTTGATGGATTGGACTTATTCTTTAAAGGTGAATTAGTAGAATTAAGTTACAATAAAGAAGAAAAGAAAGTAATAATAGAGTCTAAGTTTAAGGATAAGAGGACAGGGGAAAAGAAGAAAGCTAACTTAAGTGTAGATAAGATTAAGAGAGCTGAGTTTTTAAATGAACAAGAAATAATAGAAAAACAAAAGAGTGTTGGAGGAAGAGCTGTAGTTGGAGCTTTAGCATTAGGTCCATTAGGAGCAGTAATAGGTGGAATGACTGGTATTGGTAAAAAAGAAAAGAAGGGTAAACTTAATCAATACATAATAATAAATTATGATGAAGATAAAGTTTTATCATTCGAATTACCACCTACTAATTTTAGTTTCATTAAAGTAATGAATGCAATAAATAATGATATAAAAGTTGAGAGTGAAATAGAACTATAAGACATCCAATAGGGTGTCTTTTTTATATGGAGAGATTATATGGCAAAGGAATGGGCTAAGTGGTTTTATAAGAGTAGAGCTTGGAAGAAGTGTAGAGCTGCATATATAAAGAAAGTAATTGGTATATGTGAACACTGTGGTAATCCAGGATATATTGTAGACCATATAGAGGAGATAACTCCAGATAATATTAATGATCCAGAGATAACATTGAATCATGATAACTTACAGTACTTATGTTTATCATGTCACAACAAGAAGACCTTTAAGAAGAAGGAAGCAACAAGAGAAGGATTGGTATTCAATGAGAGAGGAGAGCTGATCAAGGATGGATATTAGAGTAGTCTGTAATAAGTGTAGAAAAGAAGCTCCAATAGACAAAGAGAAGAGTAATCTAAATTGGAAGGTATATGATGAGAGTAAGTCTTGTAAGTGTGGAGGAGAATGGAAGATGATACTCCCCCCATAAAGAAGCAATATATTAATATTACAGGGACCGGTGGGGGTACAACCGTTTAACACACAGGTAATTTTCCATGAGGGGGGGCATAAAATAATGGCCAAACTTAGCAAGAAAAAACAAAACGAACTAATAGATGAAGAGATTAATAAAATGTTAGATTTATTTAAAGATATTTCTGAAGATAAAAAGGAACTTGCAATGAGATTAATTGAAAGAGTGGCTTTTATGACTATTACTCTTCAGATATTAGAAGATAATATTAAAACCAAAGGTCCAACATATAATTTTGTTCAAGGTTCTCAAAAAATGATTGTAGAAAATCCATCTCAGAAATCATATAACACAATGATTAATAGATATACTACTGCATACGATAAATTGATTAATCTACTACCTAAAGAACCAAAGGGGGATGTAGGAGATGGATTTGAAAAATTCGTTAATTCTAGAACCGACTAAATATCTGAGAAATGATCCTGATATTATTTTTGGAAAAATAAAACCTAGAATTAATGCTGATGGTCTTAAAGAATACCCTGAAAATTATAATCCCATATTAGAGTATTGGGAGCAAATACAAAGCAATAAAATAATAGTCTCAAAAAAAGTATATCAGCAGTATGAAGAAATAGTTAAATGGATAAATAATGATGGATATAAAGAATGGTTTTACTCTAGTAAGAGAGCTAATCATGTAATAGAATTTGCTGAAAATTTTTGTCGACACTCCAAAGGAAAATTAGCAGGTCAAAGAGTTGAACTGGAACTTTGGGAGAAAGCGTATATAGCAAGTGTTTATGGATTCATAGATATTGAAGGTAATAGAAAACATCAAAGAGTTATTCTTATTGTTGGAAAGAAAAATGGTAAATCTTTATTAGCTTCAATTATGGGTTTATATGGATTAATTGGAGATGGTGAAGGTGGTCCAGAAGTTTATGCAGTAGCTACCAAAAAGGATCAGTCAAAAATAATATGGCTTGAGTCTAAAAGGATGGTAAAAAAATCACCAGCTTTAAGAAAGAGATTAAAAACATTAGTATCAGAAATAAGTTTTGAACTCAATGACGGTGTATTTAAAGCCCTAGCATCTGACAGTGATAGTCTAGATGGATTAAATATTCATGTAGTACTTATGGATGAGTGGCATCAATGGAAAAATGGAAGAGCACTATACGATATAATGGCTGATGGTATAACTGCTAGGGAACAACCTTTAATAAGTATGACTTCAACAGCTGGGACTATAAGAGAAGATATATTTGATGAAATATATGAAGAAGCAGAAATCCAATTTAACAATATGAAATTAGGAAACGAGGTTGATGATAGGACCTTGTTTTTTATTTATGAATTAGATAAGAAAAGCGAATGGAGAAATGCAAATAATTGGATGAAAGCAAATCCTGGCTTAGGTACTATAAAGAAGTTAAGAGCATTACAAGATAAGTCTAAAAGAGTAGCGAATAATTTAAGATTAGAAAAAAACTTTGTCTGTAAAGAATTTAATATAAGAGAAACTTCAACAGAAACATGGTTAACATTTGAAGAATTAAATAATCCAGCAACCTATGATTTAAGCATATTAAAGCCTAGGTATGGAATTGGTGGTTCTGACCTTGCATCTACAACGGACCTTACTTGTGGAACAGTTATATTTATGGTTCCAAATGATTCTACAATTTATGTACTTCAGATGTATTGGTTACCTGAAGAATTACTTGATCAGAGAGTTAAAGAAGATAAGATCCCTTATGATATATGGCTAGAACAAGGATTATTGAGAACAACACCAGGTAATAAAGTTCATTATAAGTATGTAACAGAATGGTTCCAGGAAGTTCAAAATGAATATGATATCTACATTCCCTGGCATGGATATGATGGATGGTCTGCAGAGTATTATGTAGAGGAAATGAGGAATTACTTTGGAAAAGATGGTATGGAGCCAGTAATACAAGGGAAAAAAAGTTTAAGTGGACCTATGAAATCATTAGGAGCAGATTTAGCAAGTAAAAAGATAAATTACAATAATAATCCTATTTTAAAATGGTGTTTATCAAACACTTCTATAGATGTAGATAAAAATGGCAATATACAACCTGTTAAGACTAGTAATCGAAGAAGAAGGATAGATGGTACAGCTAGTCTTCTAGATGCTTGTGTAGCATTGGAGAGACATTATGAAGATTATATTAATTTAATCTAGAGGGAGGTGATCTATTGGGTATATTTAATAAGTTTTGGAATAAAGGAGTTACAGTATCGAGTTATAAAATGATAACAGATAGAGGTAATGGTTTTTATGCTTGGAATGGGAAATTATATCAATCTGATATTGTTAGGTCAGCTATAAGACCAAAGGCTCAAGCTATAGGTAAGATAATAGGAAAACATATAAGGAATGGTCCAGAAGGATTAAAAGTAAATCCAGAACCATATATGAAGTTTCTACTGGAAGAACCTAACCCCTATATGACAGGACAAATGTTACAAGAAAAACTTGCAATACAATTAGAATTAAACAATAATGCTTTTGCTTATATTGAAAGAGATGAAAATAATTATCCCATAGCTATATATCCTATTTCTGCTACAAGTAGTGAAGCTATACAAAGTGATCAAGGAATACTATATCTTAGATTCGTTTTGAATAATGGCAAAACAGTTACATTTAAGTATACAGATATCATTCACTTAAGAAAAGATTTTAATGATAATGAATTATTTGGAGACAATCCAGCTCAATCCTTAACACCTTTAATGGAAATTGTAAATACATCTGATCAAGGAATAGTTAAAGCTATTAAAAACTCTAATATCATTAAATGGTTACTTAAGTTTAATCAGACCTTAAGACCAGAGGATATAAAGAAACAAACTAAACAATTTATAGATGATTTTATGAATATTGAAAGTGAAACAGTAGGAGCTGCAGGTACGGATGCGAAAGTAGATGCTATACAAGTAGAGCCTAAAGACTATGTACCAAACTACAAGCAAACAGAGTCTACAGTAAATAGGATACATTCGTTCTTTAATACTAATCAAAAAATAATTCAAGGAAATTACAATGAAAATGAATGGATTTCATATTATGAAGCAAGTATAGAGCCTGTGGTAATGCAATTATCTGGTGAATATACTAGAAAGTTATTTTCAAGACGTGAAAGAGGTTTTGGAAATAAAATTATATTTGAGAGTTCTAATTTAACATTTGCTAGCATGAGTACTAAATTAGGATTATCTAAATTTGTGGAATTAGGAATATTTAATCCTAATGAATTAAGAGAAATTATGAACTATGCACCAAGAGAAGGTGGAGATGAGTATGTAAGAAGATTAGATACTAGACCTACAAGCGAGTAAAGGAGGTGAGTAGATGAGAAAAATCAATATTAAAGGTGCTATTGTAGATAATGATGAAAAATGGATTTATGATTGGTTTGAAATGGACTCCACATGTCCAAAAGAAGTGGAGGATGAACTTAATAAAGCTAATGGTGAAGAAGTTGAAGTCATAATAAATTCTCTTGGAGGAAGTGTATTTGCAGGATCAGAAATATATACCCTATTAAAATCTTATAATGGAAATACAATAGGAAAAATTGTTGGTGTAGCTGCAAGTGCTGCAAGTATAGCAGGAATGGGTGTAAATAAGTTGATGATTTCACCTACAGCGGAAATAATGATTCATAATGTTTCTGGAGGAATTAGAGGAGATTATAGAGATATGGAGCATGCAGCTATAATGCTAAAAGATTATAATAGTACAATAGCCAATGCTTATATGATTAAAAGTGGAATGGGTAAAGAAGAGTTACTTGATATGATGAACAAAGAAACCTGGCTTACTCCAGAAAAATCATTAGAATACAAATTAGTTGATGAAATCATGTTCATGGATAATAATTTAAAGCTATCAGCTAGTATTGGGGTCTCAAATATAATTCCTCATGATGTAATTAATAAAATGAGAAATATGAAAGATAAGTTTAATCCGACTATTGATAAGTCGGATATTTTTATGCAACAAAAAGCTCAAGCAAAACTGCAATTATTAAAATTAAAAGGAGAGATGTAAAGTGAATAAAGAAAAATACTTAAAACAGAGAAATGAGTTATTAACAGAGGTTGAGAATCTTATTAATGAAGGAAAGATTGATGAGTCTAATGCTAAGATGAAAGAAATAGAAGACTTAGACAATAAATATGAAGAAGCATCTAAAGCAAATGTTAATATGAATGCTTTAAAAGATAGAACTAAAGGGTTAAATTTAGAAAATAACTCTATAAAAGTGGAAGGGGGTCAAGTAGTGGACAATATTGATAATAAAGTACAACAAATCAATGATATAACTAATACATTTGAATATAGAAATGCTTTTATGAATTTCTGTAAAACTGGAGAAATGAATGAAACATTAAGGAATGTAAATGAAAGCACTTCTACAAGTGATGCAGGAGCAGTAATTCCTACTACCATAATGCAAGAAGTAATTAAAAAGATGGAGTCCTATGGCCAGATATTTAATAGAGTTAGAAAAACAAATATTAAAGGTGGAGTAGAAGTACCAATTTTATCATTAAAACCTACTGCTAAGTGGATTGGAGAAAACACTTCTTCTGATAGACAGAAAACACAGCTTAATACAAATGTTTCATTTAGCTACCATGGGTTGGAATGTAAGATAGCAATATCATTATTGACAGATGTTACTACTCTAGCAATATTTGAAAAGACTATTACAGATTTAATAGTTGAGGCTATGATTAAGGCTATGGATAAAGCTATAATCAAAGGAACTGGTGTAGGTCAGCCTAAAGGAATAACTGTAGATACTAGAATACCAGCAGAACAAAAAATAGAGTTATCACCAACTGAAATATCTAGTTGGAAGGGATGGAAAACAAAAGTATTTGCTAAGATACCTTTATCATATAGAGCTGGTGGATCATTCATTATGGCTGCAGGTACATTTGAAGGTCAAATAGATGGAATGGTAGATGATAATGGCCAACCAATAGGGAGAACAAACTATGGTATTACTAATGGACCACAAGAGAGATTTGGAGGAAGAGAAGTAATTTTAGTTGAGGATGATGTAATTGCTCCTTATGATTCTGCAGCTACTGGAGATATTGTAGCAGTATTCTGTAAGTTATCAGATTACTGTATTAACTCTAATATGCAAATAACAATGTTTAGATGGTTAGATCATGACACCAATCAGTATGTAGATAAAGCTATATTAGTAGCAGATGGTAAGATATTAGATCCTAATGGAGTAATTATAGTTAAGAAAGGTGCAGCAGTATAAGAGAGGGGTTAATCCCTTCTCTTTTTCTTATTGAGGGAGGTGTATCAAATGGCAAATGGAGATAAAGCTAAGAAATCAGATAAAGAGACAATTAAAGTAAAAGAAGAAGATAAGGTTATTGTTTTTAAGGCCAATAAACCTTTAAATAAGGAAGAATTTGAATTACTTTCAGATATAGTCAAATCTGAACATAAGAAATCAGGAGTAAAGATAGTTTTAATGCCTTATTCATGTGAAGTAGGTGAGTAGAAATGATTGAAGATGTAAAATTATCATTAAGAATAAAAAGCAATGCCTTTGATGCAGAAATTGAAGGATTAATAGATGCTGCTATATCAGATTTAAAACTATCAGGAGTTTTAGAGAATAAAATTAATACTACTGAAACAGATCCTTTGATTAAGAGAGCAGTAATTTTATATTGTAAAGCAAACTTTGGATATGATAATCCTCATGCAGAAAAATTTATGGATAGTTATGTAATGTTAAAGACTCATTTAACACTTTCCACAGATTATACGGAGGAAGTGGTATAGATGTGGGATGAAGTAATAGAACTGGGAAACTATATTGAAACTATAGTGCATGGAGAGGTTATACAAACTTTAGAATGGACCACTATATTTGCTAATAAAAAAAGTGTTAGACAATCAGAATTTTATGAAGCAAGAAATTTAGGATTAAAACCGGAGTTAGTATTTGAGGTCCATAGTTTCGAATTTAATAACAATGAAAAAATTAGATTTCCTATTGGAGTAAATGGGAAAGAATATGACATCATAAGAGCCTACGATAAGGGAGAAAAAACAGAACTAACAGTAACTAGTTTTACTGGGGGTGAAGTATAATGGCTAGAAAAGCCTATGAATTTGAGAGTAATTTAGACAAAATAATACCTAAAATAGAAGAAGCTCCTCATAGAGTATTTAATGAGATTGGTAAAGGAATTGCAAGGGAAGCAAGAACTAAAGTACCACGTAGAACTGGATATCTAAAAAAATCTCTTCAATATTGGGCTAGAAAAAAAGAAATGGACTTACAGATTGGATTTAAAATATTCTATGCTCCATTTGTTTATGACCATAATGATCCCATAAAGCCAGTGGTGATTAAATATAAAGACTTAATACAACAGTTATTAGCAAGAGCATTAAATGAAATAGGTAAGAGGTGACTATATGAATATAGATACTAATTTACTATCAGATACTGTATTAGAAGAATTGAAGAAATATCATCCTAGAGTATATAGAAATAGAGCACCTCAAAACCCTATTTTTCCTTATATTATTTATGTATTAGATAATCTAGTTGATAGTTTTCCTTCGGAAGATTATTACATCCATATTGATGTATATGATGATGGAAACAAATCAGTTAGAGCTATGGAGAATTTAGCTGATATTATTGATAACAATATAAATAATAAAGTATTAAACATCCCAGGATTAAATATTCATTTTAAAAGAGAAGGTAGACAGTTTGTAGGAAGTGAAGACTTAGGAGGAAAGAATTTAATAAATTTAAGATATAACACAAGAGTATATTTTAGATAGGAGGTAAGCATATGCCAAAAGTAACAGCTGAAAAGATATTATTAGGACATGGAGTAATAACTATAGGGGCAATACCAGTAGGACTTACTAGAGGTGGGAGTGCCTTTGTGGTAGAGAGAGAAATGAGACAAATTGAAGCAGATGGTGATAGAGGACCTGTTAAAGGGCGAATAGTAATTGACAGTGAAGTTGCAAAATTAACAGTAAAGGCTTTAGAATTATTTAATGCAGAAGATATGACGAAATATTATCCTGGTACATCATTAACAGAGTTGTCAACAGGAGATCCTCCTACTGTTACTGGTAATAAGTGGACTAGTACATTAAAAATATCAGAGGGAGATTATAATGACGTGACATGGACAGGCAAGACTAAGGATGGTAAATCAGTAGTCATAAAGTTAGAAAATGCTTTAAACATGGGGAATATAGAATGGACTCTAGAAGATAAAAATGAAGCAGTACCAGAATTAGAGTTTACAGCTACTTATGACGAGACAACACGAGATACTCCACCTTGGAACGTAGAATTTGCAGCATAGAGGGATTAAATCCCTCTTATTTTTTTATATATAGGAGGATGAAATAATATGATAATCAAAGAATTTGACTTAGAAGATGTATTCTTATTAAGTGAGATTATAGAAAAGATGAATTTAAATGTTGAGATAGAGAAGTATATGGATTCAAAGAAAATAATTGACTTCATTGAAAATAATGAAGAAAAAGAAAAACAAGAGGAACAATTGGGAAAAGAAATGTTCTTAAAAATGGGTTTAGATCTCGGAGTTAAATTTGTAAAGAGGATGCATAAAGCTAAAAAAGAAATCAAAAAGCTTATATCTGATCTTACTGGTAAACCTATGAAAGAAGTTTCTAAAATGAGTTTAAAAGAAATAAAAACATTCTTTATGGAGTTAGTTAAAACAGAAGGTTTTGAAGATTTTTTATCTCAAGCAGGGGAATAGACAAAGAGTTTATAGAGGATCTCCTGCTTAAGAGATATAGCAATATAGATTATGTATTTAAATTACCCCTTAGAAGGTCAATAAAGTTAATTAAAAAGGCACAAGAGGAAGAGCATAAAGAACATTATTATAGATTATATCTAGCAGTACTCCCTAATTATGATGAAAGCAATTTTGAAACTTTCGAGGATTTTTATGACAAAATTAAACCACAAAAAATTATAAAAGATAATAGAAGTAAAGATGAATTAATGAAAGAAATTTTAGAAATTACTCCTAAGAAAGGAGGTTAAGATATTGGAACTTTTTAGATTATATGGTTCAGTACTTGTTGATAATAAAGATTCTATTAAGAAGTTGAAGGAGTCTGATAAACAAGCAAGAGAAGTAAATAAGACTTTTAAAAACATGGGTAAAGCTATTAAAACTATGGGTAAAGTTGCAATAATGGGAGGAGCTGCAGCAGGAGGAGCTCTTTTAGGTATGGCCACAAAAGCATCAAAAACTGCAGATGCAATTCATAAAGGATCTCAACGAATGGGTATATCAATGAAAGCATACCAGGAACTAGAATATTGGGCATCTCAAAATGGTTTAGCACAAGAACAATTAGAAAAAGGTGTAGGTAGACTAAATCAACGAATGGGAGCAGCTGCAGATGGTAATAAAAAATACTCTGAAGCTTTAGAAAGACTAGGAATAAATATGGATGATGTTAAAAATGGTACTATTTCTACAGAAGATGCTTTTGCTACTGCAGTACAAACTTTATCTGGGATGAAAAATGAACAAGAGAAAGCAGCGCTTGCCACTGAAATGTTTGGAACTAAACTAGCAAGAGATATGTTGCCAGCTTTAAATGATGGAGCACTTAGCTTGGAAGATGCTAAAAAGAAAGCAGCTGAACTAGGTATTGTTATAGGTGATAAAGCTATAAATGATGGGGTAAAATTCACTGATACTATGGATAGTATGAAACGAAGTCTTGGAGGAATTGTATCAAAGATTGGACTTGCCGTACTACCAAAATTACAAGAGTTTTTGGATTGGATGGTAGTTAATGGTCCAGAAATTAAAGCAAAAATAAAAGATGCGATGGAAAAAGCAAGGGAAGTGACTGATAAGTTTAAGAATGCTTTAGGATTTTTAAAAAATAATGCAAATATACTAATACCTATTCTAAGTGGTTTATTAGGTGCATTGATAGCATTTAAAGTAATTACCACTATAAATGCAGCTATAGGCAAAATGAAAATTCTTATGGCAGCATGGAAAGCTAGTACTTTTGCTCAAACATTAGCACAACATGGTCTAAATGCAGCATTACTTGCCAATCCAATAGGAATAGTTATAACAATTATTGGAGCTCTTATAGCAATAGGTGTGGCTCTGTATATGAATTGGGATAAAGTGAAGTACTATGCTGGCCTTCTGTGGGATAAAATGAAAGCGGTAGGTAGAGGAATTAAAAATGTATTTATAGATATGAAGAATGGAATAGTCTCTGGTGTGTCTAGTGCGGTAGGTTATATTAGAGATAAATTTAATCAGGCTAAGGACTTTATAATGAGTCCAATTAGAACAGCAGTTAACTTTATTAGAGGTCAAATAGCAAAAATTAGAGGTTTCTTTAGTGGTCTTAAAATTAGTTTACCTAAGATAAAATTACCTCACTTTAGTCTTAAAGGGAAATTAGATCTTATTCCTCCGGGATTATCAGTTCCAAAGCTGGATGTTAAATGGTATGCAAAAGGTGGATATATGAATGAGCCTACTCCCTTTGGAATAGATGGTAATTCTATTCTTGGTGGTGGAGAAGCTGGTGGAGAAGGAATAGTGCCTCTTGAAGGTAAGCATATGTTCCCACTCGCTGAGGCAATAGCTAAGAGATTAAATAATAAAGCAAATGAAGTTATAAATAAAATAATATTAAATTTCTACCCTCAAAATATGAATGATGAAGAGCTAGAAAGAGCATTTAACTATGTAAATAAAAGATTTGGATTGGAGTTGTAATCTATGAAAAGTGCATATCTAATAAATGAATTAAACGAAAAATATAACCTTAGAAACTTTAAAGATACAACTCTAATTCAACGTTTAAATGGATTAGGATATGAGAATGAATTAAGTTATGTAAGGGTAGGGAATTATTATAAAAGGGACAATAAAGAGATAAAACAAGGTGAATTATCGGGGACGTTAGTATTTGACGATTACTTAAAATACCAGAATTTCATAGATTATATAGAAAGATCTCAAAACTTAAGGATTATATACAGACCTTTAGACACTGAATACTATAGAGATGTAGATTTTAAGGCTATAACAAATGTAATAAAGAATAGAGGTACAATAGAATGTGAGCTAGTATTATGTTGTAAAAGTTTATACTATACAGAGGATAATAAAAGGTTTGTAATTGAGGAAATGGAAGGAGAAAGTAGATACTCTATGCCATTTCCTTTTCAATTCAATGATTATTCATCTGTAGCAGTAGCCTATAACAATACAGGTCACATAGAAGGAGAGATTATAGCTGAGATATATGGATATACTCAAAAACCATCCATAGAGCTATATTTAAGAGATAAACTAAAATATAAAGTAGTTTTTGATATAACTATAGAAAAAGGTCAAAAGCTTATATATTCAGCTAGGAATGGTAACAATTATGTAGCTTTAGAAGATGAAGAAGGCAATCAAATAAATATTCCTAACTGTCTTAAATTAGAAAATGATAACTTTTTTAAGCTACCAACAGGATTTAGTAGACTTAAGATTACCAGTGATACCGGAAATATAAATAAAATAGTATTTAGAATAATTACTGCCTATAAGGGGGTGTAATATGCTATACATTTTATCTAAAGACAATTTAGAAATAAAAGATATAATTCAGGATAGTAGCTATGATATAAAGCAAGATATAAATTTGACTGGTAAAAGTGAGTTTAAAGTTGCAGAAAAGCTTTTAGCAAATGAAGGAGATTATATAATTCATAAAGATGAAGGATATAAAGGTATTATTGAAAACATAGAAACTGAGAAATATAG
Source organism: Anaeromonas frigoriresistens (assembly GCF_016820655.1). Classification (GTDB taxonomy): domain Bacteria; phylum Bacillota; class Clostridia; order Tissierellales; family SIT17; genus Anaeromonas; species Anaeromonas frigoriresistens. The sequence continues at coordinate 37,432 of NZ_WSFT01000029.1, forward strand.
GATCACATATATAATACATGCAAATGAAATAGATAATATATTTGATAGAAAAGTAATACTAAGCAATGAAGAAATTATACTTAATACCGGAATAGAGGACTTTATTAAGAAAACAATAGAAGATAACTTTGTCATTTCTAATGATGATCTATTAAATAAAACTTATATTAATGTATCAGTATCTACTCATACTCCGATAAACGCAAGTATAGATACAAATGATGGAATATATAACCTTAGAACATATTTAGGTAATGTAAAAGAGAGATATGATATATATTTAGACTATAAGTTTAATAAAGATACACTTGATATTATAATATATAGATCTAATGCAGAAGTTTTAGAAGTAGATGCAACTATAGAGGATATAATAACATACCAAGAATTTTATAGTGTTGATGTGGTATCTAAAGTTACCGTATTATCAAAAGGAACTGGAAATACCTTTGATTATTTTCTACTAACTGATAGAACTACAACTACGGATAAGAATAATCCTAATCGTGCTAAAGGTAGTATTGAAGTAGAGACATGTGAAACTGATGATGAAGCATATCAAAAAGCTTTAGATACATTCAAAAGCAATTCATATCAACATAATATTGAGATTAACTTAACTAAAGATAGTATGATATATGATATTAATGACTTTTATATAGGGAGAAACTTAAAGATAAAAACTAATGATAACGGAATATACCATACTTTTGTTAGAGAAATAAATAAGAAATCAAACTCCAATATTTATATTGTAAAATGTGGCAATATGAAAGTGACATTAATTGAGAAGTTGAAAGGAGTGATTTAATGATAAGAGCAATAACATTTGATAAACAATTAATGAAAAGTGAAGATTTTGCCCATCAAATTCATCATATATATCAAGGAAAGATAGGAGTGAGTAAAGGGTGTGAAGTATCTACAGATATAGATGGAAATTTAGTTATATCTGATGGATACTTTTCTATTTATGGTAGATTACTTAGAAATGTAGGCGACACTATAATTGAAATTCCATCAGTTGCTAGTGGAATATTATACTCAGTTTTAGTATTTGAAATAGATTTAAATCAGGAAAATACATTGGATGTATTTAACCAAGGTACCTTTAAAATAATATCTGACCCATTTAACTATCCTAGTTTGACACAAGAAAATCTAGATGATAGTGGTAATCTATATCAAATGGAGTTTGCGAGATTTGAAAATAAAGTATCTGGTATTGAAAACATTCAAGATACTCGAACAATTTTAAAATTTCATTTGGCAGAAAGTATTTCAGGACTAAAAAATGTAATGATAGGATTCGGTGCTAAAAGAGATGGGGTTACAGATGATATAATTCCTATAAATAAAGCGTTAGCTGAAGGTGGAACTGTTTACATCCCAGGTCCTGGTACTTATTTGATTAGTGATAGTATGAAAATACCTTCCGATACGACTTTAATAATAGATCCTACAGCTACAATAAAATTAGCTAATGGTGCTAATTGCTATATAGTTAAAAATAGTGATTTGGTAAATGGAAATAGTAACATAACTATTATAGGTGGAAACTGGGATGGTAATGCTTTGAATCAAACTAGGGATTATTCTACTGGAAATATTTTAACCGGATATTATGGAATGGGTCTATTATTCTATAAAGTTAAGGGGTTAAAAGTTAAACATTTAAAAACCAAAGAAATTGAAGCATGGGGAATTGCATATCTTGATTGTGAAGATTGTATTTTTGACGATATAGAATTTGATCAACCTTTACCATCCCAAAATGGTGGTAAAGTGAACGGAGATGGTGTAACTGGAATAGGGAAAAATGTAATTATAAATAATATTAGAGGTTATTCAAATGATGATATTGTAGCTGTTTCTTCTGGAATTGCTACATTAGAAGGAATAGATACTGGACTAGTTTATGGGAACTCAGAAAATATTAAAATTACAAATATTTTCCCTAGAAAGAAAAATGGAACTAATGAATTAAGTATGAGAGGTATAGCTATATATTCAAAAGGAGGGGGAAAGGTCTCTAATGTAACTGTTCAAACGGTAAAAGGCTACTGTAAATGGGAAGTGATAAAAGTTCAAACTCCTATAGAATGGGAAACCACAGAAAAAAGTATTTTTGATAATTTAGTGTTTGAGGATATTGTTAAATTTGCTGATAATGGAGAAGAAAAAGTATCCGGATTTGGAGCTTTAATATTATTAGATAATGTTCATATTAAATCTATTACTTTGGATAAGATATTAAGACGTGAACTAGAAGCTGATTCAGATATAGAGAGAATATTCATTAAGAGTACCGAAACATCTATTGTTGATTCTATGAAGATATCAAATGTTGAATGGTATAATACCTATACTCCAGGAGACTCTATTATTTATGACTATGGTGAATTAAAAAGCTTGAAGTTTGACAACATTTATAATAATAACGGTGGATTGTACCATAAGATGAACAGTAACTCTATTATTACTGTAATAATGGGCAACGGTTATAAACATGAAAAGTCAGGGTATGGTGATATGAATGCAGTAGCAGGAGCTAAGGTTAGAGTTAGAAGTATGTTGGTAGTCGATAGATCTAAATTAACTCCAAGCAAGTTTGATTATATTATTGATGCTACTTTAGGATTACCTATTATTTATGATGGAGCTAATTGGCTTAGGATGGATGGAATAACAGTATAAAAACCTTCTTTGCAAATTTTTAGAATATATTAGTAAAAATAACTACAGTGTATTATAATATATTGTAGTTATTTTTACTTAGGGGGATAAATGGCATGGAGAATCAATTTACAAAAGAGGACACTAATTATCTAAAAGGCATAGCAATTTTCCTATTACTTTGGCATCACTTATTTTATAATGCAAATTATATAGAGTCATTTAGCTCTTTTAATATTGCAGAGATAATCTCATACTATAGCAAGGTATGTGTTGCAATATTTCTTATATTAAGTGGTTATGGTCTAAGTGAAAGCTATAGTAAGAAAAAATATACTCTTAGAACTTTTTACCTTAAATATTATAGAAAGCTTTATCAAAATTATTTATTAATGTGGATTCTTTTTGTACCTATGGGGATAGTCTTATTTAATAGAACTTTTGAAGTTGTATATGGAGACCATGTCATAACAAAATTATTTCTTAATATTTTAGGAGTACAAAGGCTTTTTAGCTTTAATGGTTATAATGCAACTTGGTGGTATATGAGTTTAGTTATAGGATTATATTTATTTTTTCCATTATTGAATAGATTAGTGAAAAAATATCCAATCTTATCTTTGTGTTTAAGTTATTACTTAATGTTTATTACAAGACATAAAGTTGGAAGTTTTGATCCTATCGGGTTATATGGATATTGGGTATTCCCTTTTATCATAGGAATATTTTGTTCTCAAAGAAAAGTTATTTCTAATATTACTAGTTTTAAAATAGGGAATAAATATATAAAGTTAATGATTTACTTAATTATATTGATACTCATAGTGTATTTTAGAAGATATGGAGTTAAGCTAATAAATGAAAAGATTGATGGTTTTTTTGGGTTGATTATAATACTCATAAGTTACGAATATATATCTAAAATAAAATGTTTTAAAAAAGTTCTAACCTTTGTAGGGATCCACTCTTTTAATATATTTTTATTTCATACATTTATATATGAGTATTATTTTAAAAGAATAATTTATTCATTTAAAAATCCACTTATAATTTTCAGTGTATTATTGGTAACTTGTATAATGATTTCTATAGGTATTGAAAGGTTGAAGAATATAAGATTTGAAAAGAGAAAGTATATTTTAATCTCAAAGAATAATTCATAATCAGTAAATTAATATTAAATAAATTAAGGACTAGGAATAGTCCTATTTTTATGTCCAAAAAAGGAGGAAGAAAATGAGTAATATATCGATTAAATTAATAGCTACAGGTATTATAGGTTTTATAGCAGGACTAATAGGAGGGTGGGATATGGTACTAGAAATACTTTGCATTTTAATTGTTGTTGATTATCTCACCGGGTTGGGAGTAGCTTTAAAGGAAAAGAAACTCAATTCAAGCATAGGCTTTTTAGGAATTCTTAAGAAAGCTATGATTTTCTTAGTTTTAATTTTAGCAGCTCAATTAGATAGGATAACAAATAATCAAGCTAATTTATTTAGAACTGCAACAGCTCTATTTTATATAAGCAATGAAGGTATAAGTATACTTGAGAATATAGGAAATATAGGAGTATCTTTACCGCCTTTCATTGTTAAAGTATTAGAGCAACTTAGAGAAAACTCTAGTAAAGGAATTATAGACGATATGAAAGAGAAGGTTAGAGAGGAAGGAGAGATATAATGTTTAGTGTAAACAATACTACATTCGACCCAGGACATTATGCAGGAGCTAATATTGCTCCTCGTTGCTCCAATAGATACTCAGAGGGGGATAATATGTTACTCTTAGGATTAGCGCTTAATAAAGAGTTTGGTAGTCCCCTTACCAGGTACAATGGTAAAGATGTAAGCTTTCCAAATAGAACAGCTATGGCCAAGAAAAATGGGAGCAAATATCTAGTATCTCTTCATACGAATTATCCAACTGATGGAGTAATATGTTTTATTTCTGTATCTAGGCCAGAAGATAAAATAGTAGCTGAGAAGATAGGCAAAACAGTAGCTAACAAACTAGGTATTCAATTTAGAGGGGTAAGAACTAGAAAAAACTCCTATGGCACTGACTACTATGGTATGATTAGAATTCCTCAGAGATATGGTATTCATGGAATTATAGTAGAACATGGTAGTCATAGAGAACACTGTTCTAATACAGACGAAAAAAGAAGATTAATTATTGAAGCATATCGAGAAGTATTTGAGGGGAAAACATCTACTAAAGATAATGGAATTAAAGAAAAATACAATAATGGTATTATAGATTTACCAGCTAAGGGATATTGGACCATTGCAGATAATGATAGAGAGATATCCTTTATGCAAGAAGAGTTGAATATCATAGGATATGAATTAGAGATAGATGGAAACTTTGGACCTAATACTTTAGAAGCAGTGAAAGAGTTCCAGGAATTTTATGATCTAGAAGTAGATGGTTATGTAGGTCCTAATACTGTAGAGAAAATTGGAGAAGTAGTTGAAGCGTTAGAAAAGAATGGAATAATAGATTTACCAGGTAAAGGTTACTTCACTACTAAAGATGAAGGATACGAAGTAAAGCTAATCCAGCAAACTTTAAAAGAGATAGGATTTAAGTTAGTTGTGGATGGTATTTATGGGAGTGAAACAAGAGGAGCTATAAAATTATTCCAAGCTAAGTATGGACTAAAAGTTGATGGGTATGCTGGAAAAGAAACTGTAAGAGCTTTAAATAATATTATCAAAGAAATCAATATTCCTACGAGAAGAGTAATTATTAATGGAGAGCAGATAGGGGCATTTAAGGTTACAGATAATATAGTAGAACAAGTAAAAGAGAATTTAGACAAAGCAGATAAAATAGAAATAGAGAAAGTAGAATAGATTCAATTGACCAGGGAGAAATCTCTGGTCTTCATTTAAAGAGATTTAAAAATAATGGAATAGAATTATTAACGTTGACAACAATCAATAAGAAAATAGGGGTTTAAAATAAAAAATTAATTACTAAAGTGAGGGGTATAAAATAAATACATAAATTATTAAATACACTTCATATTTATATTAATAAAGTTGAAATATTTTAGAAGAAGGTGTATAATATGACTAAGAAAATAGGAGGAATATGGAAAAAGAGGGAGAGAATTATAATGGGAGAGGTTTTAACATTACATACTTGGAATGAATCATACTTAAACAGCTTTAAAAATAAATGGGATTTATTTTTTATGAAATTAGTTACAAAGAGAGTATCTAGACTTCGAAGGATAAATAATGACTTACAAAATAATATTATGAGTTTCTGTGAAAAATCTAATAATATTCATGGCCCAAATTTAATTAAAGTGAATAATGGTCTAGGAGAAATTTTAGCTGAATTAGAAAAAGAAGGAATTAAAGATATATACTTAGAATCAATAACTAATTTAGAAAATGTATTAGATGAAGTTCAAATGAATTTGCTAAAAGTTAAGAAAATGATTCATAAACCAATTTATAAAGATATAAAAGAAAAGAGATTGTCTAGTCTTATTAATCAAACAAACAGAAATATAAATATAATTTTAGAAATTAGAGATAAAATAGATAAAATAGATAATATTACTCATGATAAACGCTTTCAGGTAGAAGTAAATAAGAAGTATAATAAAAATAAAAAAATACTATTAGCTCTAAGTTTTAGCTTTCTTATTATTAGTTTCTTTAACTTTGATTTCTTACCGGCAATTATATCTATTGGCACCTCTTTAATGTGTTTTATAGCTTATATAGGTATTTATGTTAATAGAAGTTATATATGTAAAGAGCTTATGAATACCTTTAACAATGATTTATGTCAGGATACTAGGGGTTGATTTTTGTGACTGAAGAATCTAAGGATAACTCTCAAACACAAGGTAAGATTAACGCTTTTTTTGGAGGAACAGGAGATTTAATAAATCATACAGGGGATTATGCACAAAAGACTAATGCTACCTCTATAATGAGCTTTAGTATGTATATATTTTTAATATATGCTGTTCTAATATGTGCACTTGCCCTTATACCAGGAGACAATCTACCTAAATATGTAGCTATGGGAATTGTATCGGTAGTATTGTTAATTATATTTATAATGAATTTGAGCCATCATAAACAAACTTATATACTTGAGCATAGACGGGAGAAGAAACTAAAAGAAAAAGAATCCTCTGTTTTAGTTAATAAGAATATTTTAGCGGAAATTGATTAATATGGTTATCAAAGTAAAGAAATGAACCAAGTTAAAACTTGGTCTTTTTTTATGTCTTTACACCGAACGTTTGTTCTGATATAATTTAATAAAAATATATGTTCGGGGTGATATTATGGTTGATCATGAATTAAAGTATTCTCTTCAAAATCATAAAATAATTTCTATTATGTATATGAAAGGATTAGAGATAACACAAAGAAGAATACAGGTATTAAAAATAGATAAAGGTATTATTAAAGCTTTAGATATAGATAAACAAGCTATAAGAACTTTCAAAAAAGAAAATATATTAGCAGCAATGAACATGACTATAATTAATGAAAGTAGAAGTGGAAAACATGAGAGTTATTAATAAATCAGTTGATATGATTGCTATATTTAATAAAGATGGAACTATCCGGCCATGGAAATTTAAGTTTGATAATGGAGATGAAGAGATCAAAATCAAAGTAGATACTCTTCAATTTTCAGATAAGATTAAACATTGTGGTCGGATTATACATACATATAGATGTCAGTCAAATATTAATAATACACTAAGAGTTTATGAATTACATTACATAGGAGATAAAATGGAATGGTATTTATACAAGATATAGAGGGGGATAAATTATGCTTACTAAAAAACAATTAGTAGTATTAAAAGGGATAGATGATCTAATAAAAGAAAATAAATATAGTCCTACTGTTAGGGAAATTGGAGAAAAGGTTGGATTAAAGTCTTCAAGTTCAGTTCATACTTATATTAAGAAATTAGAAGAAAAAGGGTGTCTTAGTAAGGTAGAAGCTTCAGGGAGATCACTTGTGATTACTGAAAGAGGACAAATGGCATTGAAGTTAATCAATAATTAAACCAGGATATTAATCCTGCTCTTTTATTAATAGAATTATATAATAAATTCTAGATAATTTAGAAAATTAAAAGGGAAAATCAAGTTTCAAATTGAAATTAATATGTAACTCTATAAAAGATATTAAGATACTAACTTTTTCAATAAGTAAAATATATAACTGACAAGTTAACTATATTTTTAGGAGGAGTCTGATTTGAAAGAAATAAAAAATTACATAGATAAAACTATAAGGTCAGGTAATAAGCCAAATCTAAAGATGTTTATTTATTTGATAAGTCTGACTGAGACTTTTGAAGAAGTATTAGATATTGCTGAATATTTACAGTCATTGGGTTTTACATTAGGAAAAAAAAAATATAACTGGATGTTGGCATTAGTAGAATCATACGATGATGCTAAAACAATAATCTCAGCCATGAAGAAAAAGAGGGTGAATATAGATATAGAAAACTACTTGAATTTTGTGAATACTGCTGAAAATAGTTTTCAGGTTAGACAAATTATTAATGATATGGAAATAAACAATATAGAAACCGTTCCGGCAATATACGCTAGATTACTATGGGTACAAGACTCATATGATAATGCAAGAAAGATTTTAGATGAAGTAAAACAAAGTGGATTAGAGCCCTTCATTATGTATTATATCTTATTAAGTACCGCACAGTGTGAAAATGAAGTGAGAGAAGTAATTGATGATCTGAAAATGATAGGAAGAGAATTTGATATTGAAGATTATTATAGATTTGCATATAAAAACAGACGAGACATTGTAAAGTTAACGAGAGAGAGTTTAAGGAGAAATTATAAACCAAGTAATTATGAAGATTTATATGAATATAAAAAACAGGACAAGTTATCAAAAAAAAGACAACAAATAATAAATGTTACAAGACGTGATTATGTTATCGTAAATTATTTAAAAGAGATATATAATAATTCGTGTCAAGTGTGTGGAATTAAACTTAGTCTAGGAAATGATATCTATTACTCAGAAGTGCATCATATTAAACCACTGTCATGTAATGGCCCTGATATTCTTGAAAATATGTTAGTTCTTTGCCCGAATCATCATAAGCTATTTGATAGAGGGGCAATAACTATTAATATAGAGAATAAAAAGGTTATTCATATTGATGCTAAAAACAACATAAATACATTAAGCTTGACTTTGAAACATAAGGTTGATAAAAGTTATGTTAATTATCATAATTATAATATACTAATAAAAGTGTGAATCATATAAAAATCAAAGGGAAAACCAACTATCTGTCTTATACATATAATAATACATAAAATGGAGGGATATTATGGGGGTAAAAAACAGATTAGAAGAGATAAGGTTACAAAAGGGATATAAGTTCCAGAAAGATTTTGCTGAGTTTTTGGAGTTAAGTCAATACCAATATAACCGATATGAAAGAAATGAAAGGCAACCTTCCTTAGAAATTTTATTAAAGATATCAGATAAATTAAATATGGATATAAAAGATATTGTATACCTAGATTAATCTAGGTATTTTTTTATTATTTTTTTTAGGACAGGCAATAAATAAACCACTTAGGCATATATATAAACTATACGTTAGGGTATTCGTTATATTATACGTTACTCTATTCGTACAGAACGTATGAAAATATAGCTATATAACTTATGTTAAGGTTGTACATTTGAATTATATAAGAGGGAGGATGTATATGAAGAAGGAGAAGGGTGGATTATTTGAAATAGGAATGAGTTCAGTGGTTATACATTAAATGGATTACAATTATTAGATCTAGTAAAAGGGGTACATTTATTAATTGCTGGTGAGACTGGATCAGGGAAGTCTACATTACTAAGAAGTATAATCACCAACCTAATACTAAATGGAAAGTACAATAGATATGAATTACATCTAATCGATTTAAAAAATGGAGCTGAATTTAATGTATTTAGGAAGAGTAAATATGTAAAATCTTTCTCTAGGACTATAGAGGATGCTGAAAAGATACTAAATAAATTAATTATAGAAGTTGATGATCGTTATGATAAGTTCTTTAAAAATGATTGTGTAGATATCCAGGAATATAATAAGAAATACAGATCTAAAATGAAATATAAGATTATAATTATTGATGAATTTGCAGATTTACAAAATGAAAAAGATAGTATACAGATATTAGAGACTCTTGCAGCTAAGGCTAGAGCATGTGGAATACATTTAATTATTTCCACTCAAAGACCAGATGCTAAAGTTCTAAATGGAAGAATAAAAGCTAATGTACCTTCAGTTATTGGATTAAAAACTATGAATGAAATAAACAGTAGAATAATAATAGATCATTCGGGACTGGAAGAATTAAAAGGTATGGGCCATGGGATATATAAATTTGATAAGGAGATAGAATTCCAAAGTATGAATATCTCCTCAGGAACTGCTAGAGATTTAATTAAGCATACATATATTAATAAAAAGGAAGAAAATAAACCTAAAAATACTGGGGAATTGCCTAAAGATTTCACTATAGGTGATTTCAATGGTAACTGATAGAGATAGAAAAGTTATAGAATTTATTGAAAAATTTAATGTAGCCACAACAAATATAGTAGCTGAATTATTTTACCCCTCTCTAAGAGTAGCTCAAAATAGATTAAAGAGGTTAACAGAAGATAAGGTTCTTAAAAGAGATAGAGATCACTTTACTAATCAATATCTCTATTATTTAAAGAAACCTAAACAACTGAATCACTGTCTATTATTAGTTGAGTTTTATCAAAAGGTTAGTAAATATGTAGATATAGAATATTATGATAAGGAAGTTACTATAGAAAATTTAAGAGCAGATGGATTGATGATCTATAGGTATAGGAGTAAAAAATATATAGCATTTATAGAAGTACAAATATCTAATATTCCAGTAGATATAGATAAGTATAGGAAATTATATCTATCTGAGAAATATAAAAAGTACTTCCCTGTATTTCCTAAATTAATAGTGATAAGTAATAAAAAGATGCCTGATAATCAGGATTTTAAAATAATAAAAATATCAGAGGATCTTAATAATATCCAGGATATAATTCCTTCATAGTCTCTATTGATAACCTATATGTACATATTCCTCTGTACCTATGTCAGTGAGGATACCCTTAGCTTGAACCATTGTCAGTAGTTTCTACTTATTATCCTAGATTCATTTAGTAATGATATGTAGAATAATTAGAAAAAAGTGAAAAAGTCAATTTAATTATTATAAAAGGGTATATTATAGATTAAGAAGATTGATAGTATTAATTAAATACAATTTTGAAAAAAGGAGTAGATAGAATGTTGAATTTTAATTATTCAATCCCTACAAAAGTATTTTTTGGGAAAAATAAAATAGAATTGTTAGCAGATAATATTAAACAGTATGGTAATAAGGTCTTATTAGTTTATGGTGGAGGTAGTATAAAAAAAAGTGGATTATATGAGGAAGTTATAGAGAGTTTGAATAAAAATAAAATAGAATCGTGGGAATTATCAGGTGTAAAGCCTAATCCAAGGATATCAAGTGTAAGAAAAGGAATTGAAATATGTCGTGAGAATAAAATAGATTTAGTTTTGGCTGTAGGTGGTGGAAGTGTAATTGATTGTTCGAAGATTATAGCAGCAGGATATTATTATGATAATGACCCATGGGATATTGTGGTTGATCCAAGGAAAATAGGTAAAGCTCTTCCAATTGCAACAATACTTACATTAGCCGCTACTGGTTCTGAGATGGATGCAGGGGCAGTAATTACAAATCCTGAAACTAGTGAAAAATTAGGCACTGGTCACCCAAATATAGCTCCTAAGTTTTCTATATTAGATCCTACCTATACATTTACTGTTCCTAAAGAACAAACAGCAGCAGGAACAGTAGATATAATGAGTCATGTGTTCGAAGTATATTTTAGTAATACAAAGGAAGCTTATCTACAAAATAGAATGGCAGAGGCAGTTCTTAAAACTTGTATAAATTATGGTAAAAGAGCCATGGATGAACCTAATGATTATGAAGCAAGAGCTAATTTGATGTGGGCTGGAAGTCTTGCTATAAATGGTCTTTTAGGTTATGGTAAGGAAACTGAGTGGAGTGCCCATGAGATAGAACATGAGCTAAGTGCTTATTATGATATTACCCATGGAGTTGGACTGGCGATTTTATTCCCTTATTGGATGGAATATGCTTTAAACGATGATACGGTAGATAAATTTGTAGAGTATGGAGTGAATGTATGGGATATAGATTCAGATAATGATAAATATGAAATTGCTAAAAGTTCTATTAATAAAACAAGAGAATATTTCAATTCTCTGGGTATGCCTTCTAGATTAGAAGAAGTTGGAATTGGAGAAGAAAAGTTAGAACAGATGGCTAAAGGAGCTACTTCAAGAGGAACCCTTGGAAGATTTAAACCTTTAGAAGCAGAAGATGTGCTAAGTATATATAAATCAGCACTTTAATTTTATAATATATTCACTGAAGCTAGGAAATGATCCTAGCTTTTTTAAAAATTAACTTTTAATGAGATATGATATATAATATAAATATAATAGATTAATTTTTATATATTAAAATAAAGGAGATACTCCAAATGAAAAAATGGATAATTTATCTTATACTCATACTATTATATATTTTAATAACATTTTTCGGATTAGGACCTGTACTTTTAGCTGATGGATCAATGAATGAAAGAATTATTACTTTATTAATAGTTATTGGTCTGTATGCAGTAGTAACAGTTGTATTTCGTAAGATAATAGATAAATAAGATATTAATACTTGATATAATAGTACTATAGATTATATTTAAGGAGGTATATTAAGTGGAAAATAACTTGAAGGTAAAGGTTGATGTATTTATTGAGACTTTTGCCACATTGAAAAAACACTATAAATGGTCAGTTGGGGATTTATCACTACGCTTTATAGCTTTAGTATATGTTATTAGTAATAAATCATTTAAGAAAGATGAATTTGATGATATGGTAAAGTATATTAAGAAAAATTCTGGATTATTTTCTTACTATAGAGGACATAACATGTACTCTATAGCTTCATTATTAATCACTAAATTTGATGAGCCTAAAGAGGCTTTTATTAAACTGAAAGAATATGATGAGAAAATGAAAGAAAGAGGGTTTAAGAAATCTTCTTACCTATCTATTGCATCCTATGCTCTATTACTTACTAGTGAGGGTGATTATATAGATGAGAGAATTGAAAGATCAATGGAATTATATAAAGGAATGAAAAAAAATCACTTTTGGCTAACTGGTACTGATGATTATCCTATTGCAATATTATTGTCAGAGAAGAAAGAGAATAATGATGCACTTATATCTGAAATAGAGCATAATTATGATACTTTACATAGAGAAGGATTTAGTAGAAGCAATGGTTTGCAATTTCTATCTCATTTATTAACTTTTGCGCCTACTAAATCTGTACAAATGAAAGCTCAGAAAACAAGAAGTATTTATGACCGACTAAAACAAGATAAATTTCATGTATCATCTACCTACTATGGTATATTAGGATTTTTATCTATATTAGGAGAGCATAGTGAAGAAGCAGTTGAGGAAGTTGTAGAAGTTGTTAGATATCTAAAATCTAATAAAAACTTTAAATGGACTTATAAAGACATGAATGTATTAGCAGCCACTGCTATTGTTTCAAATAAATATATTGAGAAGCTAAGTCAAAGTAATGAATTGCTTCAAACAGGAATTGGAATTTCTATTGAAACAATGATAGCAGCGCAAACAGCTGCTCTTATTGCAGCAACTTCAGCTGCCGCATCGGCTAATGCTGCTACAGCATCTGCAGGAAGTTAATTAGATAACTAAATAAGTTAATTATACAATAGACCTCTTTTTAAGAGGTCTATTATATATGCTTGATAAAAGAAGGGATTCATAAAAATAAATAGAATAATATATTAGTTATAAGGGGGAAGAAAGGATATGGAGTATAGAGAACTTAAAAGAGAAGAACTTACTTTACTAAGAGAGATTGAAAGATCAGAAGTGGTTAAAGAGGTTTATTATTGTAAAAATAATAGACTTAGTCTCGTAGATGAATTTTATGATATTCAAGGATGGGACTTAGATGAACTTAATAGTTTCATTAGTAGATTATATGATATCTATGATAGAAATGGAACAGTTCTAGGAGCATTTGATAATGATAAAATTGTAGGATTAGTAGCTTTAGATAGTAAGGCTATTGGTAAGAATAATGACCAACTTAAGCTTGATATGCTCTATGTAAGTAGTACTTATAGAAATAAAGGGATAGGTAAATGCCTCATGAATAAAATATCTAGAAAAGCAAAAGACTTAGGAGCAAAAAGCTTGTATATTTCTGCAACACCCTTTAGAAATACAGTGGATTTCTACTCTAGAGTAGGAGCAAAGTTAACAGATGAAATTATTAAAGAATTATATGACTTGGAACCAGAGGATATTCATATGGTATTAGACTTAAATTAATTCTATGATATTAACTATATTATAAAAATAGGGGGCAAATATATGTCAGATATTATCTATAGAAACTTAGAGTTAACCGAGTGTGAGAAGATTAATGAAATGAATCCATATCAGTATATTGGAAAGGCATGGAGAGAGGTAGATGGGAAAAGACAATTAGTGGAAATTGATTATCATGAAACTGATTGGCCTAATGGATACGAAGAACATTTTACTAATTTAAAGGACACTATAATAAATGGTGGAATTGCAATTGGCGCGTTTGAAAATGATAAATTAATAGGGTTTGTAACAGTAAAATCTGAGATCTTTGGAGAAAAGTATAAACATGTTTTATTAGATCAACTTTTTATTACACTGGAGTATAGAGGAAAAGGAATAGGTAAAGAATTATTCTTTAAATCAGCAAATAGAGTAAAAGAATGGAATGTAGACAAACTATATATTTGTGCTGGTTCAGCTGAAGAAACAATTGCATTTTACTTTGCAATAGGATGTCAAGAAGCTGAAGAGGTTAATAGAGAATTCTATGAAAGCGATCCAAGGGATTTTCAATTAGAGTTTGAACTATAATTCAATTAGGAATTATTTTAACCTTGGAGTGCTTTATAGACTGAAATTTAACATAATACAATAATTTTGTAGGGTGTAGTCTGTGCAGGGATACTTCTAGTGGTAGGTCCATACACAACTACTAGGTTTCTATTTCTAGGAATGGTAATAAAAGGCTGGCCATTTTCCAATAGAACAGGAGTTAAGGGTGATAAATTTAATTTTAGAGTTCCATCGCTACTAATTAATTGGGTATCAAAATAGTCTACCTTCACATTTTGATACTCAGAAACTTTTGTCATAACAATTGCTCGTAATTGAGGTGGAAAAATAAGAGGAGTAGGTGCCAATGCATCGTAAAATCCAGTCACAAAATCTCCTTCTTTTATCATTACTCCATCTACAAAGTAAGTATCCGGTGTAACTACAAAATTTACTATTCCTTCATCTCTATTTTCTACAGAAACTAATTTTGTACATCCAATTCTATCTGTACTACCTCTCCATAAATGATCAATATTGGTAATTATCCCAGAGAAAGATTTAAATAATGCCATAGTTTATACCTCCATATATATTTATTTATCTACTATAAAGTATGCATCTCTATATAATTAGGTAACTTAAGAAAAAAAATTAATAAATACTTGACAAGTGTCATAATTTTTATTATGATTAGATTGTAATCATTACAAACTTAAAATCATTACATATTACAATTATAAAATATTAAAGGAGATGAAGGAGAACTTATCCAGTTAATTATGAAAAATAACGTAAGTGAATATTTAAAAGAACATGGAATAAAGCCTTCATTGCAAAGAATTAAAATATATGAATATTTAGTAGAGAATAAAAATCACCCTACAGTAGAGAAAATATATAATGATTTAATTGATGAAATACCTACACTATCTAAAACAACAGTATATAATACATTTAATTTGTTTATGGAAAAAAACATTCTTACTATGATAACAATAGAGGAGAATGAAACAAGATATGATGCAGATACTACTTTTCATGGCCATTTTAAATGCAACAAATGTGGAGAAGTATATGACTTTCAGGTTGAGAAGGTACAATTAAAAGAAGATATTTTAGAAGGATTTGAAATTAATCAAAGACATTTATACTTTAAAGGTAAGTGTAAAAGATGCCTTAAAAGTATTTAAATAATATAATAATAAAGGGGAGAAGTATTAATATGGCAAGTTTAAAAGGAACTAAGACAGAACAAAATTTACTTAAAGCATTTGCTGGGGAATCTCAAGCAAGAAATCGTTACACAATGTTTGCAAAGCAAGCAAAGAAAGAGGGATATGAGCAAATAGCAGATTTCTTTTTACAAACAGCAGAAAATGAATATCAACATGCAAAAATATTCTTTAGCTTCTTAGAAGGTGGAGATGTTGAAATAACAGCTACATATCCAGCAGGAAAAGTAGGAACGACTGCTGAAAACTTAAAAGCTGCAGCTGATGGAGAAAATGAAGAATTTGTTTCTATATATCCTGAGTTTGCAAAAATAGCAGAAGAAGAAGGATTTAAGAAAGTAGCATTTGCATTTAAAACAATAGCAGAAATAGAAAAAGATCATGAAGAGCGTTACTTGCAATTACTCGATAATGTTAAAAATGAGTTAGTATTTAAGAAAGAAAATGAGCAAAGCTGGTATTGCCGTAAATGCGGTCATGTGCATACCGGTGAAAAAGCTCCTGGAGTATGTCCAGTGTGTAAACATCCAGAAGCGTACTTCGAAATTAAACAGTCAAACTATTAATGATAATTATTTAAAAATCCACTCTCTAGTACTAGAGAGTGGATTTTTAAATATATTTATTAGAATAGATATTTAATGTATCAAACTTGGGTAAGTTATAAGTAATGGCATATTAAATTATGAAAGGAGATATATTATGAAAATGATATATGAAGTAGAGACAAAAAAGTTATTTAGTGAAGCAGTAGAAAGCTTAAAAGAAAGTTTAAGTAATAATAACTTTGGAGTGCTTTGGGAATTAAACTTTAAAGATAAGTTAGAGGAAAAAGGACTTGAGTTTGATAATAACTTTAAAATATTTGAGGTATGTAATCCAAAGCAGGCTAAGGAAGTACTTGAAAGACATTTAGAAGTTGGATACTTTTTACCTTGTAAAATAGTTATTTATGAAAAAGATGATTCTGTAAAAATAGGTATGTTAAAACCATCAGAGTTAATTGATATTATGGATGATCAAGAATTATCTAAGATAGGAGCAGAAGTAGAAAAAGAGTTGAAGACTGCCATAGATAGGGCTGCAAATTAAAATATACAAAAAGACAAGGCATTCTATTATAGAATGCCTTGTCTTTTTGTATATAAGAAATATTTATTTATATAAGTATATTTGATATGCATATAAATTTACTGTTAGTTAGACTATAATATATAATATGAATGAATTATATATTGAGGAGGCAATTATGAAATCTTTTATACGTAATACACTTGTAGTAGCTATTGTTGCATTCTTATTTCAGCTTGTATGGGAATATGTTCAATGCGGCTACTTTTATACTATGGGTGAAGTGACTGGTCATACTAGATTGATGATGAGTGCTACCATTGGTGATATGAATATGAGCATAATATTATATTGGATATTATCCTATATCAATAATGATATTAATTGGATTATAGGTAAGTGGAAGAAGCATGATTATGCTATAACAACATTATATGCATTGTTTTTAAGTTTCTATTTTGAGATTCACGCTTTACATACTAACAGATGGGGATATAATCCTGATACGATGCCTTTATTTCCAAATACGCCTGTCGCCTTAATACCAGTGATCCAACTTGTTATACTTTTTCCTGTGATTTTCTTTGTAAGTAAATTAATAATTAAGAGATTTAAGCTAAAAAGATAGTTAGTCGAGATTATTCGATTAGCTATCTTTTTAAATTTAACTAAGCTATAATTCAATTATATGTTTAACCCTAGTTACTTTACTGGTTTGTTCATTTAGGGAGTACATGTGATTTTTATTTAATTTATGTATATCATCAATGCACTACTTATAAAAGTTATATGGAATAGTATGATAAACTCAATTGAAAAATATGTACAAAGGGCTCCAAACTTGATTTGTTTATATCAAAGGAACTAAGGGTAAAAATCCTATATAGAAGTATTTACATAAAGTAAGAATAAAAAACAAAAGATATGATTAGATATTTTATAATTATTATAAACTTTTATATTAAGGAGTGTGATTGAATGAATAGTGAAAATGATCATCATGATCATCACAAAATGATGATTGAAGACTTTAAGAAAAGATTTTATATTTCATTGATTGTTACAATACCAATACTTATACTTTCACCTATGATTCAAGAGTGGGTAAATATAAGCGTAGATTTTACTGGTAGTAAATATATATTATTTGCTTTAGCTACCTTTATTTATTTTTATGGAGGATGGCCATTTTTAACAGGATTTATAGATGAGATCAAGATAAAGAAACCCGGGATGATGACCTTGATAGCTATGGCAATATCTGTAGCCTATCTATATAGTAGTGCAACGGTCTTTGGGTTGGAAGGTAATGACTTCTTTTGGGAGTTAGCCACCCTTGTTGACATAATGTTACTTGGACACTGGATCGAAATGAAATCTGTATTAAGTGCATCCAAAGCCCTTGATAAATTAGCGGAATTAATGCCAGATGAAGCCCATCTATTTAAAGACGGTGATGTGGTAGATGTGGATGTAAAGGAATTAAATTCAGGAGATAAAATATTAATAAAACCGGGAGAAAAAATTCCCGCTGATGGAACTATTGTAAAAGGGAGTAGTTATATAAATGAATCCATGTTAACAGGAGAGTCTAAACCTGTAGAGAAGAATAAGGGTGATGAGTTAATAGGTGGTTCAGTTAATGGTGAAGGTTCTCTAGAGGTAAAGGTAGAAAATTTAGGAGAAGATTCTTATCTATCTAAGGTAATTAATATGGTAAAACAAGCTCAAGAATCTAAATCAAAAACTCAGAACCTTGCAGATAGAGCAGCCTTTTGGCTTACTATAATTGCTTTAACACTAGGTTTTGCTACCCTTATTGTTTGGCTATTTTTAGGAAGAAGTTTTACTTTTGCGATTGCTAGAATGGCAACTGTAATGGTAATTACTTGTCCTCATGCATTAGGTCTAGCAACTCCCCTAGTAGTTGCCACTTCTACAGCTTTGTCGGCTAAAAATGGACTGCTTATAAGAAATAGAACAGCGTTTGAGAATTCAAGAAAAATTGATACTATCGTATTTGATAAAACAGGAACATTAACTCTAGGAGAGTTTGGTGTAAATTTTATAGAAATATTTAATGAAAATTATGATGAACAGAGAGTTATTCAATTAGCGTCAGCCTTAGAAAATAACTCAGAACACCCCATTGCTACTGGAATTATAAGAAAAGCTAAGGAAATGGATATAGAACCTTTAGATATGAATGATTTTCAAGCTATGAAAGGTAAAGGTGTAAAGGGGAAAATAGAGAATAAGGATGTTATGGTAGTAAGTCCTGGATATCTC
Source organism: Anaeromonas frigoriresistens (assembly GCF_016820655.1). GTDB lineage: Bacteria > Bacillota > Clostridia > Tissierellales > SIT17 > Anaeromonas > Anaeromonas frigoriresistens. The sequence continues at coordinate 56,812 of NZ_WSFT01000029.1, forward strand.
AAAAATAATGACATATCTCTTCCTTCTGATTTACCAGATCATGATATATCTACTAATGTATTTTTACTAGTAAATGATGAGTTAATCGCAGCTATAGGTCTTGCTGATAAAATTAGAGAAGAATCCTACGAAGCTATCGAATCCTTAAAAGAACAAGGAATAAAATGTTGGATGTTAACGGGAGATAATGAAAAAACAGCTGCTCAGGTATCAAAGGAGTTAAATTTAGATGGTTATTTTGCAGAGGTTCTACCGGATGAAAAACAAGATAAAATAAAAGAATTACAAGAAGATAAAAAGTATGTAGCCATGACCGGAGATGGAGTAAATGATGCACCTGCTTTAGCTCAAGCCGATGTAGGTATCGCTATAGGCTCTGGAACAGATGTAGCTGCTGAAACTGCCGACATAATTCTAGTCAATAGTAATCCTCAAGATGTAGTGTCTCTAATTAAATTTGGTAAAGCTACTTATAAGAAGATGATTCAGAACCTTATATGGGCTACTGGATACAATGTAATTGCCATCCCATTAGCAGCTGGAGTACTTTATAGTGTAGGTATAGTAATATCACCAGCAGTTGGAGCAATACTAATGTCCTTAAGTACAGTGATAGTAGCAATTAATGCCAAGCTTTTGAAAGTAAACTAATATAATACCCTCTGGAATTTATTCCAGAGGGTATTATATTAGAAACTATTCATCATAGAAGAGGTATTTTCATCATTTCCATGACAAGCTTCAGCACCACCCATGGAATTATGCATCTCAATCATTTGATCTTTATCCATAGTTTCCATCATACTTGCCATATGTTCATAGCCACTTTCTTTCATGATTTGAGTCATTTTCTCATAGTCTTCATCAGTTAAATTATTCATGAAATCATCTACTACTTCATAGTTTTTCTTTTCTAGAGCTTTGGCTACATCTTTATATCCATTTTTTCTCATAATTTTTAGCATATCTTTATAATTAGACTTTTGATCTTTAGATTGCAGATTTTCTTCGACTTTTTCATTGCTTATAATATTATTTGCTAATGTTTTTTCTTCATCTCCATATACAAAGCCGCTTAGAACTCCTATTGCTAATAAACCAACAATAAAGAATACGATACCTTTTTTCTTCATATTTATTACTCCTTTATATTTTATTTTTGTCCTTCTAACTCTTTATTTTCTCTATTACCATGGCAACCACCAGAATTTCCATTTCTCATCATTACTACCATCATTCCAATATGAAGTAAAGGACAAAGTAATAGGATAAAGGTTGCCCCTATAGACTCTGTAAATCCTAGCAATGGTAAAGAAATGGCTAATACAATTGGTATTAGACAACATAACATCATCATTTTTCCATGTTTTTTCTTATGTTTACCATCATTATTAGTTTGATTTTCTTCATGACAGGATGTACTTTGATTATCTTTCATTGATATTCCCCTTTCAATTTTTAAAATGATACTTCATCAATATCTGTTTTATTTACTTCTTTAAAATTCTCTATATTAATTGAGATTTTATTAGGGAGACATACTATTGTTTCATAGCGGTTATTAATCCACCCTGTTTCTGAACAAATTTTTTCAGGACAAAACAATTCATCCATTTCTAGCATTCTAATCTTTCCATCTTTTATCTGTAGATAACCTAACTCATTCTTAAATTTAAATTCAATAGTTTTGTCTGTGGTATCTTCTATTAATAGTTTTTTTATTACTTCTTTATCTATTTGAACAATAACATATTTTTTACTCGAAGTAGAATTTAAGTTATTAATAAACATATTGATAAAAAGAGCTAAAGTTAGAATAATAAAAATTATTAATATATCACCTTTTTTCATAGGTAGGTCCTACTTTCTAATAATAAACTCAGTATTATTTATTTCTTCTTACTTTTAGAATAAGAACCATTGCTTTGCTGATTTACTTCACAACAATCCATTCTTCCTGATCCGAAATTTTCTTTATTTGTATCAGCTAATTTTTCAAGAAATTTTTTAAACCATTTTTTCACTTCTAATCTCTCCTTTAATTCTATTTATATCTTTATATATTATTAATGCAATCTGTATGCCAAATATAGATTTAGTTAAACTAAATCTAAAAAAATAAAAGGAATGATACTTGTAACCTCATAGTAAAAGTAGCACAGTCAGTATTAGGATATAAAACTGTAAGTATGATGAAGTATTAAAAGATAGAGATATGTAGCATATGGTACTGTGGATGTAGCATATACTACAGTTAAGTTTATTCGATTTTTAATTATTAGGTAAATATAAGATTTTAAAACTTGGTATATATATTGCAAGTTTATATAATAACATTAATAGTCCCCCTTGGAATATATGGGTAAGCTAGCGAGAACTTATCGCTAGCTATTTTTTTATTATGATAAAATATAATTAAGAAATAATAAAGATATAATTTAAAATTTTTATTAAGGATGGATTAATATGAAACTTAACGAAGATAAAAGGGATATACTTTTTATAGGCATTAATATTTTAATTATTACATTTCTTCACTATTTTACTGTCTCAACCCATTGGGGTATACATGACTTTTATAGAAGGCTATATTATATTCCAATTATAGTTGCAGCTTTTAGATTTAGATTAAAAGGAGGCTTAATTACCTCAATTATTGTATCTAGTGTATATGCTCCTCATATATTTATATATTTTAATGATATAGATATAGCTATATTAAATCAGATTTTAGAAATTTTCATGTTTTTAATAGTTGGAGTAATAACAGGATATTTGGTTGAATCAGATTTTAAGAAAAAAGTTATGTTGGAGTTACAAATTAAGAAACTAATTGGGTTAGAGAATTATACAAGGAATATTTTAGACAGTATAACCAATGTGGTGATTGCAGTAGATAATGATTTGAATATCAAATCTGTCAACAAAGAAGGTAAGAATCTTTTCTATTCAGATAATAAGAACGAAAAATTAAATGAAATTTTTACTGATTATAAAGAGGTTAATGAAAAATTGAAGGACGTTATTAAGTATAATAAGAAGTATTTAAGTATTGAAACTCAATGTAAGTCTGAGTGGGGTGAAATTCTATATGTAAAGCTACTAGCATATCCTTTGCGTAATATTGCAGGTGATATTGAAGGTCTAGTTATTGTACTAGAGGATATATCTGAAATCAGAAAATTAGAAAACCAAATAAGAAGAGCAGAGAAACTCTCTGCAGTGGGAGAACTTGCCTCAGGAGTTGCCCATGAAATAAGAAATCCATTAGGAATAATAAAAACAATATCTCAAACTCTTTACAGTGAAGTTAAAGATGAAGATATGAAAGAAGGACTAGGCATTATTAGTCAAGAAATAGATAGAGCAAATTTAGTTATTCAAGGCTTATTAAACTTTGCAAAGCCTGGAATGAAGGAAGTCAAATTATTTAATATCAAAGAACTAATAAAAGAGGTTGTTTTGATTATTAGAAAATATGCTGAACAGCATAATGTAAGACTTAATCTTGAATCTCAAATAAATCCTCAAGTATTAATAGATAAAGATAATTTAAAACAATCTTTTATAAATATTATATTCAATGCAATACAAGCTATGCCTAAGGGTGGAAAACTAGATATTGAAGTCACCATTGATAAGGGTTGGGTAAAAACTACTTTTTATGATACAGGAGTAGGAATTCCAGAGAAAAAGTTAGAAAAAATATTTGAACCATTTTATACTACAAAGGATACTGGAACTGGATTAGGATTATCAATTACTCATAGAATAATAGAAGAACATAAGGGATATATAGAAGTGGAAAGTGAATTAAACAAAGGAACAATAGTTCATATTTATTTACCCCTTAAAGGTTAGAAGGGAGAGTTGTATGATGAAAAGAATTTTAATAGCAGATGATGAAAGAAATATGGTATGGGCTCTTAAAAGAGCATTAAAAGATGAAGACTATCAAGTGATATCATCAGAAAATGGTGAAGAAGCAATAGGAATAATAAAACAATCTGAACCTGATTTAGTACTGTTAGATATGAGAATGCCCAAAATGAATGGTATGGAAGCATTAAAGAATATTAAAAGAATTAATAAAGATATTCCGGTGATTATGATAACAGCCCATGGAACAATGGGAAGTGCTATTGAAGCTATGAAAATAGGAGCTTTAGATTACATATCTAAGCCTTTTGATGTAGAGGAATTAAAGATAATAATACGAAAAGCTTTAGATATTAGAGATATGACAAGACAAATAGAGTTTCTTACTGATGAATTACGAAATGAAACGGGAAAAGAAATTATTGGTGAGAGTAATAATATGAAACAAGTGTTAGATATCGTAAACAGGGTAGCTACAAGTAATGCAACGGTATTGATAACAGGAGAAAGTGGTACAGGGAAGGAATTGATAGCTAATGCAATTCATTATACTAGTGATAGAGCAAAAATGCCCTATATAAAAGTGAATTGTGGAGCTCTTCCAGAGAATCTCCTTGAGAGTGAATTGTTTGGTCATGAGAAAGGATCATTTACAGGAGCTATTAGTAAGAAATTAGGTAGATTTGAAAGAGCTGATGGTGGAACTATATTTTTAGATGAAATTGGAGAAATAAGTCTTTCTATGCAAGTGAAGTTATTAAGAGTACTTCAAGAAAAAGAACTAGAAAGAGTTGGAGGAACAGAAACCATAAAAGTTGATGTTAGAGTTCTTGCAGCAACTAATAAAGATCTTGAAGAAATGATCAGAGAGGGTAGTTTTAGAGAGGATTTATATTATAGACTTAATGTTATACCTCTAGAATTACCTCCTCTTAGGGATAGAAAAAATGATATTCCTTTACTGGTTCAATACTTTTTAGATAAATATTGTAAAGAAATAGGGAGAAGTAAAATGGAGATAACTGAGGGTGCCTTAGAAATTTTAACTAAATATCAATGGAAAGGTAACATAAGAGAACTTGAAAATATTATAGAAAGACTTGTAATATTAAGCAGAAGTAATATAATAACTAAAAGAGATTTACCAAAAGAGTTAATATCTTCTGATAATCATCCAGTAGAATATACGTTACCCGAAGAAGGTATAAATTTGGATAAAGTAGAAAAGAGCCTTATAATTCAAGCACTAGAGAAGGTGAATTTCAATCAAACACAAGCTGCCAAACTACTGGGTATCTCTAGGCATACCTTGCTTTATAGAATAGATAAACATAGTATTAGAAATGAAAAATAATAGAAGATTATAAATATAGCTGTTTATATACTAAACTACCAAAAAAATAATAATTTTAAAATAGCATAGGAGTGATGACATGTTACATGAATTTTCAAGAACAGAAATGGTTATAGGAACTGAAGGGTTAAATAAATTAAGAAATAGTACAGTGGCAGTATTTGGTATAGGTGGAGTAGGGACATTTGCAGTAGAAGGACTAGTAAGAAGTGGAGTAGGAAAGTTTATATTAGTAGATGATGACGATGTTTGTCTTACTAATATTAACAGACAAATTCATGCCACACTGAAAACAGTTGGTAAACCAAAGGTAGAAGTTATGAAGGAAAGAATACAAGAAATAAATCCTAAAGTGGAGGTTATAACTTTCCAAGAATTGTATAATAGTGAAAGTGCAGAGAGACTTTTATCAGAAGACTATGACTATGTAATTGACGCTATAGATATGGTTTCTGCGAAACTTGATTTGATAGAGAGATGCAATAAAATGGGTATCCCAGTTATCAGTAGTATGGGAGCAGGAAATAAATTGAATCCTACTATGCTAGAAGTTGCTGATATATATGATACTTCTACTTGCCCACTTGCAAGAGTAATGAGAAAGGAATTAAGAAGAAAAGGAATAGATAAACTGAAAGTAATTTACTCAAAGGAGAAGCCAATTGAGCCAAAGGTAGTAGAAGGAGACTGTAAGACTAATTGCATATGTCCTAATAAAGATAGAACCTGTGTGGAAAGAAGACAAATTCCAGGGAGCACCTCCTTTGTTCCATCAGTAGCAGGACTTATAATTGCTTCAGAAGTAGTTAAGGATATTATAAAATAATAAGGGCTATAATTTTTTAGTTTTATTTAGGGCTAGTATTTTATAAGAAAAAAGCATTTACGATGATTGAAACATATATAAAGAATAATTAAAGGTCAAGTCCTCGCTTGACCTTATTTCTTTTGTTTTTTTTCTCGTTCTTTGATTATAATTCTTTCGATGATTTCATAAATGATTTTATAAGCATCCATAGTAATATATATGATTTTGATAAATAAGCTATGAGTATAATTAAGATTTTCCTCTGATTTGATTTTGATCTGCAATTATCTTTAATGCTTGATATTCATCATAGTCTAATTCCATTACAAAGGAACATTGGGGACAACTAATATAATATCTAGTTTTTCTAGGTACAAGTAGTCTGAAGAAATTTTTATTTCCTTCATAAACTTTCTTTTTATGAATAAGATAGGAATGATTTTGACCACAACCTTCACAAGTAGGATTTATTCTATCCAATAAAGGAGATTCTTTTATTTGATTAATTAAAGCTGTTCCTTGTGATGTTGGTTTACTATGATCCTTATTATAGAATTCTTTCATATTAGAATGTCCTCCTTATAGTTTAATATTAAATAATTCACTTACATTATAAAATATCCTTCCATTTAATAGAGATATCATCATTCTTGATATATATTTTATCAATAAAGTCTTTTAATAAAATCCTTTTCTCTTCAAAATTAGCTTCTTTCCATATAAGGTCTATTTTATCAATATATTCTAATATTTCATCTAAACCTATATTAGTGGTACTAACTATAGGTTTGCAATTTTTTTGTAGAGTTTTTTGAATTTTGTCTTTATCTTTGTAGAGAGGCTCAATTCTCTGTGAAAGTTCAATAGATGGTATATGTTCATATTGATAGAGATTCATAAGTTTCGAGATTTGATTTTCTATAGATTTGATCTTATCCTTTAATATCTTTGTATCTACAGATTGAGTTTTAGATTTTTGATGTTTATTATGAATATTAATTAGTTTATTTCTATCAAGATGAATATTTTTGAAATTACTTATAATATATTCATCCACTTTCTCCATTGGTATATGCTTTCCTGGGCAGTCTGGATCTTTTATCATGTAAGTTGGAGTACCAGATGAGGAATAGCAAATATAATAATAATGTTTTGGACCATTTTTATACCTAGTAATCCAAGTTCCTTTCATTCTAGCACCACAATATCCACACCAGATCATACCTCCTAATAGATACTTAGAGCTAGGAAAGGAATTAGTACTTCGCTTCTTTATCAAGATTTGTGTTTCATCATATAGTTTTTCATTAACTATACCTTTATGATTTCCTGGGTAAACTTCTCCTTTATATTTTATAAATCCCTTATATACAGGATTAGTTAATATTCTTTTAATGGCATTAATATGCCACATACCACCATTTTTCTTTCTATAGCCTTGGGCATTAAGTATATCTGCAATTTTTTTATATCCTTTGCCCTCCCCATAAAGGTGAAATATTTCTTTAATTTGTAGGGCTTCATATTCATCTACTTTTAATTCTTCCTTATCCTCTAAATATATATACCCAGTAGGTACATGGGCGCCTCCACGCCATAGACCTTCTTTAGCTCGGCGCTCTTTACCAAGTTTAGCTCTTTGCTTTATAGTTTCTCTTTCAAGTTGTGCAAATACACTAAGTATTCCTATCATAGCTTTTCCAAAGGGACTTGTGGTATCAAATGCTTCCAACAGACTTACGAAGTCTACATTTTTATTGAGGAACTCATCTTCTATGAGATGTAGGGTATCTTTCTGACTTCTAGAGAGACGATCTAGTTTATAAACTAGAACAATATCGAAATTATCTAAATTATCTAGGAGTTCTTTAAGGGCAGGTCTATTTATGTTACCTCCAGAAAACCCACCATCTATATATACATCATAAATTGACCAATTTTTAGCTGTACAGTAAGCTAGAAGTTTATCTTTTTGAGCAGGTATAGAGTAACCTTCTTTAGCTTGTTCTTGAGTAGAAACACGAATATATATAGCTACTTTTTTCATGGTACCACCTCTATATAACTTATATGAGAAACAGAAATAAAATAGACGAGGTCTTAATATTTTCTCTTTAATATATTTACATATAATGGGTTCATTGATAATATATACTTAAATGAAATATCATACATAGAGGGGGATGAATATGTTCAAAAAAGTTCTTGTGTTGATTGCAATTTTATCTTTACTATTGATGGGATGTGATGATTTAGATTCTACAAATTCACAAACAACTGACTCAGATGATGACGAAATTTACACTATTGATCTTTTAGAATTAAGTGAAGAAGAGATGGGAATCTACGATGAATTTAAGAAGAATTATGATGAATCTGAGCTCAAAGGGGTAGAGCCACTATCAATATGCAAGATGTATTTACATGCTGGATATAATAAAGATTATGAAACCCAGTATGAACTATATATTAAAGATGAAGAATATGTTCAATGGTCTAAGGAAGAAGACATGGAATTCCCAGAGAAGGATAGAATGAAGTCATATGAGGAATTCCAAAGTGTAGAGAATTTAAAAGTAGACATTACGGAACAAAAACATGCAAATATTAATTGGGACCATCCTGAAGAGGTTGATTCAGATGGAAAGCCTTATAGATTTGGTTTTAATCTTGTGAAAAATAAAGATGGAATATGGAAAGTTCATTTTATGCCATTACAGTAATGAGTAAAATTCATATTAGAGTTAAAGGATAAATCACTACAAAGGAGTTGGAGCTCTTGTTTCTTATCAATATTATATTTACGTTAGTTGGTGGAGTATTTATAATTTTAGGGTATTTGATATGGATTAATAAAAGCCTATGGTTAATAGCAGGCTATGATGAAAGAAAAGTATTAGATAAAGATGGACTTGCAAAATATGAAGGATTACATCTATTTATTATGGGGATTTTTGTTATAGCAATTTCTATATTAGGATTAATTTTTAATAAGAGTAATATAATATGGCAAACAATATTAATATTATTGATGAGTATAAAAATGGCTGTTGGCTATAAGAATTTTCAAAAAAAGTAGGCTTAAATAAGTATTAAATATATAACACTTAGATTATTTTTATCTAAGTGTTTTTGTATTGAATTTATTAAAATTTAACAGAAATAATAAAACTATGAAGAGTAGAAATAAAAACCAACAACCTGATCCGTTGGTACAGTCCACCTTTGAGTTAAATATCTAATACCTGCTGATAACTCACCATCTGCTCCTCCAAATTGTTCTATTATTAAAGCAGCTAGAGCAGGATTACAGGAGTCTACTCTTACAGGATATTGTATTTTTTTTTCATAAATCCACATAAACTAACCTCCTTTAATCATAACGACATTTTTCATACTCGATATCCCAAGGCCAAGGACCTTGTATATATTCCCATGGACACATGGACATACCAGTATAAGTTAATGGTCCATACTTTGAACTATAAAGTGTAGTTAAATCTTTATATTTTTTAGATAGTGTATTATGAAGCATTAATGCTCTTTCATCAGTAGGGTGAGTATCTAGATAAAGGTTAGTCTCTACTAAAGAGAAACCTACTTCCATTAAATCTTGTAATAATTTCATTTGATTAGAGTCCATTAAAACACCTCCAGCAATCTAACATTTTTTCTTTTTATCATATACTTTATATGGCTTATATAATTCAGGGAATATAGTGCCTTTGCATAAACCTTCACCAGGCTCATAAACCTTACACATTTTTTGATAAGGAACATAAGCATGGGCTAATTCGTACTCAGGACATTTATATTCATTTTCAGGATACATTTTCTTATCCATATAAACCCTCCTTCAAACTTTCTATTCACTATATAGTACGTAGATTTATAGATTACTGTGATAAAAATATAATCTTGAGGCATAAATTTCTGTTATTATATATAAAGAGGTGATTAAATATGATGAATGGATATTTTATGGTAATAATTTCAATGTTGATTTGGGGAAGTATAGGTGTTTTTGTGAGATATATAGATTTAGATTCTGAATTGATAGTGTTTTATAGAGTACTTATTGCTGGGATTTCAATACTCTTAATTAAAGGAAAAGTATTTATAGAAAATAGAAGGGATATTCTAGGGAAGGAATACTTTTTATTAGGAGTAGGAGGAATATTTTTATCCCTAAATTGGTTATTTTTCTTTAAGGCCATAAAGGTTACCACTATATCTTCGGCTACACTAAGTTATTATACAGCTCCTGTATTAGTTACGGTAATGAGCATTTTTATTTTAAAAGAGAAGATAAAGATTAAAGAGATATTTGCCGTTTTATTAAGCTTCATAGGAATAATAATAATGGTTTCAGGGCCTAATATGCTATCTTCTGAAGCCACATCAATAGGAATAGGATATGGATTAACTGCTGCAGTATTTTATGGGCTAGTAACCATAACTGGGAAATTATTAGAAAATGTATCTTCATATTCTATAGTACTTATACAAACTCTTGTGGCATCTTTATTTTTTATGCCTTTTATAAATGATTTTCATGTGATAAATATTAAGAATTTCATATTATTATTAGTTGTTGGATTAGTGCATACCTCTTTAGCTTTGACATTATATTTTGAAGGTATAAAAAAAATAAGGGTTCAATCTATAGGAGTTTTATCCTATATTGACCCTCTTAGTGCAGTACTATTTGCTTTTATATTTTTTCAAGAGATACCTAGTATTATGACAATTGTAGGAGGTATCCTTATACTAATATCTACTTATATAGTAATAAATAAATAAATAAATAATTATTTATATCTATATAGAGTTAATTTTAATGAGTTTTCTTCGAACACTATATCAGCTTTATCTACCATCATACCAACTATACTCAATTCTGAATCATGATCTGACTCACCTGTTAATTCCCAGTAAAATTCTTCCATTTCAGCTTGTCTAGGGCAATTAAGTAATTTTTCTAGACGAGATACTTTTTTATTACTATAGTCTAAGTTATCCATTTCTAATATTATTTTGAAATGATCTTTATTATTCTCTACAGACATATTCATAAGTTTTGCACCATGTAATAGACAGAATGTAGATAATTCATCAATAATTTTGCTGATTTTTTTTATTTCATGATTCAATATTAATCCTCCTTTGAAAATGCATCAAGTATTGGAACAAGTACAGAGGCAACGATACCTCCAGAGAAACCATTATTATATAAATTTACTCCTCCATGGAGAGATCCAATATTCATAACTACTGAAAGATGGATAAATCCACTAATAAATCCAGCAAAGACACCATATTCTCCTGCTATAGGAGCTAAGGTTGTGCCGAATAGACCTGCTATAATTACTAAGGTAGAGTCCACATCCCATATATTTATAAACCCAGCTGTCAGTACTCCTAGTAGAACAGGTATAGTATTTTTAGGGTGTTTACCAAAGGCAGAAAATCCTATTATCGTTAATATACCACCGACGATAGGTCCGTTAATTGCTCCATCAGATATTATAACATATAAAATCGAAATTAGTCCCATAATACCCATATTTATAAAAGTATTTCCTATGCCAATAAGCATAACGAAGTCTGTAACTAGTCTTCCAGAAAATTCAAAGATGTCTAAGAATCCTTTGAAAGATTTGTTGTTTAAGAAATAACCAATAACAAACAAAATAATGCTAAATGAGATTAAAATATATTTTAAAATATTATGATACTCATGGGATAATATTAATTGAGTATTTACATCCATACCAAAACCTCTTAGTACAGAAATTAATATAGTGCCAATAAAACCTGCTGTAAATCCTACATTATATATATTGTACCCATCATGAGCTCTAACTAAATGGGCTGACAAAGGAGTTACTACAAATCCTATTACAGTACCAAACAGAATTCCAAGAGCTAGACCTTGTTGAATAGGAAGTCCTAATCCAAAGGATAACTGACTTACAATTGGAGATAGAGCGGTGGCAAACATAGTGATATACAATACACTTCTATAGCTTCGTTTTTGATACCTTGAATATAAATATGTTCCCAAATATATCGGCCATACATTAAATATGTTTTTACCAAAAAATGCAAAACCAGCTACTATAAATACTCCAGCAATAGCAGTACCATTTATAGGTACTTTAAGTTTATGGAGCAGGTAGATATTAAAGAAACTAAGAATAGCTGAATTTATAAAGGTAGCACCAATCCCACCAATAACCAAGTAATCGGTTAATAATAAATCTTCACTTAGTACTATATTATAAAGGCCACTTAGTATTTGATTTATGTCATCTAAAATGAATCCCAATATAAACATTGTAATAGGTAATATTAATAAAACATATTTCTTTATTGAATTCTCTGATTTATCTACATTACAATATAGATTTTTCACAAAATCTTTCTTCAACGGGTCACCTCCGAAATTTTATTTTTAATTATTTTTTACCATATGAATAATTTGTATGTGGAATACTAAAAGATAAGAGTAAATAGACAGGTTTTTAATGTAAACACTTTTTTTATTTTACCACATTCGATAAAAAAATAAAATAATTTATAATAAATCCTTGATAAATTTACGATTATATCGTAAAATCATAATATAACGATTTTAGGAGAGTTTAGAATGAATATTGATAAAATAGATTTATTTAATGAAAAATCAGAAGTATTAAAAGCTTTAGCCCATCCTATCAGATTGTGCATTGTACAAGGTTTAATAGAGGAAGAGGGAAGAAACGTAACTACAATGCAAAACTGCTTGAATGCTCCTCAGTCTACAGTATCTCAGCACTTAAGTAAGCTAAAAGCTGCAGGTATTATAGAAGGTAGAAGAAAGGGTACAGAAATCAATTACTATGTAGTAAATGAAGATGCGAAAAAAATAATTAGTTCTATTTTAGATTAGTAATTGGATTGATTTAAGGGCGAAATAATTTCACATGTTTAAATATGTATTTATTTTAACAAAATAATCGTATAATTATAATATATTGATATAACGTTATAGGAGGGATTGTATATGTCAAAGAAAGTGCTAATAGTCGGAGGGGTTGCTGGTGGAGCTAGTACCGCTGCAAGACTTAGAAGAATGGATGAAAACTCAGAAATAATCATGTTTGAAAGGGGAGAATATATCTCCTTTGCAAACTGTGGATTACCATATTATATAGGTGGAACTATTGAAGAGAGAAATGCTTTATTACTTCAAACCCCAGAGGCTATGAATGCAAGGTTCAATATTGATGTTAGAGTTAATAATGAAGTCTTAAGTATTAATAAAGATAAGAAGGAAGTTATAGTTAAAGATCTAAAGGAAAATAAAGAATATAGAGAGTCTTATGATGTATTAGTACTTTCGCCAGGGTCAACTCCATTAAGGCCTCCAATTAAAGGTATAGATGCATCAAATATCTTCACATTATGGAATATACCAGATACTGATAGAATAAAGGGATATGTGGATGAGAAGAAGCCTAAAAGAGCAACTGTTATAGGTGGAGGATTTATAGGTCTTGAAATGGCTGAAAATCTACATGATAGAGGATTAGATGTTTCAATAGTTGAGATGGCAGATCAAGTTATGGCACCAATTGACTATGAGATGGCTCAAATAGCTCATAATCATATAAGAAGTAAAGATGTAAATCTAGTATTAGAAGATGGAGTTAAGGAATTTAAACAAAACAATGATGGATCTACTACTGTTGTATTACAAAGTGGTAAAGAAATAGTATCAGATATTATTATTCTTTCAATTGGTATAAGACCAAACTCTTCTTTAGCTAAAGTAGCTGATCTAGAAATGAATAAAAGAGGCGGAATAATAGTAGATGAGTATCTAAGAACTTCCGATAAGAGTATATATGCTTTAGGAGATGCTATTGAAGTTATTGACTTTAACACTAAAGATAAAACAATGGTTCCTTTAGCAGGGCCAGCTAATAAGCAAGGAAGAATAGCTGCTAATAATATTGCAGGTAGAGAAGAGGCATATAAAGGAACTCAAGGAACTTCAATTGCTAAGGTATTTGACTTAACAGTTGCTAATACTGGTATAAATGAAAAGACACTTAAGAGAAATGGAAAGAGATATAGAGAAGATTACTTTACTTCTATAATTCATTCAAAATCAAATGCTGGATATTATCCTGGAGCTATACCTATGACAATAAAACTTATTTTTGATAAGGATGGTAAAGTATTAGGTTCTCAAATAGTTGGGTATACTGGAGTAGATAAGAGAATAGATGTATTAGCTACTGCAATTAGATTTAATAGTACAGTGTATGACTTAAAAGAACTTGAATTAGCCTATGCACCACCATATTCGTCAGCAAAAGATCCAGTTAATATGGCAGGATTTACAGCTGAAAATATTCTAAAGGGAGATGTAGATGTTATCCATTGGCATGAAATGAAAGATCTAGATATGGATAAAACTATAATCCTTGATGTAAGAGAAGCTATAGAGAGAGAACTAGGATATGTAAAAGGCTCAATAAATATAGAGGTAAATGAATTAAGAAATAGATTAGATGAGCTAGATAAAGATAAACTTATAGTAATATATTGTGCAATCGGAGTTAGAGGATATATCGCTACTAGAATATTAAAACAAAATGGATTTAATAATGTTAAGAACTTAAGTGGTGGATATACAACATATAGCTGCATGTTCTGTCAAGAAGATGGAGATATGTGTGGAGGACATACGTGTGATGCAGAAGTTGAGTATGATGAAGCAGGAAATCCGGAGCATATAGAAGATATTCATCAAGAAGAAATTGGAGAGACAGTAAAACTTAATGCTTGTGGTCTACAATGTCCAGGGCCAATAATGCAAGTATTTAAGAAAATGAAAGAAATGAAGGATGGAGATGTATTAGAAGTAGAAGCTACAGATCCAGGTTTCATGTCAGATATAAAAACATGGTGTAAAAGAACAGGAAATACTCTTATTAGTACTGAAAAAAGAGATAAATCTTTTGCAGCAATAATAAGAAAAGGTGTGAAGAATAAACCTACTACAGCACCAGTGGCTAATCCAAGAGAAGATAAGAGTATGGTAGTATTTAGTGGAGATTTAGATAAAGCTATTGCTTCATTCATTATAGCTAATGGTGCAGCAGCAATGGGAAGAAAGGTAACAATGTTCTTTACATTCTGGGGACTTAACGTCTTAAGAAAACATGACAAAATAAATGTAAATAAAGGATTCATGGATAAAATGTTTGGAGCTATGATGCCAAGAGGTAGTAGAAGATTAGGATTATCTAGAATGAACATGGCTGGTATGGGTTCAAAGATGATAAGAAGAGTAATGCAAGATAAAAACATAGATTCATTAGAAGATTTAATCTTAAAGGCTCAAGAAAATGGAGTAAGAATAGTAGCTTGTGCTATGAGTATGGATGTTATGGGAATCACAGAAGAAGAATTAATTGATGGAGTAGAAATGGGTGGAGTTGCAAACTACCTAGGAGCAGCAGAAGAATCAGATGTAAATCTATTTATATAACTTTTAAAACTGGTGATAATATCACCAGTTTTTTTATTATTCATTATAAAACTTATTTTTTAAAAATTTGTTACACGCTTTATGAAATGGGTAGAAATAACTATATAAAAATAGGAATAATTACCTAATAAATCTACTTTGGAGCGAAAAAAACTATGGATATAAAAATAGAACAACTAAACAAACAGGGAACTTCTTATAAAAAAATAATAAAAAGTGGAGTTTTACTTTTTATTGTTTTACTTGGATTTGTGTATACTTCATTTACAAACTACTTATTTTTTCATACTTTAGCTGAACTTTTTACTGTTATTATAGGTATGTCTATAGGAATAATAGCGATAAATACTCATAAAATATCTAAGACTCAATATTTTACTTTTTTAGGTTTGAGTTATAGCTTTGTTGCAGGTTTTGATATATTACATACATTGACATATGAAGGTATAGGCATATTTGACTATGGTCTTAATGTTACTGCTCAATTATGGTTAATTGCTAGATATATACAGGGGATATCTCTTCTAGTATCATTTTTATTCATAAAATATAAGTTTAATATAAGAGTATTTATGGTCTTATATGTATCTGCTAGTATATTAGCTTTATCTAGTGTGTTTGTAAGTGAGAGTTTTCCCATCACATTATTGGATGGGGGAGGTATGACAAGGTTTAAAGTAATTAGTGAACTTATTATTACTGTATTTTTAATATTAAGTATAATACTGATGGTAAAGTTTAAGAATTTTTTTCATAAAGATGTATATATATTATTGATTTGTTCTATGATTACTATGGTCATTTCTGAATTGTTTTTTGTTTCTTATAGTAGTATTCAGGATGATTTTAATATGCTTGGACATATCTTTAAGACAATATCTTTTTATCTATTATATAAGTCTATTAATGGTATAAATTTAAAACAACCCTATAAATCACTTTTTTATCAATTGAGCCAATATAATATAGAACTTAAAAGAAAGTCTCTACAATTAGAAATAGCAAATCAAAAATTGAAAGTATTAAGCTTAAAAGATTCCTTGACTGGATTATATAATAGGTCTTATTTTGAAGAGGAGATTAAATTAATGGAAGATATGGATTATGAAACGTTAATAGTTTTGATTGCAGATTTAGATGGACTTAAACGAGTAAATGATACCTTGGGACATCATATAGGAGATAAATATATAAAAGAATCAGCTGCTATTTTAAAAAAAACATTGAGATCAGATGATATACTAGCCAGGATTGGAGGAGATGAATTTGCTATTATACTATATGATTTCAATGAAAATGAGATGGAAAAATTAGTAGAGAGAATTAGGGAATCAATAGAGAAATTTAATCTTAATTTCAATAAATTTGAAATAAGTATATCATTAGGTTGGGATATTACAAGGAAAGGGGAAAAAACAGTTTTAGAAGTAATGAAGAAAGCTGATTCTAATATGTATGCAGATAAAATAAAGCATAAAAACAAATCATCAAGGCTCTCTAGAAGTTTATATACATCTTAATGTTGGGATGTTTTTCTAAAAAACACAAAGATTTTTAATATTATTGTTTCATAATAATATATTGGGGTAAATTTTTATTGGCAAGATATCATATATAAAGGGAGGATGTTAATTATGAATGAGATGACAGCAGCTAATCTTAGATCTGCTTTTGGAGGAGAATCAAAAGCACATATGAGATATAAAGTATGGGCTACAAAAGCTGAGAAGGAAGGTTTTCCAAATGTTGCTAGATTATTTACAGCGGTAGCATATGCTGAAGAAGTACATGCATCAAATCATTTTAATGCATTAGGGGATGAAAAAGGAGAATATTTAGTTGCATCTATGGCAGGGTTTGGAGTATCTGATACTTCACAACATCTAGAATGGGCTGCAGAAGGAGAACATTTTGAAATTCATCAGATGTATCCTGCATATCTTGAAGTAGCAAAGATGCAAGGAGAAAAATCTGCAATAAGATCAATGCATTATGCTATTGAAGCAGAAAAAATCCATGAAAAATTATATATTGAGGCTAAAAAATCAGTTGATAATGGAGAAGACTATGATATAGAAGATGTACATATTTGTGATGTATGTGGATATACCGCTATAGATGGAGTACCAGATGTATGTCCAATCTGTGGAGCTAAAAAAGAAAAATTCACATCGTTTATAAAGTAAAGAAGTAAGGGACTCCCTTACTTCTTTTTTATTGTTAATATCGCTATATCATCATTCTTAGCTTTATTCATCGTAAGTCGTTCTAATATCTTGTTAATAAATCTCACTGGGGTTGGAGAGAGTAAACTCTCGTAAGAATGTAAATAATTCATTACAGTATCAATGCTATGCATTGATTTAGATCTCTCATAAAGACCATCAGTATATAAGAATATCAAGTCTTCAGATTCTATATTAACTTTGGAATCATGAAAGGTTGTATCTGAAGAGATACCCATTAGGGTATCATTTCTTTTTAAAAAAGAAGCTTCTTTTTTAGACTTTTTATATAGTATAGGATAAGGGTGGCCGGCAGAAGAATAAATAAGTTCATCATTATGTATCGTTCCAACAAATATAGAAAATATAATTTCATTATACTTTTCCATCATACTACAATATGTAGCATTCATAGATTCTAATAAATCTTTTGGAGATAGGTCATAGGTTGCTAATTGATTAAATAGAGCTTTTACCATAAAAGATACCATAGCAGAAGCTACTCCATGGCCCATTATATCAGCTATCATAAACCAAGTTTTGTCTTTAATAGTTATGGTGTCATAACAATCTCCGCCCAATCCAGTAGAAGGTAAGTACTTCCCATAGACTTCGACATTATCATCAGTTTTATGGTTAAACATTAAAGAGTTTTGTAGAATTTTAGCTAAATCAATTTCTTCTTTATTTATTTTATCTTTAGTTAATAGATATTTTTTATGAGTATAGTATTCCAGTGCATTTTTAATTTTAATAGGTATAAAAAAATCAATATCTTCTGATTTTAATGGTTTTATAAAATAATCCATAGCTCCTATTTCTAGAGTCTTTTTAATTACATCTTTATTACTAATGCCAGAGTGAACAATTACAGGAATATCTTTATGATTTTCACTGGATTTAATTTCAGATAATACTTCTAATCCATCTTTTTTAGGTAAAGCCAAATCAAGGATGACTAGATCAATATCATTATTATAGATAACTTTTAGAGCTTTAATTCCGTCATCTGCTTTATAAATATTTATATCTTTTAGTGTAGAACTAACTATTGCCGATATCAACTCAACATTTCTAGGTAAATCATCTACTATAAGGATATTTCTTTTCACTAAATTTACCCCCCAATTTAATTTTATGGTGTATATACAGCCTTATTCATATGGTATAATTAATTTAAGAATCAGATATATTCAGAAAATTATGTCGAATATATCTTAATTATAGCACTTAAATAATGTTTAATAAATATCATTATTTAGTGTATTTATTTTAGGGGGTGTATGAATGGAATTATTGAAATTGAACATTCAAAAGGATATACCTAAAATTGAAAAAGAAGTACTAAAGGGTTATGAGTTAATCCCTGATCCTATATTAATTCATGCAGGTGAAGAGATTATCTACTGTAACAATGCATTTATTCAGTTCTTTGAATTTAAAAATAAGAATAATGCTATGAGATATCGAATAATATCACTTATTCATCCCGATAGTGTTGAAGAAATTCTAAGACTTAATGATGAAATAACATTTAATAAAGTTGAGCCTCTAATAGAATTAAAAGTGAATACAATAAACGGTAATGAGAAAAAAGTAGAAATTCATAGAAATATGATATCAATTAATGGGAGAATAGCTACATTAGAAGTGTTAAGAGATATTACATCAAGAGCTTACTTAGATGATTATATTAAAAAAAATGAAGAAAAATATAGAAATATGTTAGAGAATTTACCCCTAGCTGTTATAAGGTTTCAAGACAATATAATCACATATGCAAATCAAGCGGCTGTTGAATTATATGGATTTAATAGCCCTAATGAACTTATAAATATGCCTATGAGTACCTTTAAACATCCTGATTATGAAAATGAATATTTAAAGAGAAGAAAAGCACTATTAGATGGAAAAAAAATTAATCCTATAAAAGAAGTTAAGATAATAAGGATAGATGGAAAGGTTTTGGATGTGGAGATTGTATCTAGTATTATTGAAAGTGAATACGGGCAAGAATTTATAATGTTAGTTAGAGATGTAACTGATAGAAATCGACTAAATGAAAAATTACAAGAAGTACAAAATCGATTCAATGCAATTACAGAGAGTACTAGTGATTGTATTATTGTTCATAGGGATTTTAAAATAGAATATGTAAATAACAATATGCTCAATTTATTGGGTTATGAAAATAAGGAAGATCTTATAGGGAGAGGAATAGAATATATAGTACCTAAAGAATACCTTAAAACTATAAAAGAAAGATTAGAAAATGAATATGTTAATGGTATAGACTATAAAAATACTCAATCAAAGGTGATATCTTCTACTGGAGAGATAATAAATTTAGTTATTTCTACAATACAATTTGATTTGAATAATAAACCAGCTACTATGGTAGTTGCTAACAGGATTGATAAGCAAGAGATATTAAAATTAGCTAGTGAACTAGAAGAAAAAGAAGAAGAATTAAAGCGACTTAATAGTTTTAATAAATCTAAATCAGAATTTTTTGCTGTTATGTCCCATGAATTAAAGACTCCTCTAAATGTAAACCTTAGCACAATTCAACTTTTAGATTTATATATGAATAATGATCTATGGGAAGATAAGTTTGAGAGTATCAAGAAGCATCTCTATACTCTAAAGAAAAATTGTTTTAGACAATTAAAGATAGTAAATAATTCTATCGATATATCAAAAGTTTCTTTAAATGATTTTGAAACAAGATTCAAATATTATGATATTGTGGATATATTAATACAAATAGTAAACACGATAAATCATACTATACACTATAAAGAAATTAAGACTTGTTTTAATACCACATTTAATAAGAAGATAGTAAAAATAGATCCCAATGTTATACAAAAGGTAGTGTTAAATCTGATATCAAATGCTTACAAAGTAAGCAAAGAAAAGGACATAGTAAATGTTACATTAACAGAAGTAGGTGGACAGGCTATTATTACTGTGGAAGATAATGGTCCAGGAATATCTGAAGAATATGTAGATAGTATATTTGAACCTTTTTCCCAAATGGGTTCTATACTTACTAGACCCCATGAAGGAGTTGGGCTAGGATTATCCTTAGTGAAGTCATTACTTGAAATACACGGTGGTAAATTAGATATTCAAACAAATATAGGATTAGGAAGTAGATTTTCAGTTATACTACCTAAAGAAGATTTCAAGATTAAAGTCTTGAATCTTAATAAACATGAAGTAGAAAAACAGATAGTCCAAGTGAATTTTTCTGATCTATTTCTATAATAAAGGTCTTACTTTATCCCTAGTCCTTTTTAGTGGAGGTAAAAATATGATAGATATAAGTGTAAATAATATAGAAAAGTATTTTGGAGTACATAAAGTTTTAAATGGAGTTTCCTTTGAGGTGAATACAGGAGATAGGGTTGCCATAATAGGAGAAAATGGTTCAGGAAAGACCACCCTATTTAAAATATTAAATAAAGAGGAAAACTATGATAACGGAGCTATACATACAAGAAAGGATATAAAAGTTGGTTATTTAAGTCAGATTCCTCAATATGAAGACAACACTAAGGTCAAAGATGTATTATATTTAGCTTTTAATGAAGTATTAGATATAAAAAAACAATTAGATAAAATTCAGTATAGTATGGTAAAGGCTAAAGAGGAGGAATTAGATAGGTTAGTAACAAAATATGGTGAATTACAGAATAAATTTGAATTTCTAGGTGGATACAGAATAGAAGATAAAATAAACAGAGTTACTACTGGACTTAATATGAATGATGATTTTTTAGAATGTGACTTTAACCAATTAAGTGGTGGAGAAAAGACTAAGGTAATGTTAGCCCAGATATTAATAATAAATCCGGATATATTATTATTAGATGAGCCTACAAATCATCTAGATATTCAATCTGTAGAGTGGCTAGAAGAATATATTAAAGATTATGATGGATCTGTTCTAATAATCTCTCATGATAGATATTTTTTAGATAGAACAGTAACAAAGGTACTAGAATTAGATAGAGGAATTATAAAAGAATACATAGGTAATTATACAGGCTATATAGAAGAAAAAGAAAAATTTCTTGAAATCCAAATGAATCAATATCAAAATCAACAAAAAAAGATAAAACAGATGGAAGAAGCTGTAAAACGCTTTAGAGATTGGGGAGATAGAGCTGATAGTGAGGCTTTCTTTAAAAAAGCTAGAAATATGGAGAAAAGAATTGAAAGAATGGATAAAGTTGATAAACCACTAAAAAATAAAAAGAAAATATCTCTTAATTTTGACTCTGTTCATAGATCTGGAAAAGATGTTTTAGTTGGAGAAAATATATGCAAATCCTTTGACGGAGATATTATATTAAATAATATAGATTTCAAAGTGTATTTTGGTGAAAAAATAGGACTCTTAGGAGATAATGGCAGCGGTAAATCCACATTATTCAAAATTATTATGGGGGAATATGCAGAAGATTCAGGAATTCTTAATATAGGAAGTAGAGTAAAAATAGGATATTTATCACAGGAACCAGTGTTTGAGGGAGAAGAAAAAAGTCTTTTAGATTTTATAAGGTATGATTTTAATATAGGAGAAGAAGAAACTAGACGGATATTAGCCTCATTCAATTTTATAGGAGATGATGTATATAAGACAATATCAACATTATCTGGAGGAGAGAGGATAAGGCTAAGACTATGTCAGTTAATGAATACGGAGACAAATCTTCTATTGTTAGATGAACCTACAAATCATTTGGATATTCCATCTAGAGAAAAATTAGAAAAATCTTTAATAGAATTTGATGGAACTATATTCTTTATATCCCATGATAGATACTTCATTAATAAATTAGCCGAGAAAATATTACATATATATAATAAGAAAATAATCGAATATGTGGGGGATTATGAATATTATAGGATGAAAAGAAAGGATCTAGAGGATAAGGAAGTTGTAAGTAAAGCTGTTATTAATGAGAAAACAGCAGAAATTAAAAAAGCAACAAGTAAATCTAAACCTAGTAAAAACAAGATAAAAAAAGTTAAAGAGTTAGAAGAAAATATACTAAAATTAGAAACTGTAATAAAAGATAAAGAACATCAAATGAGTAATAATGGCTCAAATATTGATGTTTTAGGGGAATTGTTTAAAGAAAAAGAAAACTTTATAAAGCAATTAGATGAAATAATGGAAGAATGGCTAATTCTAAAGGAAGAAATTGAAGGGTAAAGTTCTATTATTCGAAATAGGTCTGTTGATATTATTCATAATCTGATATAATATAACATAATAAACGAAAATATAATATTAAAATTGTAAATACGACAGGAACCCACAAAAGGGGTGTGATTATGATTAATAAAAGAGTGTCTGATTTTAGGTTAAATAAAGACTATTTCCAATTAATATATACTCTTATTTTTGGTATAGCTGCTATATCATTAGTGAGTTTCACTAATTTTTTTCATCTAGTATTAGATAAAGAGCTGTTTTTAGTGTTTCATACATTACTAGAAATATCTAGTGTTTTGATAGCTTTTTCTATATTTTTAGCACTGTATAATATATATGATTATTCTGATAGAATAAGAAATATTATATTTGCTAATACATTTTTTATAGTAGGTGTTCTAGATACGTTTCATTTATTATCCTATAAGGGAATGCCAGATTTTATAACCACAAATATAGCACAGAAGGCTACTGCTTATTGGATATTTTCTAGACTTATTATGGCTTTAGGAATACTTTTAGCATCACTATTTTCCGATGAAACAAGAACGGATTTAAATAAGAAATACTTTCTTTTAGTAAGTGTTATTATTTCAGTAGGTTTAGGATATTTAATAGTTTATGAGAATAATATTATTCCAGCTTTATTTGTTGAGGGATCTGGACTTACAATGACAAAGATTGTTTTAGAATATATAATTACCTTATTATTCATTATATCCATACTGTTAATTGGAAAAAGAAATGCTAGAGTTTCTCATAAATTAAATATAACTATGATATCAGCCTTAATACTTTCAGTATTTTCAGAAGTGATGTTTACCGCATATATAAATGTCCATGATGGTATTAACGTATTGGGACATGTATTTAAGACTTTATCTTATTTTATTATTTTTAAGGTTCTATTTATTGAAAATATAAGAGACCCTTATATGAGAGTTTCGAAAATGAGAGAAGACCTTAAATCTTATGTGGACAAGCTAGAAGGTGCAGTTAAGGAAAAGACTGAAGAAATGGCAATTACTAATTACAAATTAAAAGACATGAATAATCGAATGCTTAATGAATTGGAGTCTGCTAAGCAAATTCAAATGGCCCTTATTCCTAAAAAAGATGTAAAACATCTAGGGGTTGAATTTAACTCTGATTATATTCCTTGTGGAAAATTAAGTGGAGATTTTTATAAATACTTTAAAATAGATGATAAGCATGTAGGTATGTTTCTTATTGATGTATCTGGACATGGAGTATCTTCAGCAATGCTAACAATTTTCGCTGACAGAGTATTAACTCCATTTGATGATGAGGTAGATAAAGACTTTTATTTAAATCCAGGAGAAGTATTAAAAGATTTCTATGAAGTATTTAACGAATCTGATTTTCCTGATGAGACCCATATGGTGCTAGTATATTCAGTATTAAATATAGAAACTAATGAATTTGTTTATTCTTCAGCAGGGCATAACTGTAAACCTATCCATATTAAGAATAATGGTGAAGTAGAAATACTTGAACTTAAAGATGGATTCCCTATATGTAAATTAGGTGATGTATTTGTTCCAGAGTTTACAAACCAAAAAATCAATCTAAGTAAGGGAGATAGAATATTACTCTATACTGATGGGGTTATTGAAATACAAAACAAGGATAAAGAACAGTATGGTATAGAGAGGCTATTAGAATTAACAACAAGAAAGAAATACCTAACTTCTAGAGGGATACTGAATAAAATATCGGATGATTTAAATAGATTTAGAGGAAAAATTGACATTGATGATGATATAACAATGTTTATTATGAATATAGACTAAAAGCAGAACCTATTGTTCTGCTTTTTTGGTATACAAATAAATAGAAGTGACAATAATATCTCCTGATAGGGGTGATATATTGTTTATTAGAATTTTGATTATAGCTATTACACCAGCTATATCTATTGGTCTAGCTGTATATTTAACTGATAGATATGATAGAGAACCAATTAGTTTGTTAGCTAAATCCTTTGTAGGTGGAATGATAATAGTATTACCTACTATAATTGTAGAAAGGTTATTAGTACGATTTAATATATTTGGAGGAGTTTTAGGGATTTTATATACTGCTTTTATAGTAGCAGGTTTTACAGAAGAATACTTTAAACGTTATACTGTATTAAAGGTCGCCTATCATAAAGAAGATTTTGATGAGAAATTAGATGGTATAGTCTACTCTGTATTTGTATCATTAGGCTTAGCTACGGTGGAAAATATAATGTATCTATTAAGATTTAGTAATTTCAATCCCTATGTAGGTTTATATAGGGGAGTTCTATCTGTACCAGCACATGCTGTATTTGGAGTTACAATGGGGTACTATCTTTCTTTAGCAAAGTTTTCAACATCGGAAACTGAAGAAAAGAAAAATATAAGAAAAGCGTTATATATGCCACTTGTACTTCATGGGATATTTAATTTTATTCTTATGCTAGGGATACCACAAACTACTTTGATATTTATTCCCTATGTATTTTATTTATGGAAAACCAATCAAAAGAAACTTAATAAATATATTTATGAGTCAAAGGTCAATTTTTTAGATAAGGATAATTTTGATAATTGAAATAGTGATAGGGTATATGAAATAATACAATTAAACTAATAAAGTGGGGGATTAATTTGAAGAGGTTAATTACGAGTATTTTTATAATAATTTTTATAGTTCTAGGAGTATTTATAGGATCTTCATTTATAGATAATTATTTTGATGATGATATAGTAGAAGATAGTGACAATATACAAGATGAACCTAAAGATGAAGAAGATGACATAGTGATAGAGGAAAAGCCCGAGTATTCTTTTCTTTCATTATCAGCAACAGGAGATATAATGTTTCATAGCAGTCAATATAAAGCGGCTTATGACTCTAGTACTGGTGAATATGATTTTAAAGAAGTATTTGAGCCTGTAAAAAAACATCTTGAACAGGCAGATATTGCTATTGGAAATTTTGAAACGACTACAGCTGGGGATGAGTATGGTATAACTAGTTATCCTTCCTTTAATAGTCCCACGTCAACTATGGAGGCTATAAAGTATGCAGGATACGATATATTAGCTACAGCAAATAATCACTCAGTAGATACTGGAAGAAAAGGTATAGTTAACACAATAGATAATATTAAAAATAATGATTTAGATTATGTTGGGACAAGTAAAGATCCTGGAGTAAGATTTTTATTAAAAGAAGAAAATGGTATAGTTTTATCCTTTTTGTCTTATACCTATGGTTTAAATGGAAACGAGAGTAGATTAACGGCAGAAGAACTAACATATATGGTTAATTTGATTGATGAAGAAAAGATAAAAGAAGATATAGAGAAGGCGAAAAATGTATCGGATAAAGTAGTTGTATTTATTCACTGGGGAAATGAATATAATAGAGAACCTAGCACATTTCAAATGGAATTAGCAGATAAAATGTTTGAGTGGGGAGCAGATGTGATATTAGGTAGTCATCCTCATGTGATCCAACGATCAGAAATGATTAAAAAGGATGGAGAAGATAAATTTATTATTTATTCCATGGGGAACTTTATATCAAATCAAAGAAGAGAGACTTTACCTTCTACTATGAATAATATTTATACTGAAGATGGAGTAATTGTAAATATAGACTTTAAGAAAAATTTAGATACAGAAGAGGTAATAATAGATAAAGTTAATTATATACCTACATGGGTCCATAAATATTCCGCAGCAGGTAAAAATGAATTTAGAATTCTTCCTGTACCAGATTATGTAGAAAATGAAGAATTATCCAGTGTTGTAAGGGATAAATTGAGAAATTCTTATACTCATACTATGGAGTTAATGGAAGAAGTTGAAATAGTAGAATAATAGATTTTAAAAACTGAGGTATCACTGAGATACCTCAGTTTTATTAAATTAATTAACAATTAATAATATTTAATCGACTTTTGAGGTTTTAAAAGAATCCTTAATATTATATAATTCTATTAAAGGATTAATTAAATCTATACAGAAATATATAATATAATTTATAATGCAGAGGTGTTGGATTTGGAGTATTTTAAGGGACTGTTTTTAAACATAGGGCTAAGAGATCTGATTGATATGACTATAGTGGCCTTTGCCTTTTACAAAATTTATACTTTGGTCAAGGAGACTAGAGCTGAACAGCTTATTAAAGGTATAATAGTGCTATTAGTAGCCACTAAAATGAGTGAATGGCTAAGGCTATTTACTACCCATTGGATTTTACAAAAGACAATGACTGTAGGAGTTATCGCATTACTAATAGTATTTCAACCTGAACTTAGAAGGGCGTTGGAGTATATTGGTAGGAGTAGATTTTTCACTAAATCCTTTATTGAGATAAAGGAAGAAGATATTACTAATGTTATAGAAGAGATAGTAGAGGCATCTGCATCACTATCAAGGCAAAAGATAGGTGGACTTATAGTTTTTGAAAGGGAGACGGGATTGGGAGAAGTTGTTGAAACTGGAAGTGTGATAAATGGTACCGTATCCAGTGGTCTATTAATAAACATATTTATTCCTAATACACCCCTACATGATGGAGCAGTAATAATAAGAGATGATAGGATTAGAGCAGCAGGATGTGTACTTCCTTTAAGTGAAAGTATGAATATAAACAAGGAACTAGGAACAAGACACAGAGCGGCCTTGGGAATATCTGAGAAATCAGATGCATTAGCAATAGTAGTATCAGAAGAGACGGGAGCTATATCTATTGCTGATAGAGGAAAGCTTTCTAGATATGTGGATATCAAAACATTACGTCAAATTCTTCAAAATATGTATAGCTCGAATACTAAAAAGAAACAAGGACTTCTATTAAGATGGAGGAATAAGAATGAAAAAGATAGATCTGACGGATAGAAATTTTACAATGAAGATAATCGCAGCATTCTTTGCCTTTATTATGTGGACCTATGTAATGAGTGAAGTAAATCCTCGAATAGTAAAAGAAATTCCAAATGTACAAGTTACTATACTAAATGAAGAGAGTTTAAGTCAGAACAATCTTTCTCTTATGGGTTTAGATGATAATAGCATTACGGTCGAAGTGGAAGGACGAAGAAACGATATAATAGGCATAACTCAAAAAGATATCATTGCCCGGGTAGACTTAAAAGGGTATAGAGAGGGTGTTAATAAAGTTCCTATCAAAATTTCTGGGGTGCTTAATGGGGAAATAGTAGACTATTATCCCAAAGAACTTGCTGTTAATATTGATAGGATTGTAGAAAGGCAGATGCCAACATCCGTACAGTTAATAGGAAATCCTGTAGAAGGATATGCTAGTGGAGACCTCAATTTGTCGCCTGCTGAAGTGTTGGTAAGAGGACCAAAGAGTATAGTTAATACTGTGGATAGAGTTTTAGCAACTGTGAATGTAGAGGGGATTAAAGATGACATCTCTACCACAGTGCCTATGAAGCTATTAAATGATGATAATAAAGAAATAACTAGCCTTAAAAAAGAGCCTAATACTGTAAGTATAGATGTTTCGATTTTAAAGCTTAAGAAAGTATCTATCGAACCCGTAATTAATGGTGATCCTTTAGTAAACCATCAGTTGACAAACATCAAAATTAACCCTGAAACAATAACTATTAAAGGACCAGAAGAAGTAATATCCGGAATCGATAAAGTAAAAACTATGCCTATAGATATTTCCTATGAAAGTAAAAATATAAAAAAAGCAGTGGAGTTAGATTTGCCTGAGGGAGTATATATAGTAGATGATATAAAACCAGAAATAAGTATTAATATTTCTAAAGAAGAAAATAAAGTCTTGGAATTTGAGAAAAAAGAAATAATAGGAGAAAACATTAATGAAGCATATAATTTTATATTAGATGAGTCAGAAAATGAAAATAAAATTATAGAAGTATCTTTCATAGGATTAGAGGAGGAAGTTGAAGATATAAAAAAAGGTGATTTTAATTTATATCTTGATTTAAAAGACCTGTCACCTGGAGAGCATACAGTAGATATAAAAATAGAGAGTCCAGAAGGGATATTAATAGATGAAATAAAGCCTAAATCATTAAAGATAATAATAAAAAATAAAAGTGATGATGAGGAAGAAACAGACCCACCGGAAGAATCAGAGTAACTTATAGGGGAGGTTAAAATTGAGAAAAGAGCTGGAGGTAATCCTAAACTCAACCCATGATGCAATGATAGCGGTAAATAAATATGGAATAATCACTTTATTTAATAAAGCTGCAGAAGATTTAACTGGCATAAATAAGGATTATGCTTTAGGTAGAGAAGTAGAGAAGGTTATTTTAAATACGAGACTGATGTATATATTAAGGACTGGAGACTTTGAACTTAATAAGCAACAGGACCTAGGTAATATAAAGATAATTACTAATAGAATGCCAGTAAAAAATGAAAAACAAGAGATAATAGGAGCAGTAGCTGTATTTAGGGATATTACTGAGATTAAAGATTTAGTAAGCCAAGTTACAAATTTAAAAGAGATTCAAAGCATGTTAGAAGCAGTTTTTTATTCTACCCAGGATGCAATATCAGTAGTTGATCAAAATGGAATAAATTTAATGATTAACCCGGCATACACTAGACTTACGGGATTGAGTCAAAGGGATGTTATAGGAAAAATTGCAACAGCAGATATAGCTGAAGGAGAGAGTATACATTTAAAAGTATTAGAAACTAAAAAGCCAGTAAAAAATGCAAGGATAAAGGTAGGTCCAACTAGAAAAGAAGTGATAGCTACAGCTGCTCCCATAATGGTAGATGGCGAGTTAAGAGGTAGTGTAGGTGTGCTTCATGATGTGTCTGATTTGATGCAAGTAACAAACGAGTTAAACTTAGCTAAAGAGATAATAAGAAAACTAGAGGCTAAATATACATTTGAAGATATAGTAGGGGACAATATTCTTATAAAAAGATCTATAGAAAAAGCAAAAAAAGCTGCTGAAGTTCCTGCCACAGTTCTATTAAGAGGGGAGAGTGGTACTGGTAAAGAGCTTTTTGCCCATGCAATTCATAATTTAAGTAGTAGAAAGTTCAATCAATTTGTGAGAGTTAATTGTGCTGCATTAAGTGAAAGCTTACTGGAAAGTGAATTGTTTGGATATGAAGAAGGTGCCTTTACTGGAGCTAAAAAAGGTGGGAAAAAAGGTCTTTTTGAACAAGCCTCCGGAGGGACAATTTTTTTAGATGAAATAGGAGAAATAAGTACAAATATTCAAGTCAAACTATTAAGAGTATTACAAGAAAAAGAAGTAGTTAGAGTTGGAGGTACTGAGTCAATTAATATAAATGTAAGAATAATAGGTGCTACAAATATGGATTTAGAAAGAGCTGTAAAGGAAGGTCGTTTTAGAGAGGATCTATATTATAGACTGAATGTAATACCTATAAACATACCATCTTTAAGATACAGAAAAGATGATTTGAAATTCTTAGTATTTAATTCTATAAGAAAGCTTAATCAAGAATATGGTAGAGTAATAACAGATATCTCTCAAGAAGCTTTAGAAGTTCTAAAAGAACATGATTGGCCAGGAAATGTTAGAGAATTAGAGAATGTTATAGGTAGAGCTATAATAAATATGAAACTAAATGAAAATAAAATTGAAAAAAGACATCTTCCAAAGATCCATGAAAATTATATTGAAAAATATCCTCCTATAGATGAAACTTTAGTAGAGCAAAAAATAACAGAAGATTTAAAAGAAGTTATAGAATTAGCGGAAAAAGATCATATTCTTAGAACTTTAGAGAGATATAATAGAAATAGAACAAATACAGCTAGAGCTCTAGGAATCTCAATAAGAAGTTTGTATTATAAAATGGAGAAATATGAAATAGAATAACATGCAAATTATTGCACGAATGGAACTATATATGCATTTTCTTGCATGCATAATATTGCAATGGTATAATTATAGAAGGGTATAAAAAAGATTTATATCCTTTTAACTATATTTGCAGAGAATAAGTAATTAAAAACTAATAAATCAATTCGAGTAATAGAGCGAATTGGGAAAATGTTTTCATAGGTAGTAAGGACGAGCCTTTATTATTTGTAAAATTGGCATGTATTTTGCAACATTAATAAAATAGAAAAAATAATGGGAGTGAGTAAATGAGTAAAGAACTTATTTTAACAATCAACCCGGGATCGACTTCAACTAAAATCGGTATATTTAAGGATAAAGAAAAGATTTTAGAACAAAAACTTGAACATAATACAGATGAATTAGAAAAGTTTGAAAAGATTACAGATCAGTATGAATACAGAATGGACTTGATTCAGGATGTATTAGAAAAAGAAAATATGAAGTTAGATAAATTTAAAGCTGTAGTAGGTCGTGGAGGACTATTAAGGCCAATGCCAGCAGGAACCTATGAGATAACTGATAAAATGGTCGAAGATTTAAAAATAGGTATACAAGGTGAACATGCATCAAATCTTGGTGGTTTGATAGCAAAAGGTTTAGGAGATAGGGTTAATATTCCATCTTATATCGTAGACCCTGTTGCTGTAGATGAATTTGAAGACATAGCAAGAATCTCTGGAATTCCTGAGATTCCAAGAAAGTCTTTATTACATGCTTTAAACATAAGAGCTGTATCTCATAGATTAGCTGAAGAAATAGATAAAGATTATAGTTCATTAAATTTAATAGTAGCTCATCTAGGTGGAGGAATATCGGTAGCTTCAATTGAAAAAGGAAGAATTACTGATGTAAATAATGCTAATGAAATGGGACCCTTCTCTCCAGAAAGAGCAGGAGAAGTACCAGTAGGAGATTTAGCTAAACTCTGTTTCTCAGGTGAATATACATTAAGTGATATAAAGAAGAAATTAAGAGGAAAAGCTGGATTAGTTGGTTACTTAGGTACAAATAATGCTAAAGAAGTAGTAGATAGAATTAATTCAGGAGATAAAAAAGCTCAATTAATATTTAATGCTATGGCTTATCAGATAGGAAAAGAGATAGGTAAGATGGCTGCAGTATTAAAAGGAAAAGTTGATTATATCATCCTTACTGGTGGGGTAGCTTATTCAAATATGCTTACCTCTTATGTGAAGGATATGATAGATTTTATTGCTCCTGTGGAGGTTTATCCAGGAGAGGATGAATTAGAAGCATTAAACGAAGGCGCTCTTAGAGTGTTAGAAGGAAAAGAGAAAGCAAAAGTATATGAAGAAGAGGTGAATATTAATGATTAGAAATTTTGATGATATATTAAATTTAGCAAAGAAAAAAGGTCCGAAGACTGTTTCAGTTGCAGTGGCTCAGGATAAAGAGGTACTTCTTGCTGTAAAAGAAGCTAAAGAAAGAGAAGTAGCAGATGCTATCTTAGTAGGAGATAAAGAAGAAATAGTAAAAATAGCAAAAACTATTGATCTTGATGTGGATAAATTTGAAATAGTTGATGTTAAGGATAATAAAGAAGCATCTTTAAAAGCTGTTGAACTTGTAAGTATAGGAAAAGCTCATATGGTGATGAAGGGTTTAGTAGACACTTCTATAATTCTTAAAGCAGTATTAAATGATGAAGTGGGACTTAAAACTGGCAAAGTATTAAGTCATGTGGCAGTATTTGATATGCCTACCTATGAAAAAGTACTTTTAGTAACAGATGCTGCTATGAATATAGCACCTTCACTAGATGCTAAAAAGGAAATCTTAGAAAATGCTACTTTTGTAGCTCATTCTTTAGATATTGAAGAGCCAAAGGTTGCAGTTATATGTGCTAAAGAAAAGGTTAACCCTAAGATGCCAGATACAGTAGATGCAGCTAGTCTTACTGAAATGAATGAAAATGGTGAAATCACTGGTTGCATGGTTAAAGGTCCATTTGCCCTAGATAATGCAGTATCTAAAGAAGCAGCAAAGCATAAAGGAATTGACCATCCTGTAGCTGGGGATGCAGATATACTATTAATGCCTGATATTGAAGCAGGTAATGTATTGTATAAGGCTTTAGTATTTTTAGCAGGAGCTGAAAATGCAGGAGTAATAGTTGGAGCAAAAGCACCAGTAGTATTAACATCAAGAGCAGACAGTGATGCAGCAAAATTAAACTCTATAGCTCTTGGAGTATTAATGGCATCAAAAAATTAGAGAGGAGCAAGAAAAATGACTAACCCATATAGATTATTAGTAATAAACCCAGGATCCACATCCACAAAAATAGCAATTTATGATAATGAGAAAGTAGTATTAGAAGAGACATTAAGACATTCAACAGAGGAATTAAAAGGATATGAAATGATCTATGATCAATATGAATTTAGAAAAAATATAATCCTTGAAACATTAAATAATAAAGGAATAAATATAACGAAGTTAAGCGCAGTAGTAGGTAGAGGTGGACTTCTAAAGCCTATAGCTGGAGGAACATATAGTGTTAATGAGCAAATGGTTAATGATTTAAAAGTAGGAGTATTAGGAGAGCATGCATCAAACCTTGGTGGAATCATAGCTGAAGAGATAGCATCTCAATTAAATATTCCAGCATTTATAGTTGATCCAGTAGTAGTGGATGAAATGAATGATGTGGCAAGAATATCCGGAATGCCTGAATTAGAAAGAAAAAGTATATTCCACGCATTAAATCAAAAAGCTGTAGCAAGAAGAGCAGCTGAGGAGCTTGGGAAATCCTATGATGAATTAAACGTTATAGTAGCTCACCTTGGTGGAGGGATATCTGTAGGAGCACATAAAGAAGGTAAAGTAATAGATGTTAATAATGCTTTAGATGGAGATGGACCTTTTTCACCAGAAAGAGCAGGAGGAGTACCAACAGGAGATTTAGCTAAACTTTGTTTCTCTGGAAAATACACACTAAATGATATAAAGAAAATGATAAAAGGAAATGGTGGTTTAGTAGCATATCTTGAAACAAATGATGCAAGAGAAGTTTCAGGTATGGCAGCTGAAGGAAATGAAAAAGCTGAATTAGTATATAAGGCTATGGCATATCAAGTAGCAAAAGAGATAGGAGCTTGTGCTGCAGTATTAAAAGGTAAGGTAGATGGAATAATAATCACTGGTGGTATAGCTTATGATAAAGAATTCATTTCTTGGATTACAGAGAGAGTTGACTTCATCGGAAAAGTATTTGTTTATCCAGGAGAAGATGAACTTATTGCTTTAGCTCAAGGTGGACTTAGAGTACTAAGAGGAGAAGAACAAGCACAAGAATACAAATAAACTCTTAAAGGATGGTTATATGTTAAATGACAAGAGGATAAGAGTAATAACAGGGCACTATGGAAGTGGAAAAACTGAATTTGCTGTAAATTATGCAATTAAATTAGCAAAAGATAATAATAAAGTAGCCATAGCTGACTTAGATGTAGTAAATCCTTATTTCAGAAGTAGAGAAAAGGAAGAAGTGTTAACAAACCTAGGTATTAGAGTGATTGGTAGCTCTATAAAAGGTTCAGGTTCTGATTTACCAGCTATTTCAGGAGAAGTGTTAACTCCTTTACAGGATGAGAGCTTTGAAGCTGTTTTAGATGTAGGAGGAGATCCAGTAGGTGCTAGAGCTTTAGGTAGATATCATAGCTATTTTAAAGAAGATAAATATGATATGTTTTTTGTTATAAATGCAAATAGACCTGAAACTCAAACAAAGCAAAAGACTATTGATTATCTTAGAAGTATTGAGTTCCAATCTAGAGCAAAGATTACTGGCCTTATCAATAATACTCATTTGCTTAAAAGTACTACTGTAGAGGATGTATTAAGGGGTCAGGAACTCTGTAAAGAAGTATCAGAGGAATTAAATATTCCGATTAAATATATATCTTGTATAGAAAGTGTTGCAAAGGAATTACCAGAAGATTTAGATGGAGAGATTTTCCCTATTAAGATGTACATGAGAGAAGATTGGATGAGTTAATAAGCTGTATTTCAGCTTAAAATAAAAAGCATTAATTATATGAGGGAGGGTTATTAATGGCAAAGGCAAAAGGTACTGTTACTTTTAGAGAGGATAGATGTAAAGGTTGTGAGTTATGTACAACTGTTTGTCCTGTAAATATTGTTGTTATGAATAAAGATAAGATAAACGTAAAAGGATATCATCCTGCTACTGTATCTGATATGGATAAATGTATTGGATGTGCAAATTGTGCAACGATTTGTCCTGATACTGTAATTGAAGTTGAGAGAATAATAGAGAAATAATAGGAGGGGTATTTAATGGCTAAAGTATTGATGAAGGGAAATGAAGCCATAGGAGCAGCTGCTATTAAAGCAGGATGTAACTACTTCTTTGGCTACCCAATAACACCACAAAATGAATTACCAGAGTATATGGCAAGAGAGCTTCCTAATATAGGAGGAATATTCTTACAAGCAGAGAGTGAAGTAGCTGCAATAAATATGGTATATGGAGCAGCTGGAGCTGGAGCAAGAGTTATGACATCTTCTTCAAGTCCTGGTATTGCATTAAAGCAAGAAGGAATATCTTATATTGCTGGAGCTGAGCTTCCATGTGTTATCGTTAATATAGTTAGAGGAGGCCCTGGACTAGGTGGTATCCAACCTGCACAATCTGACTATTATCAATCAACAAGAGGTGGCGGAAACGGAGATTATAGACACGTAGTTTATGCTCCTGCTACTATTCAAGAAACAGTAGACTTAGTTATGGAATCTTTTGATGTGGCTGAACAATATAGAATGCCTGTTATGGTAGTAGGTGACGGTATGATTGGTCAAATGATGGAGCCTATAGAGTTCAAAGAGCCTAAGAAAAGACCTCTTGAGCCTAAAACATGGGCAACAGATGGTACAAAAGGTAAAAGAAAGCCAAATATAATCAACTCATTATTTATAGATCCACAAGAGCTTGAAGATCATGTATTAAAGCTTGAGAGAAAATATGATGAAATAAAAGAAAAAGAAGTAAGATATGAGAACTATAACGTAGAAGATGCTGATGTTGTAGTAGTAGCTTATGGTACTACTTCAAGAATAGCTAAAAATGCTATAGCTAAATGTGAAGAGGAAGGAATGAAGGTAGGACTTATTAGACCTATAACTTTATGGCCATTCCCAGATAAAGCATTTGATGAAATCACAGATAAGACTAAAGGAGTACTTACAGTAGAGATGAGTACTGGTCAAATGATAGATGACGTTAAGATAGCATTAAACGGAAGAAAACCTGTTCATTTCTATGGAAGAACCGGAGGAATGGTTCCAACTCCAGATGCTATAGTTGACGAAATTAAAAAGATTGCAGGGGGTGTAAAATAATGGCAAAGGTATTTGAAAGAACAAACGGATTAACAGATAAGCCCTTCCATTATTGTCCAGGATGTACCCATGGTGTTATTCATAGATTGGTTGCAGAAGTACTAGAAGAGCTTGATGTATTAGGAGAAACTATAGGAGTTGCTCCAGTAGGATGTTCAGTATTTGCATATGATTATTTCAACTGTGATATGCATGAAGCAGCTCATGGTAGAGCACCAGCAGTTGCTACAGGAATCAAGAGAGTTCATCCAGATAAAGTAGTATTTACTTATCAGGGAGATGGAGACCTTGCTTCTATAGGTGCAGCAGAAATAATTCATGCAGCAGCAAGAGGAGAAAAAATAACTACTATTTTCGTAAATAATGCTATATATGGAATGACTGGTGGACAGATGGCACCTACAACATTGGAAGGACAAAAAGCTACAACTTCTCCATATGGTAGAGATGTTTCTCATGCAGGTATGCCTATGAGAGTATCTGAAATGCTTGCAACTCTTGATGGAGCTAAGTTTGTGGAGAGAGTTTCTGTTCACAATGCAGCAGCAGTAAGAAAGACTAAGAAAGCTATAAAGAAAGCTTTTGAGTTACAGTTAAGTGGAGAAGGATTTGGTATAGTTGAGGTATTATCAACTTGTCCAACAAACTGGGGATTAACACCAGTAGAATCACTTAAGTGGTTAGAAGAAAATATGATTCCGTACTATCCATTAGGAAATATATGTACACCTGAGGAGGTAAAATAATATGCAAGAAAGAGTTATAATGGCGGGATTCGGTGGACAGGGAGTTATGTCTATGGGACAGCTTTTAACTTATGCTGGAATGATTGAAAACAAGAATGTTTCATGGTTACCTTCTTATGGTCCAGAAATGCGTGGAGGTACTGCGAATTGTAATGTTATGGTTTCTGATAATCTTATAGGTTCTCCTATAGTTACAGAAGCTACAGCAGCTATAGTAATGAATAGACCATCATTAGATAAATTTGAAGATGATATAGAAGCTAATGGTAATTTATTAATAAACAGCTCTCTTATTGATAGAAAAGCTAACAGAGATGACGTTAATGTATACTATATACCTGCAAATGAAATAGCTGTGGAATTAGGAAATGCTAAAGCAGCTAATATGGTTATGTTAGGAGCATATTTAGAATTAACTAAAGCGGTAGGAGTTGAATCAATAATAGAAGCATTTAAGAAAGTATTTGGTGAATCAAAGGCTCATTTAATACCACTAAATAAAAATGCTTTAGAAAAAGGTGCAGAAGCAGTTAAATAATAAAAAATAATCAGTTGATTAATTAAGCCTCGAGTTAATACTCGAGGCTTTCCTTATGTATTCAATCTTTTTACATAATATTATATTTGTGTACAAATATATGAATTTATCTACAATTTTGAAAATTATAAAAATGAAAGTGTTAATAAATTACCTTCATATTATTACACGTATTTACTCTTTAAAGCATAAGTATGAATAATAAAATAAGTAAAAATGCCGTATTTAAAATAGTCAGATATATTACTTTTTCTTAATAAAATACTTTGAAATATAGATTGCAATATATATATTAGCTAGTTATAATTAAAGTGAAAAATAGGTTAGAACCTAGAATAAGAAAAGGGGTCGTATAAGTGCAACTTGCAAAGAAAGCAAATCTTAAAGAAAAGTCAAAATCTGACTCACAGGATTTGCCCCACTCGATAAGGTTGGTTTCGATATTGGTAGGAGGTCTATTATGTGCAATAGCTATTAATGGTTTCTTTATACCAAATCAATTACTAAGTGGAGGAGCTAGTGGTATAGCAATAATGGCACATTATTTAACAGGATTACCGACAGGATTATTGATTTTTTTAATCAATATACCTATATTTGCAGTTGGTTTTAAAATAGTTGATAGAGATTTTGTTTTTTACAGCTTTATATCAATGTTTGCTATGTCTCTATTACTAAATTTTACAGAAGGAATTGGAAGCTATATACAAGTAAATGATTTATTATTAGAATCAGTTTTTGGTGGTGTATTAAATGGTATAGGTATGGGTATGATGTTTAGAAATAAAGCCTCCCAGGGAGGAATGGACATTATAGCAGCTATACTTAAAAAGAAGTTAAATATGAATATTGGCTCAGCTTTAATGGGAGTTAATATAGTGGTAGTTGGAATATCTTCAGTATTATTTGGGATAAGACCAGCTATGTACACGTTGATGGGACTATATATAGCATACAAGATATTAGATAAAGTGCAAGCTGGATTAGATACAAATCAATCAGTGATGCTAATATCAAATAAGCCTGATGAAGTAGCAAAAGAGATATTTGAACAATTAGGCAGAGGAGCTACTTTCTTAAAAGGAGAAGGAGCATATACTCGTGATAATAAGAAAGTAATATATTGTACCGTTACATCAACTCAAGTGGGAAAATTAAAAGAAATAGTTAAAGGTATAGATGAAGATGCTTTTATTAATATAAGTGATAGTAAAGAAGTCAAAGGACGCGGCTTTAGAAATATAGAATTTTAGTAGCGAG
Source organism: Anaeromonas frigoriresistens (assembly GCF_016820655.1). Classification (GTDB taxonomy): domain Bacteria; phylum Bacillota; class Clostridia; order Tissierellales; family SIT17; genus Anaeromonas; species Anaeromonas frigoriresistens. The sequence goes on from NZ_WSFT01000029.1 coordinate 95,696, forward strand.
ATTCGAAAGAATCTCGCTTTTTATATTTTTTATTATCTAAGAAAGGTAATTTAATAAATTTTACTAAAAATTGAATTTGGTTTTATGTGAATCCCTTAGTTTCTTCTATCAGCGAAAGAGCACATACTTTTAATTCATATTTTAAGGATGAATTTTTATTTTAATATTATATGGGTAAAACTAAAAATAGGTTGCTAAAGTGAAATAATGATAGTATTATATATAAATATGCTATAATTGACATAATAAGTGTATTAAAAGTTTATGATATAAACAATAAATCTTATCATACTACAAGATTCGACAAAAATCGCTATAGTTCTGTTATAATCTAAGCTTGAGTATAATTTAGGACTGTGGTATTATAGTAAGGTAACTGACTTTCGGGAGGGTTAACAAATGGGACAATTATTTGGAACTGATGGAGTAAGAGGAATAGCAAATAAAGACTTAACAGTAGAATTAGCATATAAACTTGGAAGAATAGGTGGATATCTATTAACAAAAGGAAAAAATCGACCTAAAATAGTAGTAGGTATGGATACTAGAATATCTGGGGACATGCTTGAGGCAGCCCTTATATCTGGTATATGCTCAGCAGGAGTAGATGTATTATCAGTAGGAGTGCTACCTACACCAGCAGTAGCACATTTAACTAGAAAATATAATGCAGATGCAGGAGTAATGATATCAGCATCTCATAACCCAGTTGAATATAATGGTATTAAATTTTTTAATTCTGAAGGATATAAATTGAGCGATGAAATAGAAAATGAAATTGAAAGCTATATCTTAAATGGAGAAGATATTCCAGTATTCCCTACAGGAGAAGATGTGGGAAGGAAAAAGTTGATAGTAGATGCTTTAAATGACTATACTGAATTTTTAAAGACTACATTAAATATTAAATTTGATGGGTTAAAGATAGCGATAGACTGTGGGAATGGAGCAGCCTATATGGCAGCACCAATACTATTAGAAGAATTAGGAGCAGATGTATATGTAATACATAATGATCCTGATGGTACTAATATAAACGTAGAATGTGGATCAACAAAGCCAGAAGAAGTTCAAAAGCTAGTAAATGAAATTGGTGCAGATATGGGATTTGCCTTTGATGGAGATGCAGATAGACTTATAGCTGTGGATGAAAAGGGTCAAATTGTTGATGGAGATCATATAATGGCTATATGTGGGGAATACCTTAAGAATAAAGGGTTACTTACGAATAATACTATAGTAGGAACAGTTATGAGTAACCTAGGACTTGATATTTGCCTAGAAGAAAGAGATATGAGTCTTATAAAGACAAAAGTTGGAGACAGATATGTATTAGAAGAAATGGTTAAGCATAACTATAAACTAGGTGGAGAGCAATCTGGGCATATAATATTCTTAGATCACAATACTACTGGGGATGGACTGTTAACAGCCCTTCAATTAGCAGCAGTAGTAAAAGAAAATAAGAAATCATTATCAGAGTTATCTGGAATAATGACATCTTTACCCCAGGTACTAGTAAATGCTAAAATAGATAATGCAAAGAAGAATAGTTATTTAGAAGATGCAATCATTAAAGCTGAGATAGACAATTTAGAAAAAAGATTCCATGGTGAAGGAAGAGTATTAATAAGACCATCAGGAACAGAACCTTTAGTAAGAGTTATGATTGAAGGGAAAGATAAAGAAGAAATACAAACAATAGCTGAAAAATTAGCTGAACTAATAGAAGAAAGATTAAAATAATAGGGAGGATTTAATCCTCCTTAGAAAATTTTTGAAAGGGGTGATGCGTATATAGAGAAGAAGAGAAAATTAAATAAGTTACAAAAGCGCCAGGGCATAAAGTAGGAGCGGTCTACTTATGCAGACGAGGACGAGGTTTATCGAATTAATCGGCGGATGCCTCGGGGTGAGCCACCACCCAGAAAGATGGGACAAAACAGATAAGTAATTATCTGTACAAAGCCTATCAGGTGGAGAAAAACTCACTATGTAAGTGGGTCTATTTGTCATGTGAAAATTAATTTATGAATGAATGAATGAAATTGAAAGTGAGGAATGTAAAAATGTGTGGAATAGTAGGATATATAGGAAAACAGCAAGCATCGAATATATTAGTAGAGGGTTTATCTAAACTAGAATATAGAGGATATGACTCTGCAGGTGTAGCAATATTAGAAAATGATAATTTAGATGTAAGAAAATATAAAGGAAGACTTGCGGTACTACAAGAAAATTTAGAGAAAGTACCAGTTAAAGGGAATATTGGTATAGGTCATACAAGATGGGCAACTCATGGAGAACCATCTGATGTGAATAGTCATCCTCATGCTAATAATTCTGGAAATATAGCAGTAGTTCATAATGGTATCATAGAGAACTATATAGAGATAAAAGAAAGATTAATAATGAATGGGTACAAATTTCTTTCTGAAACTGATACTGAGGTAGTAGCTCATCTAGTAGATATGTATTATGAAGGAGATCTAATAGATGCTGTACAAAAGGCAGTTAAGGACTTAGAAGGAGCTTATGCTCTAGGAGTAATAAACAAAGAAAACCCTGATAAGTTAATAGCTGTAAGAAAAGATAGCCCATTAATTATTGGTATAGGTGAAGATGAGAATTTTATAGCATCAGATATACCAGCAGTATTAAAATATACAAGAAAAATATTTATAATGGAAGATGGAGAGATGGCAATAGTAAAAGAAAATGACATCACTCTAATGAAAACAGATGGAACTCCAGTTGAAAAAGAAGTATATACAGTTAACTGGGATGTAGAAGCAGCAGAAAAAGGTGGATATGATCACTTTATGTTAAAGGAGATATATGAACAGCCTAAAGCAGTAAAAGATACACTATCTCCAAGATTAAATAGACACAATGAAATTAAATTAGATGATATATCTCTTACAAAAGAAGATTTAGAGAGATTCAACCAAGTATATATAATAGCCTGTGGTACAGCTTACCATGCAGGACTATTAGGAAAAAGCTTGATTCAAAAGTATGTAAATGTACCAGTAATAGCTGAAGTAGGTTCAGAATTTAGATATAACGATCCATTTATAGATGAAAAATCTCTAATGATAGTAGTAAGTCAATCAGGAGAAACAGCTGATACTCTAGCTGCATTAAGAATGGCTAAAGAAAGAGGAGCAAGAACACTAGCAGTTACAAATGTAGTAGGAAGTACAATCTCAAGAGAAGCTGATGATGTATTCTATACTTGGGCTGGACCTGAGATAGCAGTAGCATCAACTAAAGCATACACTACTCAATTAGTGTCTTTAGCACTAATAGCTCTAGATATGGCAAATAAAAAAGGAACAATCTCAAAAGAGAAGTTTAATGAGTTAATAGAAGAACTTAGAGCTACTCCAGCACAAATAGAAGAAATCTTAAAAATGGATGAGTCAATTAAGGATGTAGCAAAAGTAATAACAAAGGCTGAGCATATATTCTATATCGGTAGAGGAATAGACTATGATGTGGCAAGAGAAGGATCATTAAAACTTAAGGAAATATCATATATTCATTCAGAAGCAATGGCAGCAGGAGAGCTTAAGCATGGAACAATAGCATTAATAGAAGATGGCACTCCTGTTATAGCATTAGCTACTCAAGATAGACTATATGATAAAACAGTAAGTAATATAAAAGAAGTAAATGCAAGGGGAGCAAAAATAATCTCCTTAGCAAAAGCTAAAAACACTGAGATATCAAAATCATCAGACCATGTAATGTATATCCCAGATATATCAGATGATTTATCACCAATACTAAGTGTGGTACCTCTACAAATTTTAGCATATCATGTAGCAACTTTAAGAGGTGCGGATGTGGATAAACCAAGAAACCTTGCAAAATCAGTTACTGTAGAATAGTAATATTTCCGGGGAAATATGTTGTCGAAAAAAAGAAATGAGATGAAGGAGAGCCATATAAAATGGTTCTTCTTTTTTTGAAAAAAAGAAGAGTTTTATTTAGAAACAAACCTAGATACATGTCATACTGAATAAAGTGAAGTTGTCGAACGAAAAAAAACACTTACTGTCGAAAAAAAACTTATTCAGAAGAAAATAAACTTGGTAAGAAAAGTGGAAGAAAAAGTAAATAACTCTCCTGCTTTTTTTATTGTTACTTCAGGCAAAGATAACCTATATTTTTAAATTGAAAAGAAAATGTATTAAAGAGAGAAAGGATATGAAGGAATTATAAAAATGAGGTTGAAATTATTGAAAATAGAAGGATTGAGGGAAGGATTGAAAAAATTCTCTCAGTCTTTTTTTCTACATGCATCCCTCTAGTTTTTTTATTTAATACTTGTATTTACTCCTTATATTTCACTCTTAACCCTGCCTCTCTTCTTACCGACTTTTTTTGCATAGATTGAATAATAATTGTAAAATACAGGAAATGAAAATTTGATATTTCAGGAAGACTTTATTTGCTTGAAAAAAATGGGAGGTTGAAAAGTAGGTGTTTTTAAGAGATAGTTCTTACCGAGTTTTTTTTGATATGACAGAAGTATCTTATCTTTTAAATACTTTTATTAGGAAAACACTTTGTTTTATATAAAAATTTGGGAAAAAAAGAAAATAATAAAAGGAATTATCATAATAAATAGAGAATTATATATAGAATATTCAATTAATAAAGTGAGATGATGTCATGGGATAAATATAAAAGAATTAAACAAAGTTGATATAGTTATTATATTTGATTATGATCCTGAAATAATAAAAAGAATTAGAAAAATCCATGGGCGTAGATGGGAATCAAAAAAGAGATATTGGATTATACCAAATGATGCTAAAAGTAAAACAAAGCTAATGGATGTATTAAGAGATTATGATATTAATTGGAGCAATATATTTAAATTCACTATAATAAATTTTGATGATTTATCTAATTTTGACAGAGAAAAAGTTATAAATGAAATGAACAAACAATTAACATTAAAGGGATTTACTTATAAAACAAAAAGAACATATATAGGACATATTAAAAGATTTTTAGACTATGTAGATAAAAAAGAAACTGAATTGAATAAGCAGGATATAGAAATATATATGTACTACCTATTAAACAATTGTGATTGCAGTCATTCCTATGTGAATCAAGCTATTAGTTCAATTAAATTTGTATACAAATACGTATTAAAGAAAGGTAACGTAGTGTATGAGCTACCAAGACCTAAGAAGGAGAAGAAATTACCAAATGTACTATCTGAAGAAGAGGTTTTAGAGATTCTGAATGCAGTTTCAAATTATAAGCATAAAGCTATACTTTATTTGATTTATTCTCCAGGACTTAGAATAGGAGAGGTAGTAAGGCTAAAAATAGATGATATAGATAGTAAACGAATGCTTATACACGTTAAGCAAGGTAAAGGGAGAAAGGATAGATATACAATATTATCTCAAGTTTCATTAGATATGCTAAGAAAGTATGCAAGTATAGAAAAACCAAAAGATTGGTTATTTCCTGGAGGGAAAGAGGGAACATTTCTAACTGAAAGATCAGTACAAAAAGTATTTAAAAATGCCTGGAAAAAAGCCAATATAAATAAGGAAGCTTCAGTTCACACATTGAGACATTCCTTCGCAACACATTTATTGGAAGGAGGAACCGATCTAAGGTATATTCAAGAATTATTAGGACATAAAAGCTCAAAAACAGCAGAAATATATACTCATGTAAGTAAAACCAATCTAAATAAAATAGAAAGTCCATTAGATAGGTTATTGAAAGGGGGAGATAAATAACAGAAATAAGCAGATATTACCGAACTAGGATTCGGGAACACCTATATATAAGTATAAATGACGAAATATTGGTTCGGGAAGATATTGTTATGTGAAATTTTTGCAGTTGGTTTAATGAGTAAGCAAAGGAGGAAAAGCAAGTGAATATTAACGAGTGTATAAACTGTGACCATCTTTCGTGTAGTGATATAAATGAAAGTGGGTTTTTAGTACCTACGAAAAATATAAAAAAGGAAAAAATAAAGATTTTGATGATATCTGAAGTACCACCAGATAAAAAGAAAGATTACTTTTATTCATCCGATAAATCTGACTATATGAAAACTACTATTCAGGCTTTTAAAGATGCGGGTGTAGAAGTTAACAGATTAAATGAACTAGAAGAATTAGGAGTATATTTAACAACTGCTGTAAAATGCCCTAAACTTCAATATAGGATATCAGCTAAAACTATAAAAAATTGTTCAAAGATTCTTGAAAAAGAAATAAGTTATTTTCCAAATATTCAAGTCTATTTATTAATGGGGGATGTAGCTATAAAAGCTATGAATTATATATGGAAAAGAAAAAGTGGTGAGAAAGTAATTCCTAATGGTTCAACT